>JBIOUG010000099.1:0-66318 GCA_044866775.1 Thermoanaerobaculia bacterium | reverse complement strand
AGCTTCGCCTGCTCGAGATCCCAGTACTCGACCTCGAAGAGGTCGCGCGCCGGGAGCGGCCGGAAGCCGCCGAGCCGCTCGGCCGCCGCGATGGCGGCGATGGTGTGCCGGTAGATGTCGGCCGCGATCTCGGCCTCGCGCGCGGTGGGGCCGGCGGCGAAGAACCCGAGGCCGGGCGCGAGCACGATGCGCGGCGCCGGATCGAGCATGGTGAGGCCGCGCCCGCCGGCGTGGCGCTCGAAGTAGCGGCGGTAGGCGGCGGCGTAGCGGTCGAGGATGCGCGCGGCGCGCCGCGGGTCGCGCACCACGGCGGGGATGCGCTTGGTGCGCAGCACGTGGTCGGGCGTCAGGGTGCCGCGCAGCGCGACCTTGTCGAGATCCGGGCGGTCGACGAACCGGCACGCCGCCGCGTCGTCGACGAGGCGCACGACGAGCGGCTTCCCCGCGAGGCGCGACAGCTCGGCGCGCAGCGCCGCGATAGCCGGCGGGTTCCAGCCCGGCGGCTGCGCCGCTCGTCGCACCGCGGCAGAGCTCCGCTTCGCCGTGGCGGCCGCGCCCAGCGCCTTCTCCGCCCGCGCCACGCACGCCAGCATCCGCTCGTAGCTCGCGCGCGCGTCGTCGTCGAAGGTGAAGACGCCGTGGTGGAGGAGGATCATCCCCTGCGGCTCCCACCCGTTCTTGGTCGCCGCAAGCCACCGCCGCCTGCACTCGACGGCCAGATCGAACCCCGGTTTCACATACGGCACGATCAGGTACTCGTCCCCGTACAGCGCGCGCGCCCGCCGCGCCCCGTCCGGCGTCTGGATGAGCGCCAGCACCGCGTCGGCGTGCGTATGGTCGATGAAGCGGTGGGGAAGGAAGGCATGGAGGAGCGCCTCGACCGACGGGTCCGGCGCCTGCGGATCGAGGCGGCAGCGGCGCAGCTCGCGCAGCATCTCGAGATCGCTCATCGCCGGCACGTCGAGCAGCCGGCGGCATCGCCCGAGCTCGAGCGGTGCGAACCCCGCGGCCTCGATCGTCGCCAGATCCCATCCGCTCGCTTTGACCCAAAGCACCTCGACGTTGTCGCCGAGGATGTCGCGCACGACCGACTTGACCGAGGTGTTGCCGCCGCCGTGCAGCACGAGCGCCGGGTCGGCGCCGAGGAGGCGCGAGGTGTAGACGCGCAGGCCCAGCAGCGGATCGGGCGTCGCCGCCGCCCAGCGCCGCGCCTCGGCCTCGCTCCATCGTCCCGTGGAAGTTGCCATCGGCCGGGGATCATACCCGCGGGGTTCGCGCACCGGCGCCGCGCCCCCGGCCGCCCGCGGACCGCGTGCTAACCTTCGCGACCGCATGCGCACCGTCCGCATCGGCAACGGGCAAGGCTTCTGGGGCGACAACGTCGACGCCCCGGTCGAGCTCCTGCGCGGCGGCCCGATCGACTACATCGGCATGGACTACCTCGCCGAGGTGACGCTGTCGATCATGATGCGGCAGAAGCGGCGCGACCCCGGTCTCGGCTACGCCACCGACTTCATCGACTTCGTCCGCCGCGTCCTGCCCGACCTCAAGGCGCGCAACGTCCGCGTCCTCACCAACGCCGGCGGTCTCAACCCGCACGCCTGCCGGGCCAGGATCTTCGAGGTGGCGCACGAGCTCGGCGTCTCGGGCGTGCGCGTCGGCGTGGTCGAGGGCGACGATGTCCTGCCGCGCCTGCGCGATCTCGTCGCCGCCGGCCACCCGCTGCGCAACATGGACCACGGCGAGCCGATCGCCGACGTCGTCGACCGCATGACCAGCGCCAACGCCTACTTGGGCGCGCGGCCGGTGGTGAAGGCGCTCGCGGAGGGGGCGCTCATCGTACTCTGCGGCCGCGTCACCGACACCGCGCTCGCGCTGGCGCCGATGATCCACGAGTTCGGCTGGGCCCCCGACGCCTGGGACCGCCTGGCCGCCGGCACCGTCGCCGGGCACATCATCGAGTGCGGCGCCCAGTGCACCGGCGGCAACTACAGCCGCTGGCGGGAGGTCGAGGACCTCTGGAACGTCGGCTACCCGATCGTCGAGGCGCGCGAGGACGGCAGCTTCGTCGTCACCAAGCACGCCGGGACCGGCGGCATGGTGACGGTCGCCACCGTCGCCGAGCAGCTCCTCTACGAGATGGCGCGCCCCGAGGAGTACATCACCCCCGACGTCATCGCCGACTTCACCTCGATCCGCCTGCGCCAGGAGGGGCCCGATCGCGTGGAGGTCTCGGGCGTGCGCGGCCGCCCCAACACGCCGTACCTCAAGGTTTCGGCCTCCTATCTCGCGGGCTACAAGACGAGCGGGCAGATCACGCTGTCGGGTCCGGACGCGGTCGCGAAGGCGGAGCTCGCGGCGGAGACCGTGTGGCGGCGGCTCGAGCGGGCCGGGGTCACCTTCGAGCCGGAGCAGCGCTCGGTCGAGCTCCTGGGCGTCGGCACCTGCCTGCCGGGGATCTTCCCGGCGCCGGCCGAGCCGCCCGAGGTGGTGCTGCGGCTCGGCGTGCGCGACGCCGACCGCAGGAAGGTCGAGCGCTTCGGCATGGAGATCGCGCCGCTCGTCACCGCCGGCCCGCCGGGCGTGACCGGCTTCGCCGGCGGCCGTCCCAAGCCGCAGGAGGTGGTGGCCTACTGGCCGGCGCTCCTGGCGCGCGAGGAGGTGGAGAGCCGGATCGAGGTCACGGTCGAAGAGGTATGAGCATGGGCCATGCGGCCACGCGGTGAATTTCCGGGTAGGGTGACTTCGTGAGCGCCGGCCGGGCTCTGCTCTGGCGGTGGTACGCGCCGCTCCTGGGCGGCTTGGTGCCGATCCTCCTGCTGGGCTTCCTCGCGAGCGCGGTGGCCGACCGCCTCGCCTTCGCGGGCTGGGCGCTGGCGCTCGCCTTCCTCTGGACCGTGCTCCTCCACCGGGGGCTCCAGGCGGGGTGGAGCCGGGCGCGTCGGCTGGGAGGGTTGGCGCTCCTTACCGCCGGGGGCCTCACCGCCTTCGCCGCTCTCGAGGCGCGCCACGGCGCGGCGCTCGACCTCGGTCTCCGCGCGGTCTTCCCCGCCATCCACCACCCGGCTCTGGCGCGGCCGGCGACGGCGCTCGTCCTCGCTGCGCCGGTAGCGGCGGCCGGCGCGGCCGGCCTCCTGCGCAGCCGGGTGCGCACACCCGACGAGCCCGCGAGCGCGCCGGAGGAGCGCGCGTGAAGGTGCGGCTGGCGGAGGTGGCGCTCGCCCGCTCGGGGGACAAGGGCGACGCCTCGAACGTCGGCCTCATCGCGCTCACGCCGGAGGTCTACGAGATGCTGCGCCGCGAGCTCACCGCCGAGCGCGTCAAGGAGCACTTCCGCGAGGTCTGCCGCGGGCCGGTCGAGCGCTTCGAGGTGCCGAACCTCCTCGCCCTGAACTTCATCCTCCACGATTCGCTGGGTGGCGGCGGCACGGAGAGCCTGAAGACCGACGCGCAGGGCAAGACCCACGCCCAGGGGCTGCTGCAGATGGAGATCGAGCTGCCGGACGCACTGGTCGCGGCGGCGCGCGCGGCCGGACGATGAGCGACGCCGCGACCGGCCGCTGGGAGGCGATCGAGGTCCGCCAGGCCGGCGACCTCCTGTGGGTGACGCTGAACGACGCGCCGCGCGCCAACGCCCTCTCGCCGCGCATGATCGCGGAGCTGACCGCGCTCTACCGGCGGCCGCTGCGCGAGGAGGGCGTGCGGGCGGTACTCCTCGCCGGCGCCGGCAAGCACTTCTGCGCCGGCGCCGACCTCGACCACCTGCGCGCGCTGCGCGACGCCGGCGCCGAGGAGAACCTCGCCGACTCCCGCCGCCTGCGCGACCTCTTCGACGCCGTGCTGCGCCAGGAGGCGCTGACGCTGGCGCTGGTGCACGGCTCGTGCGTCGCCGGCGGCTGCGGCCTCGCCACCGCGCACGACGTCGTGGTCGCCGCCGAGGGCGCGACCTTCCTCTACAGCGAGGTCCGCATCGGCTTCGTGGCGGCGCTCGTCGCGACCTTCCTGCCGCTGCGGGTGCGCGGCGCCGACCTGCGCGAGCTCCTCCTCTTCCCACAGCCGCTCGACGCCCGCCGCGCCCTCGCGATCGGCCTCGCCAACCGCGTCGTGCCGGCGGAGACCTTGCGCGCCGCCGGCGAGGAGCTGGCCGTCCAGATCCTCACCAACGGCAGCTCCGAGTCGATCGCCCGCACCAAGCGCCTGCTCCTCGAGATCGTCGGCATGCCGCTCGCGGAAGCCATGGCCCACGCCGCCGCCGCCAACGCCGCCGCCCGCGCGACCGGCGACTGCAAGCGCGGCATCGCGACCTTCTTGGAGACCAAGAAGCCGCCGCGGTGGCGGGAATGAGGCAGGGTGAAGCGACGGATCCGACGGCGGAATGGGGACCGCCACTTCGTCCTGGGTGGCGTCGCTCTCTTCGAGCGTCAGACCTACTTCCTCTCCAAAGCCATCGACGATGTGCAGGCGCGGCATTTCCCCGGGCTCTAGAGCAGCGCGAGCAGCCGGTCGATGTCCTCGTCGGTGTTGTAGATGCACGGCGAGATGCGGATCGCGCCGTCGCGGAGGCTGACGATCATCCCGGCCTCGCGGAGGCGCGCGCAGGCCTGGCGCGTCGCCTCCTCGTCGCCGGCGGTGAAGCAGAGGATGTTCGAGCGGTGCTCGGGCTGGAGCGAGCCGGCGGGGGAGTAGCCGGGCGGGAGGCCGGCGATCAGGCGATCGAGTAAGCCGCGGACGTGCTCCTCGATCGCGCACGGCGTGACGCCGTTCAGGTACTCGGCCGCGGCGGTGGCGCCGGCGACGTCGAAGAAGCTCGCCGGGGCGTTCTTGTCGAAGCGCGGGGCGCCGGGCACCAGCTCGAGCGCGCACTCGCCGAGGCGGCTGAAGTCCTCCGCGCCCTCGACGCGGAACCAGTTGACGTTGTGCGGCACCAGGCGGTCGGTGAGGGCCGGCGTCAGGTAGGCGAAGCCGATGCCGTAGGGGCCGAGCATCCACTTGTAGCCGGAGCAGGCGAGGAGGTCGCAGGGTGTGGCGGCGAGGTCGAGCGCGAGGCCGCCCACGCCTTGCGTGCCGTCGACGACGAAGAGCGCGCCGTGCTCGCGGCAGAGGGCGGAGAGGCCCGCGAGGTCGCGCCGCCGTCCCGTGCGATAGCTCACCCACTCGACCGACACCACGCGTGTGCGCGGCGTCAGCGCGGCGGCGAAGCGCTCGACGTCGGGCCGCGACGGGTCCTCCGGCACCGCCATCACCTCGACGCCCTGGCGCTCGAGCCACTGCCAGGGGAAGCGGTTGGCGGGGAAGGCGCCGGCCGGGATCAGCACGCGGTCGCCCGGCCGCCAGTCGAGCCCGTTGACCATCAGCATGATGCCGGAGGTCGTGGAGTCGGTCACCGCGACGTCGGACGGCGGCACGCCGAGCAGGCGCGCCACGGCGCCGCGGTAGGCGTCGGGGTAGGCGAAGAAGTCGCGGTCGGCGACCAGCTGCGGCGTCATCTTGAGCCGCAGCGCCGCGCGCACGGCCTCGATCGCGAGGCGCGGCATCGGCCCGAGATGCGCGCAGTTGAGGTAGGTGATCCCCTCGGTCGAGTAGAAGTCGTGGCGCCGGTCGGTGCGCATGGACGGGGCCGGTATCATAGCCCTCGTGCGCCTGATCCTCTTCGACGTCGACGGCACGCTGGTCGACTGCGGCCGGCAGGTGCGGCCGCTCTTCGGCGACGCCCTCGTCGAGGTCTTCGGCACGACGGGCGACCTCGACGGCTACGACTTCGTCGGCAAGACCGATCCGCAGATCGTGCTCGACCTGATGGCCGGCGCGGGGCTCGAGCGGCAGGCGGTCGCGGCGGCGCTGCCGCGCTTCCGTGCGCTCTACCTCGAGCGGCTGGAGCGCGACCTCGTGCGCGAGCGCATCCGGCTCCTGCCGGCGGTCATCGAGCTGCTCGAGCGGCTGGCGACGAGGCCGCAGGCGGCGGCGATCGGCCTCCTCACCGGCAACTGGGAGCCGGGGGCGCGCGCCAAGCTCGCGCCGTTCGACCTCAACCGCTTCTTCCCCTTCGGCGCCTACGGCTGCGACGCGGTCGAGCGTTCGGCGCTGCCGCCGGTGGCGCTCGAGCGCGCGGCGCGCGCCACCGGGCGGCGGTTCGCGGCCGAGGAGACGCTGATCGTCGGCGACAGCGTGCACGACGTCGGCTGCGCGCGCGCCCACGGCATCCCGTGCCTGGCGGTGGCCACCGGCCGCACGCCGGCGGCGGCGCTGGCGGCGGCCGGCGCCGACTGGGTAGTGGCGGACCTCACCGCCGCGGGCGGCTGCGATCCGCTGCTCGCCTGACCCTCACCCTCCCTGCGCCGCCGCGGCGAGCCGGCGGCCCGCGGCCGCCTCGCGGGCCGCCTCGGCGCGGCGGCCCTGGCGGCTGTAGACGTCGGCCAGGACGTAGTGGCCGAGCGGCGCCACGGCAGCCTCGGGCTTGCGGTCGAGGCCTTGCCGCGCCGCCTTCTCCGCCCCGGCGAGGTCGCCCAAATCGAGGAGTGCCTTGGCGAGATAGAGGTAGCCGATCGCGAACTGGGGCTGGGTCGCGAGCGTCTGCCGGAGCTGCTCCGCGGCGTCCGCGGGCCGGCCGCCTGCGAGGAGGAGCTTGCCCAGGTTGAAGCGAGCCCGGTAGGCGTCCGCGTGCAGGGCGACTTCCCGGCGGTAGGCCGCCATGGCGCCGGCCGGCCGGCCCTGCTCCTCGCGCGCCAAGCCGAGATGGAAATGGGCGCCGGCGAGTCCGGGGTTCTCGGCCAGCGCTTCCCCGAGACGGGTCTCGGCCTCGGCCGGCCTCCCCATCTCCAGGTAGCACTCGCCGAGCTTGGCGAGGAAGCGCGGCCGGTCGAGGTCGAGCGTCAGCGCCCGCTGCAGCTCGGCCTCGGCCTCGGCGTGGCGTCCCTGGCGCATCCGCACGTCCGCGCGCAGCCAGAGGACCTTGCCGTTGCGGGGATCGAGGGTGTGGGCGCGGTCGAGGCCGGCCATGGCGTCCTCCAGGCGGCCCTGCTCTTCGTAGGCCAGCGCCAGGCTGTAGAGGGCCTCCTGATGCTCGGGGTCGACGGCGAGGGCGGCGCGATAGGCCGCCGCCGCGGCGTCGAAGCGCTCGGCCTGGCGATGGAAGTTGCCGAGCAGCAGGTGCCCCTCGACGACCTCCGGGTCCTCCGCCAGGGCCTGCGTCACCTTGGCGATCGCCAGGTCGAGGTCTCCCGCCGTCGCCGCCGCTCCCGCCTCCTTCAACAGGTTGTAGAGCCCGATCTTGTCCTTGGGGTCCGCGCGCGGCCGGTCCTCGAGGTGGCGGGCGGACGTCGCGCCGCCGGCGTAGCCGAGGGCGGCCAGGCGCGCCGCGGTCTCGGCGTCCACCGTCACCGGGCCCGCCGGCGCCGCGCCGCGCGCGAGCTCGGCCAGCAGGCGGTCGAGGGCGCGCTCCATGCCCTCGGCACGGGCGCTCTCCCGCGCGGCCAAGTTCACCCGCTCGGCCGCGTCGCGCTCGAGGTCGTAGACCTCGCGGCGGGGCGCGCGGATGAGCTTGTGGCGGCCGTCCTGGATCGCCACCAGCTCGCTCCAGCCGTAGTGGTAGCGCGGGAACCAGCTCTCGGAGATCGCGACCAGACGCAGCCGCTCGCCGCGCACGAGCGGCCGGAGGTCCACGCCCTGGACGGCGGCCGGCGGCTCCACTCCGAGGTGGGCGAGGACGGTAGGCATCACGTCGACGATGCGCACCTGGTCACGGATCACCCCGGCGCCGACGCCGGGCCCGGCGAGCAGCAGGGGGATGCGCACCGCGGCGTCGTAGACGAAGAAGCCGTGGGTCATCTCGCCGTGCTCGCCCAGCATCTCGCCGTGGTCCGCCAGCACCACGACCAGGGTGCCGGCAAGGCGGCCGTCGTCTTCGAGGGCGGCGAGGAGCCGGCCGACGAGCGCGTCGGTCGTGGCGATCTCGGCGTCGTAGGCGCCGGAGAGGGTCGGCGGGAAGCGCGAGCGATACGGCTCGGGCGCCGCGTACGGCATGTGCGGGTCGTAGAGGTGGACCCAGGCGAAGAACGGGCGCTCGCGGTCCTCGGCGAGCCAGGCGAGGGCCTTCTCCACCACCTCGGCGCCCGGGCGCTGGATGGCGTCCATGCCCGGCGCGCGCTCGAACTGGGTCAGGTCGAAGTCGTCGAAGAAGCGCTCGAAGCCCTGCGCGATGCCCCAGCGCGAGTCGAGCACGAAGGCGCCGACGAACCCGCCGGTGCGCCAGCCCGCGGCCCGCAGCACCTCGGCGAGGGTCTGGTGCTTCTCGTCGAGGTAGAAACCGCCGTTGTCGCGTACCCCGTGGTAGGCGGGGAAGGTGCCGGTCAGGAGCGAGGAGTGGGCCGGCAGGGTCAGCGGGGTGACGGTGGTGGCCTGGGTGAAGCGCAGCCCGCGGGCCGCCAGCGCATCGAGGTTGGGTGTGGAGGCCGCGGCATAGCCGTAGCTGCCGAGCCGGTCCGCCCGCAGGGTGTCGAGGGTGACGAGGAGGAGGTTCTTGGGCCGGTCGCCGCCGTCCGCGCCGCGCCCGCAGCCGACCCAGACGAAGACCCAGACGAGAGCGCAGAGAGCGCCGCGACCTGCGAACCGTCGTCGGCCAACCATCGGTGTCATTCTGGAGCCACCTCGCCGGCGCCGCAACCCGCCCATGACAGGGCTGCGCGACCCGAAACGGAATTCCGGATCGCGGAAACCGTACGCGATTCAGCAGACTGAATCGCCGAGCGCGGCGCCGCCGCGGAGCCGCTCGTGCGCATGGCAGTCGTGCGCTGCTGGTGCTACTCTTTGCACAGGTTCGAGCCTTGCATGTCTTTACCTCAGTCGCCGTTGGCCTGAGGAGGAGAATCGACCATGAGACGCTCGGCTCTTTCGGTCGCTGCCTTCGCCGTCACGCTGTCTCTCGCGCTCCTGCCGCTCCCTCTCGCCGCTCAGCGCGTCACCGGCCAGATCCAGGGCACGGTGACGGATCCCGACCAGGCGGCGTTGCCGGGAGTGACGGTGTCGGTGACCGGCGAGAACATCGTCGGCACCCAGACCACCCAGACCGGCGACGCCGGCTTCTACCGCTTCATCGCGCTGCCGCCGGGGAGCTACGACCTCGCGTTCACGCTCGCGGGGTTCGCGCCCGTCAACCGGCGCGTGCGGGTGGCGGTGGGGGCCACGACGGTCGAGGACGTCTCGCTCCTGCTGGGCGGGATCGAGGAGGCCATCACCGTCACCACGGACATGCCGGTCATCGACACCACCTCGAGCGAGGTGGGCGCCAACTTCGGCCGCGTGTGGGTGGAGAACGCGCCGGTGGCGCGCCAGAGCTTCAACGACCTGGTGGCCGCCGCCCCGGGCTCGCTGCGGGGCGGCGACCTGAGCAGGCGCACCATGGTCTACGGCTCCTCGTACGACGAGAACTCCTTCCAGCTCGACGGCGCCGACGTCAACGACAACTTCTTCAACGAGCAGCTCGCGCAGCCCAACATCGACGCCATCGAGGAGGTCGAGGTGCTGTCGCTCGGCGCGCCGGCCGAGTACGGCAACCTGACCGGCGCCGTCTACAACATCGTCACCCGCCAGGGCACCAACAGCTTCCACGGCGACCTCAACGCCTTCTTCCAGAGCGACGGCTTGACCGACGAGAACACCGACGAGGAGGACGACGCCGGCTTCCCGTACCACCGCGACACGTTCCGCGATTACACCGCGCAGCTCGGCGGGCCGATCGCGCGCGACCGCCTGTGGTTCTTCGCCTCCTACCAGCACCAGGAGGACAACTTCGCGAACGCCGGCGTCGATCCCGACATCGGCACGGCGGTCAACGAGTACGACCGCTTCTTCGGCAAGCTCAACTGGCAGGTGAACGCGAGCCACCGGGTGGTCGCGACCTTCAACCAGGACGAGGCCGAGGAAGCGATCGCGCTGACTCCCGACGTCTCGCCGACGACCGCGGTGACCCGCTTCATCAAGACCCCGACCCCGGGCCTGGGCTACAGCGGGGTGGTGTCGGCCGACACGCTGCTCGAGGTCAGGTACTCGGGGTTCTACGGCTCGGTGGACATGGCGCCGACCGACTCCAGCCTGCCGAAGGACCAGGCCCGCGTCGTCGACCTCGACACCGGCTTCATCAGCGGCGGCCACTACTACTGGTACGAGCTCGAGCCCACGCGCACCACCGCCAACGTCAAGGTCTCGCACCTCGCCGACGAGTTCCTGGGCGGCAGCCACGACTTCCGCTTCGGCGTGCAGTACAACGCCGCCGAGGCGGGGGGCATCTACGGCTACAACGACCTCATCTTCACCTACGGCGCGGGTCAATACGGCTACGGCTACACCCGCGTGCCCTTCTCGTACAGCGGCAACACCGAGGGGTGGGGCGTCTTCGCGGACGACACCTGGCGGGTCAACGACCGCTTCACCTTCAACTTCGGCGTGCGCGCCGACCGCAACAAGGCCTTCTCCGCGGAGCAGGACGAGCTGGACGAGAACGGCCGCCCGACCGGCGTGACCTTCCCGCGCACCGATCACTACACCTGGGAGTACGTCTCGCCGCGCCTGGGCTTCAACTACCTCCTGACCGCCGACGGCAAGACGGTGCTCAAGGGCCACGCCGGCCGCTACCATCGGGCCATCGCCACCGGCGAGTTCGCCAACGTCATCGGGCCGTCGATCAAGCCCATCTTCTTCGGCATCCTGAACCCCGCCACGGGCGAGCTCGAGGACCTGGTCCAGATCACCGACAACTCGAACCTGAGCGTCGATCCCAACTACGAGAGCCCGCACACCGACCAGCTCATCCTGGGCGTCGAGCGCCAGCTCCGGCGCAACATGGGGCTGACGCTCAATTTGATCTACAAACGCGCCCGGGACTTCGTGGCCTGGCAGGACGTCGGCGGGATCTTCGAGCCGGTCGTGTACATCGACGATCGGGGCGCCGATGCCACCGGCAGGCCGATCACCGTGTTCCGTCTGGTCAACGACCTCGACGACCTGTCGTTCATGATCACCAACCGCGACGAGATGGATCACGACATCTACGCGGCGAGCCTCGGCTTCCTGAAGCCGATGGCCAACAAGTGGTCGCTCGCGGCGTCGCTGACGTATCTGAAATCGGAGGGGCGGACCACGGACAGCGGCGGCCCCACCAGCCTCGAGCAGCGGGGCGGCCTGCAGTTCCGCATCTTCGGCCGCAACCCCAACGACTTCGTCAACACCGGCGGGCGCCTGCGCGGCGACGTGCCCTGGCAGTTCAAGAGCCAGTTCATCTACCTCCTGCCCAAGGACTTCAGCGTGTCGGCGAACCTCGCCTACCGCAGCGGTCCCAACCGCGTGCGGCAGGTGCGCATCAACGACGTGACCGGGCTGCCGACCACCATCCTGGCGCAGGAGCGAGGCACCTACGGACGCCTGCCGTCGGCCACCTTCCTCGACCTGCGCCTGGAGAAAGACTTCGTCCTGGCGAACGACGTGCGCCTGGGGCTGTCGGCCGACGTCTTCAACGTGCTCAACGAGGACGCCCACGAACAGGTGCAGAGCTCGCTCGGCACGTCGTCGTCGTTCAACGTCCCCGCCGCCTTCGTCACGCCGCGGCGGCTGATGCTGGGCGCGAAGCTCAAGTTCTAGTCGTTGGGGGCACGAGCTAGCCGGCGCGGCCGGCGATCTCCGCCAGGCGCTCGCGTGCCGGGGTGAAATCGGGCCGCAGGGCGAGGGCGCGCTCGAAGAGGGGGCGGGCCTCGGCGGCGCGGCCCTGGCGCAGCAGCGCGAAGCCGAGGTTGTAGGCGTGGAGCGGATTGGTGGCGTCGAGACGCCACGCCTCCCGGAACGCCTTCTCGGCCTCCGCGAGCCGTCCTTCCCCGCCGAGCGTCATGCCCAGGACGTTCCAGTAGGCGGCGCGCCCCGGCTCCAGCTCGACGGCCCGGCGCAGGTGCTCGAGGGCCCCGGCCACGTCGCCCTCCTCGCGCAGCGCCTCACCCAGGACGGCGTGCACGCGGGCGTTGCGTGGCTCGAGCGCGAGCGCCGAGCGCAGCGCCCGCCCTGCCTCCGCCGGCCGCCGCAGGCGGCGCAGGAGGCGGCCCTCCTCCAGGGCGAGGGCGCCGTGGCGCGGCAGCGCCTGCCGGCCCTGACCGAGCGCCGCGAGCGCGCCGGGCGCGTCGCCGGACTGGATGCGCGCCTCGGCCAGCCCCAGCCAGGCGCCGGCGTAGGCCGGGGTGCGCGCCGCGGCCTCCTGGAAGTGGCGGGCCGCCTCGCCGTAGCGGCGCAGCTCGAGCTGGGCGCGGCCGAGATAGAGGTGCAGCTCGGCGCTCTCGATGCCGCGGCCCAGAAGCTCCTCGAAGCGTGCGGCGGCGCCGCCCGGGTCGCCCGCGTGGAGCCGCAGCAGGCCCTGCCGCATCATGTCGCTGGCGAAGCGGAAGTCCTCGATCCGGTCCTTGGGATCGGCGCCGGGGGTCCGGGTGTCGGCGGGGGCGCCGCCCCCCAGGTACCCCAGGGCGCCGAGCTTCTCGAGCAGCTCGGGCGGCACGGCCGGCGTCTGGCCCGCCGGGAGCGCGCGCTCGCGCGCCATGAAGGTGGCGAGGGCGCGGCGCAAGGCCCGGACCCGCGCCGGCTCCGCGCCCACCCGGTTGACGGTCTCGCCCGGATCGCGCTCGAGGTCGTACAGCTCGGGGCGGGGCGCCTCGACGTACTTCCACGGTCCGTCGCGCACCGTCCGCAGCTCGCTCCAGCCGAAGTGGAGGCGGGGTACGAGCGACTCGCCGTAGACCGGCGCCGGCGGCGGCGGCTCGCCGCCGGAGAGCGCCGCCGCGAACGACCGGCCGGAGAGCGTCGCTGCGGGCGGCGGGTCGACGCGCAGCAGCTCGAGGAGCGTCGGGAAGAGGTCGACGAGACCTACCGGCAGGGCCACGCGCGTGCCCGGCTCGACGCCCGGCCCGCGGAGGAGGAGCGGCACCCGCAGCGTCGATTGGTAGGCGAAAAAGCCGTGCAGCATCTCCCCGTGCTCGCCCAGCCCCTCGCCATGGTCGGAAGTGACGACCAGGAGGGTGTCGGCGGCCATGCCCAGCCGGGCGAGGGCCCGCTCGAGACGTCCCACCAGCTCGTCGCTCCACGCCACCTCGCCGGCGTAGGGCCGGTCGCGGTAGCGGGAGGCGTAGGGCTCGGGGGGCGCGTACGGATCGTGGGGGTCGTAGAGGTGGAGCCAGAGGAAGCAGCGGGGCGCATCGCGGTGCGCCTCCAGCCAGGCCACGGCCTCGCCAAGGGTGTGGTCGCCGCGCTTCTGCGCCGTGGCGAGGAACCGCGGCTCGTCCGGATCGGCCGCGAAGGCGTCTGAGTACGGATCGAACCCGCGGTCGAGGCCCGAGACGCGCGACAACACGACCGACGAGACGAAGCCGCCCGCCGCAAAGCCCGCGCCCCTGAGCACCTCGGCGAGCAGGGGCGCCTCCGGCGCCGCCGCCGGCGAGACGTTGTCCCGGACGGCGGTCTCCGGGGGTAGGAGCCCCGCGAACAGCGAGACGTGCGAGGGCCGGGTCAACGGCACGTGCGCCGACGCCTGCTCGACGAGCGCGCCCGCGCGGGCCAGCCGATCGAGGTGGGGCGTGGCGACGGTGCCGCCGTAGGCGCCGACGTGATCGGCCCGGAGAGTGTCGATGGTCACCAGGACCAGGTGGCGGGCCGCGATCGGGGCGGGCGGCCGGCCATCCCGGCAAGCGGCTGCGAGCCCGAGCGCGAGGGCGGCGACGGCCAGCGAACCAGCGAGGGACCGCACGGCAGGGATCGACTAGGCCGCGGCGGCGCGCGCCTGTCCGTCCTCCCTCTCGATCGGCCCGCCCGCCTGCTCCCACTCGACCATGCCGCCGGTCAGCTCCACCACCCGCCGCGCGCCGAGACGCTTGAGCGCCAGGCTCGCCTCCCGCATCCACGGCTCCTCGGGCGCGCCGCCGACCACGAAGACCTCCATCCCCGGCGTGCCCAGCCCCGGCACGACGCGCGCGAAGTCGAGGTGCCCGGCCCAGACGGCCCCCGGGATGTGGCCGCGCCGGTATTCCGCCTCCGGGCGCACGTCCAACACCACGAAGGGCGGGAACGGGCGCGCGATGCGGCGCCGGAGCTCGGCGGCGTGCGTCTTGAAGATCACTCCATCGAAGTGCGGGTCCATGCGGTCTCCTGTCAGAGGTGCTTCCGGAGCCACTGCTGGGTGGCGTTCAGCGCCTGGATCAGCTCGCGCGTCGGCCCCTGGAAGGGGTGCCGACTGCCGAAGGTGTGGCTGCCGCGCGGCACGGCGACGAGCGCAAAGGGCGGCGCCGCGGCGGCCGCTAGGCGCTCGGCATCGGTGAACGGCACCGTCTCGTCCTCCTCGCCGTGGACCGCGAGCCAGGGCGCCTGCCGCCGCGCCGCGGCGGCCGTGACGTCCAGCGCGTCGCGGTGACGCTCGAGGTCCTCGAGGAGCCCGACGCCCATGGCGAGCCGCTGGCCGGTGCGCGCATTGACCACCGGCAGCTCGCCGTCGCGCCGCCACGCCTCCTTGTGCTCGGGAGTGTAGCGGTCGAAGCTCGCGACCGCCGCCCAGGTGACGAGCGCCCGCAGCCGCTCGCGCCACGCCGGATGGGCCGCGGCCAGCACCGCCGCGCCGCCGCCGCGGCTGTGGCCGAAGAGCCCGATCCGGGCCGGGTCGACGCTCGCGGGCGCGATGGTCACGCCGGTCGCGTCGAGCACGGCGAGCAGCTCGGCGAGCTCGCGGCTGTGGGTGTTGGCGCGGAAGGCGGCGGGATCGCTCACCCGGTCTTCGCCGGGGCGCTGGCCGGTGCCGGAGAGGTTGCAGCGCACGGCGACGAAGCCGCGCTCGGCGAGGAGCGCGGCGAGCGACGGGAAGAAGCCCCACTCCATGAACCCCTTGAAGCCGTGGCAGATGACGACCGCAGGATGGCGGCCGGGCGCCTCGGGCCGGTCGACGAGCCCGTCGAGCACGGCGCCGGTCGGGGCGCGGAGCGTGAACGGCTCGGGAGGCGGCACGGCGCGCATCCTATGGGAGCTTGCCGTCGGCGCTAGACTTCGGCCGTGCTCGAGACCGCCGCCGTCCGTCCGCTCCCGCTCGCCCGCCTGCACCGGCGGCTCGGCGGCCGCCTCGCTCCGTTCGCGGGGGCGCTGGCGCCGGCAGACTACGGCGACGTCGCGCGCGAGCACGCGGCGCTGCGCGAGGGGTGCGGCCTCGCCGACCGCTCCTGGATGGGCCGCCTCGAGCTGCTCGGCGCCGATCGCCAGCGGTTCCTGAATAGCAAAATCACCTGCGACGTCCAGGGGCTCGCGGCCGGCGAGGGAGCGTACGGGTTCATCACCAGCGGCCAGGGGCGGATCCTCGCCGACGCCGTCGTGCTGGCGCTCGAGGACCGCTTTCGCCTCGAGCTGCCACCGGGGCGCGGCGAGGCCGTCTCCGAGCATCTCGGCCGCTACGTCCTGGCCGACCGGGTGGAGGTCATGCCGGCGGCGGACCTCCTGCCGCTGTCGCTCGTCGGCCCGGGCGCCGAGAGGCTGCTCGGGGCTCTGGCGCCGCTCCCGGCGGGAGCCTGGGCGCACTCCCGCGCCGCTCTCCTCGGCACCGAGGTGACGCTCGTGCGCCAAGGGCGCCTGGGGACGCCGGCCTTCACGATCTGGGTCTCGGCTTCGGTCGCCGCGGCGCTCGTCGAGGGCTTGCTCGAGCGCGGCGCCGTGCCGGTCGGGACGCAGGCGCTCGAGGCGCTGCGCGTCGAGGCTGGGCAGCCGCGCTTCGGCCTCGACTTCGGCCCCGACAACTTCCCGCAGGAGACCGGGATCCCGGAGGCGGTGAGCTACACCAAGGGTTGCTATCTCGGACAGGAGGTCGTGGCCCGCATCCACTACCGCGGCAGCGTGCAGCGCCGGCTCGTCGGGCTGCGCTTCGCCGGCGAGGAGCCGCCGCCGCCCCACGGCGCCAAGCTCTTCCACGACGGCCGCGAGGCGGGCGCCGTCGGCAGCGCGCTGCGCTCGCCGGCGCTCGGCCGCGCGATCGGCCTCGCCATCCTGCACCAGCGCGCCGCCGAGCCTGGAACGACAGTAGAAGTCGAAGGTGGCGGCAGCGCCGAAGTCGCGGCGCTGCCGTTCGTCTCAGCGCCCTAGACGGTGAAGGACGATCCGCACCCGCAGGTGCCGGCCGCGTTCGGGTTGTGGAACTTGAATCCGGCGCCGGCCATCCCCATCACGTAGTCGATGTTCGTGCCGCGCAGGTAGCGCGCCGAGACGCCGTCGACGTACACCGTCAGCCCTTCCTGCTCGTAGACGACGTCGTTCGGCCGCGCCTCGTTGTCGAAGTCGAGCGCGTACTCGAAGCCGCTGCAGCCGCCGCCGCGTACCGCGATGCGCAGCCCGTGCGCGTCGTCCAGGCCTTCCTGCTGGCGCGTGATCTTCACCATCTCGACCGCCTTCGAGGTCAGCGAGACCGGCACCTCGTCGGGCGGCAGCGGCCGGGCCTCGGGCTGGGTCGTCTGGGTCGATTCCATGAGCATCTCCTCGTCGTCTGCTGCCCTCCCACCTTAGCGGCGGGCGGCCGGAAAGTCAAACAAAAACAAGCCTTTCCGCCATTCCCGGAGAGTATGATTCCAGGGCGTGATTCGGGCCCTCCTCTTCGACTTCAACGGCGTCCTGGTCGACGACGAGCCCCTCCATCTCGAGCTCTTCCAGCGGGTGCTCGGCGAGGAGGGGGTGCCGCTCGCGGCCGCGGACTATTACGCCCGCTACCTGGGCCTCGACGACCGCGGCTGCTTCGCGGCGGCGCTCGCGGCCGTGGGCGAGGCGGCGACGGTGCCGCGCCTGATGCGCTTGATCGCGCGCAAGGCGAGCTATTACCGCGAGCGGGTGATGGCCGCAGGCTACCCGGTCTTCGCCGGCGCGCCGGAGCTGGTCGCCGCGGCGGCGGCGCGCGGCTGGCTCCTCGGCGTGGTCAGCGGGGCGCTGCGCGAGGAGGTCGAGGGGGCGCTGCGCCAGCTCGGCATCGGCGGCCGTTTCAAGGTGCTGGTGACGGCCGAGGACGTCGCCGAGAGCAAGCCCGACCCGGAGGGTTACCGCCTGGCGCTCGAGGCGCTCAACTCCCGCCCGCCGCTCCCCGAGCGCCTCGTCCACCCCCACGAGGTGCTGGCGCTCGAGGACAGCCCCGCCGGCATCCGCGCCGCCGCCGAGGCGGGCCTGCTCACCGTCGGCGTCGCCCACACCTACGACGCCGCCGTGCTGACCGGGGCGCATGCCGTCGTGCCGGGCCTCGCCGGGGTGACCCCGGAGCGCCTCGAGGCGTTGGTCAGTAATTAGGAGGGCGGCGGCAGGCGCTGGGGCGGGGCGGCGCCCCGCCCCCCGGGACCTTCACCGTATCGTGGAGACCACGTCCCGCGCCGCCCGGGGCGCGACCTCCTCGCCGCCGAGCTGCTTCCACGAGCGCAGGAGGGCTTCGAACCACCCTTCGTCGGCGATGACCTCGGGCCGCACGGCGAGCTCGAGGTACATCGCCATCAGCACCGCCTTGAGGTCGGCTTCCGGCCCCTTGTCGACGGTCACGATGAGCTCTACACGGGACTCCTGTTGCAATCCGTCGGAGGCGACGACGGTGACGGCGTAGTCTCCTTCCACCTCGGGCGTGCCGATCAGCAGCCCGTCTTTCGTGAGCTGCACTCCGGGGAAGGCGCAGACGCTCTTTTTGCCCTGCGGTGTTTCCACGCGCCAGCTCACCGCCGCGAGGCCCTCGGCCTCCAGGCGGCGGTGGAGGAAGCTTCCTTTGCGCGCCGCCAGTGGCTCCTGCGCGCCGCCGGAAGCGGTCTTGATCCGCGGCGGTCCGTTCTGGAGGTCGAGATGGTTCTTGAAGATGCCAAGCGCGGTGTCGCGGGCTTTGGCGACGCTGAAGATTCGCGCCAGGTCCCACGTCAAGGTCAGGCTTTCCAGATCCTTCTCGGTGTTGGGCAGGAACTGGGTGCCGGTCTTGACGTAGTCGAACTGGTCGACCGATTTGAACTCGACCGCCGGCAGCCACAGCCCGCCGCGGGGCGGAGTCGCAGATAGAGCAGCCAGGCAGAGGCGCGAGATCTGGCGGTCCGCGGCGACCGCCATCTGGAACGGATCGCAGGGATCCGGCCCACGGCCGACGCCCGCCCCGCCATACAGCTTGGCGTAGCCGAGCGCCGCCTGGTACCCATCCGCTTGCGCGGCGAGCGGGTTGAGAAAGAGGAAGGGATCGAACTTCACGCTCCAGGTCGTGGACGTCCGGTCCTGTCGCAGCAGCTCGGGAGGGATGGCGTTGTTCGCATCCGGCAACCGCGGCCGGCGGGCGAAACTGGCCGCGAGGGTCAGCGCGCCGAGGAAGCGGCGGCCGCCGCCGAGCGAGCGGGCGAAGGAGTCGAAGGTGCGGCTCTCGGGCTCGAAAGCCGCGGTGGTGTCGAAGAGCGTGGGGTACTTGGTGACGACAGCGAGCGCCTGCGCGATGTCGGCGGAGGAGAGCAGGAGGTCGCCGGGGCGGAAGGAGAAGGTCGCCGTCGGAGTGTAGGACTCCGGGTTCACCACGGTCTTGAGGATGGTGTCGTTCGGGTCGTCCGGCGTGTCCTCGTTCTTCGCCTCGACCAGGAAGGTGTCCTGCAGGTCCTGGAACCCGAGCGAGAAGCTCAACGCGCGTCCGAGGCGGCTGCCGCCGGCGGGAAGCAGGTCCTGGACGCGTAAGGGCGCCGGTGCGCCCGCCGGCGCCCGGACATCGTCGACGACGCAGCTCACGGCCCCTGGAGCGTGCGTGCCGGAGCTCGCCGCCTCCCAGTCGCGGAACGCTGCGGCCAGCGCCCGCACGGCCGCCGGATCGGCCGCGAGCGGCGCGGTGATGCCGGCCTCGGCGAGCAGCATCCGTGCGACCTCCAGGCGGCCCTCGGTGACTGCCGCCACCTGGCCGGTGGATGCTGCCCGGGCCGCTCCCGGAAGGGTCGCCAGGGCAGCGATCAGAAGCAGTTGAGAGCACATCGGTGAACGGTTCATCGTCATTCCTCCTCGAAGGGTTCGCGTTGGCTCAGGGATGGGCGTGCACCGGTGCGACCGGGGGCGATACCGCGGGCGGCCGTCGCGAGGATGCAGGCGTGCTGCGGTGCGTGGCGGTGCGGCGCTCCCCCAGCTTCCCCAGGGCGCCGGAGAGGTTGAGCCGCCCGCCCGTGGCAGAGATTCCCGCGAGGCCGCCCGGCAGCGTATCGACGCCGCTCAGAAGGGCGTCGCGGATGTCGAGGTGGCTCCGGCTGAGCCTCCGTCGCTTGGCGTGCGCCATGAGCAGCGCGCAGCCGCCCGCCACCAGCGCCGCGGCGGCCGACGTGCCTCCCGTCACCGCCAGGTGGTACGGCAGGAACGGCTGCAGCCGGGTGGGGAAGGTGGAGTACACGCGCTCCCCGGGCGCGCTCAGATGGACCTGGGTCGGGCTCGTGGCGGCATCGGGCAGAGGCTTGTCCTGGTTGTCCGTCGCGGAGACGGAGATCAGGTTGGGCAGCTCGTCCGCAGCGAACGAGGCGGGGAAGTGCGGCGCATCGTCCAGACTCACGCCGGTGTTGCCCGCCGCCGCGACGACGAGGATGCCCTTGGAGCCGGCATACTCGATCGCCGCCTTGACGTCGGACGAGCGGCCCGCGCTCCCCCACGCGCACAGGATCACGTCCGCCCCTTGGTCGGCAGCGAAGCGGATCGCGGCGGCGGCATGGGTGCTGGTGCCCACGCCGGCGGCGTTGAAGGCCTTGACCGGCAGCAGCGACACCTGCCAGTTGACGCCGGCCATCCCGATCCCGTTGTTGCCGGCCGCCCCTACCAGGCCGGCGCAGTAGGTGCCGTGCCAGTGGTCGTCGGCCGGATCCGGATCGCCCTTGACGAAGTTCCAGCCGAGCACCTCGCCGGCCGCCCCGCGCCGGAGATTGGCCGCGAGGTCGGGGTGCGCCAGGTCGATCCCGGTGTCGACGATCGCCACCACGACGTCGCCCCTGCCGGTGGTGAGGTCCCAGGCCGCCGGCGCCCCGATGCGGGCCATGGTCGTCTGTTGCAGCAGCGCGAAGTCCTTGTCGTTCGGCGCGGCGTCGACGAAGCAGAGATAGTCGGGCTCGACCCGGACGCCGGCCCCGAGCGCGCGCAAGGGCTCGACGGCGCGCAGGACGGTCCCGGCCTCGGTCAGCCGCCGGAAGGCCGGTGTCGAGGGCGTGGGGCCGACGCGGAAGCTGCCGCCGCCGGCCGGGGCGGCCGACATCGGGAGAGTCCGGTATTGCAGCGGCTCACCGCCGAGGTGCGCGAGGACACCTCTCTCGAGGTCGGCGACCGGCGCGCCATGGACGTGGAAATGGCTCGCCACGGCCCACACCGTCTGTCTGCGGGCGGTGTTGCCGCACGGCTTCGTCCACCGGGCGAGCAGCGGGTAGCTGAAGCCGGGGTCGAGAACCTCGACGATCTCGACGTCTTCGGTTACGCCGTCGCCTTCGACGTCGATCCGTAGTGGCTCATCGGTGAGAGATCTGGTCGCGAGTTGCATGTGGCTCTCCTTCTCAATGGGTGCCCGGCGGGCAGAGCGTGCTCGAGGGCGTGTCGAGGTGGTCGGCGTTGGTCGGGAACCTCATCGCGGCGTGATCCACGCCCGGGACGAGGTTGCTGTACTCCTGGGTGACGTGATCGAGGCGATCCCTCTCGTCGACCTCCTCGGGGGGGAAGTTGGTGATGCTCACCTGTACGAGCCCGCCGCCGGCGCCCCTCGGAGGCGCGAACTCCACGAGCCCGCCGAAGCCGGCGATCTGCACCGGCGCCGTCAGCCCCTCGAGGCGCAGGACGATCGAGCCGGCCAACGCCTGCGACTCGCGACGATCGAAGTTGTTGTCGCTGTCGACGAAGTGCCAGAGCACGTAGCCGCCGTTGAGGCCGCGCGCCACGCGCGCCGCCTGCAGCGTTCCCGTGGTCAGGCGCACGCGGGTGCTCGTGCTCACCAGGTCCCTGTCGAGGCCGGCGAAGGCGTTGCCGTTCGGCGCTGGGACCGTTGGGAAGAGCCTGGCCAGGCGCAGCGCCCAATCCAGCCAGCGCTCGTCGTCCGGGTTGCGCGGCACCTGCACGCCGGCATCCGCGGCCGGCCGCCAGATGACCGTCGGCTTCTCCGCGGCGCCTTCGGGGGGTACCAGCGCGAGCTTCGGGATTCTCTGCGGCAGGTCGAGCCGCCGCCTCCCGATCGGCTCGCCGTCGGGCCCGGGAAATACCTGGTGCACCTTCTCCGAGCGGTCGGTGAGGACGTTCAGCGCGTAGGTCAGCACCGGCTCGTGGGCAACGTGATGGTGGCCATTGTGGCCGCTCCCGTTGCCGCCGCGCGCCGCGTCTCCGTGCAGGTGGTTCGTATTGACCAGGAGGACGTTCACCTCCTCGGGGTCCTGGCGATCCGGCACGAAGGTGAAAAGACATAGGCCGGTGAACAACAGCTCGAAATCGAAGGGCATCTCCTGCTCCTCTCGTGACTCTCGTGACCATCCGAGGTGGGAAGCTCCCACCGGAGCACTGCGACTCCGGGATCCCGTGAAGCTCCTGCTGCAGCCGGTTCGGGAAGAGGAGACGGACGGACGGCTAGTTTTCGCGGAGCGGAGCGCCGCCGAAGGCTTCGAAGCCGGCCCAGTCGGCCGCTGAACGGAACGAGCCGCCGCGAGCGCCGAGGAGCCGGCGCTGGGCGGTGCGCAGCGCGGACGCCGGATCCTCGCCGCGGCGCAGCGCCTGGTGGAACGCGACCATCAGCTCGCGGGTGGCCTCGTCGTCGACCTTCCAGAGGCTGGCGACGACGACCGGCGGCCCGGCGGCCAGGAACGCCGCGGCGAGGCCGACGACGCTCTCGCGGCTGGCGGCGGCGCCTTCGAGCGTCCGGCAGGCGGAGAGGACGACGAGCTCCGTCCGCTCGAGCCGGAGGCCGGCGAGCTCGCGGGCGTAGAGGGCGCCGGAATCACCGCCGCCGGGAGCGAAGAGGAGCTGCGACAGCCAAGGAGCGTCCGGATGGAGCAG
Source organism: Thermoanaerobaculia bacterium (assembly GCA_044866775.1). Classification (GTDB taxonomy): domain Bacteria; phylum Acidobacteriota; class Thermoanaerobaculia; order Multivoradales; family UBA5704; genus DASUNQ01. Next base: position 44,304 of record JBIOUG010000099.1, on the reverse strand, counting down.
GGAGTGGCCGGCGAAGTGGACCACGCGGCGGGCCGGCGCGCGGGCGAGGAAGGCGGCTCGCGTGGCCGCCGCGTCCCGCAGGAGGTCCGCCTGGTCGTACAGGCTGGCGACGGCGGCGGCCTCCGTCTTGGCGAAGGGAAGGCGGTCGAGGCGGGGGAAGCGCCGGCGATCGAACGCCGGATCGCCCACGACGAGAGCATCGCGCGGGGCGCTCGGCGCACTGCTCCCGTCCCGCTCCAGGGCGGCGAGGTAGAGAGTCGCGCTGGGCGCGACGGTGAGAGTGTGGTCCTCGACCAGGTAGCGGTGTCGCCTGGGGTCGAAGAGAGCGGCGAACGGGACCTGCATCAGCGAGCGGTCCGGCACGACGACCAGGGGCGCGCCGGCCGCAAGCTCAGGCGCGAGCGGGCGGATCAAGACCTCGTGGAGCCGCGCGCCCTGGCGCCGGAGTTCGCGCTCGCCGGCGCGGCGGCGCATCGCCAGCCGCAGCGCGCGAACCAGGTCGTCCAGCTCGGACTGGCCGATGCGCGCCGTGACGAGGCGGACGGTGCCGCGCCGCACTACCCAGATCAGGAGCCGGTCCGGCAGGACCAGGTACTCGACGAGGCGGATCTCCGCGGGAAGGCGCGCCAGGATCTCCGCGGCCGGCAGCGCGCGCGGCAGCCGCCGCGACGCGTCGCTGCCGGTTTCGCCCGCGCCCCGCTGGTCGATGAGGTCGAGGAGGAGCCGGCTACGCGCCCGCTCGGCGAAGCCGAGCGCCGCCGCGACGTCCCCGTAGCGCTCCACCTGGAGGGAGACCATCTCGTCGAACGCGGCTTGAGCCTGTTCGAAGGAGGAGACCCGAAGATCCTCGGCGCGAACCTCCTCGCGGAGGCTCTCGAGCTCCTCGATGGCGCGCCGGAGGTCGGTCTCGGCGCGCCCGAAGTCGCCGCGCCGCAGCCAGGCGCGGGCGCGGGCCACCAGGAGCGCCGGGACTCTGTAGCGATAGCCCTTGCTCTGTCGCGTCGCGAGCGCGCGCCCGAGCAGGCGCACCGCCTGTTCCGGATCGGTATCCGCGAGCAGGCTACCCTCCGTCAGGTCGAGGGCCGAGAAGACGCGGGCGCGGATGTCCCGCGATGGGATCTCGGCCGCCAGCCTGCGGCTGGCACGGAGCTCCCGCATGGCCTCGCCACCACGCCCGAGGTCGGCGAGGGCGCGGCCGCGCTGCCGCCTCGCCTCCGCGAGACCGTTCACGTTACCCCAGGAGCGGGCGTTGTCCAGCAGCTCCTCGGCGAAGTCCAGCGCCGGCCCGGGATGCTGCTGGTCGAGAAGGTCCTCGGCGGTGTCGTAGAGCGCCGCGTTCAGCCGCCGCAGGTCGCCGTCCCGCCGGAGGGCGGCGAGCCCGGCGAGACGCTCTTCCCAGGCGCGCTCGGGCTGCCCGAGGTCGCGATATGCGCTGGCGGCGAGGATGTGGATGTATGCCGGGTTCCCCGCCCGGCGAAGCAGCTCGAGGGCCGAGCGGTACCAGGCGAGGGCCTTCTCGTGCCGGTTCTGCGTGGCCTCGATGGTGCCGAGCATCCAGTCGATGCGTCCGGCCAAGGCAGGGTAGCGATCGGCCGCGAGGCGTCCGCGCAAGGCGAACAGGTCGCGGTACGCCTGTGCGGGAACGCTGTAGTGATCGATGATGCCGAGGTAGAGATCGGCCCACGCCGCGCAAGGGCTGCCGCCGGATGCCAGAGCGTCTCTCGCCGCCAGCAGCGACGGGCGGGCGTCGTCGAAGTCCTGCACCTCATACGCCCGCAAGCCGCGGCCCAGGGCGGCATGCCCCTGTCGCAGCTCCGCCGATCGGAGGCCGCCGGCGTGCAGAGCGCCGTCGATCGCTGCCACGCAATCGGCGATCATCCTGTCGCCTGTGGTCGCCTCGATCGCGCGCCCGACTTCGCCGGCGGCAGCTAGCGCCGTGCCTCCGTCGGCCTGGGTCTCCTCCGCCCAGGCGAGCAGGCCGTCCTCGGCGTGGCGCCGCACCCGGTCGGGAAACCTGGCCGCGATCTCCCGCACGGTCTCTTCCTCATGCCGCGCCAGGGCGGCGTCGAGCCGGCGCCGTCGAGCTTGCCAAAGCTGCTCCAGTGTGGGCCGTGCCAGGCTCCGGATCCGCCGGCGAGCCTCGGCGGCCCAGCCCGATCGCGGATCGACCTGTAGGTAGCTCTTCCAGGCCGCAATCGCGCGCTGACTGAGCTGCAACCGGGTCAGCGCCTCGGCTCGGTTGAACGACGCCGGAGCGAGACGCGGAGCCAGAGCCAGCGCCCGCTCCGCCGCCCTCAGCGCCTGGATGAGATCGAACGGCCGGCCGTCGCGCTCGGCGCGCGTCAGGTAGGCGGCGGCGAGATCGCTCTGGAGAGCCGCCGCCGACGGCGCTTCGATGCCCGCCTGCTCGAAGCTGAGGACGGCGTCACCGGCGCGCCCTTCGGCGAGTCGCAGCGCGCCGAGGTTGTGAAGATCCGCGACTCTTCGCTCGCCGGAGCTCCCGTTCGCGATTCGCACCGCGAGGACATCGGCGGCGCGCGAGATGCGCTGCAGATCTCGCGGAGCGGGAGGTCGAGGCCGGGCCGGGGCGTCGGCTGCGGGCTCCCGCTGCACGCCGCCCGTCAAGCGGCTGCGGCTGGATCGCAGGTAACCCGGCGTTCCTTGCAGCAGGTCCGAGGGGTCGCTCTCCTGACACAGGAGGAGGCCGAAGAGCACGGCGAGGACGCCGGCGGCCGCGAGGCCGTTGACCCAGAGGAACCGACGGGCCATGAAATCCTTGGCGTAAGGGTCGAACCCTACCAGACTGTGGGAGCGGAGCCGCAAAGGCGCGACGCGGCATCGCCGAGGGTGGCCCGACCCGCGTATGCTCCCGCCGGATCGAAGCCACCATGCCCGCAGCGAGCGATCAGGAGCCGGCCTTCCTCTTCGACGGCCCCGAGCCATCGGAGCTGACCGTCGTCCTCGCCCACGGCGCCGGCGCGCCGATGGACTCGCCGTTCATGGCGACCGTCGCGCGCGCGCTCGGCGGCCGCGGCTTCCGCGTCGCCCGCTTCGAGTTCCCCTACATGCGGGCGCGGCGGGAAGGCGGAGGGCGGAAGGGCCCCAACCCGGGGCCGGTGCTGGCCGCTTCCTGGAAGCGGGCGGTCGAGGCGCTCGGCGGCGGCGAGCGGGTGGTGATCGGCGGCAAGTCGATGGGCGGCCGGATCGCCAGCATGGTCGCCGACGAGGTGGGCGCCCGCGGCCTCGTCTGCCTCGGCTACCCGTTCCACCCGCCGGGCCAGCCCGAGCGCTTGCGCACCGCGCACCTGGCCGCGCTGCGCACGCCGGCGCTCATCATCCAGGGCACCCGCGACACCTTCGGCACGCGCGAGGACGTCGCGAGCTACAGGCTGTCGCCGGCGATCGAGGTGGTCTGGATCGAAGACGGCGACCATTCCTTCAAGCCGCGCGCCGCCTCCGGCAGGACCGAGAAGGAGAACGTCGTCGCCGCCGTCGCCGCCGTCGCGGCGTTCCTGGAGCGCTGTGCGCGGAGGAGCGCCGGGTCTAGTTGATCGGCAGCCGCCCGGCGAAGCCGTCCTCGTAGGTGTGGAAGAAGCCGATCGAGTCCTCGGGGTAGCGCCAGCAGTAGTAGCCGTCGCCGCTGTCCCAGTCGACGAGCCAGAGGCCCTTGACCTCGCAGCCGATGGCCATGATCTCCGCCGCCCAGGCCTGCACCACCGCCTCGTAGGCCTGCTCCAGCTCCTCCTGCCGCTCCTCGGCCTCCTCGTGCCCCTTGAAGTGGTCGATCAGCGACTCGACCTGGCGCACGGCGGCGGCGGTCAGATCGCGCACCGCGGGAAAGGTCGAGAGCGCCTCCTCGTAGGAGAAGACGCGCTTGGCGGTGCGCCGGACGGCCATGCCCGGCATGGTAGCACCCGCAAAAGCGATAGAGTCCCGGATTCATTCGCAGGACCGGCACGGGATGATGAACGAAGGATCGCGCGGTCACGTCGAGGCCATCACCGGGGGCATGTTCTCCGGCAAGAGCGAGGAGCTGGTGCGCCGCCTGCGCCGCGCCGCCATCGCGCGGCAGAAGGTGCAGGTCTTCAAGCCGCACGCCGACCGCCGCCACGGCCCCGAGCGCCTGGTGACGCGCGACAACCGCGAGCTCGAGGCGCTGGCGGTCGCCGACAGCGGCGAGCTGCGCCGGTTGCTCCATTTCGGCGTCCAGGTCGTGGGCATCGACGAGGCGCAGTTCTTCGACGCCGGCCTCGTGCCACTGGTCGAGGAGCTGGCCGACGCCGGCGTGCGGGTGATCGTCGCCGGCCTCGACCTCGACTACCTCCGCCGCCCCTTCGGGCCCATGCCCGCCCTCCTCGCCCACGCCGAGTACGTCGACAAGATGCACGCCATCTGCGTCCGCTGCGGCGCTCCTGCCACCTTCAGCCAGCGCATCGCCGGCGGCCCCGAGCAGCTCCAGGTCGGCGACAGCGAGTCCTACGAGGCCCGCTGCCGCCGCTGCTACGAGCCGTTCAGCCCCTGAATGACCGGCACCGGCCGGTTCTCTTCGTCGACGTTGACGTAGACGACCTCCGCCTCCGTCACCTTGACCCGCCCGCCGCCGCGCGTCCGCCGCTCGACCTCCACCACCACCTTGACCGTGATCGAGGTCCGTCCCAGCCGCAGCGTCTCGGTGTAGAAGCTCACCAGGTCGCCGACGAACACCGGCTGGTGGAACACCACCTCGCGCATCGCCACCGTCAGCAGGCGCTCGCCGCCGTGACGGTGCGCCTCGACCGCCCCGGCCTGGTCGATGTAGGAGAGGATGATGCCGCCGAAGATCGTGCCCAGGGCGTTGGTGTCCTTGGGCATCAGGAGCACCCGGATCGCCGGCTGGGTCGGCCCCGCGCCGCTCGTCTCGCTCAACCTCGCCTCCTCCCTGCCGCCACCGTGCGGACCGCCGCTCCGGCGCCGCCGATGCTACACGGCGGGGGCGCGCCGTGCGTGCTATCCTGAGCCGCCACCGGCGGTTACGCACGATGCCCACCACGGATTCGACCCCGCTGCAGGACCCCGCGGCACCGCCGAGCGACGCCGTCCTGGTGCGGCAGTTGGCCGACCACCGCACCGAGGCGCTGGGCGATCTGTACGACCGCTACGGGTCGCTGCTGATGGGCCTCGCCTACCGCATCCTCGGCAACCGCACCGACGCCGAGGAGGTGCTGCAGGACGTCTTGCTCCACGTCTGGAACCACGCCGGCCGCTACGACCCGTCGCGCTCCTCGGTCTCGACCTGGCTCGTGCTCATCGCCCGCAGCCGGGCGATCGACCGCCTGCGCAGCCGGCGGGTCGTCGAGCGCACGGTCGAGGCGGTCCAGCACGAGCCGGGCGACGGCCATGCATCCCCCGAGGGGGCGGAGAACGTACTGATCGCGGAGAGACGCGAGCGCGTCCGCCGCGAGATGGAGAGCTTACCGCCCGAGCAGCGGGAGGTCCTGGAGCTGGCGTTCTTCCAGGGCCTGTCGCAGAGCGAGATCGCCGGCCAGACCGGCATCCCGCTGGGTACTGTGAAGACCAGAACGCTGTTGGCGATGAAGAAGCTACGCCAGGCCTTACGGCCGCAGATCCGAGAGCTCCTGTGATGGCCGAGCCACGCTCCGAAGACCAGCTCATCGACGAGGCCCTGCGGGCCCTCGAGGAGGGTCTCCCTGGGCCCGCGGCGGGCCCCGCCGACGAGGCGGCGGAGACGATGGTGCGCCTCTACACCGAGGTGCTGGGGCTGGTGGGGTACGACGCGCCGCCGGCGGCGCCCGGACCGCAGCTCCGCGAGCGCCTGCTGGCCGTGGTGCGCGGCGACGAGACGCTGGAGGTGGTGCCCTCGGTGCCGGCCGGCGCCGCGCTTCGCTGGACGCCCGCGCGGGAGGCGCCGCCGGTGCCCGGCACCGCGATCCCCCCGGAGCGGCCGCCGCTTCGCGCGCAGCCGCCGGCGCCGCGCCCCGTTCGCCGACCGCGCCGCTGGCCGCTCGCGCTCGCGGCCAGCCTCGTCTTGGCCCTGCTCGGCACCAGCGCCTGGTTCTACCTCGGGCTCGTGCGGCAGAGCGAGCAGCTCGACGCCCTGCGCGCCGAGCTCCAGAGCAAAGAGCAGCGGATCGCGGAGCTCGAGCAGAGCGGCGGCGCGCTCGCCGACCTGCAGGCGCGCCTGGCGCTCGTCACCTCGTCGGCGGTCGAGGTCTGCCCGCTGCGGCCGGTCGGCGAGTCGCCGGCGCAGCCGGGGGCGCGCGGCGTCCTCTTCGTGGCCTCCGACCACCAGCACTGGTTCCTCTTCGTGCAGGGCCTGCCGCCGGCGGGGCCGGGGCGCGACTACCAGCTCTGGTTCATCGCCGACGGGGCCCCGATCTCGGCCGGCGTCTTCGAGGCCGAGCACGGCACGCCGGTCAACCTCTCGTCGAAGGAGATGCCCGCGGGGACGCAGACCGCCGCGATCACCGTCGAGCCCGAGGGCGGCGCCCCGCAGCCCACCGGGCCGATGGTGCTCAAGGCCGCCGAGCCGTTTAAGGTGTTGTAAAGAGAGAGAGAGACTCCTGCGCCCCGCCCTCCCGCCCGGGGTTTCTTCCTTCGCACTAATTCCCCGCCCGATTGATTCCGATACCCCCTCCCCCGCCCTCCCCCGCTGCGCGGGGGAGGGAGAAGGACACGTGACTGCTGCCTAGCGCTTCGGCGGCCGGCTCGGGCGCATCTCCACCAGGCTCGGCAGCGCGCGCTCGGGGTAGGTGAGGAGGTGGAGGAGCATCTTCGCCACGTCCTCCGGCGCCAGCATCCAGCCGCCCTCGCTGCTGCGGCCGTGGCCGTGGCGGAACGAGGTGTCGACGCTCCCCGGCAGGATCGAGGCCACCCGCACGCCGTGCTGGCGCAGGTCGAGCATCGCGGCCTCGGAGAACCCCACCAGGCCGAACTTGCTGGCGTTGTAGGCCGCCCCGCCGGCGAAGGGGTTCTTACCGGCGAGCGAGGCGATGTTGAAGATCCAGCCGCCGCCGCGCTTCTTCATCGCCGGCGCGAAGGCGCGCACGCAGTAGAAGGGGCCGGAGAGGTTGGTGTCGATGACCTCGCGCCAATCGTCGCCCGAGAGCTCGTCGACCGCCCCGAACAGCCCGCGGCCGGCGTTGTTGACCAGGCAGTCCACCCGCCTGGCTTCCTCGCCGAGCACCCAGGCGGCGAAGGCGTCGACCTCCTCCTGGCGGCTCACGTCCACGGCCTTGCCGCGCACCGCGCCGGGAAACCCCTCCGCCAGCTCGCGCTCGGCGCCCGCCACCGACTCGGCGCTGCGGCTGCAGAAGTACACCCGCCACCTCTCGCCGAGCAGCGCCTCGACGATCGCCCGGCCGATGCCGCGGCTGCCGCCCGTGACCACCGCAACGCGCACCGCCCCTGGCTCGGTCATGGCATCTCCTCCTCCGGCGGGTACTCTACTGCGGCCGTCGACCGCGCTCCGCGCGGTGGCCGCAGCCTGTCCGCTGCGGGTCCGGTGATACCGTCGCCCCGTGCGCCTGGTCCCGACACGAACTCGTCGCCCCCGCCGTCCCCGGTTGCTCGGGCTGCTGGCGCTGCTCCTGCTCCTCGTCCTCGCCCCGGCGCTCATCCGGCTCTACGCCGACGTCCTCTGGTTCCAGGAGATCGGCTTCAGCCGGGTGCTGGGGACCGAGCTGGCGACGCGGGCGGGGCTGTTCGCAGCCGTCGCGCTGCTCGCCTTCGGCTTCCTCTACTCGAACGCGCGGATCGCGCAGCGGGGGCGGGCGTACCGGCCGATCCTCCTGCACGGGCCCGAGGCGCCGCCGCGGGACTTGAGCGAGCTGGTCTGGCGGGTGACGGTCCCGATCGCGCTCGTCATCGCCGTCGTGCTGGGGCTCTCGGCCATGAGCGGCTGGCTGACCGTGCTGCGCGCGCTCCACGGCGTCCCGTTCGCCACCGCGGACCCGATCTTCGGGCGCGACGTGGCGTACTACGTCTTCTCCCTGCCGTTGGTCGCGGCGGTCCTCGGCCTCCTCTTCAGTCTCGGTGCGCTGTCGCTGCTGCTGGCCGCGGGCGCCTACTGGCTCCGCCGCGACCTCGTGCTGGCGCCGGACGGGCGGTTGCGGGTCGAGCCGGCGGCCGGCCGGCACCTCGCGGCGCTCGGCGCGTTCCTCTTCCTCCTGACCGCGGCCGGCATCTGGCTGGTGCGGCTGCCGGAGCTCCTGTACTCGACGACCGGACCGCTCGTCGGGGCGAGCTACACCGACCTGCACGCGAGCCGCCCGGGGCTCCACGTCTCCGCGATCGCCGCAATCGTGAGCGCGGCGGTGCTGGTCGTCTTCGCCGTGCGGCGGCGGGCGGTGCGCGGGGCGGTCGTCGCGGTCGCCGGATTCGCCCTGGTGTCGCTCCTCGGGCGCGTCGTCGTGCCGGCGGCGGTCCAGCGCCTGGTCGTCGCGCCGACCGAGCTGACGCGCGAGGCACCCTCGCTGCGCCACCACATCGAGCTGACGCGGCGGGCCTGGGGGCTCGACCGGGTGGAGAGCCGCGAGCTGAGCGGCGCGGCCCGCATCACGCTCGCGGACGTCCGCGCCAACGCGACGACGATCGAGAACGTCCGCCTCTGGGACGTCGAGCCGCTGCTCCAGACCTTCGGCCAACTGCAGGAGATCCGCACCTACTACGACTTCATCTCGGTCGACGACGACCGCTACTGGATCGACGGGCGCTACCGGCAGGTGCTGCTCTCGCCGCGCGAGCTCAATCCGGCGTCGCTGCCGACGCGGACCTTCATCAACGAGCACCTGACCTTCACCCACGGCATGGGGCTCACCCTGGCGCCGGTCAACCTGACCACCGCCGAGGGGCTCCCGGTCCTCTTCATCCGCGACCTGCCGCCGCGCTCGACCGTCGACCTGCGGGTGACGCGGCCGCAGATCTACTACGGCGAGCTGACCGACACCCACGTCTTCGTCCACACGCGGCAGAAGGAGTTCGACTACCCGGCGGGCGACGCCAACGTCTTCACCCGTTACCGCGGCGCCGGCGGCGTGCGGGTGGGGAGCGCCTTCCGCCGCTCGCTCCTGGCCACCTACCTCGGGTCGAGCAAGGTGCTGCTGTCGGGCGATATCACCGGCGAGAGCCGCGTGCTCTACCACCGCAACGTCGCGGCGCGGGCCCAGAAGGCGCTGCCGTTCCTGCGCTTCGACCCGGACCCCTACCTGATCATCCGCGCCAACGGCACGCTGGTCTGGATGCTCGACGCCTACACCAGCAGCGACCGCTACCCCTACGCCGCCCGTCTCGACGACGGCACGAGCTATCTGCGCAACAGCGTCAAGGTGGTGGTCGACGCCTACGACGGCACGGTGACGCCGTACGTCGCGGACCCCGCGGACCCGATCGTCCGCACCTACCGGCGGGTCTTTCCGGGCATCCTGCGCGACCTCGCGGCGATGCCGGCGGACGTGCGGGCGCACATCCGCTACCCGGGCGAGCTCTACCGCACGCAGATGGGCCTCTACACGATCTACCACATGGACGACCCGGAGGAGCTCTACCACCGCGAGGACCAGTGGCAGGTGCCGACGATGCAGCAGCGCGACCGCGAGGTGCCGTTCATGCGCCGCATCATCATGCGGCTGCCGCAGGAGGAGCGCGAGGAGTACATCTACATGACGCCCTTCACCCCGCGGCAGAAGGACAACCTGACCGCCTGGGTGGTGGCGCGCAGCGACGGCGCGCACTACGGCAAGCTCGTCGAGTACCGCTTCCCGCGGCAGAGCCTGGTCTTCGGCCCGCGGCAGATCGTCAACCGCATCAACCAGGACACCGAGATCTCGCGCCAGCTCTCGCTCTGGGACCAGCGCGGCTCGGAGGTCATCCGCGGCGAGCTGATGGTGATCCCGATCCAGGAGGCCCTCGTCTACGTGCAGCCCATCTTCCTCCGCGCCGAAGGCGGCCGCATCCCCGAGATGAAGCGGGTGGTCGTCGCCTACGAGAACCGCGTGGCCATGGAGGAGACGCTGGAAGAGGGCCTCGGCCGCATCTTCGGCACCGCGCCGCCCGGCCCCGCCGGCCCGGCGGAGCCCGCGGCGGAGCCTGCGCGCGGGACGGCCGCGCCGGAGGGGGAGGCGGCGCCGCCCGCGCAGCCGGCGCCAGTCGGCGGCGATCTCGCGCGCCGCGCGCAGACCCACTACCAGCGCGCCATGGAGGCCCAGCGGGCCGGCGACTGGGCGCGCTACGGCGAGGAGATCCGCCGCCTGGGCGAGGTGCTCCAGGAGATGGTGGAGGCCGGCGGCGCCGGCGACGAGCGGAACCCGCAGCCGCCGCTGAAATGAGGGGTGGCCGGCGGACTGTTACGATGGGACGAGGGAGGACTGAATGTTCTTCGACCCGACCTACCTACTGTTCATCCTGCCGGCCTTGGCGCTCTCGCTCTGGGCGAGCTGGCGCACGCGGTCGGCGTTCAACAAGTACTCACGGGTGCGGTCGGCGACCGGGCTCTCCGGCGCCCAGGCGGCGCAGCGGATGCTCGAGCGCGCCGGCATCCGGGACGTCGAGATCGTCCCGGCGCACGGGCTGCTCACCGACCACTACAACCCGGTGACCAAGAAGCTGGCGCTGTCGGAAGGGGTCTACCAGTCGCCGTCGGTGGCGGCGATCGGCGTCGCCTGCCACGAGGCCGGCCATGCGATCCAGCACGCGGTCGGCTACAAGCCGCTCTGGCTGCGCTCGGCGCTGGTGCCGACCGCCAACATCGGCTCGAGCGTCGGCTACATCGTGATGGTCCTCGGCCTGATGCTGCAGTCGACCAACATGGTGGGCCTGGGCGCCGTCCTGTTCTCGGCCGTGCTGCTCTTCCAGGTCGTGACCCTGCCGGTCGAGTTCGACGCCTCGGCGCGCGCCAAGCGGCTGGCCGTCGAGCAGGGGATCATCCTTCCCGGCGAGCGCGAGGGCATGGACCGCGTCCTCAACGCGGCCGCCCTCACCTACATCGCCGCGGCGGTCTCGACCCTGATGACGCTGCTGTACTTCCTGCTGCGGGCGGGGCTCCTCGGCGGGCGCCGGGACTGACGACAGAAAAACGCCCGGGACGTGGCCCGGGCGCTACGCCTCAGGCTCGCCGAGGATCTCGGTGATCTCCGCCTGGCGCTGCGCCAGCTCCTCGGGGGTGGATGCCTCCAGGACCAGGCGGAGGTAGGGCTCGGTGTTCGAGGGGCGGATGTTGGCCCACCAGGTGTCGTACTCGATCGTGATGCCGTCGAGGTGGTCGGTGCGGGCGTCGGCGTAACGCTCCTCGATGCGGCGCATCGCCTCGGCCTTGTCCTCGACGACGAAGTTGATCTCGGGACTCTTGGCGTAGCGCCGCAGGGGCTCGACTAGGGCCGAGAGGGGTTGGCCGGACTCGCGCAGCAGGTTCAGGACCTCGATCATGGCGAGGAGCGACGAGTCGGCGTAGTAGTTGTCGCGGAAGTAGTAGTGGCCGGCGAGCTCGCCGCCGAAGATCCCCTGCCGCTGCCGCAGCGTCGCCTTCATGAAGGAGTGCCCGACGCGCTCGCGCACCGGCACGCCGCCCTTCTCGCGCACGTACTCCGCCACCGCCCGCGAGGAGCGGAGGTCGTACACCACCGCGCTCCCCGGCGCCCGCGCCAGCAGCTCGCCGCCGATCAAGCCGGTCATCAGGTCGCTCCCCACCGGGCGGCCGTGCTCGTCGACGAAGGCGGCGCGGTCGGCGTCGCCGTCGAAGGCGACGCCCAGGTCGGCGCCGTGCTCGCGCACCGCGGCCTCGAGGTCGTGCAGGTTCTCCTCCTTGAGCGGGTTCGCCTCGTGGTTCGGGAAGCGCCCGTCGAGCTCGAAGTAGAGCGGCACGAGCTCGATGCCGGTGGCTTCGAGGATGGGCCGGTAGATCGTGCCCATGCCGTTGGCGGCGTCGACCGCCACGCGCAGTGGGCGGCCGGCGGCGGCGCCCGCGCCGCCCACGGCGCCGTCTGCATGGCGAAGGAACGAGAGGACGTGCGCCCGGTAGTCCTCGAAGACGGCTCCGGGCCGGACCTCGCCCGGCCGCGGCGCCGGCGGCAGGTCGCCTTCCGCCACCTTGCGCTCCATGAGGGCGATGCCGTGGTCGCCGGACACCGGGCGCGCCTCGTGGCGGCTGAACTTGAAGCCGTTGTAGCGCGATGGGTTGTGGCTGGCGGTGACCTGGATGCCGCCGGCGGCCCGGGTGTGGCCGACGGCGAAGTAGTTCATCGGGGTGGTGGCGAGGCCGATGTCGAGGACGTCGAGCCCGGCCGCGGTGAGGCCCTCGACGAGCGCCGCCGCGAGCGACGGGCTGTGCTCGCGCATGTCGCGCGAGACGACGACGGTGTTGCCGTGCGCCCGGTCCTCGGCGTCGAGGACGTGCTGGAAGGCGAGCCCGATCCGCCGCGCGGCCTCCTCGTTGACCTCGGTGGGGTAGATGCCGCGGACGTCGTAGGCCTTGAAGATCCCTGCCATGCTGTCGGTCCCCTCTCTAACGCCCCATCTGAACTCGTTCGATCAGGACGGTCTGTGAAGCGGCCGCGGGTTCGAGCTCCGAGATGTCGACCGCCAGTGTTTCTCCCTTGATCCACTCCTCGTGCTCCTGGATCGCCGCGGCTTCCTCCGGGTCGGCGCTGTAGCGGACGACGATCCGGTCGGCGAAGTCGAGATCCTGCTCCTTGCGGGCGGTCTGGACCTTGTGGACGAACTCGCGGGCGAGGCCTTCGCGGAGGAGCTCGGGGGTCAGCTCGGTGTCGAGGGCGACGAGCAGCTCGCGGTCGGCGGCGGTGGCGAGGCCTTCCTTCTCGACGAGGCTGACCTCGAGCTCGGAGCGGTCGAGGCGGACTTGGCGGCCGTCCACCGCGAGCTCGATCGCGCCGGAGCCTTCGAGGGCCGCGGCGAGCCGGTCGCCCTCCATGGCTTCGAGGGCCGCTTTGACCTTGGGCATCAGTGGGCCGAGCCTTTTTCCCAGCAGGCGGAACTTGGGGCGCACCTCGTGGTGCACGAACTGGCTCCGGTCCTCGGCCCGGCGCACCGCCTTGACATTCAGCTCCTCCTCGATCAGCGCGTGGAACCTTTCCAGATAGGGATGGACGCCCGAGTCGGAGCCGGCGACGACGGTGACACCGGCGAGCGGCTGGCGCGTTCTCAGCTCGTGCGCGTTGCGGGCGGCGCGGCCGAGCGCCACGACGCGCTGGACGACCGCCATGCCCGCCATGAGGGCCGCCGTCTCCTCCTTACCCAGCTCGTCTTCATACCCTCGTGCCTCCGGCCAGCCCTCGAGATGCACGCTCACCGCCGCCTCCGCGCGCCGGCTGCGGACGAGGTTGCCGTGGATGACCTCGGCCAGGAAGGGCGTGAAGGGAGCGAGCAGGCGCGCCAAAGTGGTGAAGACCTCGTAGAGCGTGTGGTAGGCGGCTTCCTTGTCGGCACTCTCGGGGTTGCCGGCCCAGAAGCGGGCGCGGCTGCGGCGGATGTACCAGTTCGTGAGGTCCTGGACGAAGCCCTCGACCAGGCGCGCCGCCAGGGCCGGCTCGTAGCTCTCGAGGTGCAGCGTGACCTTGGCGACCAAGTCGTCCAGCCGCAGCAGGATCCAGCGGTCGAGCTCGGCCCGGTCGCGCACCGCGGGCGGCTGCGCCCTCCCCGGGGTCCAGCTATCGAGGTTGGCGTAGATGGTGAAGAAGGACAGCGCGTTCCAGAGCGGCAGCAGGAAGCCCTGCGCCGCCTCGCGCACCAGGCGCGCCGAGAAACGCGAGTTGAGCTCGGGGTTGTTGACGTAGAAGTACCAGCGCAGCGCGTCGGCGCCGGCCTCGGCGATGACCGCCATCGGCTCGACGACGTTGCCCAGGCGCTTAGACATCTTCCTGCCCTGCTCGTCGGCGACGTGGCCGAGGACGATGCAGTTGCGATAGGCGACCGAGTCGAAGAGCAGGACCGCCAGGGCGTGGAGGGTGTAGAACCAGCCGCGCGTCTGGTCCACGGCCTCGGAGATGAAGTCGGCGGGGAACTGCCGCACGCCGGGGCCGCCCTCGATCAGCTCGCGGTTCGCGAACGGGTAGTGGTGCTGGGCGAAGGGCATGGCGCCGGAGTCGAACCAGGCGTCGAGCACGTAGGAGACGCGGCGCATCGTGCCCGCGCCGCACTCGGCGCACGGCCAGGCCACCTCGTCGATGAACGGCCGGTGGGGGTCGAAGGCGACGCGATCATAGAGGTCGGCCGGCGGCTGCCGGCCGGCGAGCGCGAAAAGCTCCAGGTAGGAGGAGACGACGGTGGTGTGCTCGCACGCGTCGCAGCGCCAGATCGGCAGCGGCGTCCCCCAGTAGCGGCTGCGCGAGATCGCCCAGTCGACCACGTTCTCCAGCCAGTTGCCGAAGCGCCCCTCGCCGACGTGCGGCGGGTGCCAGCCGATCTCGCGGTTGAGGGCGATCAGCCGCTCTTTGACCTGCGTCGTCCTGACGAACCAGCTCTCGGTGGCGTAGTAGAGGAGCGGCCGGTCGCAGCGCCAGCAGAAGGGATAGTTGTGGCGGTAGCGCTCGCCGTGGAGCAGGAGGCCGCGGCGCTTCAGGTCGCGGGTGATCTCCGGGTCGGCGTCCTTGAACCACAGGCTGGCGAAGGGGCCGAACCCGGGTGGGACCCTGCCCTCCGGGTCGACCGAGAAGATGAGCGGCAGTCCATACTTCCGCCCGGTCGCGTAGTCGTCTTCCCCGAACGGGGGCGCGGTGTGGACGAGAGCCGTTCCTTCGTCCTCGGTGACGTAGTCCCCGAAGACGATCTCCCCTTTGCGGTCCGGGTGCTCGAATGGGAAGAGCCGCTCGTAGGTCAGCGCCCGCAACAGCTCGCCCGAGAAGCGCGCGACGGCGGGCAGGCTCCTGAGGTCGAGCGTCTCGCGCTTCCCGCCCGCTTCCAGGAGCAAGGGAACGGGCTTCGCCAGGTGGTCTCCGAAGAGCAGGTAGTCGCCGGGCTGCGCCGGGTGCTCGACCAGGCGGTACGTCAGCTTCGGATTGACCGCGAGCGCGACGTTGGCCAGCGTGGTCCATGGCGTCGTGGTCCAGGCCACCAGAGACGTGCGCCCGTCGAGCTCCCAAGCCTTGCCTGGCTCGATCGTCGGGATGAGCTGCTTCTCCGCCACCCGGAACAGCGTCCAGACCGACGGGTCCTCGGTCTCCTTGTAGTTCTGCGCCACCTCGTGGCTCGACAGCGTCGTGCCGCAGCGGGCGCAGTAGGGCTGGATCTTGTAGCCGCGCTCGAGGAGGCCCTTCCGCCAGAGCGTCGCGAGCGCCCACCACACCGACTCGACGTAGTCGTTCGTGTAGGTCCAGTAGGCGGCGTCGAAGTCGAGCCAGTAGCCCACGCGCTCGCTCATCGCCCGCCACTGCCGCTCGTAGGTGTGGACGCTCTCGAGGCAGGCCTGGTTGAAGGCGGCGATGCCGTACTCCTCGATCTGCCGCTTGCCGGAGAAGCCGAGGCGCTTCTCGACCTCGATCTCGACCGGCAGGCCGTGGGTGTCCCAGCCGGCCTTGCGCCGCACGCGGTAGCCCTGCATGGTGCGGAAGCGCGGGAAGAGGTCCTTGACGACGCGGGTGACGACGTGGCCGACGTGCGGCACGTTGTTGGCGGTCGGCGGGCCCTCGAAGAAGACGAACTCGCCGCGCGGCGCCGCGCGCTCGAGGGTCTCGCGGAAGACGCCGTGCTCCCGCCAGTGCTCGAGCACCGCCAGCTCGAGCTGCGGGAACGGATAGCCTCCGGGGACCTCGGGGAACGCGCGTTCGCTCATGCTGACTCCGGCCGCGGCGGCGGCGGAAGGGACGGATTCTACCGAATGGGTCGCTCTCAGGCCGGAAGGGACGCGATCCACCGCCCGAGCGCCGCCGCGAACGCGGCCGGCTCCTCGGCGTGCGGTAGGGCGGCGCTGCTGGAGAAGACCTCGAGCTCGGCGCCCGGCACGCGGTGCAGCCAGAGGTCGGCGGCCTCGACCGGCGGGCGGCGCGAGGCGCGGCCCCAGGCGAGCCAGAGCGGGCGGTCGAGGCGCGGGAGGAGGCTGCCGGCGCGCCGCTCGAGCCGCCCGCAGAGGTGGGCTTCCAGGGCGTAGCGCGCGCCGGGCAGGTGGGCGGCGAGCCAGTGGTGGTCGACGAGCGCCGCGTCGACGCGCTCGGGCGCGGCGTAGACCTCGCGCCGGAGGTGGCGGGCGAGCGCGCCGCGGCTGGTCGCGAGGTCGAGCGCCGCGGTGCCGACGATCGGCAGCGGCAGGATGGCGCGCAGCAGCGCCGGCGGCGGCGGCCCCTCGGCCGCGCGCTCGAGCCCGAGCGGCGCCACCAGTCCCAGGCCGCGCACCAGGCCCGGCCGGTCGGCCGCCACCTGCAGCGCGTAGCCGGCGGTGGCGCCCGCGGCCACCAGCACCGCCGGCTCGCGCACCACCTCGGCGAGGAAGTCCTCCAGCAGGTCGAGGTAGAGGTCCTGGGTGTAGAGGAGCGGCGGCTTGTCCGAGCGTCCCCACCCGAGCAGATCGGGGACGTAGACGCGGTGCGCCGGCGCCAGCCGCTCGGCGGCGCGCAGCCACTGCGAGCTGTCGTGCCCGGGGCCGAACGAGTGGAGCAGGACGAGCGGCCGCCCGAACCCGAGCTCCTGGAAGGCGACGGCGCCGAGGTCCCAGGCGTAGCGGTGGGAGCGGCCCCACGGGACGACCGGCAGCGGCCGGGCGCGGCGGCGGACGAGCGAGCTGGCGAGGGCCGGCAGGGCCAGCGCGGCGGTGACGAGGAAGGCGGTGCGCAGCAGTCGTCGGCGCCCGTGCCGGGCGTCTTCCCCCCTCTGCGCCATGTCCTGGCAGCATAGCATCGGGCGATATACTCGGCCCGAGGAGCCCGCCATGCCCGTTCGCCCCATCGTCCGGCTCGGCCATCCCGCCCTCCGCACCCCCGCCCCGCCGGTGGCCGCGAAGCGCATCGCGGAGCCGGAGATCCAGCAGCTCGTCGACGACATGATCGAGACCATGCGCGCCGCTCCCGGCGTGGGGCTGGCGGCGCCGCAGCTCGGGGTCGAGCTCCAGATCTTCGTCTGCGAGGTGCAGGGCAGCGAGAGCGCCGCCGAGGTGCCGCTGCGGGTCGTGATCAATCCCATGCTCACCCCCCACGCCGGCGAGCTGGTCTACGACTGGGAAGGGTGCCTGTCGATTCCCGACCTGCGCGGCCTCGTGCCGCGCCACCCGCAGGTGCGCGTGCGCGGCGTCGACCGCCACGGCACCACGCTCGACTATCTCGCCCAGGGCTTCGAGGCGCGCATCGTCCAGCACGAGTTCGATCACCTCAACGGCGTCGTCTTCCTCGACCGCATGCGGGACCTCCGCTCGCTCGCCTATTTCGACGAGTGGTCCGAGTACCTCGCCGGCGAGGAGGAGACTGCCTCCGTCACCGAGATCGGGTAGCCGAAAGGGGCGGCAGCTCCTGAGCCGCGAGCTCCTGGTGGTCTGGGCCGGGCGCCACCAGCGGTCGAGCTGGGAGACGCTGTGCGCGGACTACCGCGGCCGCATCGCGCGCCTGGTCCCGGTGCGCGACGTGCCGGTGCGGCCGCGCGGCGGCGCCGGCGATCCGCAGCGGCTGCGCGCCGAGGGGCAGGCGCTGCTCGCGGCGCTGCCCGATCCCTGCTGGCCGGTGGCGCTCGACCCGCGCGGCGAGAGCCTGGATTCGACCAGCCTGGCGCGCCGCCTGGCCCGGCTGCGGGACACCTGGCCCCATCCGGTCGCCTTCCTCGTCGGCTCCGATCTGGGGCTCGATCCGGCGGTCCTCGCCGGCGCCCGCTGGGTGCTCTCGTTCGGCCCTCTCACCCTCTCGCACGAACTGGCACGCCTCGTGCTGTACGAGCAGCTCTATCGCGCGCTCTCGATCGAAGCCGGGATCGGTTATCATCGCGAGCCCATTTGACGCGCAGTGCGCTAACATGCGCTGATTTTTCGAGGGCCGAGAGGAGAGCCGGCGTGGCCAAAACACAGGCAAAAGGTAAGCCCGCGAAGGTCCAGGCGGGGAAGGCTCGGCCCGCGAAAAGCCAGCCGGCGAAGAAGAGCAAGCAGGCGAAGAGCAAGCCGGCGAAGGCGCAGCCGGTGAAGAGCAAGGCCGCCGCGAAGGCGAAGCCGGCGAAGACCAAGCCGGTAAAGAACAAGGCCGCGAAGGCACAGCCGGCGAAGGCGCGGCCGGCCAAGAAGCAGGCGGCCAAGAAGCAGCCGGCGAAGAAGCAGGCGACGGCGAAGGCCGCGAAGACGCAGAAGGCGAAGGCGAAGGTCCAGCCGAAAGCCAAGGTCCAGGCGAAGGCGAAGGCGCAGCCAAAGGCGAAGGTCCAGCCAAAGGCGAAGGTCCAGCCGAAGGCGAAAGCGCAGCCGAAGGCAAAGGCCAAGGCGAGCAGCAAGCCGAAGGAAAGCAAGCTCAAGCCGAAGGCGATAGCGCTCAAGGCCGTCAAGGCCGTCGTCAAAGCCCTGGCGGCGAAGCCCAAGCCCGGCAAGCCCGAGCCGGCGAAGCCCAAAGCGGCCAAGGCGCCGCCGACGGCCAAGGCACAGCCGGCAAAGCCACAGCCGGCGAAGCCACAGGCGGCCAAGCCTCTGCCCGCGGCGCTGCCGCCAGCGAAACCGCAGCCCGCGCTGCCGCCAGCCCCGTCCCAACCCGCGCCGGTCGCGGCACTCAAGCCTCAGCCGGTCAAGCCCCAACCGGCGAGGCCGCAGCCGGCAAAGCCTCAGCCCGCGAAGCCCCAGGCCCCGCAGCCGCAGGTGGTGCAGCCGCAGGCGGTGAAACCAGAGATCGTGACGATTGAAGCCGCGAAGAGCCAGACGGTGAGAACCGAAGCCACGCAACCGACGAAGCCCCACGAGACCTTGCCCGAGGACTATGAGCCGCTGCGCGAGCGCCTCCAGCAGCAGCGGCAGGAGATCCTCGACATGTACAAGCAGGACCTCCGTGCCGGCCAGGAGTCCGCCGACGACGGCACCGAGGACATCGTCGACCGCGCCAACAACTCCTATAACCGCGAGCTGATGTTCTCGCTCTCCGACAGCGAGCGGCAGATGCTGTTCCAGGTCGAGGACGCGCTGCGCCGCATGGACCAGGGGGTCTACGGTCGCTGCACCAACTGCGGGCGGCCGATCAGCCTCCTGCGGCTGCAGGCGGTCCCCTGGGCACGGTACTGCATCGATTGCCAGGAGCTCTCTGAGAGAGGGCTGCTGGCGGAGAATGATTAGAACAGGATCGTCGTTCTGACGAGCGGCCGGGCAGGTCGAGCAAGGCGTGACGCTACTCCGACCGTTACCGCATTGACCCGATCTCCCTCACCCCTGGCCCCTCTCCCACATGGGAGAGGGGGACGTTGCCACCGTTCCTCGGCATGAATGTCACGATCGACCGTCTGCTGGCGCGCGCGGGCGAGGCAGCGCCGCCGGCGGTTTGGCTGGTCCACGGCGACCTCGTGCTCGCCGAGCCGGCGGCGGCGCGCATCGCGGCCGCCCTGGCCGCGGCCACCGGCTCCGCGGTCGAGACCCATCGCCACCCGCCGACCCTCCTGCCCCTCCTCGCGGACCTCCGCACCTACTCGCTCTTCGGCGGCGGCAAGGTGCTGCTGGCCGTCGACAGCGCCGCGCTCGCCGACCGCGACGCCGCGGGCGAGCTGCTGGCCGACGCCCGCGAGGTGCTGCCGATCGAGCCCGGGCGGCCGCTCACGGCGCGCGAGCGCGAGGCCGCGTCGCGCCTGCTCCAGGCGCTGCGTCTCTTCGACCTCGACCCCGAGGCCGGCGCCGCCGAACAGGTCGTCGAGCGCCTGCCGGCGTGGGCGATCGAAGGCAAGAGCGCCGAAGGCGGGAAGCCGGGCCGCCGCGCGGCGCGCAAGCCGCCCGCCGAGCTGCGCCGCGGCCTCGCCGACCTGCTCGAGGCGGCGCGCCGAGAGGGGCTCCAGGGCTGGGGCGAATCGGCGCTCGCCGACCTGGTGGCGGCGGTGCAGGGAGGCCTGCCGCCGGGCCACGCGCTGGTGCTCGCTGAGCGGGCGGTGGCAGAAGAGCATCCGCTGGCGCGCCTCCTCGCCGAGCGCGGATCGCTCCTGCGCGTCGGCTCGGTCGAGGCCGCCCGCGACGGCACGTGGGAGGGCGTCGACCTCCTCGCCGAGGAGCTGACGCGCTCGACCGGCGCCGGCATCGACCGCGACGCCCTCGCCGAGCTGGTCCGCCGCACCCTGCGCCAGGAGAGCGGCTGGAAGCGCGAGGGCAAGGGCGCCGACGCCGACTCGACCGCCCGCTTCGCCGGCGAGTACCGCAAGCTCGCGCAGCTCGCCCGCGCCGCGGCCGACGGCGAAGCATCGGCGGAGCGCGGCGCCGCGCGCATCGACAAGGCTCTCGTCGCCAGTGTCGTCGAAGACCGCGGCGAGGAGGACGTCTGGCAGATCCTCGACGCCGCCGGCGCCGGCCGCGCCGGCGAAGCGCTGACGCGCCTCCGTCGCCTGCTCGCCGCCGCCGAGGACCCGCAGGCCTCCCGCCTCGCCTTCTTCGGCCTCTTCGCTTCCTTCTGCCGCCAGCTCACCGCCGTCCGCGGCATGATGCGCCTCGCCCGCATACCCACCGGCGAAACCCATTACCCGCGCTTCCGCGACCGCCACGCTCCGGCTCTCCAGGGCGAGCTGCCGGACGGCGGCAAGAGTCCCCTCGCCGGTCTCCACCCCTACCGTCTCCACCGCGCCTACCTAGCCGCCTCCCGCCTCCCCGAGCCCCTCCTCGCCCGCCTGCCGGCCGAGGTGCTCGACACCGAGCTGCAGTTGAAGGGCGAGAGCAGCGAGGCAGACGTCGCGCTGGCGCGGCTGGTCACCCTCGTCGCGGCTGGCGGGCAGGTTCGGCACCAAGAGAAAAGAGCTGGGTAAGGAAAAGCAATCCCTCCCCATGCCCGAGCTGCCCGAAGTCGAAGTCCTGCGCCGCAGCCTCGAGCCGCACCTCGTCGGCGACCGGATAGAGCGCGTCGTGGTGCGCAACGCCGGCCTGCGCGAGCCGGTGCGGACGCGGGCGCTGGCGAATGCGTCCGTCGGCCGCACGGTCGAAGCCCTGCGCCGCCGCGGCAAGTACCTCCTCGTCGACCTCGAGCGTGGCAAGACGCTGGTCGTCCACCTGGGGATGAGCGGCCGCTTGACGCTCGCGCCCGGCGCGGCGCCGCTCGAGCCGCACGAGCACGTCGCCTTCCATCTCGCCTCCGGGCGGCGGCTTCGCTTCCGCGACCCGCGCCGCTTCGGCCTCGTCCTCGCCCTGGCGACCGCGGCGGTGCCGCGCGATCCCCATTTCGTCCACCTCGGCGTCGAGCCGCTCGCTCCCGGCTTCTCGGGCGCCACGCTCGCCGCCGCCGCACACGGCCGCCGCGGCCCGGTCAAGGCCTTCTTGATGGACGCGCGGGTGGTGGTCGGCGCCGGCAACATCTACGCCAGCGAGGCGCTCTTCCGCGCCGGCGTCCATCCCGAGCGCCCGGTGTCGCGCATCGCGGCGCCGCGCTGGGAACGGCTGGCCGCGGGATTGGTGGCGGTCCTCTCGCAGGCCATCGCCGAGGGCGGCACGACCCTCAATGACTTCGCCGACGGCGAGGGCAACAGCGGCGAGTTCCAGGTCTCGCTCGCGGTCTACGACCGCGAGGGCGAGGAGTGCCTGCGCTGTGGGCGCACCATCGTGCGCCGGGTGCAGGCAGGCCGCAGCACGTTCTACTGCCCGGGTTGCCAGCGGTAGAGCTGCCCGCTGGTCATGTGCTGCGGCTACTCGAAGTAGCCGTGGACGTCGAGGAGGAAGTGCACCGTCCCCGCGGACTGGTCGGCGAAGACCGACAGCTCGCCCAGGTCACCGAGCGTCGCGACGGTGTTGTTGGCGCGGGTCTGCCCGGCGCCGTAGACGGTGCAGGCGAAGAGCGACACGCCGGGACCGGGATGCAGGCACACTCGGCCCGCCGCGGCGGGCCCCAGCACCGTGATGCCGACGGCGAGCGACTTGGCCGTCGCGGGGATGCCGCAGGCGCCGGCCAAGGGGAAGGTGCGGTCGGCCCCTGCCGCCAGCGCGGGGCCGCCCAGCGGACCCGCCGGGTTGCGCGTGTCGATCACCCGGCAGGCGGCCAGGGTGAAGTAGTCGAGAGGCGGCGCGGCGAGCACCGGGAACCGCAAGTTCGTGTCGTACGGCAACGGGGCGAAATCGGCCGATGGACCGGGGACGGCGTCGGCTTGAATGATGACCTGGTTCTCCTTCAGACCGGGCTGGTTGATCTCGACGAGGCGGAACTGCCTGAAGTCCGTCGGCGAGTCGGACATGAGCACCACCGCGGCATTGGTCTCGGGGGGCGTGGCCAGCTCGAAGACCAGCTCGTCCGCCGTCGCGCTGATGGTGAGAGAGGTCCCGTCCAGCAGCTCGGTCGCCCAGGACGAGTCGCCTTCGGTCAGGATGTACGGGTAGACGGGGGCGCCCGCGCGGCGACCCATGAAGGTGAGGCTCCAGGTCGCGTTCGCGTTCAGGTCGCCGACGGTGAGCGCGGCGGGAACGCTGCCGGCGTAGGTGAGCGAGCCCACCACGTCGATCGTTCCGAAGGTCTGCGTGAAGTCATAGGTGATCGCGACGGCGGGGCCCGCGGGAAGGAAACCGAGGACGCAGCCCGCGACGGCGAGACGCACGCATCGCTGTCTAGGGACCGGTGCCAGCACGAGCGTCCATTATCGCCAGATGCGGGTCGGCCGTCTAACGAGCCAGGCCGGCGCCTCGGCCCGCTGGGCTATGCTGCGCCCCCGTCGTCCACCGTTGGAGGTTGCCGATGAAAAGGTCCGTCGTCGCCGTCCTGCTTACGGTCGTGTTTTTGGCTGCGTTTTTCGTGCCATCGAACTTCGTCTACGCGTCGCCACAGGAGAAGCCGCCGGCAGCCGACGCGAAGGACAAGGCGACCGGGAAGGACAAGGAGCAGGAGAAGGAGAAGAAAAAGCCCGAGGACAAGGTCTCGCGCACCCGCCACAGCATCACGCTCGACGGGCGGACGATCCCCTTCGGCGCCACCGCCGGCACCCTGGTCTTGAAGGACGAGGAGGGGGAGCCGCGAGCCTCGGTCTTCTACGTCGCTTACCTCCGCGAGGGGGTCGAGGACGCCGCCGCGCGGCCGGTGACCTTCAGCTTCAACGGCGGGCCCGGCGCCGCGGCGCTCTGGGTCCACATGGGCGCCTTCGGGCCGAAGATCGTCGAGCGCGACCCCGAGGGGATGGGGCTCGCGCCGCCGGGGCGCCTGGTCGACAACCCGTTCACCATCCTCGACCTGACCGACCTCGTCTTCATCGACCCGGTCTCGACCGGCTTTTCCCGCCCGGCGCCGGGGCAGGACCCGAAGCAGTTCCACGGCTTCCAGAACGACATCGAGTCGGTGGGGGAGTTCATCCGCCTGTGGACGGCGCGCAACGGCCGCTGGGCCTCGCCCAAGTTCGTGGCCGGCGAGAGCTACGGCACGACGCGCGCCGCCGGGTTGGCCGCCTTCCTCCAGGACCGCTTCGGCATGGCGTTGAACGGCGTCGTGCTGCTGTCGAGCGTCCTCAACTTCCTCAACCAGGAGTTCGACGTCGGCAACGACATGGGCTACGTCATCCACCTGCCGACCTACGCCGCCACGGCCTGGTACCACAAGAAGCTGCCGCCCGAGCTGATGGGCGACCTGCGCTCGACCCTCGACGAGGTCGAGCGCTTCGCGCGCACCGACTACGCGCTCGCGCTCATGGAGGGCGACCGGCTGGCGCCGGAGCGGCGGCGGGAGATCGCGGCCAAGGTCGCCCGCTACACCGGCCTGTCGCCGGAGTACGTCGAGCGCGCCAACCTGCGCCTCGAGATCTTCCGCTTCACCAAGGAGCTGCTGCGCGCCGAGGGCCTGACGGTGGGGCGGATCGACAGCCGCTTCACCGGCCGCGACCGCGACGCGGTCGGCGAGACCTTCGAGTTCGATCCCAGCCTGACCTCACTCGACGCGCCCTACGTGGCGGCGTTCAACGACTACCTGCGGCGCGAGCTCAAGTTCGAGACCGACCTCGTCTACGAGCGCCTGTCGCGGAAGGTCCGGCCCTGGAGCTGGGAGGGGGCCGAGAACCGCTACCTGAACGTCGCCGAGCACCTGCGGCAGGCGATCAACAAGAACCCGCACCTGCAGGTGCTCTTCCTCGCCGGGTACTACGATCTGGCGACCCCCTACTTCGACTCCGTCTACACGGCCGAGCACCTCGAGCTCCCCGAGGCGCTACGCGGCAATGTGCGCCTCGCCTTCTACGAGGCCGGCCACATGATGTACATCCGCCGCGCCGACCACCAGAAGCTCAAGCGCGACCTCGTGGAGTTCTACCGGCAAGCGGTGGGAAAGTGACGATTGGATGTCATCCCGTAGCGCCCGGGCCACGTCCCGGGCGTTTGCGGAAGGAATCCTGAAGACAGAAACCGTGCGTCATGCGCCTTAACGTCCTCGGCAGCTCGGGCGGCTACCCGCGCCCCGACAACCCGAGCAGCGGCTTCCTGCTCGAGGGCCCGCGGGGCCGCGTCTGGCTCGACGCCGGCAACGGCACCTTCGCCGTCCTCCAGGCCCTCACTCCGTTCACCGAGCTCGACGCCCTCCTCCTCTCCCACCTCCACGCCGACCACTGCCTCGACACCTACCCCCTCTACTACGCCCTCCGCTTCACCCCCGGCCAGGCCTGGGGCAGCGAGCGCCGCCTCCCGGTCTACGCCCCGCCCGGCGCCCGCGAGACCCTTTCCCGCCTCCTCGCTCCCGACGACGCCGAGACCTTCGCGCGCGTCCTCGACTTCCGCGAGATCGACGAGGGCACGGTCGTGGAGACGGCGGGCCTCCGCTTCACCTTCCTGCGCACGCAGCACCCGATCCACACGCTGGCGGTGCGCGCCGAGGCGGCGGGCGCCGCCGGCGTCCTCACCTACTCCGCCGACACCGGCCCCGGCACCGACCTGGCCCGCTTCGCCGCCGGCAGCGACCTCCTCCTCTGCGAGGCGACCTACCAGCACGCCTATACGGGCGGCCCCATCCATCTGTCCGCCGAGCAGGCGGCGCAGACCGCGGTGCGGGCCGGCGTCAGCCAGCTCGCCCTGACCCACCACTGGCCGACGCTCGACCCGCAGGTGTCGCTCGAGGAAGCCCGCGCCGCCGCCGGTGAGATCCCGGTCCGGCTCGCCTGGACGGGGGACGAGCTGGTCATAGGCCTTTCTTGATCCCGGCCTCCCTGGCCCACGACTTCCTGGTCGAGATGGTCGAGTAGGCGCGCGCGGGCTCGTGCGTGCTCGCCCTATAATGGAAAATGATCAAGAAGCCTTCCTGGCCGGCGGCGAGACATGGATGTCGTGGACACCTCTGGCTTGGTGCGAGAAGCCCTCGCCGGCGATCCGGCCGCGTTGAGCCGACTGGTGGCCACGCTGACCCCTGTAGTCCAGGCCCGTGTGGCGAGAACCCTGCTGGCTCGCCAGTCCTATCTCGCCGGCGGCCGCAACGTCCGCCAGGAAGTGGAAGATCTGGCCCAGGACATCTTCCTCTCACTCTTCGCCAACGGCGCTCGTGTGCTGCGCAGTTGGCAGCCCGAGCGCGGCCTCTCGCTGCAGAACTTCGTCGGGCTGGTGAGCGAGCGTCAAGCGCTGTCGTTTCTCCGCAGCGGCAAACGGAATCCGTGGAAAGAGGAGCCCTCTCTGCTGGAGGATCTCGATGCGGCGACGCCGGACCGCGGGCCGGAGGAGGTCACGGCAAGCCGCGAGCAGTTGCGCCTCCTGCTCGACCGGCTGCGGGAGAGGTTGAGCCCGCTGGGCCGCCAGCTCTTCGAGCTCCTCTTCGTCCAGGAGTTGTCGCTGCCGGAGACGATGGCCGCGAGCGGCTTGTCCGCCGACGCGGTCTACGCCTGGCGGAGCCGTTTGCGCCGCCTCGCCCAGGGGCTGCTGGCCGAGCTGTCAGGAAAGCCCGCGCCCGCGCGAAAGACGACGAGGGATGGAGCGGCATGAGCGACGACCGGCTATTGCGCGAGCTAGGGCACCTGGCGCGAGAGGAGAAGGAGGCTGAGCAAGCGCGCCTCGACGAGCGCTGGGATCGGCTGAGCCGCGGCGAGCTCTCCTCTGAGGAGGAAGCGGAGCTGCGCGCCCTTGCCGAAGCTTCCCCCGAAGCCGGCGTGGCCTATGCAGCATTCCGTCCCCTCGGCGCCGACTTCGAGGCCCGCGTCGCGGCCGCTCTCGCCGCCGAGCTCCAACGCCCCATCGCGCCTCAGCAGCCACGTCCCCGCCTCCTGCCGTTCCGTTTTCCCGATCTCCGGCGCGCGGGATGGCGGACCGCTGCGGCCGCGGCGGCGGCGGTCGCCGCCGTCCTCGTGCTGTTCCTGCGCCCTCAGGCACCGCTCCCGAGCTATGCGCTGCACCTCTCCGGCGGCTCGAGCGCGATGCGGGGGGAGCGGCCCGCAGGGACGGCGCCGGACTTCGCGCCGGGCGAGCGCTTCCAGGTGATCCTCCGACCGCAGACGGCGGTATCCCGGGCGCGGTCCCTTGAGGCGCAGTGCTTCTTGCTCCGCAGCCGGGAGCTGCGCCGGCTGGAGGTGCAGCGTCAGCTCGACGCCGCTGGATCGGTGAAGATGGAGGGCTCGATGAGCCGCGATCTGCGGCCGGGAACCTGGACCCTGTGGGCCGTGGTCGGCCGGCGGGGCGAGCTGCCCGTCCCGGCCGATCTGCGGTCCTTCCCGGCGCGCGGCGAGGTCCGCCAGCGACACTGGGTGGCCGTGGGAAGGGACATCCGTATCCGCCCCTGACGTAGGTCAGCCGTGGCTCCCCTCCGCTCGCCGCTCGGCCCTTTCCACGGCGCTCTCTTTCTCCTCTTGGGGATCGGTACGGCCTGTGCTCCCCCGCCTTCGGCGGCACCGCCGGAGGTGGAGTACGCCGGCTGCGAGGCCGTGCTCGTGCCGGGCCCGGTCTGCGTCCTTGGCGACAAACGGGAGCTGGGACTCTGGGTCGGCGCTCCGCCGGGCGCGCGGATCGAGCTCCAGGTCGACGGGAGGGGGCTCGACGCCGCAGGGGAGGCCGCTCAGGAAGGGCAGCGGTTCTCTCTGACCCTGCCTGCCGGGGCGACGAGAATCGAAGTGATCGTCGAGACGCAGCAGGGGCGGGCATCGTGGTCTCTGTCCCTCGCCGAGCCGCCGCACGACGTGCGGCGCGAGGTCCAAGAGACGTTGCTGCTCGTGAACGGCGAAATCCAGAACCGCCAGCTCGCCGCCGCCCGCGAGCTGCTGCACGCCCTGCGTCTCCCTCCCCATGCGCCCGCGGAGTCCCGCTATCAAGTGGCCTTTTACCGCGGCCTGCTGGCAGCCAAGGAAGGCGATTACCGCACGGCGCTGGCTGAGGTTCAAAAGGCCGTGGAGATCGCGGAGCGGGTGAAGCTCGAGCGGGAGCGGCGGCTGGGCGAAGAGGAGCTGGCCCTGCTCCTGCTCGCGGTGGGTCGCTCGCGCGAGGCCGCCCGGATCTTCGACCGCCTGCGCCGGACGCCGCATTCCGCGAATGCCTGCGAAGAGGCCAATCTTCTCAGCAACCAGGCCTGGTCGACGCTGCTGGCTCGCGAGGCCGGCGAGAGCCTCGAAGATCCTTCGCCCCTCTTCGAGAGAGCGCTGGCGACGTACGCAACCTGCGAACGCGCCACGCCCGAGGCCGGGGCGAACGTCCTGATCAATCTGGCCCTGGCTCACCTGCAGGAGGGCCGTCTGGCGCAGGCCAAGGATGTCCTGGCCCGGGCGCACCAGCTCGAGCCTCATCCGCCCGTCCCGCTCACGCTGTGGTGGCTCGACCTGGAGGCGCGGATCGCCCTGCGCGAGGGACGGCCCATCGCGGCGCTGCATGGCTTCGCTGAGCTCGAGGAGCTCGCCCTGGAGACGAGCTCCTCCGACGGCAGGCTGCGGGCCGCTTTCGGGCAGGCTCAGTCTCACGAGGCCCTCGGAGATCGAGCCGCGGCTCTGGAGACTCTCGGCAAGGCCGAGGCCCTGCTGGACGATCAGACCCTCCAGATCCCCGTGCAAGAAGGGCGGGAGACCTTCATGGCCACGCGCCAGGCCATCGTGAGCCTGCACGTCGAGGTCCTCCTCGATCAGGGCCGGAATGCACAGGCCTTGGACCTGGCACGCCATGCCCGGTCGCGGGTGCTGCGGCAACTGGTGCACGGCGACCGCCTGGCGAGGCTGACGCCGGACCGGCGGGCCCGTTGGGAGCGCCTCCTCGTGAGCTACCAAGAGAGGCGCACGGCCCTGGAGGGGCGAGCGAAGGACGACTGGCGGCTGCCCGCAGACCAGCTCCGCCACGAGCAGGCCGCGAGAAGGGCGGAGGCGGAGGCCGTCAGGAAGGTCCTGGACCGGGCTTTCCTGGTGCTCGAAGACCCCGGAGAGCGGCCGGACGAGGAACCGCCGCCGCCGCGCCCCGGGGAGCTGATCCTCACCTATCAGCCTCTCCCTCACGGCTGGGTCGGCTTCGCCGCGGACGGAAAGGGGGTTGCGGCACACCGCTTCGAGCTGCCACCAGGCATCCTGTCTCGGCCTGAGGAGCAGGCCCGGCGGCTGCTCTTCCCATTCCGCGCCTCGATCCGACAAGCCCGGCGGATCCGCATCCTGCCCAGCGGCCCTCTGCAGGGCATCGACTTCCATGCGCTGCCGTTCGACGGCGACGTCCTCCTGGCGAGCGGTCCCGTGGTCTATGGGCTGGATCTTCCCGTCCCCAAGGTCCCCGCGCAGCCTCCCGGGCGGCACGCCCTCTTGGTGGCGGATCCCCGGGGCGACCTGCCGGGCGCGCTCAAAGAGGCCCGAACGGTCCGCAAGGTCTTGGAATCCGGGTCACGGCCCTGGATCACCGCAGAGCTGAAGCGCGCGGAGGCGTCGGCAGACGCCATGCGGCGCCGGCTGGCCGCCGCCGATCTCCTGCACTACGCCGGTCACGGCACCTTCTCGGGGTTCGGCGGCTGGGAGAGCGGCCTGCTCCTCGCCGAAGAGACCCAGTTGACCCTCGGCGACCTTCTGGCGCTCGAACGGGTGCCGGTCTGGGTCGTCCTTTCCGGCTGTGACACCGGCAGGTCGTCCGCCGAGACGCCCGTCGAAAGTCCCGGCCTGGCCCACGCCTTCCTCCTCGCCGGCTCGCGGGCCGTCATCGGCTCCACCCGGCCCGCCGCCGACCGCACGGTGCCCGCGTTCTTCACCGAGCTCTACCGGCAGTGGGACGGCGAGCCGGACCTCGCCGTGGCGCTCCAGCGCGCCCAGCTCGCCTGGCGGCAGCGGAGTCCCGAGGCGGACTGGGCGGGCTTCCGTCTGTTCGAACCCTGAGCGCCCCACCCCGCGCCGCGCCGTAGGCCCCCTGTCAGAAACCGCGCTCCGGTTGCGAAGGATCTCTGCGACGCCTAAACAGCCGCCTCCTGCGGCTGAGCGTCGGAATCTAAGGAGATCGGACCCATGAGAAGAAGGCAACTCTTCTGGAGCGCTTCCTTGCTGGCGATCGGGATGAGCGCCTGCACCACGTTGCGACCACCACCACCCATGGACACCGGGAAGGCCTGCGCCGAGTGGCGCTGGATCGGGATCAGCCGGCCCGAGGCCCGGTGTCCGGACATCCCCGGCTGGGCGGTGCGCCCACTGTTTCCCCAACTGTCCCCTGTTCGGCTGGAGTCGGGGGAGTACTGCAAGGAGAAAGACGACGCGAAAGACGACGAGAAGGTCCCCGGCCCCGAGCTGATCCGGGAGCTCAACCGCTTCTGCGTGTACGAGATCGCGCACCGGTGGACGGGACACCATCCGTTCCCACCGGTCAGCGCCGAGCTGGTGCGGCTCGATCAGGATTGCGCGGCCCTGTCGACCGCCGCCTTCGCACGGGTAGAGGAGGACAGGGCGTGGCAGCCTTACTCCGAGCGTCTCCTGGCGCAGGTCGGCGTACCACAGGAGACCTTGACGATCGCCAACCCATTTGGCGTGCGCCTGGCCTTCCTGGACACCGAGCCGACGCGCGAAGAGATCCCCAGGAAGCAGGGCAACTCGCCGCATGGCTACACGCTCGCCCACATCGCCCGGCATCTGGTCTGCCGAGAAGAGAGCTGTGCCGCGCGGATCACGACCCAGCTCGCGCTCCCGATCATCGATTTTGACGCGAGGAGCCGGAAGCTCACCGAAATCGACACCCACGGAGGAGGCTTTCTCGGCACGCAGAGCGATCTCGCCAAGGCGATCTGGAGCGAGGTGGACGCTTGGCGGGAAGATCGGCGGCAGAGCTCGGAGCGGCATCTCGTGCTCAACCTGTCGCTGGCCTGGGACGGAGAGCTCTTCGGCGGCCTCGACGAACAGCAGGTCGACGAGATGGAGGCGGGAACGCAGGCCGTCTATCGTGCCCTGCAATACGCGGCCGGCTTCGACGCCCTGGTGCTCGCCGCGGCGGGCAATCAACGAGGTGAGCCCTGCCCCAACTTCGGGCCGCTCTTGCCGGCCGCCTGGGAGAGAGGAGGGCAGCGGGAGGAGAGTTGCGGCGGGCCCCGGGAGGGATCGCCGCTCCTTTACGCCGTGGGCGGGGTGGATTCGGGAGGCCATCCCCTGGTCAACGCCCGCCCCGGCGGGATGCCGCGGCGGGTCGCCTACGCCAAAACCGCCGTGGTGGCGTGCCCTGACTCGACGCAGCACACGGCAATGCTCACCGGCAGCTCCGTCGCGACGGCGGTCGTCTCGTCGATCGCCTCCGTCGTGTGGGCCGCATTTCCCACCCTCACCTCCAGCGAGGTCATGGCGATCCTCGACGCGAGCGGGGATGAGCTGCCCTTGCCGGCGGACTTCTGGTTCCCGGCGAGCGTCCCCACATCCACTGGCCGCCCCAAGGTCCAGGTCCACAGGCTGTCGCTCTGCAGCGCGCTCAAGAAGGCGTGCGAGGTACATGGCCCCTGCGTGCCCGAGCCCACATGCGATCTCTGGACGGCAGAGCCATCTGATCCCTCGAGCTCTTCGCCCCCTTCCGAGAGCAGGACCTGGCGGCCCAATTCCTGTCAGCCATGGCTCTACCCCCAACCGGAGGTCGATCCTTGTCCAGTCTGCCCTCCCTATAAACCTTGAGCGAGCGCCGGCCGCGTGAGTCTCGCTGGCCGGCGCCCCTTCTTCCCGCAACCGCCGGCCCTCCCATTGTCAGAAACCTGCGGCGGAAAGCGAAGGCCCTCACAACACCGTTCCGGGCGCTTCTGCCGACGGAGAAGAGAGCACCAAGGGGAGATCGTGATGTTGGATTCAAGCGTCATCCCGCTGTATTACCTGAGTTCGTTGGCCGGCCTCGTCATGGTGGTCGGTGGCATCTGGCTTCTCTACAAAGAGAAGATCTACATCGACAGTGAATCGAAGCAGGTCACGGAGATCGAGCTGCCGATCGGTAAGTTCAAGACGAACCTTCCGGCCCTCGTTCTCTTCGCGCTCGGCTTCATCCCGCTGATCTACCCGATGACCCAGTGCTCCGGCATGCTCTCGGAGCTCCGCTTGAAAGGCAGAATCGAAGGCGACGCCTTCCCGGTTCAGGTCTATGCCGTGGTCCGCACCGATTCTCTCAATGGGCCCGGAGACTTCAGCCTGCGGGTGCCGGAGCTCGAGGATTACAAGATCCTGTACGTCGTTCCGGGTGAGCCGGTCGTGGATTACCAGCCCGACGTCAGCGCGGCGAAGAGCGGCGAGTTGCGGGTTCCAGTCACAAAACTCCTGCTGAGCCGCAAGGCGAGATACAAACCAAATGATGCGGAACCGGTCCCGTCCGAGTTTCGCTAGAAAGGAATAGACCATGTGCAAAGTACGTTTCAGCACGGCGTTCCTGGCGGGTCTCCTTCTCCTGGCCCCCGCGCTCGGCGCACAGCAGGGATCGCTCAGTGGCCGCGTTGTCGACGCCGGAAGCGGTCAAGGCATCCCGTCGCTCACCATCGGGCTTGAAGCGCCCAAGGCGGAGGGAGAGCGCCAGACCTTCACCTTCACGGATTCGGCAGGCCGCTTCAAGCTGCCCAACCTGAATCCGGGGAGATATCTCCTCACCGTTTCGCAGGGTCCCACGCTGCTCCACCGCGAGGTGGTGGAAGTCAATGGGGACACGACGAGGGATGTCCGTTTGCAGCGCGGCTAGCTCGCCGCTCTTCTACATCGGCCGCTGTCAGAAAGCCGCGGCCGGCCGCGAAGACCATCGGTGAACGCCTTGACGAAGGAGGAACCGATGAGCCAGACCGACCCCACCCTGCTTCACCTCGCGTTGACCGATCCCGTGTTTCTGGGGGAGGTGAGCGTCGACGAAGTCGCGCAGCTCGCGGCGGCGGAGTTCCAGGACGCGAGCGAGGTGCCGCCGGAGCCGGGGATCGAGCACGATGCGGCCCAGACAGCGGCCGCGCGTGCCCTTTCCCCTCTCCCTTCCATCTTCCTGGCCCGCCGGCCCGTCAGCGGCCGCTATCGAGGCAACCTCGGACCCTTCCAGCTCGAGCTGCGGATCGACGTCGACCGGTTTCGCCCCATGAAGCGGATCAGCGGTGATTACTTCACGGTCTCCGGGAGCACCGTCTCCTACGTAGGCTCCTTCATCGTGAGCTCGCCGACGATCACCGTCACATCGGCCACGGTGACCATCCAAGGCCTGGGCCGCTATACGTTTTCGGTCGGCGCTCCCATGATCAAGGTGACCATTCCGCGCCGGTTCATCATCCAGCCGCCGGCGCCGGCGACGCTGCAGCATTCTCAGACGAACGGAACGCCTGGGACGACGTATGTCTGCGCGTTCGAATCCGTCTTCTTCCGGACCGTCGATATCGAAGAGGACCGGGAACAGGGAGTGGCGGCCTTCACCTCGTACGCCACGGGTTCCTTGCCCTCCGGCGGCCCGGCCCGCACGCTGTCGGTGTTGCAGTCCTACGCCGAAGCGGGCATCGAGATGAGGTCCACCGGTGGTAGCAACGTAGTGGCCGTGGCGCCCGGCAGCACCTGGAGCGATTCTGAGCTGCACAACGCCATGCAAGCCCATTTCAGCCGCTTTGCCAATGTTCCGGCGTGGAAGGTGTGGCTGCTCCATGCCTTGAAGCACGACCTCGGGCCTGGGCTTCTGGGCATCATGTTCGACCAGCAGGGGTTGCAGCGGCAAGGCTCGGCCGTGTTCTATCAGTCGATGAGCGGCACGGCGGCGGACAAGCAGCGCAACCAGCTCTACACGTGCGCCCACGAGCTTGGGCACTGCTTCAACCTGTTCCACTCGTTTCACAAGTCGTCGATGACTCCACCGGCGCCGAACCGGCCGTCGGCGCTTTCCTGGATGAACTACCCGCAGTTCTTTCCCGGTGGGGCCTCCACCTTCTGGGCCGCCTTCCCCTTCCAGTTCGATGACTTGGAGTTGATCCATCTGCGGCATGCCTTCCGCAACAACGTCATCATGGGCGGGACCAAGTTCGGCATCGGAGCGGCGCTGGAAGACCCCGCAGAGTTCGCCGACCGGCTGGAGGACCGCTCCGGGCTCGAGCTGGTGCTCGACGGCCCTTCGACGGCAGCCTACGGCGAGCCCGTCTGGATCGAGGTCAAGCTGTACAACCGGAGCTCTCGGCCGCAGGAAGTCCATGCGCATCTTCACCCTCGGGAAGGAGCGGTGAGGATAGCCATCAAGAAGCCGAGCGGGGAGCTGGTCGCGTTCGAGCCGGTCCTCCATCATTGCGTCAGCTCGGAGACCACGGTCCTGGACGAGACGAGACCGAGTCTCTACGAGAGCGTCTTTCTCGGCTTTGGCAAGGAGGGATTCTCCTTCGCTCAGCCCGGCCTGTACCAGGTGCGGGCTCTCTACCCTGCTCTCGACGGCTCGCGCGTGGTATCCAACGTCCTCGATCTCAGGGTCCGCAACCCGCTCAGCGAAGCCGACGAGGAGGTGGCGGAGCTCCTGTCCGGGGATGAGCAGGGCCTCCTCTTCGTCCTGCGCGGCTCCGACTCGCAGTACCTCCGGGCTGGCAACGAGGCCCTGGACCGGGTGCTGGAGCGGCACGGGGATCACCCCCTGGCCCTCTATGCGCGGTATGTCAAGGGATACAACCTGGCGCGGGAGTTCAAGGACCTCCAGCCCGACGGCAACGTCGAGGTCCGCGGGCCCAAGCCCGACGACGCCAAGCAGTTGCTGCAGCCCGTAGTCGAAGCGTCCGCCGCCGATCAGGGCCTCGACAACATCAACCTCAACAAGGCGATGCGCCAGCTCGCTCGGGCCCAGGGTCAGACCGGTTCCGTGCGCGAAGCTCAGGAGACGCTGAAACGGATGGTGGACATCTTCCGCAAGAAGTCCTTGAAGCCCCACGTCCTGGAGCTGATCAAGGAACAGGCGGCCGAGGTGACGGCCGGGATCGGTGCGAAGCGCTCGAAGAAGGGAGAACGGGCTCCCGAAGAGTCGTAAAACCTCCCGAAGGTGGGTACGATGCAGGTTCGGGGGGAGAGGCCCCTTCGGGGCCCTCCCCCTCTTATCGTCGAGGACGCGGAGGACGACACGCCATGCCGCAGCTCACGATCGATCTGCAGACCGGTTTCTCAAACGACCATGTGATCCTCCGCGTGGCAGGAACCGAGGTCGTGAAGAAGTCGGGAGTCACGACCAATCTCGCGATCAGCCTGGCTGATCGCTGGCAGGCCGAGGTCGAGACGAATCCCGTCGAGGTCGAAGTCGTCGTCCCGCTCCGCAGCCTGCGCGGCGCGATCCAGCTCGACGCCGCGCGCACGCCTTATCTGGGAGTCTCCGTGGTGGAGGGGCGACTGGAGCTTCGAGCTTCCGAGACGATGTTCTTCTACCTCTGAACCCCTGATCGATCCCCCGCCTTCATCTCTTCTTCATCGCCCGCTGTCAGAAAGTCGCGGCCGGCTGCGAAGAGTCCCCTTTGGAAGGCCGTCTCAACGGCCAAAACCCAAAGGAGAGAAGAGATGAAAGACAAGACGGAACCAGGAAGAGGCCCCGCGAAGGCCAACCAGCCATCCGCGGGAGCGGCGGTGACGATCGAGCACGAGCGGGCGAACTTCAAATCCCTGCTCCTGGCGAATCCCAATCACTTCGGCAACATGCCCGAGCTCGGATTCGCCGCGGTCAAGGTCCTGAGTCAGAAGACGACCTACGAGAAGCTAACGTGCATCGGGCTCCATCCCGAAGGCAACCGGCTCCAGGCCGTCGTCAACGTCAACCGCTCCTCGGGCTACGGCGGCGGCACCTGCTTCGACGGTTCGATCGAGTACGTCCGGTTCTTCGTCCGGCGGCCGGCGGGGTGGCACGACCTCGGTGTCGCCACCTTCACGAGCCACGACCTGCCGGCGGGCAGTCCGCTGCCGGTGAGCTACAGCGTCGAGATCGGGATGGACGAAGCCCGCAAGTACTGCACAGTCGAGAACGTCGTCGAGGTGCGCGGCATCCTGTCGTGGAACCTGGAGCCGCCCGCCGGCAACCCCGGATGGACCCCGCCCTGGGGCAACGTGCTCGACGTCAAGGTGCAGATCGCTCCCCGCGGGCTGGTCGGCCTGCCGTTCGCCGCCCTGGTCGATGACAAGCTGATGTCGATCGACCCTTCGATCCTCAAGCTGATCAATCTCCAGGAGACGATCAAGTCGGTCGCGGACGTGCCGGAGCTGCCGTACGCGACGCTCCAGGAAAAGTACCGAGGCAAGGACGTGCCCGGTCACCGCTTCGGATTCACCCAGGCACAGAAACTCCTCGACCAGCCGCTGAGCGCCACGCTGCTCGCGCAGGTGGTCGCGCCGAAGAGCGAGACCAAGGGGCTGGCGAAGGCGGCCTTGCCGCTGCTCGGCAAGATCGCCGACCTCATCCCCGATTTCGCCGACGTCTTCGGCAACCTTTTCAAGACCAACGGCGACACCACGTACGAGCAGCTCGACTGCGTGGGCTACAACCCTGAGACCCGCATGCTGAGCGGCGTCATCACCGTCAAGAAGAACAGCGGCTACTCGGGCGACCTGTGCGACCCGGGCAGCACGGAATTCGTGGGCTTCTGGGTCCGCTACGACGGCACGTGGCATTCGCTGGGCACCGCCCAGGTGCGGGTCCACGACCTGGCGGCCGTGTCGCCCGGGAATCCCGTGCGGTATGCGGTCTTCCGCGGCGTCAACGTCCCCGAGCGCCTGTGCGGCGACATCACGGGGATGCCGCTCCGCGCCATCCTCTCCTGGCAGACACCCCCTACGGGCCCCGACTTCACTCCCGTGTGGGGCAACGTGGTGAACACCCACATCCAGCCCATCATCACCGACGTGCCGCTCGGTGACCAGCGCGTCCGCCTCATGCGCATCAACCGGGTCACCATCACGAGCATCGACGGCGGCGGTTTCGCGCAGGCCTCCTCCATCGCCGGCGACTGCCACAATGGCAACAAGTCGCCGTTCGGGGGTCCTCTCTACATCGAGGGTGATCTCACCGTGAAGTCCGATGCATTCTTCGATCCCGCCACGGGCGATATCCTGCCGGGCCAGCATCCGCCCGCGTACCAGGTGTTCGTCCACAAGGTGGGCTCGCCGGCGGGCCCCACGCAGCTCACCAACGCGTTCCCCATCGCGGTCTTCCCGGTCAACCCTCCCGCGGCGATCCCCGCGGTCACCGTGACCCAGGCCATCCAGCTTGTTGGCGGTGGGCAGTACTACCTCTACCGCGAGGGTGTGGTCCAGGCGGTCAATCCGCGGGCGCTCGCCGTCTGGGAAGCCTCGGGGCTCGAGGAAGGGGCCTACGACATCGAGGTCAAGGGCTTCGTATGGAACGGCGTGGCGTACGTGCCGATGGCCACGCCCAGCCAGACCCAGCGGGTCTACGTGTACAACGGCTATCCGCACACCGAGGTCGACGCCAACGGCAATACCTTCGCGATCAAGCGGCCGCAGCTCGCGCTCTCGATCGATCCGCCGGTTGGCGACTGCGGCGACGTCAAGGTCGGTGACACCATCAAAGGAACATACTCCGTGAAGGACAACTTCTTCGGCTCGCTCAGCATCGGCGTCGTCCAGATCACCGTCGGCGGCGTCCCGCAGCCCATCAATGATGTGTTCCCTTCGGGTCCGACGCTGTATCCGGCGGCCGGGACCAACGGCACCAGCGGCAAGTGGTCGCTCAGTACCAAGGACCCCAAGGCGATGACCCCCTGCGGCTACACCATCGTGCTGGCCGCCTCGGACCGCGCCCTGGTGGGCGACTCCTGCCTCGGTCACTACAACCAGGTCGGCGTCGGGTTCTGCCTGCGCAAGCCGTGAGCTTCTCCTCGGCCCCCTCTCCGGTCTCGCGCCGGGGAGGGGGTTTTTTCGGGGACGCGCCGCATCATGAAGAATTACGAGCTGATCCTGGCAACCCTGTGTATCTGGCGGATCACTCATCTGCTGCAGGCGGAGGACGGTCCGTGGGACGTCGTGGTCAGGCTGCGACGCGCGGCGGGCGACGGCTTCGCGGGCAAGCTCCTAGATTTGCTTCTATTGCTCGAGCCTGTGGGTCAGCGCTCCGTTCGCCTATGGATTCGGTGCTTCGTGGCGGGAGCGGTTGCTCCTCTGGCCCTCGTTCTCGGCGCTGGCGATCTTCTTGGAGCGGCTCACGGCGCCGCGCGCCACGCCGCCGCCGGCACCCTACGTGGAAGACAAGGAGGTTTCCCCATGTCCTGCTGCGGACAGCAACGGACACAGCTTACCGGCTCTTTCTCCTCGGGAGACTCCGCACCCGAGCGCCACTTCTTCCGCTACGTCGGAACGACGGCCTTGACCGTCGCCGGGCCTCTCTCCGGGAAGTACTATCGCTTTCCCGGCCCGGGCGCGACGGTGGAGGCCGACCCGAGAGACGCTCCCTCGCTGGAGCAGGTGCCTCAGCTGCGCAGGATCTGAGTCGAGGCGTCCGCTGCGACGCTCGCGGTGTCGTCCGCCGTGTCGATTTCGCCGTACCTGGTTCGTCGTACAGTCAAAGCGAGGGAGGTGCATCATGCAAGTGAACCCGTATCTCGCCGGCGGCCTTGGCATGTTCGTCGACCGCTTCGGCGCGCCGTGGATGGTCAACTGCGAGAAAGGAGCCTGAGCATGGAACGGGCCAAGGAGATCACCTACTTTCTGCTGCGCGTCGTCTCGGGCCTGTTGTTCTTCCAGGCCGGGGCGATGAAGGTGCTCGGCTGGTTCGGCGGCGTGCCCGGCGTGCCCGGCGGCATCCCGCCGCTGCTGTCCCAGGTGGGGATCGGCGGCGCGCTCGAGTTCTTCGGCGGCATCCTCATCATGCTCGGGCTGCTGACCAGGCCCGTCGCGTTCATCCTCTCGGGCGAGATGGCGGTCGCCTACTGGCAGTTCCACGCGCCGAACGGCGCCTGGCCGATCCAGAACCACGGCGAGCCCGCCGTGCTGCTGTGCTTCATCTTCCTGTACATGGCGGCGGCCGGCGGCGGCGACTGGAGCCTCGACGCGCTGATCCGGCGCAAACGCGGGGGCGTCGCGACGCCGTGAGGCCGTAGCGCTGCGGAGGGCGGGTATCGCTCTCCGCAGCAGGCGTCTCAGGCGAAGCCGATAGAGCCGACTTTACCGGCTAGGCTGCGCTTACTCGCCCGTTAATCGCAGATCGGCGGACCACCCAGTGGGTTGAAATCGAAGAAGTCGTGCGGCTTGAGCTCGAAGCCGTACCAGTGCATCAGGGTGACAGCCCAGTTGTTGCTGGTGTCGAGGTCCTCACTGATCGGCTCGTGGTGCGCCGACGCGAGATACCAGATGACCAAGTCGCTGTGCACGATGCTTTGTTGATCGGAAACATACGGCAGAAGGAAACTGTCCGGGCCGACGAACTCCGGTATCAGGGCCCATGCGGTGTCCTCCGCGGGCTTGAATCGGGTGACCCAGAAATCGTGCTGGGTCCACTGCTCGGCTCCCCACCCTGGCGTCGCGAAATGGCGCGCGGTGCCGGTGCGGAGTGGTTCGAGCTCGTAACTCATCCGACGTCCGTTGGCGTTACTGGCTGAATCCTCGATCGCC
The DNA here is from genome assembly GCA_044866775.1 of Thermoanaerobaculia bacterium. Classification (GTDB taxonomy): domain Bacteria; phylum Acidobacteriota; class Thermoanaerobaculia; order Multivoradales; family UBA5704; genus DASUNQ01. Next base: position 5,334 of record JBIOUG010000099.1, on the reverse strand, counting down.
AGAGTATTGAACTCCTCAGGCTGCCAGTCCTCACCGCCTTCGACGCCGTCGTGGAACGGGACCCGCTCGTCGAGTGAGTTCAACCCCGAAGGATCGTTCGGCAGCGGTTCGATGTGACGTGTCAGGAAAGCGGTATCGCCACCCGCGCCGTTGAGATCGAGATCGATCCGCCAGAGAGAATCGTGGAGGTGGGCAACCGCGGGACGTTCAGGGCTGACGTAGCCCGTAGCGCCAGTGCGGAACGAGATCGAGCCGTCATCGCGGAAGCCGAACTCTTGGACGTAATCGTAGTTGCCGGCATCGTAAATTCCCCAGAGAACGAGCTCCTTACCCCGCCGCACGAACGAGCCAAGCTGGCCCTTGCACAGCCATGCCGGTCCCCGGTCGCGGCACTCCGCGACTATTGAAGGCCCGAAGCTCGCATCGTTGGTCAGTGTGATCAGGGTGCCGCCATTCGCATCCTCCGCAGTGACCGTCCGCCGCCAGTTGGTCCAATCGGCGAACTGGTCGTCCGAGAGGTGGGTTTCGCCTTCGTGATAAGGGGTGGCGTTTTCCGCCACCTCCGCGCGGTAGATGACGCGCTGCCAGGCCGTCGTCGAGGCGAGGTTACGCCGCATGTCGATAGGCCCGACCGCAATGCCACGGCTGTGCTGGTTTGCGGCATCACCGTAGGCCGATGCCTGGATGCAGATCCGCCACTGGATGTCGGGAAACGTCTGCAGTATGCAAGCGCTATTAGTGCCAGGAAAACATGAGAGGGAGGCATCGCACTCTTGAAACGAGCAAGATGGTGAAGGTGCAGGCTCCCTCTTTGACCCATCGCGCTCGGTCTTCCCGATCAGCCCTCTGAGTGACTGGGCCTCCGGGTTCGCGATGGGCGTGGCGAGCGACTTCGAATCGGCCGCTACCGAGGTCTGGGCCACGAGCTGTTTGTTCAGGCCGGCGAGAGCGAGAGCGGCCGAGATGACAGCGACAACGAAGCGTGGCCGGGTGGGCATCGGCATGTCCTCTTTAGCGCCAAAGGGTGGTGGTGGACAGTGGGTGTGTGCACTGGAGACCTAACGACCAGGCGCCAGTAATGCCCTCACCCATCCGCTGATCCGGCGAAAAAACGAGCTGAGAGATGAGGGCGCTGCGGAGGGCGGGAGCGTCCGCCCTCCGCAGCGGTGCTACTGGACTACCGCCGGCAGGTTACGACGACGAGTCGGTCGTGCCGGGCGGCGCCGGCGCGGCCGTCTTCACCGGCTCGGGCTGCGGGGCCGGCTGGGGCTGCGGTGCCGGCTGAGCGGCCTTCGCGGCCGGGCGGGGGTTCCGCCGCGGCCGGACGCCGAACTCGTGCAGCGACTTGCTCTTGATGCCGAACTGGCTGCGCAGGCCGTTGGCCGTGCGGCTGCGAAGCTCGACGCCGCGGGTCACGGCGAGACGGCGCTTCTCGTTGGTCTCGCGCAGTCGGGCGGTGAACACCTCCTGCTGGCTCTCGAGGCTCAGGGCCTCGGTGAGCCACGCCTCCAGCTCGGCCTGGAGCGGCGCCAACAGCGGGAAGTCGCCGATCCGGTTCTTCAGGTTCGTCGAGAGGGTGTCGATCTCGACGATCAACTCGGGAAATGTCTGTCTGGGCATGATGAGCCCTCCTTTCTCAGTGCGCTCGATGGATGCCGCCGCGGGTCACGCGCCCGCGACGGCCGGACGTCGCCGAGAGGGCGCCGTGGCGGTGCCCGCGCACCGGGGAGAGAGGGGAAACCGTTGGTCCGCGAAGGGAGAACGTCGGTCCACGAGGGGGGCGCGGTCTCCCGAGACGGGAAGACGCCGGTTCGGGTGGGGGCGGGCGTTTCCCAGGTGGGGAGAGTGGTCGCCCAGGTGGTGAAGCCGCCGTCCCGGGTGGGGAGAGCCGCGGTCCGCGAGGGGACGACGCCGGTCCCGGTGGAGAGGGCGTCGGTCCAGGTGGGAAAGGCGCTTCCCCACGCGGACCGATCGTTTCCCCTATGGGACCGGGCGCGTGCCCTTCTGGGAAGGCGGCTCGGCCAGCGGGAAGAGGTCGCCGGCCGTGCGGGCGCGGCGGCGGTCCGGGAGGTCCAAACCGCCCGCCATGAGGTCCAGCGCTCCGCCCACGCCGTCCGCGCACCGGTCCCTGCGCCCCGCGCCTCCGTCGGCGCGACCACGCCGGCCCGCCGTACGCCGCGCCGCGACTCTCGGATCGTCCGGGAGCCATCCCGCACGTCCCCCATCGCCGCCCGGCGATGCGCCCGGGCAGGGAAAGTGAGACGGCGGGTACGGATGGACGGCGGCTTCACGCGGTTGTTGTCCTCGCACGGTCAGATGCTCCCAATTGAGCCCGCACAGCCTACACGGAGCTGCGTCCAGATGTCAAGGTGCTGCTTGCAGTGTGATTCTATGGTGGGATGCACGTAGAATGCCACCTATAGCAAGTACGTCTGGGCAAAGAGGTTGGCTAAGCGCCAGTAGGCGCTTAGTTCAGCCGTTGTTCAAGAGAGGCAGCGAGGCCTAGACGGCGACCCGCGGCTCGGCCGCCGCCGGCGCGGTCCGGCGCTGCCACCAGCCCTGCAGGTGGAGCAGCGGGCCGGTCATGAAGGTGGTGATGAGGGCCATCAGCACCAGCATGGCGAAGATGCGCGGCGAGAGGATGCCGAGGTCGTAGCCGAGGCTGAGGACGATCAGCTCGACCAGGCCGCGGGTGTTCATCAAGGCGCCCAGGGCGAAGGAGTCGCCCCAGCTCATCCCGGTCCAGCGGGCGGCGGCCATGCTGCCGCCGAGCTTGCCGGCGATCGCGAGCGCCACCACGCCGCCGCAGACCAGCCAGCTCCAGACGTCGTCGAGCAGGCCGATCTGCGTGCGCAGGCCGGTGAAGGCGAAGAAGAGCGGCAGCAGGAGCACCGAGCTGAAGGTCTCGAGCCGCTCGCGCAGGAACTGCCGCAGAGCGGAGTCGGGCGGCATCGCCACGCCGGCCAGGAAGGCGCCGAAGAGGGCGTGGATGCCGATCACCTCGGTCACCAGCGCGGCGGCGAAGGCGAAGCTGAGCACCCCGGCGAGGACCGCCGCGCTGTGGCCGGACTTGACCGGCCGCCAGGCCACGAACCGCGCCACCCACGGCCGGACCAGGAACAGCATGGCGGCGATGAAGAGCAGGGTGAGGCCGATGGTGAAGAGCGCGCCGCTCAGCTCCTGCACCTTGGCGATCGCCACCACCACCGGCAGCAGACACCAGGCGGTAACGTCGCCGACCGCGGCGCAGGCGATCGCCGTCGTCCCGAGCTGCGTGCCGGCGAGGCCGCGCTCCTCGATGATGCGCGCCAGCACCGGGAACGCCGTGATGCTCATCGCCACGCCCAGGAAGAGGGCGAAGGCGACGAAGGAGGTGCCACCGGGAGCGAGCGTCGGGAAGAGGAGAAGCGCCCCCGCGGTGCCGAGGAAGAAGGGGACGACGATGCTGGCGTGGCTGATCAGCAGCGCGGCGTCAGGCCTCTGCTTGAGGTGCTGGACGTCGAGCTCGATGCCGACGACGAAGAGGAAGAGGATGACCCCGATCTGGCTCAGCAGGCGCAGCGGGCCCATCGACTCGACGGGGAAGAGGAAGGTCTGCGCCGCGGGAGCCACCGCGCCGAGCAGCGACGGCCCGAGCAGGATGCCGGCGAACATCTCGCCGATCACCGCGGGCTGCCCGATGCGGCGGAACAGCGCGCCCGAGGCGCGCGCCGCGAGGACGATGACGATGACCTGCAGCAGCAGGAGGCTGAGCGGTTGGTGGACGTTCTCGAGCAGCGCCTTGACGGCGCCGCCGGTGGCCTCCCCGGGCACGGGCTGCGGCAGGACCGCGGAGGTGGGCGCCGCGGCGAGCGCGGCGGCCGCCGGCGGCGCCTCCCTATCGACCTCGAGGCGCGAGCCGACGCGCAAGAGGGCGAGGGTCGCCGTGCCGAAGACCACGAGCACGGCGACGTAGAAGGTGACGCTCCGGCGCATCCAACTCCCTTCGCGGTGGGTGCGAGGCAGATTCTATCGTGGCGGCGGCCGTCAAGGTCCCGGCGTGGAGGCGAGCCGGCTGCCGCCGCAGGATCGGCGCGCGGCGAACCTCCGGCGTTACCAGGGGCCGTTTCTGTAGAATCCCGCCACTCCGGAGACACCCATGAGGCGCCTGCTCCGCGGCTCGACCGCCCTCGCTCTCCTCCTCGCCGCCGGCTGCGGCCGCGAGGGGAGGAACCCGAGCGGCCTCTTCGTGGTCACCCAGGGCGGGCGCGCCGGCTACATCGACCGCGACGGCGAGGTCGTCATCCCGCCGCAGTTCGACAAGGCCTACGGCTTCACCGAGGGGCTGGCGGTGGTCGCGGTCGGCGGCCGCCACGGCTTCATCGACGAGGACGGCCGCTTCGTCGTCAACCCGCAATACGACGACGCCTTCAGCTTCTACGACGGGCGGGCGGCGGTGAAGGTCGGCAATCGCTACGGCTATCTCGACCGCGACGGCGAGCTGGCGGTCCAGCCGCAGTTCGACTTCGGCGGCGACTTCAAGGAAGGGCTGGCGCGCGTCCAGGTCGGCGGGCACGACGGCTATATCGACAAGCGCGGCAAGATCGTCATCGCGCCGCAGTTCGCGGCCGGCCGCCCCTTCGCCGACGGCCGGGCGGCGGTCCAGGTCAGCGGGCGCTGGGGGTTCATCGACCGCGAGGGGAAGGTCGTCGTCACCCCGCAGTACGAGGAGGTGCTCGACTTCGCCGAGGGCAAGGCGGCGGTCAAGGCGAACGGCCGCTGGGGCTTCGTCGACCGCGACGGCGACACGGTCATCGCGCCGCAGTTCGACCACGCCTTCAGCTTCTCCGAGGGGCTCGCGACGGTCGGGATCGGCGACCGCGGCGGCTACGTCGGCGAGGACGGCAAGTTCGCGATCAACCCGCAGTTCGACTCGGTGGCGCCGTTCGCCGAGGGCTGGCGCGGGTCAAGGTGGGCGACCGCTGGGGATACGTCGACCGCGACGGGAAGATCGTCATCAACCCGCAGTACGAGGAGGCCTTCGACTTCAACGGCGGCCTCGCCGAGGTGCGGGTGGGCGACGCCCGCGGCTACATCGACCGCGACGGGAAGTTCGTCTGGAACCCGAGCAAGTGACCACGGCCAAATAGCCAACCAAATCGCTCGCCGCTCGTATGTCTATTCCATGCCGATACGACCGGTAGCGCCCGTCCTCTGTCTCCTGACCCTGTCCCTTGCCCTCGGCGCCGCCCCGGCCGCCGCCCAGACCAAGCTGCTCCGCTTCCCCGACGTCCACGGCGAGCGGGTGGTTTTCACCTACGCCGGCGACCTCTGGCTGGCCCCGGCGGCCGGCGG
>JBIOUG010000098.1:0-2428 GCA_044866775.1 Thermoanaerobaculia bacterium | reverse complement strand
TCTCGGCGATGTTGAGGCCCTTGTAGCGCACCGCGAGGGTCTCGCGGTCGTAGCGCTTGCCGCCGCAGACCTCGCAGGTGACGTAGATGTCGGGCAGGAAGTGCATCTCGATCTTGATCTGCCCGTCGCCCTTGCAGGCCTCGCAGCGGCCGCCGGGGACGTTGAAGCTGAAGCGCCCCGGGCGGTAGCCGCGCGCCCGCGCTTCGGGGGTCATGGCCATCAGGTTGCGGATCGGGTTGAAGACGTTGGTGTAGGTCGCCGGGTTCGAGCGCGGCGTGCGGCCGATCGGGCTCTGGTCGATGGCGATCACCTTGTCGAGCTGCTCGAGGCCGTCGATCGCGTCGTGCTCGCCCGGGTGGTCGGTGGCGCGGTAGAAGTGGCGCGCCAGGGACTTGTAGAGGATGTCGTTGACCAGCGTGCTCTTGCCCGAGCCCGAGACGCCGGTCACCACCGTGAAGACGCCGAGCGGGAGCTCGATCGTCAGGTCGCGCAGGTTGTTCTGCCGCGCCCCGCGCACGACGAGCGGCTTGTCCTTCCCCGCCCGCCGCCGGTCCGGAACCGGAACTTCCAGATCGCCGCGCAGGTAGCGCCCGGTCAGCGACTTCGGGTGCGCCGCCACCTGCTCGGGCGTCCCCGCCGCCACCACCTCGCCGCCGTGCACGCCGGCCCCCGGCCCCAAGTCGATCACCCAGTCGGCGGCGCGGATCGTCTCCTCGTCGTGCTCGACGACCAGCACCGAGTTGCCGAGGTCGCGCATCCCCTGGAGGGTGGCGATCAGGCGCGCGTTGTCGCGCTGGTGGAGGCCGATCGACGGCTCGTCGAGGACGTAGAGCACCCCCATCAGCTTGCTGCCGATCTGGGTGGCGAGCCGGATGCGCTGACTCTCGCCGCCCGAGAGCGTCGCCGACGAGCGGTCGAGCGTCAGGTACCCGACCCCGACGTCGTCGAGGAAGGCCAGGCGGTCGGCGATCTCCTGCACCACCTTCTCGGCGATCGCCTGCTCGCGCGCGTCGAGGGCGAGGGCCGCGAGCCAGGCCCGCAGCTCGGCGACGGCGCGCGCCGACAGCTCGTCGATCGACCGCTCGCCCACCTTGACCGCCAGCGCCTCGGGCTTCAACCGCCGGCCGCCGCAAGCCGGGCAGGGGTGGACCGACATGTACTTCTCGATCTCCCCGCGCACCGTCGTCGAGTCGGTCTCCTTGTAGCGCCGCTCGAGCATCGGGATGACGCCCTCGAAGGCGCTCGTCCAGTGGTAGGCGGAGCGCTTGCCGGCCCAGCGGAAGGTCATCTCCTTGCCGCCGCTGCCGTGGAGGATCACCTGCCGCGCGGCCTCCGGCAGCCGGCGCCACGGGGTGGTCAGCTTGAAGCCCATCTCGGCGGCCAGCGTGTCGACCATCTTCATGCGCCAGGAGCGCGACCCCTCGGGCCAGGGAGCGAGGGCGCCGGCGGCGATCGAGCGCTCGGGGTCGGGCACCACCTTGTCGGTGTCGACGCCCATCAACGTGCCGAGCCCGGAGCAGGTCGGGCAGGCGCCGTAGGGGCTGTTGAAGGAGAAGAGGCGCGGCGTGATCTCGGCGAGGCTCGTGCCGCACTCGGCGCAGGCGTAGTTCTGGGAGAGGGTCTCCTCGGCGGCGCCTTCCGGGGCCAGCACCACCAACCCGCCGCTCACCTTGAGGGCGGTCTCGATCGAGGCCGCCAGCCGCTGGTCGATGCCCGGCTTGACGACCAGCCGGTCGATGACCAGCTCGATCGAGTGCTTCTTCTGCTTGTCGAGCGCCGGCGGCGCGCCGGCGAGGTCGACGATCTTGCCGTCGATGCGCGCCCGCAGGAACCCCTCGCGCGCCATCTGCGCGAGCTGCTTCCTGTACTCTCCCTTCTTGCCGCGCACGAAGGGGGCGTAGAGGACGAGCCGCGTCCCTTCGGGGAGCGAGAGCGCGCGGTCCACCATCTGCTGCACCGTCTGGGCGCGGATCACCTGGCCGCAGGTCGGACAGTGCGGCACGCCGATCGAGGCGAAGAGCAGGCGCAGGTAGTCGTGGATCTCAGTGACCGTGCCGACCGTCGAGCGCGGGTTCTTGGCGACCGACTTCTGCTCGATCGAGATCGCCGGCGAGAGCCCCTCGATCGAGTCGACGTCGGGCTTCTCCATCTGCTGCAGGAACTGCCGGGCGTAGGAGGAGAGCGACTCGACGTAGCGCCGCTGCCCCTCGGCGAAGAGGGTGTCGAAGGCGAGCGACGACTTGCCCGACCCCGAGACGCCGGTGACGACCACCAGGCGGTTGCGCGGGATCTCGAGGTGGATGTTCTTGAGGTTGTGCTCGCGGGCGCCGCGGACGACGATCGACTCCATAGAGCCGGGCATCGTACCAGAGGCGGGAACCCGGCGAAAGCTCCTCCCCTAAAACGCCTCTTCGAGCCCGCCGCAGAA
>JBIOUG010000097.1:0-74517 GCA_044866775.1 Thermoanaerobaculia bacterium | reverse complement strand
ACCCGAAGGGCGCTCCTGTGCGTGGGCCGGAGGACCGGCCAGGCACGCGGCACAGTCGGCCCCGCGCCGGGCTGCTGCTGTTGCAGTTGCAGTTGCTTTTGCTGTTCTCCAACGGGGGCTGCCGCATCGCCCACCCCTCCGAGCGCGGCGGCTTCCTCCTCCACGACTTGGCCGCCGCCCGCGAGCCCGCGCCCGAGCAGGGCACGCTCCTCTTCCCGCGCCCCCCCCGCCGCGCCGTCATCGAGATCGACCAGGAGCGCCGCCCCGCCGTTCTCACCCCCGCCGCCGGCTTCCGCTGGCGCGGCCGCGTCCCCCGCGGCGCACGCCTGGTCGCCGGCTGCGCCGTCGTTCCCGCCGTCTGGCGCCCCGGCACCGGCGTCGAGCTCACCGTCGAGGCCGACGACGGCTCCGGCCGCGAGGTCGTCGAGGTCGCCCGCAGCACCGCCGCCGCGGCCCAGCGCTGGACCACCCTCGCCGCCGACCTCGCCCGCTACGCCGGCCGCGAGGTCACCCTCTCCTTCCGCGCCCGCCTCACCGGCCCCGCCGGCGAGCCCCGCCGCGGCCTCGTCGCCTGGGCCCCCGTCGCCCTCACCACCGACTTCCGCGCCTCCGAGTCGCGCCCCAACATCGTCCTCATCCTCGTCGACACCCTGCGCCGCGACCGCCTCACCCCCTACGGCTACCGCCGCCCGACCTCCCCCGAGATCCAGCGCTGGCTGGCCGACCGCGGCACCGTGGTGGAGGAGGCGTACGCGCAGGCGCCCTGGACCCTGCCGTCGATGGTCGCCATCATGAGCGGCCGCCACCCCGGCGAGGTCGTCGCCGACGACCCCGCCGGCTTCGCCCTCCCCGCCGCCGTGCCGACCCTCGCCGAGCGCCTGCGCGCGCGCGGCTACCGCACCGCCGGCTTCTATGCCAACCCGACCCTCCACACCGGCAACGGCTTCGCGCGCGGCTTCGACACCTTCTACACGCCGCCGCCGACGCTCGAGTCGATGAACCTCCACGCCGAGGACGTCACCGGCCGCGCCCTGCCGTGGCTCGCCGCCCACCGCGACCGGCCGTTCCTCCTCTACGTCCACTACATCGACCCGCACGACCCCTACGACAACCCCGACGTCGTCGGCGGCCGCTCGCCCTTCCTCCCCGGCTACGCCGGCCCGGTCGCCGGCAACTGGATCCACGGCTTCTACACCGGCAACCTCCGGCTCCCCGATCCGGCGCGCGACCTGCCGCAGGTCAACGCCCTGTACGACACCGAGGTCCGCTACGTAGACCGCTTCGTCGGGCACCTGCTCGCCGGCCTGGGGCCGGCCCTGCGCGACACGCTGGTCGTGCTCACCGCCGATCACGGCGAGGAGATCCTCGACCACGGCGGCTGGAAGCACGGGCAGACGCTCTACGAGGAGCAGATCCACGTGCCGCTCATCGTGCGTTGGGACGGGCGCATCGGCGCCGGCCGCCGGCTGCACGGCACGGTCCGCCTGCTCGACCTGCTGCCGACGCTGGTCGGCGCCGCCGGCGGCCGCGCCGAGGCGGCGTGCGACGGCGTCGACCTCCTGCCGGCGCTGACCGGCAGCGGTCCGCTGCCGCGCCGGCCCGCCTTCGCGCAGCACCTGTCGAGCGGCCCCTGGCGCGCGGCGGCGGTGCTCGGCCGCGAGAAGCTCGTGCTCTTCAACCGCCAGCAGCCGTTCGCGCCGGACGACGAGCTGCAGGCCCACTTCTGGCGTCTCGATCTCGCCCGCTTCGCGCGCGCCGAGCTCTACGACCTCGCCCGCGACCCCGGCGAGCGCACGAGCCTCGCCATGCGGGCGCCGGCGCGGGTGGCGGCGCTGGCGCCGATCGTCCATCGCCAGCTCGACCGGCAGCTCCCGGGGCTGCGCGTCTGGGTGCCGGCGGCTGGCGCCGGGCTCGTCGAGGGCGCGCGCCTCTCTGGTAGCATCCGCTTCGAGCACCCCCCCGAGGGGTGGGACCCCTACCTCACGGCGCCGCAGGACCGGGTGGAGGTCGCGGGCGACACGCTGCGCTTCGACCTCGCGGTGGAGAGGCTCGCCAAGGGGATCCTGGTGCGCGGCGCGCCCGGCGCAGTGCCGGCGCTCGAGCTGCGGCTCGACGGCCGGCCGCTCGCGCCCGGCCGGGTGCTCGTGGGCGCCGGCCACCGCTGGACGGGCGGGCCGATCGCGGCCGCCGCCCTCCGCGCCGGCGACTGGCCCGGCGGTGAGGCGATGGCCGGCAACGCGGCGCTCGTCCTCTGGCGCCCCGCCGCGGCGCGGCCGCTCGCCGCGGGCGGCGCGCGCGACCCGGAGACCGAGCGCCGGCTCAAGGCCCTCGGCTACGTCCAATGAGAGTGCCGTGAACCTCGATCTCCTCCCCCCGGGCCGCGCCGAGCGGGTCGCCTCCGAGAGCGCCCTCGTCCTCGCCCCGCACTACGACGACGAGGTGCTCGGCTGCGGCGGGCTCGTCGCCCAGCTCACCGCCGGTCGGGCGGTGGTCCGCGTCCTCTTCCTGACCGACGGCGGCGGCGGCGGCGAGGAGGTCGCCGACCGCGACGCCTACCGGCTCCGGCGGCGCGAGGAGGCCGCGTGCGCCGCGCGGGTGCTCGGCGTCGCCGGCATCGGCGAGCTGGGGCTCCCCGACGGGCAGCTCGCGCTGCGGCTCGGCGAGGCGGCGCGCGGCATTCGCCGCGCCCTCCTCACCCAGCGCCCCGACCTCGTGCTCGCCCCTTCGCCGCTCGAGGTGACGGCCGACCACCGCGCTGCCTTCGCCGCGCTGCACCGAGTGCTGGCGCCGCTGCGCGACGAGGAGCTGGGCGCGCTGCGCGTCTTCCTCTACGAGGTCAACCGCCCGGGCTTCCCCGACCTGCTGGTGGACGTCTCGGCCGAGGAGGAGCGGCTCGCCGCCGCCATGGCCTGCTACGCCAGCCAGCAGGAGCGGCACGACTACCTCGGCGCCGCCCTCGGCATCCGCCGCTTCCGCACCCACAGCCTCGATCCCTCGGTGCGGCTGGCGGAGGGCTACCGCCGGCTCGCGCTCGCCGACTTCACCACCCGCAGCCAGACCCAGCTCGTGGCCGCGCTGGGCGGCGTCCCCGAGCTGCTCGCGGTGCGGGAGGGGCCGCGCCTCTCGGTCGTGGTGCGCACCAAGGACCGGCCGGCCCTCCTCGCCGAGGCGCTGGCGAGCCTGGCCGCGAGCACCTACCGCCGCGCCGAGGTGGTGCTGGTCAACGACGGCGGCGCGCCGCCCGCGCCGCCCGCGGAGTTCCCGCTGCCGATCGTGCGCGTCGACCTCGAGGGCAACCGCGGCCGCGCCGCGGCGGCGGAGGCCGGCGTCGCCGCGGCGGGCGGCGACTTCGTCACCTTCTTGGACGACGACGACCTCGCCTCCCCGGAGCACCTCGCCACCCTCGCCGGCCTGGCGTCGGCGCCCGGCGTGCGCGTCGCCTACACCGACGCCGCGGTCGGCATCTACGAGCTCGAGGCCGACGGCTGGCGCTGCCGCGAGCGCCGCCTCCCCTACAGCCGCGACTTCGACCCCGACCTCCTGCTGCTCGACAACTACATTCCGTTCAACACCCTGGCGATCGAGCGCGCGCTCTTCGCCGAGGTCGGCGCCTTCGACCGCACGCTCCCGTTCTTCGAGGACTGGGACTTCTTGATCCGGCTCGCCGAGCGGGTGCCCTTCCATCACCTGCGCGAGGTCACCTGCGAGTACCGGCACTTCCGCGGCGGCGCCCACCACGTCTTCGGCGAGAACCCGCGCGAGCGCGCCGACTTCCTGGCGGTCAAGGCGCGCGTCCTCGGCAAGCACGCCGCCCGCCTGACGCCGGAGCGGCTGGCGCGGGTCGTCGACACCCTCCGCTTCGAGCGGGTGGCGGCGCTCGAGCGGGTGGACAAGCTCGAGCGCGAGCTGGTCGCAACCCGCGAGGCGCTGTGGGCGAGAAACGGCGAGGTCGCGGCGGTCAGGGAGGGCTATGCGCTGCTCGCCGCCGAGCGCTCGGCGCTCGCCGAGCACTACCACGCGCTGGAAGAGCGCTACCACGCCCTCAACGGCGAGCTCCAGGCGCTCAAGGAGCTGCAGCAGCAGGTCACGGCCGAGGTGCACCGGCTCTACGAGGACGAGGGGAAGCTGCGCGCGGTGGTCGACGACCAGACGGCGCACCTGGGGCGTACCTACGCCGAGATCGAGCGCCTGAACGCGCGGCTGCGCACCATGGAGGCGACCCGCGCCTGGCGCCTCCACGAGTGGTGGGCGCGCCGCCTCTCATGACCCGCATCGCCCTGGTCTCGAGCGAGCCGATCCGTGAGCGGATGGCCGGCATCGGCATCCGCTATCTGGAGCTGGCCCGCCGCCTGCCGGCCTACGGCCTGGAGGTGACGCTCGTCTCGCCGGCGGCGCCGGCGGAGTCGGAGGCGCTGGGGCTCGGCACAGCGCGCGCCGTGCGCTTCGAGCGCGAGCGTCTCGCCGCGCTCCTTGCCGGCAGCGATGCCGTCGTCGCCCAGGGGCAGCTCGCCAACGACGTCCTGATCCAGTGCCCGGAGCTGCCGGCGGCGATCGACCTCTACGACCCCTGGCTGATCGAGAACCTCTCCTACACCGCGACGCTCGGGCTCGACCCCTACCGCAACGACCACGCGACCTGGACGCTGCAGCTCGCGCGCGGCGACTTCTTCCTCTGCTCGTCCGAAGAGCAACGGACGTACTACCTCGGCTTCCTGACGGCGCTCGGCCGCGTCAACCCCGAGCGGGTGGCCGGCGACCCCGATCTCGAGACGCTCATTGCCCCCGTCCCCTTCGGCGTGCCGGAGGAGCTGCCGCCGCACCGGCCGCTGCTCCCCGAGCGCCCGGCGCCCACAGGCGCCTCCGGATCAACCGAGCGGCGCCTCCTCTTCGGCGGCCTCTACGACTGGTATGACCCCTGGACTCTGCTCGCCGCGCTCGAGCGGCTGGAGCGGCCGGAGTGGGTGCTCTACCTGATCAGGAACCCCAACCCGGAGAGCACGCCGCAGCGCCTGATGGCGGAGGTCGAGGCGCACTGCCGCCGCCGCGGCTGGTGGGGGAGCCGCGTGCGGGCGCTCGACTGGGTGCCGCCCGAGCGCCGCTTCGACCTGCTGCGCGACGTCGACGTCCTGGTGGCGCCGCACCGGCCGAGTCTCGAGACCCGGCTCTCGCTGCGCACCCGCTTCCTCGACGCCCTGGCCGCCGGCTGCCCGGTGGTGACCAGCGCCGGCGGGGCGATGAGCCGCCTCCTCGGCGAGCGCGGCGCCGGGTGGGTGGCGCCGCCGGGCGACGCCGAGGCGCTCGCCCGCTGTCTTGTCGCGGCGGTCGGGGAAGGAGAAGAAGACAGAAAAGAAGAACGAGAAGAAAAAGAACAGGTAGGGGAAGACGAAGAACGGGTAGGGGGAGGACAGGTGAGGGGAGGACGAGAGCGGAGAGCGGCAGGCGGTGCGGAGACGTGGCGACGGGGCGCGCGCGAGCTGCTGGCGGGTTTCCGCTGGGATCGCGTGCTGGCGCCGCTCGTGAGCTTCTGCCGTGCGCCGCGCGCCGACCCGACAAAGGAGCGCTTCGCCTGGCACCCGCCGGTCGTGGCGCCGCCCGACCCGCTGAGCTTCCGCCTCCGCCGTCGGCTCCGGACCTGGAGGCTGCGCGGGTGAAGGTCTCCGTCGCCATCCTCTCCTGGAACGGCCGCCATCATCTCGAGACCTGCCTCGAAGCCCTGGCCGGCCAGGGCGACCCCGGCGTGCCCTGGGAGGTGCTGGTCCTCGACAACGGCTCGCGCGACGGCACCGCCGGCTGGCTGCGTGCCCGCCGCGGCGCGCCGGCCGTGCGGCTGGTCGAGAGCGCGGTGAACCTCGGCTTCTGCGCCGGCAACAACCGGCTGGTCGAGGAGGCGCGGGGGGACGCGGTCGCCTTCCTCAACAACGACACCCGCCCCGAGCCCGGCTGGCTCGCGGGCCTGGTGACGGCGCTCGCCGCGGCGGCCCCCGACGTGGCGGCGGTGTCGGGCAAGATCGTCGACTGGGAGGCCGAGCGGCTCGATTTTGCCCGGGGCGTCATGACCTTCGACGGCCACGCCTTCCAGCTCGACTTCCGGCGGCCGCTCGCCGCCGCGCGCGTGCCGGCCGCCGGCGAGGAGCTCCCCTTCGCCTGCGGCGGCAACATGCTGGTGCGCCGCACCTCCTTCCTCGCCGCCGGCGGCTTCGACGCCGACTACTTCGCCTACCTCGAGGACGTCGACCTCGGCTGGCGCCTCTGGGCCGGCGGCGAGCGGGTGACCTTCGCGCCCGCGGCCGTGGTGCGCCACCGCTCGAGCGCCACGAGCGACCTGCTCGGGCTCTACAACCGCGGTTTCCTCTTCGAGCGCAACGCCTTCCTGACCGCCTACAAGAACTACGAGGCCGGGCTCTGGGAGCGGGTGATGCCGGCGGTGCTGCTGACCCTGCTCGCTCGCCAGCAGGCGCTGCTGCGCGAGCACAACCCGGGCGGCAGCTCGCTGGGGATCGATCCGTATGCCGGCTGGATCGCCGATACCGCTCCGGCGGCCGCGGCCGCCGCGCCCGCCGCCGCCGCGCCGCCGGAGGCCGCAGCGTCGACGCGGCCGCCGCTCGATCCCCGCCATCTCGCCCGCCGGCTGCGCGAGCTGGGGCCGCGCGAGTTCGCGCGCCGCGGCTGGGCCCGCCTCGCCGCCGCGCCGCGGCCAGGGCGCCCATCCCACCCTTCCCACCCGACTCTCACCGACGAGCGCACCGTCGCGCAGCTCCGCGCCGTCAGCTATCTCCTCGGCCACCTCGACGCCGCCACCGCCAAGCGGCGTGCCGTGCAGGCCCGCCGCCGCCGCTCCGACCGCGAGTACTTCGCGCGCTTCCCGCTCTACCTGGTCCCCACCTACCCGGGCGACGAGCACCTCTTCGCCGGCGCCGGCTTCCGGGATTGGCTGCCGCCCGACCTGCCGCTCGTCCGCGCCCGGCTCGCCGACGTGATGGAGTGGGAAGGGTGAGGGGCCGTTACTCGCGCAGCGGCACGATCCACTTGGCGCGGCCCCAGCTCCGGGGCTGCGCGGCGAGATCGACGCTGGGGTCGACCAGCGGCTGGCGCGGGCGGCCGTTGAGCGAGACCGCGCTGATCGCCCGCACCTCGATCGGGCCGTAGCCGGTGCTCTCGAGGCCGCGGGCGATGAAGTGCGCGAACTGCCGGATCATGTCCGGGTCGTGCATCATCATCACCCACTGCCGCTCGGTGATCAGCCGCGTGGCGTCGTCGACGACGTTGACCTCGCCGGTCCGCTTGTCGACGGCGACGAAGCTCAGCGCCCCGCGCTTGTCGCGCAGCTTCATGCGCCAGGCGAAGCGGTGGCCCTCTTCGGTCCAGTCGACCGGTCCGGGGTAGAGGAGATGACGGAACGGCAGGAGGAGCTGCACCGTCACCCAGGCCGCGAGGAAGGCGAGCACCGCCCGCCGCCTGCGGGTCGCGACGCTCCGCGGGCGCGCCGCCGCGGGACGTCGCCCCCGCCGTGCCGGGGCGGTCGCCGGCGCCGCGGTCCGCTCGACCGGCGGCGGCCCGGGATCGCGGCGCATCAGCCGCACGCGCCGCGGCCAGTCGGGAGGGAAGTAGAGGAGCGTCGCCGCGATCATCAGCCAGGGGAAGACGCCGATGTTGAAAAGGCGCGCATTCGAGAGATGGAAGACGACGGTGATCACGAACGCCGGCACCCGGGTGCGCCGCCAGAGGAGCGCCGGCATGATCAGCAGGTCGTACAGCATGCCGCCCCAGGCGAGGAAATAGGCGGCCGGGCGATCGCCGGCGAGCTCGGCGAGCAAGCGCCCCGCCGGCCCGTCGCGCAGCCAGAGAGCCATCGGCTGGGCGCGCAGCAGCCAGTCGCGGTTGAGCTTGGCGAGACCGCCGCCCACGTAGGGCGCGGCAACCTGGAAGCGGAGGAGCCAGAGGGCCCACGCCGGCACCCGGTCGACACGCGCCTCCGGGCGGACGCCGAGCGCGAACGTGCGGTGCACCGGCAGGACCGTGAGCAGGAAAGCGAGGAGGCAGATCAGGTAGGTGTGGTTCTGGTATTGGGCGGTGTCGAGCAGGAAGAAGTAGCCGTAGGAGAGGAAGAACAGGGCGCAGGCGAGGCGCGAGGCGATGCCGAGCGCGATCAGGGCGCCGAGGACGACGAAGCCCCAGAAGAGAGCCGAGAGGAGCGCCGGCGGCCCCGGCTGCACCCATTCGAAGCCCGGGAACTTGAAGGAGAAGCGGGGTGCCAGGTACTCCATCGAGGCGCCGGCGAGATAGAGCGCGGCGTGCCCCACCATGCAGGCGCCGAAGGCGGCGCGGAAGACGCCGAGCGAAGCGGCGTCGACCGGCTGGAAGAGGCGCGCCGCCAGGCCGTGGTACCAGGTCTCGCGCTGCTCCGGCGGCGGCGCGGCGGCGGCTTTGCCGGCGCTTCGGCGCGAGCGGCCGTCAGGCGGCCGGGGACGAGTCGATGAAGCCATACGAGAGCTGCCGGGGCGGCGTGAAGTCTACCGCGCCGGCCCGCCGCTTCACACCTCGGCGCGGCGGCGTGGCCGCGCCCGTGGGCGAGCGGTTCAGCCTGGCAAGCTGTTCCCCTACCCAGCTCTTTCATTTCCTCGCCGCCGCCGTCGCCGCCTCTCTCCTCCCTCTCCTCGTCGCCGTCGCGGCCCTCGTCGCCTGCTCCCGCCCCACCGGCGGCCCCTGGCAGCGCTACGACCTCTGGCGCGAGCCGGCGACGATCGAGCGCCGCGGCGGGGGAGAGTGGCCGCCGCTGCGCCGCCGCGTCGCCTGGCTCGGCGCCGGCGAGGTGCGCGACCCGCGGGCGCTCGCGGCGCGCGGCGGCGGCGTGGTGGCGCGGCTCGCGGCCGGCGAGGTGCGGGCGCTGGTGCAGCTCCCCGGCTCGCGCGTCGGCTGGCGGCTGGCGCTCGGCGCGCAGCCGTACCTCTCCTTCGTGCCGCTGCGCGAGGAAGGCATCCCTTACTACCGGACACGGGTGCTGGTGCGCGACGCCCGCGGCCGCCTGGTGGCGGTGCACCGCGCGCCGGCGCCGCCTCCGGTGCCGCCCGCGGCGGCTGCGGTCGCCGTCGGCCTCGACCCCTGGGCCGGGCAGGAAGTCGAGCTGCTGCTCGAGGTGACCGCGCCGGGCGGCGCCGCCTCCGGCGCGCGGGCGCTCTGGGGGAGCCCGGCGGTCTTCTCGCGGGGCGGCTCGGCGCGCCGGCGCGCGGCGGCCCCGGAGCCACCGCGGCGGCGCCGGGCGGACGGCGCCGCCCGCCGTCCGAACGTCCTCCTCGTCGGCGCCGACACCTTGCGCGTCGACGCCCTCGGCGCCTGGGGGCGCACGCCTTCGCTGACCCCGGCGCTCGACCGTCTGGCCGGCGAGAGCGACGTCTTCCTCGCCGCCTTCTCGTGCTTCAACGTCACCAACCCGAGCTTCGCCTCGCTGTTGACCGGCCTCTACGGCAAGCACCACGGCGTCTACGACTTCGACACGCCGCTGCCGGCGGCGCACACGACGCTCGCCGAGGCGCTCGCCGCGGCGGGATACCGCACCGGCGCGGTAGTCTCGATCGATCACCTGGCGCCACGCCGCTCCGGGCTCGGCCAGGGCTTCGGCGCGGTCGCGGCGAGCGGCGGGCAGTTCGCGGCCGAGCGGGCGGTCGACTGGGCGATGGACTGGCTCGCGGCCGGAGAGGACGGCGCCGGCGCGCCGGCGCGCCCGTTCTTCCTCTGGCTCCACCTCTTCGACCCGCACACCCCCCACACGCCGCCCGCCCCCTTCGCGCTCGGCGAGCGGCCAGCGGCGGCCACCGGCCTGGCGCCGCCGGAGCGCTGGGTCCCCTTCCGCCGCCTCGGCCCGCGCGCCTTCCGCCATGGCATCCTCGGCGGCCACCCCGACCTCTACGCCGGCGAGGTGGCCTATCTCGACCGCCAGCTCGACCGCCTCCTCGGCTTCCTCGCGAGCCGCGACCTGCTGGCGACCACGATCGTGGTCTTCGTCTCCGACCACGGCGAGAACCTCGAGGAGCACGGCGTCCGCTACCGCCACGCCGGCCTCTGGGACTCGACGACCCACGTGCCGCTGCTCGTCCGCTGGCCGGGCGAGCACCGGCGCGGCCGCCGCCTTCACGGCCTGGTGCAGAACGTCGACCTCTTTCCCACCGTCCTCGCCGCCGCCGGCCTGCCGGTGCCACCCCAGGACGGGATCGACCTGCGGCGGTTGATCCGGGCCGGCGCGCGCGCCGGCGGCCGCGCCGGACGCCCGGCCGTCTTCGCCGAGCACACCGGCCGCCTCGGCGCGATGGTGCGCACGGCGCGCCACAAGTACTGGCTGTCGCGCGGCAACCGCTTCGTCCCCGACGGCGCCTACCTCTACGACCTCGCCCGCGACCCGCGCGAGACCGCGAACCTCGCCGGCCGCGGCCTCCCCGCCGAGCGCCAGCTCGCCGGCGTCCTCGCCCAATGGCTCGCCGCCCGCCGGCGCGCCCCGGCCGCGGTCCCCCCCGACCTCAGCCCCGAGGAGCGCGAGCGCCTCCGCGCCCTCGGGTACGTGCAGTGAGCGGCTTCTCGCGGTGACCATGTCACTCACTGCGGCATGCTTTGGGGCATGAAGATCCGATGACGAGCCCTTTCTCGCCGTCGCCAGCGCGGCCAGAGATGCGGGCCCGGTAGGCGCCGTTCCTGCCTCGCCGCCGGTCAATGAGTCCGCCGCCGGCGGCGGATGTAAGCTCCCGGCATGCACCCGGAGGTCTCGGTCGTCGTCCCCACCTACAATCGCCTCGACGTGCTGCCGGAGGTGGTGGCGGCGGTCGAGGCGCAGGTGGGGGCGCCGCCGTTCGAGCTCGTGGTGGTGGACGACGGCTCGACCGACGGCACGGCGGTCTGGCTCGCCGGCCGCGCCTGGCGCGTGCCGGCGCGGGTGATCTACCAGGACAACCGCGGCCCGGCCGCGGCGCGCAACGCCGGCGTGGCGGCGGCGCGCGGCCGCTGGGTGGCCTTCCTGGGGGACGATACCGTCCCCGCGAGTGGCTGGTTGGCGGCCCACCGCGCCGCCCACGCCGCCCGCGGCGACGACCCGGATCTCGCCGTCATCGGCTACACCGGCTGGCACCCGCGCCTGCGCCCGACGCCGTTCCTGCGCTACATCAACGAGCACGGCCTGCAGTTCGGCTACGCGCTGATCGACCGTCCCGAGGACGTGCCGTTCAACTTCCTCTACACCTCGAACCTCTCGCTGCCGCGCGCGCTGCTCCTCGCCGAGCCCTTCGACACCCGCTTTCCCTATCCGGCGTGGGAGGACATCGAATGCGCCTACCGCTTGCGGCAGCGTGGTTTACGGCTGGTCTACGAGCCGCGGGCGGTGGCGGCGCACGACCACCCGACCGACCTCGCGCGCTTCGCCGCCCGCCAGGAGAAGGCGGGCTACTGCGCGGTCGTCTTCCACGCCCTGCACCCCGAGCTCGGCGGCTTCCTCGGCCTCGGGCCGGAGGGGCCGCCGCCGCTGCCCCCGCGCGGCCGCCAGCGCGTGCTGGAATGGCTGGTGCGCGCCTTGCAAAAATGGCCGCTGAAGTTCCCGCGACTCTGGGATGAGGTGCTCCGGTACCATTACATCCGCGGCCTGCAGCGTGGCTGGCTCGCACGCGCGGTCGTGAGCGCGGGAGACCGAAAGGAGACTTTCCATGCTTCACCCGAAACGAGCGTCGTGGCGTCCTAGGCGCGAAGGCTTTCGCGCCGGGCTTCGATCAACGCTAGAAGCGCTTTCCGTCGCGCGACCAGCGCGACGGGCTTCTAGCGCCGCTGCCGCGGCGGCGCTCCTGCTGGCAGCCGTCCTCGCTCCCGCGGCGGCGCTCGCCGACCGCGAGGGCAGCGCCTCGCGCGAGCGCGGTCCCGCCTCCGCCGACCGCACGGCGGTGCCGCGGTCGTCGACCCCGTCGACTCCCTCGGCGCCGTCGTCGCCGGGCGCCCGCTCGTCCGACCGCGGCTCCGGCGACCCCGGCAGCGCGGTGCGCGTGCCGGACAACCGCCGCGGCGAGCGCCGCGACCAGGCGGAGAACCGCTTCCGTCATCGCGACCGCGACCCCTGGTACTGGCACAACCCTTACTATCCCTATTACTCGGGAGGCTGGGGCTGGTACGGCGGGTACTGGGGCAGCGTCTTCTGGGGCCACTACGGCTTCCCCTGGTACTACCCGGCGCCGTACGGGTATGGGCTCTACGACGGCTATGGCCGCTACGGCGGCTACGGCCACTACGGCAGCGGCCGCTACGGCCACTACGGGCGTAGCGCGTCGGACTTCGACCTCGGCGCGCTCGACCTCGACGTCAGCCCCGCGAAGACCGAGGTCTACGTCGACGGCGAGTACGTCGGCCGCGTCGACTCCTTCGACGGCTTCCCGCAGTACCTCTGGCTGCGGGAAGGGACCTACGACCTCGTGCTCTTCCGCGAGGGCTACCAGACGATCGCCCGCCAGGTCACCGTCCGGCCGGGGGTGGTGATCCAGGTCGAGCACGAGCTCGAGCGCGGCGAGTCCGTGCGGCCGGAGAACCTGACGTCGACGACGCACGAGCGGCGCGACCGCCGCCTGCGCTACGAGCGCGAGGCGCGCGAGCGGGCCGGCGAGAGGGACGACGACGAAGCCGACGTCGAGGACGACGAGCGCGAAGAGGCCGCGGCCGAGGCCGGCGAGGCGGCGGAGGTGGAGGAGGAGGACGACGGCCGGGGCGCCGTGCGCAGCGACGCGCGCGCCATCCCGGGACGCGTGCGCCTCGAGGTGCAGCCGGACGACGCCTCGGTCTATCTCGACGGTCGCTTCCTCGGCACCGGCTCCGAGCTCTCCCGGCTCCACTCGGGCCTGCTCGTCGATCGCGGCCAGCACCGCCTCGCCGTCGTCCGGCCGGGCTATCGCCAGCGCGACCTGCAGTTCGAGGTCGAGGCGGGCGAGGACGTCGAATTGGAAGTGGAGCTCGAGCCCGGAAGCTAGCGGCTCGGCAATCGACCTGCGTCGGCAAGAGGGCGGCGAGCGACGCCGCGCGCCGCCCCTCAGTCGCTCTCCAGCCCCTCCTCCTCCATCCGCAGGAGCCAGACCTTCCGCTCCCAGCCGCCGACGTAGCTGCCGACCCCGGTGCGGTTCGCCACCACGCGATGGCACGGGATGACGATCGGCAGCGGGTTCTCGGCCAGCACGGCGAGCACCTGCCGGTAGGCCTCGGGCCGGCCGGCCCCTTCCGCCACCGCGCGATACGTACGCGTCTTGCCGTAGGGGATCTTCGCCGTCTCGCGCAGCACGCGCCGCGCGAACGGCTCGAGGCCGCAGGCGCAGAGGTCGAAGTCCACCTCGAGCTTGCGCCGCGCGCCGGCGAAGTACTCGGCGAAGCGCCCGCAGACCTCCTCCAGGAAATCGCCCTCGATGTCGTGCAGCGGCGTGTAGCCGTCGTGGTCCGCGGGCGGCAGGTCGATGCGCACGCGGGTGACCACGGTGCCGGCGAGCTCGAGCCCGAGCACGCCGAGCGGCGAGGGCATCAGCACTCTGACGGCGGGCGCCGGGACCTCCACCTGCGTGGCGCCGCTCTCCTCCGGCTGCTGCATGGGGGGAGGTTATGCACAAGCGCGCGGCGCTGGCAAGCGCTGCGGGCGCGAAGCGGCAAGATGGCACACGCCGAAGCCGGCGCGGAGGGGGAGCGCTCGCCCTGCCGCGCCGGCCGCCGTGTGGGAGAAGCCTGTCCGTCTAGCTGCTGGTGACGTTCGGCGACGCGGCGCCGCGCTTCGCGCCGCCGCCCTTCCTCGCGGCGCCGCCCCGCTTCGTGCCGCCGCTCTTCTTGGCAGCGCTGCGGCGCTTCGTGCCGCTGCCCTTCTTCGCGGCGCTGCTCCGCTTCGTGCTGCTCTTCTTGGCGCCGCCGCTCTTCTTCGCGGACCGGCTCGAGCTCTTGGCGCTCTTCGACGACGACTTACGCTTCGCGCTGCGCCGCGCCGCCGCGAGGCCGGCCGCCGCCGCCGCGAGCCCGGCCGCCGCGGCCGCGGCCGCCGCCACCTTCTTGCCGCGACCGGCGGTCTTCGCGCGCAGCGTCTTCCGCACCTTCGCCGCCGTGCTCTTGGCCTTGGCCGCCGCGCGCGCGGCGCCGCCGGTCGTTCCACCCGTCGCGCGACGAGCCGTCGAGCGGCCGGACGGCGTCGAGGCCGCCGTGCTCACGGCGCTGCCCAGCGTCTCGTTCGTTGGCTTCTTTCCGCTCTCTGCCACCGCCCACCTCCTTTTCGATCATTGCGATCGCACATCGAGAGATCATTCCGCGCCCAGGCGGATTCGCGCATCGCAACGAGCAAGAAGCGTGCCTCGGAGCACGATAGACTTCGTCTGGTTCTCGCACTCATGCCGGTCGAACGCAAGCCGCTCTTCCGCGCCGAGGTCCTCGCTCCCCGCGCCGCGGCTGCTCTACACGCAGAAGCTCCTCGACCGGGTGCTCTTCGTGGCCTTCGCGGAGGACCGCGGGCTGCTCCCGGCCGAGACGCTCCGGCGCGCTTTCGCGCACCGCGACCCCTACAACCCGCGCACGCAATGGGAGACCTTCAAGGGCCTGTTCCAGGCGATCGACGGCGGCAGCGGCGCCCTCGGGATCCCCGGCTACAACGGCGGACTCTTCGCCCGCGACCCGGGTCTCGACCGCCTGCAAGTTCCCGACGAGGTCTTCGCCGAGTTCAAGCGGCTCGGCGACTACGACTACCGCTCGCCGCCCGCGGCGATCGAGGAAGGCGCCGTCGCCCAGCTCGTCGACGTGGAGATCCTCGGCCACATCTTCGAGCAGTCGATCACCGACCTGGAGCGCATCGAGCAGGAGCTGGCGGGCGGCAGCTTCGCCGTCGAGCGCGTCTCCCGGCGGCGGCGCGAGGGAGCTTTCTACACACCGCGCGTCGTGACGCGGTTCATCGTCGGCCACGCGCTCCACCGCGTCCTCGACGAACGCTTCGAGGCGCTGCGCCGCAAGCAGCAGGCGCGAGCGGAGGGAACGGCGGTCAAGGCTCTGGACGAGCCGCGGGCCTACGACCCTACCGCGCTCAACAAGCCGCAGCAGGAGGCGCTGCTCCGCTTCTGGGACGCCTGGATCGGAGAGGTCGAACGGGTGCGGGTGCTGGACCCCGCCTGCTGAACGAGGAGGCGATCCAGATCTGCCGCCTGTCGATCTGGATCAAGACGGCGGAGCGCGGCAAGCGGCTGACCGACCTCGATCGCACGATCCGGATCGGCAACAGCCTGGTCGCCGATCCGGAGGTCGACCTCCGCAGCGCGCTCGACTGGCAGGCGGCTTTCCCGGAGGTGTTCGCCGACGGCGGCTTCGAGGTGGTCGTCGGTAACCCGCCGTACGTCCGCCAGGAGCTCCTCGGCAGCCTCAAGCCCTATCTCGCCCACCGCTTCCGCGCCTACCACGGCGTGGCCGACCTCTACGTCTACTTCTTCGAGCGCGGGCTCGAGCTGCTTCGACCGGGCGGCCGCCTCTCCTTCGTGGTGACCAACAAGTGGCTGCGGGCGGGCTACGCCGAGCCGCTGCGCCGCCTGCTCGCAGAGCACGCTTGGCTCGAGACGCTGGTGGACCTGGGTCACGCCAAGGAGATCTTCCCGGAGGCGGACGTGTTCCCGTCGATCGTCGTCCTCGCGAAGCCGCAGCCGGAGGCGCCGCCCCCCGTGCCGCGGGTGTCCGTGATCTCGCGCGACGAGGTACGGCTCGACGACCTCGGGCGGCAGGTGGAGGAGGGAGGCTTCGACGTGCCCCGCGAGCGGCTCGGCGGCGGGCCGTGGGTGCTGGAGCCGGCGGGCGTCGAGGCGTTGATGGCGAAGATCCGCGCGCGGGGCGTGCCGCTCCTGGAGTACGCGGGGGTGAAGCCGTATTACGGGATCAAGACGGGCCTCAACGAGGCGTTTCTCGTCGACACCGCCACGCGGGACCGGCTTGTCGCCGAGGACGGCCGCTCGGCGGAGATCCTGAAGCCGTATCTGCGAGGACAAGACGTGCGGCGGTGGCGCGCGGAGTGGGTCGGGCTGTGGATGATCCTGCTCAAGTCGAGCGACGACCACCAGTGGCCGTGGTCGTCGCTGGCGGGCGCGGAGGCCGAGAACGCTTTCGCGGCGAGCTTTCCTGCTCTACATGGTCATTTGAGTGGCTGGCGCGAGCGGCTGGTGGAACGCTGGGATCAAGGCTGCTTCTGGTGGGAGCTGCGGAAGTGCTCGTACTACGCGGCATTCAGCCAGGCGAAGAGCAGCGGAGAGTTGAGGAGCGCGAGCAGGTACCGATCCGAAGCGGGGAGAAAGAAGATCTTGTCGTTGACCTCTGGTGACGGCAGAGGAGATCGATCTCATATGGCGCACGGCACCGCCGCGCATGCCGATCCCGCCGCGACCATTCCGACTTTGGGGCGTGCGGCATGAGTTGCCGCGTGCTGGAGCGAAGTTGGCGGGCAAGGCGGCATCGTGTAGGCTAGACAACGCTGCTCTGCTGCGCAGATCGTTCGCCGGAGGCTCCTGCGGGTCGCGATCGATGCGCGCTCGTCGCTTGGAGCCGACGACCGTCGTGCGCGACAGACGACCGTCGTCAGCCATAGACGACCGTCGTGAGCGGCAACCGATCCTCGGCGGGCGCTACCGGCCGTCGTGCGCCGCAGGCGGCCGTCATGCGCGGCAACCGACCGTCGTACGTCGCGCACGACGGTCGTCTACGCCGCCCGGCGGTCGTCCGACAAGCTCAAGCACTGGCGCTACCTGTACGCGGAGGTGGAGCGCGCGCTCGACGAGGTGCCGCACGTGCGGCACGATCACGCCGCTCTCGGCAAGGAGCTGGCGGAGATGATCGCGATCGATCAGGAACACGCGACGGCGACCGCGCGGCTGCGCGAGCTGACCCGGCGGCGGCAGGATTCGACGTTGCGCCTGCGGCGGCTGCGCAACCGCATCGTCGCCGCGCTGCAGGGCCACTACGGCCCGGAGAGCGAGCGCCTCATCGCCTACGGCGTGAACCCGCGCCGGCGGCGCTCGACGCGGCGCAAGGAGCAACCGCCGGCGGCTGCCGCGAGCATCGAGACGCCGCCCGACCCGGAGGCCAGCTAGAACCGCCCGCGCACTCCGAGGTAGATCTTCCCCTGGATGTCGTCCTGGGCGTCCTGCACCAGGTCGAAGCGGCCGGTGCCGAAGAGGCTCCAACTGTCGGAGAGATAGACGTCGATGCCGAACTGCGAGTTGGCGCCGATCTTGGTCGCGCTGTCCTCGTCCGGCGTTGAGAGCAGCTCGCCGTCGACGAAGTGCAGGCCGGCGCCGACGCCGAAGAAGCTGTCGACGTTGCCGAAGGGGACGACGCCGATCAGGTTGACCCCCGCCAGCAGGTCGCTCGCCCCCTTGTCGTTCTCCCAATAGCCGATCTCCGGCTCGAGGTGCGCCTCGACCCCTTCGTTGGGCCGCTGCCCGCGCTGGTTGTCGGTCCGCCCGCCGACGCGGATGCGCAGCGCTGCCATGAGATAGGTCTCCACCTCTTCGCCCGGCTCGACCAGCCCCGCCCCGATCGCCAGCGCCATGCGGTGCTGGTTGTCTCCCTCGTACTCCTCGACCTGTGCCATCGCGGGCCCGCCGAGCACGAGGAGGCTCCCCGTGAGGGCGGCAATCGTCAGCCAACGCTTCATCCTCTCCTCCTTGTGGTTTGCCTACAGCACGCCCCCTGCGAGCGCCGTCCCCCTCGTTCAGCTCGGTGGTGCCGCCTTGAAGCGATGCGGCGATCCTAGCACGCCGTCCGCCGCCGCCGCCGCGCTCGCCGCGAGCTCGCGCCGCAGCGCCGCGACGACCTCGGGCAGGCGGTCGTAACCGGACGGATAGACCAGCAGCCGCGCCGGCACCTGCGCGACGAGCCGCGCCAGCCGCGCCAAGCGCGCCGGCTGCAGCCCCGCCGCCTCCGTCAGTCGCGGGGTGTACGAGTGCCGTACCAGCTCGATCAGCGCCTCGCACCGGCCGAGCGGCGCGAGCTCGACCGCCGCCGCCGGGCCGCCGCGCCTCGGCAGCACGAGGCGCGCGAGCGGCACGGGCGCGCCGCAGAAGGCGCCCCAGCCGCCGTCGCCGACCGGCACGCGGCACTTGTCGCCGTCGCGCCGCGGCGCCGCCACGCGGCCGCCGGCCCAGCGCGCCGCCGCGCTCGGCGCCAGGCGGAGCTGCGGGTAGCCGGCGCGGGCGTGCGGCCGGCCGCCGCGCTCGTCGACGGCGAGCACGTCGTCGGTCACCAGCTCGCCTCCCGTCGCGACGAGCGCCGCGGCGAGCGAGCTCTTGCCGGCGCCGCTCGGGGCGAGGAAGGCGACGGCGGCGCCGTCCAGCGCCACCGCCGAAGCGTGGAGCGCGACGATTCCCCGCTGCTCGAGCCAAAAGGCGAGCACCGGCCCTAGGAGCTGCTCCTCGACCTCCGCGGCAGGCGCCGTGCCGCGGGCGCGGATCTCCCGGGCGCCGAGGTGGAAGTCGGTGCCTGCGAAGCGCAGCGCCGCGCCGGCGGGCGTGCGGTAGAGGCGGCAGTACGGCGAGCCGTCGCGGCCGCGGAAGGGCGTCGTGTAGAGCGGCGCGCGGCCGGCGAGGTCGCCCGCGGCAGGGGAGCCGCCGGTGTGGGAGAAGGTCAGGTCGGGGCGACCGCGGTCCGAGCCCGGGGCCAGCGCCTTCGCGCCGGGCGCGGCGAGCGCGCTGGCGAACGGAAAGTCGCTCGCGAGGCTGAGGTCGAAGAGACGCCAGGTACGCACGCCGGAACGCGCCTCGCTAGACCGGCTGCGAGCCGCCGGGGTTGGGGAAGTCCTCGGGCGGAGCCAGGGGACCATGGGTCAGGTCGCCGAGAGAGCCCCATTCGAGGAGCTCCGGCCGGCGCCAGGGCTTACGGCGCTGGCCTGCCGGTGGGACTGGCGCCGGGGCGTGCCGCCGCTCGCCTGCGCGCTCACGGGACCGGTCGTTCGCTCTCGCCACGGCTCGTCCTCGCTCGCTCAGGCCGCCGGCCGCAGCGCCTGCCGGCCGGTGCCGGCGAGCCCGAGCCTCGCACTGTGGTGCCGCAGCCAGATCTCGAGCGTCACGACGTACCACAGCATCAGGTGCTCCTCCGCGAGCGCGCCGTCACGGTAACGGCGATAGGAGGCCTGCAGCCGCTCGCCCTCCACGAACCCGAGCTCGACCACCAAGGGATCGGTCAGCAGAGCCTCGACGCGCGCCGCCTCGCGCTCCCGCAGCGCGAGATCGACGAAGCTGCTGAAGGAGGCCTTGTCCGGGCGCCGGCGGACGATCTCCGGAAGGATTCCCGCCATCGCCTCGCGCAGCAGCGGCTTCCAGCCACCGGCGCGGAACAGTCGGTCGGGTGGAAGCGCCAGCACGAACTCGACCAGCCGGCGGTCGAGAAACGGGTGGCGCACCTCGATGCCGTACGGCGCCGCGACCCGGTCGTACCAGCCAACCGCGCGCCGGTAGGCGGGATCGCCGACCGTGCTGGCGTAGATCGCCGCGCGCGCCATCCGTCCCGGCGCCGGCCGGCGCCGCGCCCGCTCGGCGAGCCCGGTGCGGCGCGCGAAGGCGGGAGAGATCCAGGAAGGAAGAGCGTCGGTGGGCAACCCGCGCAGCCTGCGGAGGGTGCCGTCGGCCCATCGCGGCAGGAGCGGCTGGCCGAAATAGAGATAGAGAATGCGCCGCCGCATGCCGGGGTGCGCGGCGGCATAGCGCGCGATCTCCCGGACTGCGGTGAGGTCGCCGCGCAGCAGCCGGTCGGCATAGACGAGCCGGCTGCCGCCCAGGAGCTCGTCGCCGGCCTGGCCCGTCAAGAGCACGCGCACTCCGCGCCGCGCGAGCCGGCCGAGGAGCTCGCCGAAGGCCCACTCCCAGCCCTGAAAGGGAGTCTCGAGCGCAGGGCGCAGCGCCTGCGGATGACCGAGGAACCAGCGGCGCTCGGCCGCCACCTCTTCGAGCTCGAGATCGAGCTCGGCGGCGAGCGCCCGCAGGTAGCCGCGCTCGTCGCACCGCTTCAGCCGCGCGAAGACACAGGAGCTCGCGACCAGCGCCGGAGCGCCGGAGCGACCGGCGAGGGCGCGGCGGGCGAGGGCTGCGACCGAACCCGAGTCGAGGCCTCCGGAGAGCGAGATTCCGGCGGCGGCGTCCGCGCCGCGCAGCCGGTCCGCGACGGCGCGGCCGAGCAGCTCGCGCAGCGCCTCGGCGTCGTCTCCCGCTGGCCGGGCGGCGGTTCCCGCCGCGCGCGCCGGCTCCCACCAGCGCCGCACGACGCAGCCGCCGGCGGTGGCGACGAGGAGCGAGCCGGGCGGCAGCGGGTGAACATCGGCGAAGAAGCTGCGCTCCGGGTCGTCGGTGGGCGAGCCGAGGTAGCGCGCGACCGCCGTCTCGTCGAGCCGGCACGGCACCGCCGGATGCTCCAGCACCTGTTCGGCCGTCGCAGCGACGACGAGAAGCGATCCCGGGCGGGCGTAGTGCAGGGGCTTGATCCCCAGCCCGTCGCGGACGCAGACCAGGCGCCGCGCCCGCGCCTCCCAGACGGCGAACGCGAAGTCGCCGAGCAGGCGCTCGGGAGTCCCTTCGCCCCAGCGCAGCCAGGCGGCGAGGATCAACTCGGCGTCGGTCGGGGAGTCGTCCGCAGCGGCGGCGAGGCCGAGCGTGGCGAGGAGCTCCGGGCGGTTGTCGAGCCGGGCGTCCGCGGCCAGCCAGACGCCGTCGTCCGGTCCGCCGCGCACTGCGCCGGCGAGGGTCGCCGCGAGCTCTCCGGCGCCCGTCGTCGCGCGCGCGAAGTCGACGCTGCCGCGCACGGCGCTCAGGCCCTTTCCTCCGCCACTCCTACCGCCTCGAGCGCCAGCAGCCGCCGTGCCGCCAGGGTGGCGACGAAAGCGAGGAGCTCGCGCCGCAGGTGGTCGGCCTCGACTTCGTACTCGGCGAGCAGCGCCTCGAAGGCGGTTCCGACCCGGCCGTCGGCGGCGAGCAGCGACCAGATCCGCGTCCCCACCTCGTCGAGGCCGAAGTAGCGTCCGCTCGTCGACTCGAGGAGCACCGCCTCGCCGTCGAGGTCGCAGAACAGCACCGACTCCGGCACCCGCACCCGCGCCGCGAGCGACGGAATGCCTGCGGCGGCGCCCCCGGATTCAGGGACGGACGACGGTGATCTGCGTGCCGTTGCTGTCGCCATCGGCGTCGTGATTGCCGGCCGGCTGGTAGGTCTTCGTGGGGTGGCTGACGTTCGTCACGGTGAAGGTCGCCGAGGACTTGCTGTTCTGGATCGTGCGGCTGGTGACGCTGCAGCTGCCAGCCGCGTCCGTCGTGCACGAGGCGGTGCCCGAGGTGCCGCCCCCCCAGGCGCCGGAGACCGTCGCCCCGGCGAGAGCGCCGTGGCCGCCGTCGTGGCCGCCGACCGTCACCGTCGCCTTCCAGTTCTTGGCGCCGGCGGCGCCGCTGCCGTCGAGGTCGCCGATGTGCGCCGGCGATTGGCCGGGTGGAGGGAGCGAGCCGCCGAGGGCGCGGGCGGCGTTCACCCGTCCATAGCCGAAGTAGACATCGCGGCCGGCGGCGCCGAGGTCGTCGGCGGTCGACTCGAGCAGCGTCCGCAGCTCGGCGTTGGTGCGGCCGCCGTTCTGCGCCAGGAGCAGCGCCGCCACGCCGCTGACGTGCGGGGCCGCCTGCGAGGTGCCGCTGCGCGCCAGGTACCCCGAGACGCCGCTCTTCCAGTTGGTGCTGTAGACCGTGTCGCCCGGCGCCGCGAGCGCCACCCAGTCGCCGTAGTTCGAGAGGCTCCAGCGGCCGTCGGCGGCGTCGGTCGCGGCGACCGCCACGACGTGCGCGTAGGCGGCCGGGTAGTAAGGAGCGCTCGTCGCCCCGTTGCCGGCCGCCGCCACCAGCAGCGCGCCCTTTCCCCAGCCGTACTCGACGGCGTCGAGGAGCGTCGAGGAGGCGCTGGTGCCGCCGAGGCTCAGGTTGATGACGCGCGCGCCCTGGTCGGCGGCGTAGAGGATGCCCTTGGCGATGTTGCTGTAGCTCCCCTTGTTGTTCTTGTCGAGTACCTTGACCGCCAGCACGCGCACCTGCCAGGCGATCCCCGCCACGCCCTGCTGGTTGTTGGTGGCGGCGCCGAGGATGCCGGCGACGTGCGTGCCGTGCCCGTGGTCGTCGCTGGGGTCGGAGTCGTTGTTGACGTAGTCCCAGCCCAAGACGAGCTTGCCCGCAAGGTCGGGGTGGGCGAAGTCGGCGCCGCTGTCGAGCACGGCGGCCAGCACGTTGGTGTCGCCGGTCGTGATGTCCCAGGCCGCCGGCGCCTGGACCTTCTGCGGGCCGTACTGCTGGCTGGCGTAGTACGGGTCGTTGGGCGTGGCGTCGCCCGACGCCAGGTAGTCGAGCTCGGCGTAGTCGACGGACGGGTCACCGCCGTAGCAGGAGGCGGCCGTCTCCTCGAGGAGCGGCACGACCTGCACCACCTCGACTCCGATCAGGTCGAGGAGGTCGACGGCCGTGCCGCCGCAGCGGGTGTGGGTGAGGAGCTTGCCGAGCGCCGAGGTGCCGTTGGCGAAGCGGACGAGAAGCTGCCCCGGCACGTGCTCCTGTGCCAGTGTCGGG
Source organism: Thermoanaerobaculia bacterium (assembly GCA_044866775.1). Taxonomy (GTDB): domain Bacteria; phylum Acidobacteriota; class Thermoanaerobaculia; order Multivoradales; family UBA5704; genus DASUNQ01. Next base: position 51,937 of record JBIOUG010000097.1, on the reverse strand, counting down.
CGGGCGGCGGCGCTCAGCACCGAGACGGAGAGCGCCACGGGCAAGGTCACACAGATGAAGGGCCGGCTGCGCACGTCGCCTCCTTTCGCCTAGCTGCGCGGCGGCGCGCACAGCCGCCCGTTGTTGTAGGCGTCGAGCCGCAGGTAGAGCGGCTCGCCCAGCTTCCAGGCGACGCTCGACCCGCGCACGCCGCTCCCCACCGGGCCGTAGGTCGCCATCCACTGGTCGGCGGCGGCGAGCGCCGTCTGGATGCAGGAGACCGGGTTGCCGATCGCCACGTTCAGCTTGGCCGCCACCAGCGCGCGGAAGAGGGTGATCGTCTTGTCGTGGCTGTCGTCCTGCCCGAGCCACCAGATCGCCTGCGCCTTGGTGTAGGTGACGCCGCCGATGGTGATCGTCTCGACCGGCCAGGCCTCGGGGTGGTTCTTCCAGAAGCCGGGGGTGCCGGCGCCCGGGGCCGTCAGCGGGCGGTAGCCGAAGTCGACGTCCAGCCGGGTCTCGTCACCCTCTAGCGTGACGCGGGCGGTGTGCGGGGTGGCGAGTCCGTCGAGGTCGAAGGTCTGGACGTGGCCGGCCGGCAGGGTCGAGGGCACGACGGTGACGGTGTAGACGCCGGCGGGCAGGTCGGAGAAGCCGTAGAGACCGGCGACGGCGGCCATCGTCTCGGTGATGTCGAAGCGCGTCAGCTCGGCGATGCCGTCGCCGTCGAGGTCGCCCGCGAGCTCGACGCGCACGCCGTCGATGCCGACCTCGAAGGCGTCGAGGACGCCGTCGCCGTCGGTGTCGCGCCACACCCGGTCGCCCAAGCCCCCGCTCGCGCCCCCGGCCTCGCCGCCGTAGCCGAAGTCGGCGTCGAGGAAGCTCTCGCCGCCGGCCAGGGTGACGGCGAGCGGCTCGTTGGCGGTGGTCAGCATGACGCCGGCCGGCAGCGTCGCCTCGTCGACGTCCACCCGGTAGAGGCCGGCGAGGAGGTCGGTGAAGAGGGGATAGATGCCGCTGGCGGCCGTCGTCTGCGTGCCGAGCGCGATGTCGTCGCCGGTGCCGAAGACGCCGTCGAGGCCGGCCTCGGTGAGCCGCAGCACGACGCCGCCCAGACCGGCGGTCGGCGGCTCGTCGTTGATGCCGTCGCCGTCGCCGTCGAACCAGACGTAGTCGCCGATCGCGCCGCTGCCGCGGTAGCCGAAGTCGTAGGTGAGGTCGATGGCGTCGCCGAGCGTGCGGCTAAGCTCCTCGCCGCCGGTCGTCGAAGCGGCGCCGGCGAGGCGGCCGCCGGGCGCGAAGTTGGACGCCGCCACCCGCACCGTGTAGGTCCCCGCTTCCACCTGGAAGTCGTAATGGCCGGCGGCATCGGTCGTCGTGCTGGCGACGAAGGCCCCGGCCGCGTCGAGCAGCTCGACGGTGACGCCCGGGATGCCCGGCTCGCCTGCGTCCTGCAGGCCGTCGCCGTCGGGATCGGAGAAGACGGTGTCGCCGAGGCGCAGCGTGCGCAACGTCTGGCACGGATCGCCCTGCTCGTCGACGCAGAGCACCGGGAAGGGGAGGAGCAGGGCGTTCAGGTTCTGCATGTCCACGCCCTGCGCCCGCAGCTCCCAGAGGCCGGCCGGGATGTCGGCGACGCTGTAATCCATGACCGAGCCGTCGAACGGAGCGGTCGAGAGCTTGAACTGCTCCCACTCCTGGTTGCCGGAGGGGTTGTCGTTGAGGTAGGTGGCGCCGGTGAGGTCGTGGATCAGCTCGTAACGCACCGAGGGGGGACGCACCAAATAGATCCCCGTGCCGGCGCTGCTGCGGTCGTCCGGCGGCGCGCCGGTCGACCCGATGCCGCCGACGGCGATGGCTTCGGACACGGCGTCCGGCGTCGCCCAGGTCGGCAGGAAAGGAGCGCCCGGAGTGTCCGCGTCGTCGGTGTCCTGCTGCGTGCCGTCGAACTTGCCGCGGTCGAAGTCGCCGTCCCAGACCGCCATCTCCGGCTGCGGCAGGGGGGCGTCGAACCAGAAGCTGAAGACGCCGTCGTAGGTGGTCGGTGAGGTGGCGGGGAAGCCCGGATAGATGATGGTGATGTCGGCGAGCCCGGTCCAGGTGGCGATGTAGGAGAAGGGCTGCGCGATCGGCTCGACGTCGAGACCGGAGACCACGGCGTCGGTGCGCACCTTGAAGGCGTTGAGCGTCGTCAGCAGCGGGTTCAGCAGCTCGATCTCGAGGACGTAGAAGTAGTTGCCGCTCGGCGCCTGGGCCCCGGGGGTGGTGGCGACGGTGAAGTCGATCCAGTCGTTGTCGGGCATGCCGAACGAGCTGACCGCCGGGAATCCCGGCACCAGGTCGACCGGCGCGTCGGGGACGCCGTCGTTGTCGGGGTCCGAGGACAGGCGGTAGTGGTACTCCGCCAGCACGCCGTTGTCCCAGTGCGAGCCCCCGAGGCTGAGGCCGCCGCTTTCGCCGTCGAAGAAGCCGACGCTGAAGGTGGCGGCGCCCGCCGGCACCCCGATCTTGAGCGTGAACACGGTGTCCGAGAGGGTGACGAAGTTCTGGCCGGCGATGGTGAGGAAGCGGCCGTCGGCGGCGCTGCAGGTCGGCAGGCACTTGGGGCCGCTGCCCGGTCCCACGGCCGCGCGCGGGCGGGCCGCCACGGCGGCGCTCGCCGCCAGCGCCGTCCACAGCAGCGCCATGCCGAGTCCTCTCCGGAACCTTGAACGTAGGGGGATCATCGTCAGCTCTCCTCTCGACCGAAGGCACGGCAAGAGGGGCCGCACGGCCCCTCCTGCCGAAGCGCGGCACGTCTGGTGCTCTGCGGTACGCAACAGTCTGCACCGCGATCGTCAGGAGATCGTCAGGCGATCCGCGCCCCCGAGTGAGCGTGGCGACGACTGCTAAACTACTGGCACGTAACGGCCTTCGTCTCCGCCACTGCTAGACTCCGCAGAGTCCACGAGGGGGGACTCAACACGCAAGCGTCCCCCTCTCCCATGTGGGAGAGGGGCCAGGGGTGAGGGAGATCGGGTCAACGCAGTAAGGCGGGAAGCAGCTCGGCTGCTCGCCTCACCCGAACTGGTCGCCGAGTGAAGACGGTCCCCTCTTCCAACCTCCGCATCCGCCTCCTCGGCGGTTTCGCGGTCTGGTGCGGCGAGCGCCAGGCCGGCGGCTTCGAGTCGCAGAAGGCGCGGGCGCTGCTCGCCTACCTGGTCTGCCATCGCGGGCGGACGTTCAGCCGCGACCACCTGGCCGGGCTGCTGTGGGGGGAGAGCGGGCCGGAGGCGGCGCGCCACGCCTTGCGCCAGGCCGCCTACAACCTGCGCGCGGCGATCCCCGGGCAGCGGCTCGTCACCGGCACCCACCAGGAGCTGGGGCTCGACCCGGCGGCCGACGTCTGGCTCGACGTCGAAGCCTTCGAAGAGGCGCTGCGCCTCGGCGGCGGCGGCCCGCGGCCGGCGGCCGGCGGCCACGCCGTCGATCCCCATCACCTGGCCGCCGCGGTGCAGCTCTACCGCGGCGATTTCCTCGCCGGCTTCTTCGTCAAGGACGCCCAGGACTTCGAGGAGTGGCAGCTCACCGAGCAGGCGCGGCTGCGCGACGGGGCGATCGAGGCCCTGCGCGCCTTGGTCGAGAGCTACCGCGGGCGCGGCGAGTATCGCTACGGCATCCACTACGCGCGCCGCCTGCTCACCCTCGAGCCGCTGGCCGAGCCCATCCACCGCGAGCTGATGCGCTTGACCGCGCTCTCCGGGCACCGCAGCGGCGCCCTCGCCCACTACGACGAGCTGCGCCGCCGGCTGCACGAGGAGCTGGGGGTCGAGCCGCTCGAGGAGACGCGCGCCCTCTACGAGTCGATCCTCGCCGAGGCGGCGCCGGCGGAGGCGCCGGCCGGCGAGGCGGCGCCGATCGGGCCGCTGGTGCCGCTCGTCGGGCGGGAGGTCGGCTGGACGCTGCTCGACGAGAGCTGGCAGGAGGCCCTCGCCGGCGGCGTGCGCTGCTGCGTCGTCGTCGGCGAGGCCGGGGTGGGGAAGAGCCGGCTGATCAAGACCTTCCTCGACGCGGCGACGGCGCAGCGCCCGGCGCTGGTGCTCAAGGGGAGTGGCGCCGAGCTGCTGCCGCCGTCACCCTACCTGCCCTGGGTCGAGGTGCTCGGTCAGGCGCGGGTCGAGGACAGCGAGACGGCCGAGCGGGTGCTCGCGGCGCTGCCGCGCGCCGCGCTCGAGGCGCTCGCGCACCTCCTCCCCCGCTCCTTCGCCCTGCCCCCCGGCGCCTTCACGCCGGTGCCGCCCGCCGCGGGCGGCGAGGGGCGCCGGCGGCTCTTCGCCGCGGTGACGCGCTTCCTGGGCGACCTCGCGGCGGCGCGCCGCCAGCCGCTGGTCGTCTTCCTCGACGACCTCGACCTGGCCGACGCGGCGAGCCTCGACCTGCTGGAGCACGTGCTCGAGCGCCTGCCGCCGCCGGCCTGGATCGTGGCCGCCGCACGCCCGGGCGTTGGCGACGACGAGGAGGCCGCGGCGGCGCGGCGCTCCGCCGCGGCACGGCCGCCGGCCGGCGCCGGCTGCGTGCGGTTCGAGCTGCCGCGCCTCACCCCGGCCGCGGTGTGGGAGATCGCCACCGCGCTGGTGCCGGAGGGGCAGGTGGCGGAGCTTGGGGGACTCCTCGTCGCCCGCGGCGGCGGCCTGCCGCTGGCGGTGACGGAGCTGGTGAACCTGCTGCACGACAGCGGCGCGCTCGAGCCGCGCGCGGCCGGGGGGTGGCAGCTCGCGCGGCCGCTCGACGACCTCGGGCTGCCGCAGCCGGCGACGGTGGACGTGCTCGCCCGCGATCGGGTGCTGCGCCTCCCCGCCTCGGCGCGGCGGCTCCTCGCCTTCGCCGCGGTCGCCGGCCAGAGCTTCGAGCCGGCGCTGCTCCAGCTCGGCGCCGACGAGCATCCGGCCGTGGTCGAGTTCGCCCTCGAGGAGCTGCTCCAGCGCTGGCTCCTGCGCCAGTCGACCGGCCAGTGGCGGAGCGGCGGCCCCGAGCACGACCTGGTGCGCTGGGCGCGCGGCGCGCGGCGCGGCCGCTTCGAGTTTGCGCACGCCGCGATCCGCCACGCCGTCTACGCGGGCCTCGATCCGGCGCGGCGGCGCGTGCTGCACGCTCAGGTCGCCGCCGCGCTCGAGCGGCTCGAGAGCAGCGCGCGCGGGCGCGCCTACGACGTCCTGGCCCACCACCACCGCGCCGCCGGCCAGCCCGAGCGGGCGCTCGGCTACCTGCAGAAGGCCGCCATCCACGCCCGCTTCCTGCTCGCCGAGGAGAGCGCCGCCGCCTACGAGGCGCTGGCGCGGGACCTCGGCGCGAAGGCTTTCGCGCCGGGATCCTAAGGCGCGAAGATTTTCGCGCCGGGCTCCAAAAAAACGCGAAAGCGTTCGCGCCGGGCTCCTGAGCCCGCCCCTACGTGGAGCTTGGAGGAGCCTCGGCGCCGTCGGCGACCGCCTCGAGCGCCCACGCCACCCCCGCGGCGTTCCCGACGTCCACTCGCCAGTAGGCGTCCGCCGGCAGCCCGGCGGCGCACAGGCGGTGGACGTCCGAGCGCTCGCTGCCGACGTAGAGCACCGGGCGGCCGGAGGCGACGCAGGCGTGGACCTTCGACGGCAGCACGTAGCCGACGAAGGCGTCGCGCAAGGTGATCAGGTGGGCCGCGGGAGTGACCAGGAGGCGCGGCAGGAGGTCGAGCGGCACCGGGCGGCTGCGGTGGTGGGGGAGGCCCGCCGCGCGCAGCGCTGCCTCCACGCAGTCGGCGCGGGCGCCGGTGGCGTTGAGCCAGAGCCCCACCCGCCCCGTGCCTTGGCGGTGGTGGAGACGGTAGCCGGCGACGAAGGTCTCGTGCTCGTGCGCCACCCCGAAGTTCCCGGAGTAGAGGAGGAGCGCGCGGCCGGCCAGCGCTGCGGGCGGCGCGAGCGGCGCCGTCCCGGGCGGGATCGCGACCGGCGAGGGATCGCGCTTGAGCACGATCCGCTCCGCCGGGATGCCCTGGGCGAGGAGGCGCTCGCGCTGGTCCTCCCCCAGCACCTCGAAGCGGTCGACGCAACGGCGCAGCGCCATTGTCCAGCGGTGGAACGCCGCGAGCGCCGCCGGCACGTGCTCGAGCTCCGCCATCAGGCACTCGGGATGGAAGTCGGTGATGCGGTAGGTGAGCCGCTTGCGCAGCACGAGGTTCGCCGGCACCAGGAGCTGGATCAGGAACGGCGGGCTGCCGGTGAAGAGGATCTCGTCGGCGCGCGCGAGCTCGCGCCGCAGCCGCCAGAGGAGGGCGAGGTCGGTCTTCGCCGTCCACAGCGCGCGGGTGCGGAAGTCGGCGCGGTCATAGACGGGCGCCCGCAGGCGCAGCACTCGCAGCCGCCCGGCGCCGACCGCCTCCTCGTCGAGCGACGAAGCCGTCGACGAAAGCCCGGCCAAGAGCACGTCCTCGCCCACCGCCGCCCGCTCGCGCGCGAAGAGCAGGCTGTACTGGCCGACCGCGCCGAAGTCCGGGGGGAGCCAGTCGCAGAGGTAGAGGAGCTTGTGCAGCGTCCGGCTACCTCTCGGTCAGCATCTCCTGGAGATAGCCGCCGACCTTCTCGCGCTGCTTGGTCGCGAAGTACCAGTCGATCGTGCGGTGGAGGCCAGCCATGAACTTCATCTCCGGCTCCCAGCCCAAGAGGTCGCGCGCCAGCCGGTTGCTCGCCACGCGGTTGAGCGGCCCCGTCGGCATGTGGGGGAGGAACTCGATCTCGGCGCGATGGCCGGTGTAGCGCAGCACCTCGCGCACGGCGTCGATGACGCGCGTCCGCTCCTCGGTGCCGAGGTTGACGGCGGTGCCGTCGTCGATCTTCTCGGCCGCCAGCACCATGCCGCGCACGATGTCGCCGACGTAGGTCCAGTTGCGCACCTGGGTGCCGTCGCCCCAGACCTGGAACGGGTCCTGGCGCACGAAGGCGCGGGCGATCATGGCGATGACCGCGTGGTTCTCGACGCCGCGCTCGCCGTAGACGGTGAAGAAGCGGCAGCAGGCCGACTTCATCCCGAGATCCCGGGCGTAGGCCTGGAGCGTCATCTCGGCCATCAGCTTCGCCCAGCCGTAGAGGTTGTCGGCGTCGTAGGGGGGTCCTACCATCTCCTCGCTCAGGTACAGCTCCTGCGTCACGTCGCCCTGCAGGTGATTGGGGTAGACGCAGCCCGACGAGGCGAAGACGAACTTCTCGACGCCGGCCTCGTGCGCGGCCTTGATCAGCATGCCGTCCAGCGCCAGGTTCTGCGCGCAGGCCGCCTGGTGGAGGTCGACGAAGCCGCGCCCGCCGTGGATGGCGGCAAGGTGGAAGACGACGTCGATCCCGACGACTGCCCGCTGCGCGACCCCGGGCCCCAGGAGGTCGGCGCGCTGGAAGTCGACCCGGCCGGCGTCGACGTGCTCCTGGATGTTGGCCAGCTTGCCGCTCGACAGGTCGTCGACGACGCGGACGGCGCCCGCGCCCTTGGCGACCAGCAGGTCGACCAGGTGCGAGCTGATGAACGACGCCCCGCCGGTGACGAGGATGCGCTTGTCGGTCCAGTCCATGCTCCGTCTCACACTCCTGCTGCGGCGGGACGCACCTGCGCCGTCGCGCGACGCCTTGGCTCTCGACGCGTGGCTCGTTGAAGTCGCCCTAGTCTAGCAAGGTCTAGCGCGGTCTGCGCCTTGCGGCTCGACCTCCCTTCGGCCACTTGAGCCCGCGCAAACTTGACTCGCTGAGCCAAGTTCGGCTGGCTCAAGAGAGCGGGCTGCCGCCGCCTTTACCGGTAGTTCTCGGCGCACCAGCGGACGAGCGCGCGCCGTCCCGCCGCCTTGGCCGCCAGCTCGGGCCGGGTCCGCAGGACGGCGCCGGCGAGCCGGAGCAGCAGCCATTCGCCCCGCAGGCGCAGCCGGACGAGGGCGCCGACCAGCGCCGGGCGGCGGATCTTGCCGTGTTTGCGCAGCAGCCGCCAGCGGTTCTTGTAGGCGCGGAGGACACGCTCGCCGGTGGCCTGCGGCGCGCCGCCCCCTTCGTGGAAGGCGACGAGGTCGGAGCGCACCGCGAGGCGGTAGCCGGCGCGGCGCAGGCGCATCGAGAGGTCGTGGTCGAGGTCGAGCCAGTCGAACGCCTCGTCGAAGCCGCCGATCGCCAGGAAGGCGTCGCGCCGCACCGCCATGGCGCAGGTGAAGACCGACAGGCGGTCCGGCGGGGAGCGCCTCGGGCGGAGCCGCCGCCGCAGGGCGTCGAGGCGCGGTCCGAGGACAAAGCCCAGCACTCCCGGCTCGTCCTCCCACGAGCCGGTCGGCCGGCCGCCGGCGCCGACGGTGGCGAAGCCGACGACGGCGAGGCGAGGGTCGGCGGCGAAGGCGGCGCGCAGCGGCGCGGCGAACTCGACCAGCGGGTAGGCGTCCGAGTCGAAGAGCACGACGACGTCCGTGGCGCACTCGCGGATGCCGCGGTTCAAGCTGCGGCAGAGCCCCTGGTTGGCGGCGTTGACCAGGACCCGCGCGTGGGCCGCGACGGCCGGCGGCGGCGGCGCCGGCGAGGCGTCGTCGACGACCACCACGTCGCCGGCGCCGCCCAGGCGCGCCACCGCCTCGACGCAGCGGCGGGTGAGGTCCCAGGTCTGGTAGTTGGTGACGACGACGCCGACGGCGGGCGCGCCGGACGGCGGCGGCCGGCTCACGACGGGTCCTCGGGCCGGCTGAGGAGGACGACCGAGCAGCCGTAGGCGTCGCGCAGGACGCGCTCGCGGGCGAGCCCGGTGGCGTGCAGCAGCTCGCGGCAGCGTCCGGTGTCGCAGCGGGCGTGGTGCAGCTCGACGACGGCGCGGCGCACGCGCGGGAGCAGGTCGCCGCCGTAGGTCTCGAGGAGCTCGAGCTCCGCCCCTTCGATGTCGCACTTGAGCAGGTCGATCTGCGGCCAGCTCGCCGTCAGCGCCGCCAGATCGACGTACGACACCGCGCGGCCCCGGCCGTCGCCGCGCGGCAGCGCGGAGTGCTCGAAGTGGAGCGCGGACTCGTAGAGCCGGCCTTCGCCGCTCCGCCGGCCGGCGAGGCCGTGCACGACCCGCACGCGCTCGGTGAGCGCAGGCTGCGCGCGCAGGCGCCGTTCGATCGCCTGCGCCAGCCCGGCGCTCGCCTCGACGGCGATCAGGCGGAAGTCGACGCCGCCGCGGCGGAGGGCGAGATCGGCGAGCCGCAGCGCGAAATAGCCGACGTTGGCGCCGAGGTCGAGCACCGTGAGCGGCCGGTCCCGCGGCGCGGCGTCGAGGCAGGCGTGGATCGCCGCGTCGTACTCGCCCTCGGCGAAGACGTCGTTGTAGATCGTCCAGTCGGCGGGGCTCTCGACGGCGAGCTCGAGCCCGGAGGGAAGCCGGCGCCGCAGGTTCGGCAGCCGCCAGATCAGCCGCCGGAGGGGCTCGACGAGGCGGGCCGGCACAACCCGCCGCAGCGGGCCTGGGAGGACGAGGGCCATCACCCGGCGCCGGCGGCGGCGGCTGCGAAACCCCGGCCGTCGAGCCGCGCGCGGAGCCACGGCTCGAGCATGGCGTACCAGTCGCGGGCGCCGCGGATCTTCGAGTAGCGGCCGGAGGCCGGGTAGCGCATCGTGATCGGCACCTCCCGCCAGCGCAGGCGGCCGTCGAGCAGCACCTTGGCGTAGAGGTAGTACTCGAGACCGTAGGTGTGGAGCCAGGCGGCGCGCCAGTCGAACGCCGCCCGGCGCAGGAGGTCGAGGCGGAAGGCGCGGTAGCCGCAGGTGGCGTCGGTCAGGCGGGCGCCGGTGCAGAGCCGCACGAAGACGTTGACCAGCGGGATCGAGCGGCGGCGGAAGGACGGCAGGTGAGGCGACTCGCCGCCCGGCAGGAAGCGGCTGCCGGTGACGTAGTCCGCCTCGCCGCGGAGGACCGGTCCGAGCACGCGCGGCATCTCGGCCGGGAGCATCTTGCCGTTGCTCGCCATGGTGCCGAAGACCGCGTATCCGCGCTCGAGCGCCCAGTCGAGGGCCAGCATGTAGCTGTAGCCGACGCCGCGGTTGCGCGGCAGGTCGAGGTACGGGTAGCCGCTCGCCCGCACCAGCTCCTCGGAGCCGTCGGCGGAGCCGTTGTTGACCAGCAGCAGCGTGTCGCAGGCGAGCGGCGCGGCGCGCAGCTCGGCGAGCACCGCCGGAAACTCCCGCGCCTGGTTGAAGACCGGCATGAAAACGACGCTCGCGCCGCCGCCGGCCGGCGCGCCGGGTTCAGTAGCCGCCGTCGACACGGATCACCTGCCCCGTCAGGTTGCAGTCCGCGAGGAGCAGGAAGCGGAAGGCGGCGAGGACGTCGGCCGCCGTCACCAGCCGCTCGGTCGCGGCGCGCCGGCGGATCGTCTCGACCTGCCGCTCGTCGAGCACCGCCGACATCTCGGAAGCGAAGAACCCCGGGGCGATGGCGTTGACCAGGATGCCGCGCGGCCCCACTTCGTGGGCGAGCGAGCGGGTGAAGGCTTCGAGCGCGCCCTTGGCCGCCGAGTAGACGGCGAGCCCGGCGAAGCCGCGCTCGGCGCAGATCGAGGAGATGGTGATGATCCGCCCGCCCTCCCCGGCGAGGAGCATCTCGCGCAGCACCAGGCGGGTGAGGAGGATGGGCGCTTCGAGGTTGGTCGCAAGGAGCGCCGCGATCTGCTCCTCCGGCATGTGCACCAGCAGGTGGTCCTGGCCCACCGCGGCGTTGTTGACCAGGGCGTGGACGGGGCCGAGGGCGGCGACGGCGTCGCGCACGAAGGCCGCCACCGCCGGCCGATCGGTGGCGTCGAGGGCGCGGAAGAGGAGGCGCTCGGGATGGCGCGCCGCCAGCTCGCGCACCTCGCCGGTCTCGCGCCGCGCGAAGGTGGCGACCCTGAGTCCGTTCTCCAGGCAGCAGGCGGCGAGGGCGAGCCCGAGCCCGCGCGAGCCGCCCGAGAGGATGACGCAGTCAGCCATCCGCCCGCTCCACCTTGAAGGTGGGCGACACCGGCACCCGCTCGAGCAGCGTCCAGAGCCGCGGCACCATCCAGTCGGGGAGGCCGCGCGCGGCGCAGTGGGCGGTCAGCGCGCGCTCGGCCTCCGCCGCAGTCAAGGCGTGCGCGCTCGCGGAGAGCACGACGTCGGCCGCCACCAGCGTGCCGGCCAGCGGCGCCCGCGCCCCGCGCACCCGGCACCAGTCGACCAGCGGGCTGGCCGCCAAGAGCTGCTCGATCGCCGCCGCCGAGGCCTTGCGGCCGCCGACGTTGAGCAGGTCGCGCTCGGCGCGGCCGACGACGACGGCGCGGCCGCCGGCGATCTCGACACGGTCGCCGGTCACGTGCCAGCCGCCGGCGCCGCCGGTCCCCGCGGCGGCGAACGGCGAGCGGACCTCGAGGATGCCGTCGACCGCGCGCAACCGGCAGGCGCCGTGCTCCTCACCGTCCAGCCACTCCGCCGGGAAGCCCTCGCGCCCGTCGTGCACGACGATCGCCGCCCCCGCCTCGGTCGAGGCGTAGATGTGGGTCAGACGGGCGGCGGGGAAGAACGCCGCCAGCCGGTCGAGCAGATCCTGCCGCACCGGCTCGCCGCCGAGCGTGATCTGGGCGAGCGGCAGCCGCGCCAGCTCGCCGGCCGGGCGCAGGGCCAGCAGGTAGCGCCAGAACGAAGGGGTCGAGCTGACGGCGTCGACGCCGGCGCGCGCGCCGTCGTCCCAGACCTCCTCGGGCGCGGAATGGGAGGACGCGACCAGCGTCTGACGGGGATGGAACATCCAGAGCGTCAGCATCTGGAACCAGGCGTAGGTGCCGGGCAGGTAGGTGAGGAGCCAGCGGCGGGGCTGAAGCGTCGCCGCGCCGCCGGCGCTCCGGAGCGTCACCAGCGAATCCCAGGTGTGGAGGTGGAGCGTCGGGGTGCCGGTCGTGCCCGAGGTCAGGATGGCGATCCGCCCCTCCCGCCGCGCCGCCGCGGCGGCGCTCTTGGTGAGCGTGGTCGAGACACCCCCGGGGGAGATTTCGAGCAGGGAGTAGCCGCATCCGGCGAGCAGCGCCCGCGCGTGCGGGGTCGCCGTAGCCGCCGCGACGATCGCGCCGTCGGCTCGCGACGCGTAGAGACCGATCGCGGCGGCGATCAGCACCCGCGGGTCCTCCGACACCACGGCCAGCCGAGGCGCCTGGGCGCCCTCGGCGCCTGCCCACTCGGCGAACCGCGGCGCAAGGCCCCCGAGCGCCTCCTCGCGCCCCGCAACGACCAGCAGGTTGTCCCGCTGCAGTTCCACTTCCTTCTCCTACCTAGAAATTCGGTACGTCCTCCGAAAACGCCCGGGACGTAGCCCGGGCGCTACGCTCAGGATGACCTCCTGAGTTTCATCCGCCACCGGCCGCCTGGGCGATGAAGTCGCAGACGTCCCCCACCGTGCGCACGCTGCGCACGGTGGCGGCGGAGAAGTCGAGCTCGCGCCCGAGCGCCTGCTCGACCCGCAGGCACAGCTCCGAGAAGTCGAGGCTGCGGAAGGCGATCTCGCGCAGCGCGGCCGACTCCTCGAGGTCGGGCACGGCGATCCCCTGCCGCTCGAGGATCGAGCCGATGAGCGCCACGACCGCCGAGCGCTCGATCATCGCGCCCGCTCCGGCAGCTCCACCTTCGCGGCCTGAATGCGCTCGCCCAGCGCCCGGATCCGCTCGCGCGCCGCCTCCGGATAGCGCTCGGCGTAGTGCCGCATCCAGGGGTGCCGGGTCATGGTCTCGAGGTCGAAGAGGTGCGCGACGTGCCCGGCGACCGCGCCGTCCCGGCCCGCGACGACGGCGCCCGGCGGCACCTCGCCCTGCACCAGCGTGCCGGCCGTCGCGTAGGAGCCGAAGCGCATGTGGGCGCCGGGCATGAGGATACAGCCGACGCAGACGACGACGCCGTCCTCGAGCGTCACCGGGCGGGTGAGGAACGACGGCGGCAGCGGGTCGTTGGTCAGCGTCACCAGCGAGTAGAGCCAGACGAAGTCGCCGAGGCGCGAGCCCCGCCCCACGTGCACGTAGCCGTGGCACGAGACGTAGTCGCCGAGCGTGCAGTCGCCTTCGAGGTCGGTGTAGGAGCCGAGGCGCAGTCCCGCGCCGGCCCGGGTGCCCTCGCGCACCAGCACGTGGTGCCCGGTCTGCAGGCCCGGCCCGAAGCGTGAGCCGCCGTAGAGCACGCTGTGGCTGCGGACCGTGCCGCCGGCGCCGATCTCGAGCCCGGGGTCGCCGCCGGCCGGCGGGGCCTCGCTGCCGATCGTGCAGTAGTCGCCGATCGCGACGCCGTCGCCGAGCACGACGTGGTCGTGGATCGTGGTGTGCTCGCCGATCGTGACGCCGTCGCCGAGCCTGGCCCCCGGCGCGATCCGCGTGCAGCTCACGCCGCGGTCTCCCGCAGCGCCCGCCGCAGCGCCGCGACGACTCGCTCCTGCTGCGCGGCGCCGAGGTGCGGGTACATGGGGAGGGAGAGGATCTCGGCCGCCGCGCGCTCGGCGTGCGGGAAGTCTCCGGCGCTGTAGCCGAGCGGGCGCAAGGCGCCGTGCAGGTGGAGCGGCGTCGGGTAGTGGATGCCGGCGCCTATGCCGTCGGCCTGGAGGCGCGCCAGCACCGCGTCGCGCCGCGGCACGCGCACGACGTAGAGGTGCCAGACGTGGTCGTTGCCGGGCAGGACGCGCGGCGTCTCGACCTCGTCGAGGCCGGCGAGCAGGGCCTCGTAGCGCGCCGCCGCGCGCCGCCGCGCCGCGTTCCAGTCGGCGAGCCGCCGCAGCTTCGCCGCGAGGACGACCGCCTGCAGCGTGTCGAGGCGCGAGTTGAAGCCCGCCTCCGGGTGATGGTACTTGCGCTCGCTCCCCCAGTTGCGCAGATGGCGGATGCGGCCGGCGAGCGCGTCGTCCGAGGTGACGACCGCGCCGGCGTCGCCGTAGGCGCCGAGGTTCTTCCCCGGATAGAAGCTGAAGGCGGCGGCGCGGCCGAAGCTGCCCGCCGGACGGCCCTGCCGGCGCGCCCCGTGCGCCTGCGCCGCGTCCTCGAGCACCAGGAGGCCGTGGGCCGCCGCCACCGCGGCGACCGCTTCCATGTCGGCGAGCTGGCCGAAGAGGTGGACCGGCAGGATGGCGCGGGTGCGCGGCGTCACCGCCGCCGCCAGGCGCTCGGGATCGATCAGGTGGTGCGCGTCGCAGTCGACGAGCACCGGCCGGGCGCCGGCGCGCAGCACCGCGAGGGCGGTGGCGATGAAGGTGTTGGCGGGGACCAGAACCTCGCCGCCGGCGCCAATCCCGAGCGCGCGCAGCACCAGCTCGATGGCGTCGGTGCCGTTGCCGACGCCGATCGCGTGGGCGGCGCCGCAGGCGCGCGCGAAGTCCGCCTCGAACGCGCCCACCTCCTCGCCGAGGATGAAGGCCGAGCGCGCGATGACCGCCGCCATGCCGCGGGAGATCTCGTCGGCCACCTCGGCGTGCTGGGCCGCGAGGTCGACCAGGGGGATGGCGGGCGGGATCGCGGCGCCGCTCAAACCGGCTGCCTCCGGCCGCCGTCGGCGAGCGAAGCGGCCAGCGCCGCCAGCACGCGCACCGCGGCGGCGCCGCTCCAGCCGTCGGAGAGCGGCCGCGCGCCGGTCGCGATGCACTCGAGGAAGTGTTCGCACTCGGCCTTGAGCGGCTCGCCGGTGCCGACGCGCGGGATCAGGATGTCGCCTTCGCGGACGCTGGTGCGGAAGGAGGCGAAGGTGTCGATGAAGCCGGGCCGCCGCTCGTCGGTGACCTGCTTGTCGTAGAGCCGCAGCGGCTCGGCGAGGTTCATGTCGTCGAAGGTCAGCATCCCCTTCTCGCCCACCACCGTGATGTCGCGCACCTTGCGCGGGTTGAGCCAGGAGACGTGGAGGTTGGCGATGGCGCCGTCGGGATAGAAGAGATTGGCGAAGACGGCGTCCTCGATCCCGTCGTTGATCCAGGAGCCGCCCTGCGCCGCCGCCGCGACCGGCGTCGTCCCGAGCCAGTAGTTGGCGATCGCGACGTCGTGCGCCGCGAGGTCCCAGGCGGCGTTGACGTCCATGCGGATCGGCCCGAGGTTGGTGCGCACCATCGCGAGATAGAAGACCCGGCCGAGCTGTCCCTCGTCGAGATAGCCCTTCACCCGCCGGATGGCGCGGTTGTAGAGGAAGACGTGCCCCACCATGAGGACCCGCTCCTGCCGCTCGGCGAGGGCGCAGAGAGCCTCGGCCTCGGGGACCGAGGTGGCGATCGGCTTCTCGACGAGCACGTGCTTGCCGGCCTCGAGGGCGGCGGCGGCGAGCTCGTAGTGGGTGGCCGTGGGCGTGGCGACGACGACGCCGTCCACCGTGGCGTCGGCGAGGGCGAGCGCGGGGTCGGATGCGGCCTCGACGTCCGGGTAGCGCTGGCGGACGAGCGCCAGGCGCGCCGGGTCGCGGTCCACCACCCAGGCGACCTCGCTCGCCTCGCGGGTGTGGAAGTTGCGGACCAGGTTGGGACCCCACTGGCCGGCGCCGAGGACCGCGATGCGAAGCACGGTGGCGATCGTACCTTTCAGCGCGCCGGGACGACGGCTACCCGGCACACGTCGTCTGCGGTCATGCCGTGCCGGCGACGCCAGCTCGCCAGGTCGTGCTCGATCCTCCGCCGGTCCTCGGCGCCGCGCACGACGTTGCGCGCCAAGCTGCCGTAGCCGGGGGGCTGGAAGCGAGTGTATCCGCCGTTGACCGTCGGCACGCCGGCAGCGGTCTGCGCCAGCATGATCTCGGCCTCGTAGATCCAGTGCGGAGCGCCGCCGCCGGGCGGGGGCACGACGCTCACGTAGACGCTGCGGCAGGCCGGGTCCAGGGCGCTCGCGAAGCGTTCGACGCGCGCCTGCTGCTCGGCCTTCACGAACGTGTACTCCGAGTAGGGCTGCTCGGCGACGCAGAGCGCGAGGAGCGCCCCGGCGACGGGCCCTCGCCGGCGGCTCGCGAAGGCGGCCACGCCGATCGCCGCCGGCACGAGCAGGAGGGTGCCGGCCCGCGAGACGATGCGCAAGGCGCCGGCCCCGGGGACCAGCGCGCGCACTCCTTGCCAGAGCGACCAGCCGCCCGGCAGCTCGGTGAGCACGACAACGAGCACCACCGCCATCACGGCCGTCAGCCGCAGCCACGGATCGCGGCGGCCGTGCCAGAGGCCGAGAGCGGCGCAGAGGGCGGTCGCGGCGCCGAGGAACAGCCGCTGCTCGGGCTCGCCGGCGAGATCGTCGAAGACCCCCGTGCGGGCGAGCCAGAAATAGGCGACGGAGCGCCGTCCCGGATAGATCCAGGACCGGAGCTGCGCCAGGGTCTGCCCGCCGCCCGGGTCGTTGCTCCAGCCGAGCTCGCGGACGACCGCCAGCGAGTGGACGACGAGCGGCGCGAGCGCGAGGGCGGCGACGAGGGCCGTCGCGATCGCCGCTACGGCGTTGCGGCGGACGGTCTGGAGCAGGCGCCCGCGCAGCTCCGGCACGGTGAGCATCGCCAGGCCGGTGGCGCCGAGGAGGAGCGCCGCCATCCAGCCGAGGTAGAAGCAGGCGTAGAGCTGGGCCACGAGAGCTGCGCCGGCGAGCGCCACCCACCAGGGCCGCGGGCCGTCCGCCGCGATCAGCCGGCAGAGGCCGTAGAGCGCCAGGTAGGTCAGGAAGAGGGTGTGGAGCTGCGGGTTGTTGACCTGCGCCCCGAGGCTCAGGCCGTAGCTGCAGAGGAAGGCGCCGAGAGCGCTCGGGAGCGGCGCAAAGCCGAAGCCGCGGCGGAAGAGCAGCCAGGCGGCGGCGAACGACAGCGCGGGGAGCGCCAGCAGCCAGAGCTGATAGGCGGTCGCCGGCGAGAGCCCGGCGAGGCGCGGCAGCCAGTAGAGGGGCGCGACTCCGAGCATGCTCTCGGCGTAGGCCAGGGTGCCGCGGGCCGGGTGGTAGACCGGGGGGTCCCACAGCGCCGCATGGCCGGGATGGCCGCGCAGCCAGAGGTACTCGTGCTCGAGGACGAACTGGCCGAGCAGGTGGTTGACGTAGTCGCCCGGCGTCTCGCGCAGGCCGCTCCAGATCAGGCGGTGGAACATGAAGAGCTGTCCGAGGACGAGGAAGACCGCGAAGAGCGCCGCGGCGCGCCGTGCCGCCTGGCGCCGCGAGTCAGGCCGGAGGGGGTCCGCCGGCCCCCTCACCGGCGCTCCTTCCGGGCCGAGCTGCGCGCGATCACCCGCTCGACGAAGTCCGCCACGCCGGCGGCCGCCGCCTGCCAGGTGCGCGGCGCCGCCGCCCGCCGCGCCCGCTCGCCGAGCATTCGCCGGAGCTCCGGATCCTCGAGGCACTGCGCGATGCGATCGGCCAGCGCCTCGGCGTCTCCCGCCGGGTGGAGGAGGCCGGTCTCGCCATGGACGACGAGGTCGCGGTTGCCGCCGACGTCGGAGGCGATGCAGCAGCACCCGGCCGCCATCGCCTGGAGCAGGGCGAGCGGCTGTCCCTCGAAATGGCTCGGCAGGACGAAGATGCCGCCGCGCGCGTAGAGCGCCGCCTCCGCGTCGAGGTCGAAGCGGGGAATCACCTCGACCGAGCCGCGCAGCCCCTCCGGCCACTCGGCGAGGACCGCGGCCGCGCCGGCGCCCGTGCCGGCGAGGCGCACGCGCACGGGCATGCCGCGCCGCGACAGGAGGGCGACGGCCCCGATCAGCGTGCGCACGCCCTTGCGCGGCAGCCAGGCGCCGGCGAACAGGAGCGATGGGATCTCCGCGGCGGGCGGGTCGACCCGCTCCGGCAGCGGGTAGGAGCCGTTGCTGTAGAGGAAGACGTCCTCGGCGGTCCGCCGGTAGACGCGGCGCACATAGGCCAGGTCGTCCGTGTTGAGGACCAGCACCGCCGTTGCGCGCCGCAGTGCCAGGTCAGCCTGCCGCAGGCGCCAGAGCGGGAAGAGCAGGCGCGAGCGCCGGCGGATCGAGACGATTCCCGCCGCCGCCATCGCCAGGTTCGCCTCCCAGCCCCGCCGCTCGAGACCGTGGCTGAACGCGATGACCGGGCGGGAGCCGAGGAGGAACGGCGCGCCGGCCGGCTCGTGGACGAGCACGGCCGCCGGCCGGATGCCGAGCCGCCGGGCGCGGCGATAGGCCGCCAGCGGAAAGACCGCCGGGTGCACCGCTCCCACTTCCGCGGCGCCGAGGTGGACGAAGGCGTAGCCGCGGGCTTCGAGCTCGGCCCGCCAGTGCCAGGCCACGCGGCCCATCCCGGACTCACGGCGGATGTCGATCTGCGCCACGTGCAGGATGACCGGGGCGCTCACCGCAGCGCCTGCGCTTCGTAGCTGCGGGCGATCTCCGGCCACGAGAAGCGCGCCAGATAGCCCTCGAGGTCGGGCGGCGGGCCGGCGGGAGCGGGCTCCGGCGGCGGCGGAAAGGGGCGCAGGCGGTCGCCCCAGAACGGCCGCAGGTCGGTCACCGCGCCGGCCGTGGTGGCGTAGACGGTGAGCCCGGCCTCGAGCATCTCGTTGAGGCTCAGGCCCCATCCCTCGACGACGCTGGTGAAGAGCCCGGCGTCGTGGGCGGCGAGGAGCGGCGCCAGCTCGTGGCGGGCGAACGAGGGCACGAGACGAACGCGGCCGTCCGCCAGCAGCGCGGCCGGCAGGTGGCGCGCGGCCGGGCCGCAGCCGGCCAGCGTGAAGGTGTCGCCCGGATGCGTGCGCGAGCGCTGCTCTAGGAAGCGGCTCAGGCGGCGGGTCCCCTTGTGGGCCGCCCAGCGGCCGATCCAGAGGAAGCGGATACCGCTCCCGGCCGCGGCCGGCGGACGCCCGCGGCGGACCTCGGCGAGCGCGGCGCGCTCGGCCGCGGGTGGCGCGCAGAGGTAGACCCCGAGCTTCGCTCCGAGCCAGGGCAGGCGGCGGCGCATCCACGCCTGCTCCCAGCTTCCCAGGCAGAGGATCGCATCGGCGCGGCGCCAGCCGCCGACGATGGCCGCGCCGCGCGCGCCGCCGACGAGCGTGTTGACCAGGGTGCGCGGCGAGGGGATCGGCCGCCGCCCGAGATCGGCCCGCAGGTCGTGCAGCAGGTAGAGCAGCTCGGGCTGAATGCTGCGGACCACGAGGCGCGCGCGCCGCGCGAGCCGGGCGCTCGCCGAGACGGCCGGGGTGTCGATGACGTCGAAGGGGCCGGCGGCGGCGGCGAAGCGCTCGATCGCCTGCCGCTGCCGGCGCCAGAAGTCCCACCAGCGGGTGCCCGGCGGCAGCGGCTCCGGCGACCAGGCCATGGCGTCGTGGCCGCGCGCGCGCAGGGCATCGGCGAGGTTGACCGCGATCTGGGCGGCGCCGAGCTCCGCCGTCAGCGGCGGGTGGCTGATCACGAGCACCCTCACGGCCGCGGCACGGCCAGCGTGTTCCAGGGCGCGCTGGCGAGCGGCGTGCGCGCCTCGGGCGCGGCCGCGGCGTCGAGGATCGTGTAGCGATGGCGGCGCAGGATCTCGGTCGCCGCTTCCGCGTTGCCGGCGGCGACCTCGCAGAGGAGCGTCGGACGGACCTCGGCGAGCAGGCGCTCGGCGCCGCGCAAACAGCGCGCCTCGGCGCCCTCGACGTCGATCTTGAGCACCTGGGGCGGCGCGAAGCTGGCGAGCAGCGAGTCGAGCGCGAGCGCGGCGACGTGCGCGACCGCGCGCGTGCCGCCGGCCTGGCTCGAGCCGGCGACGTCGCGCAGGTGGCTCGCCGCGCGGCCGCGCCGGGCGATGCACAGCGCCGCGATCCCCGGCGCGTCGGAGGCCGCGGCCGTGACCACGTGCACCGGCGCGTAGCGCGCGGGGAGCGAGCGCGCCGAGCGGCGGAGGAGCCAGGTCAGCCAGTCGTCCGCCTCGACCGCCACCACCTCGCCGCCGGGGCCGGCGCGGTAGGCGGCGGCGAATGCGAAGAGGCCGACGTTGGCGCCGACGTCCCACACTCTGGCGCCGGGGGCGACGAGCTCGCCGGCGAGGCGGAGCAGGAGCGGGTCGGCGCCGCCCAGGCCCGGCCGCCAGAAGCGCAGCGAGGCGTCGGGCGAGACGAAGAGGGCGTGGCCGCCGAACTCTCGCGGCAGCCGCCGGCGGACCACCCGCTCCTGGCTGACGAGCTGGATCAGGTCGCGGAGCACGGATCGGTCCGCACGAGCACCACGTCCCCCAGCACCAGCCGGTCCATGCGGGTGCGCAGGAAGCAGTCGAGCGCCTCGGCCGGGGTGTTGACGATCGGCTCGTTCTCGTTGAACGAGGTGTTGAGCACCATGGGCACGCCGGTCTGCTCCGCGAAGGCGCGGATCAGCGCCCAATAGCGCGGATTGGCGCTCCGCGCCACGGTCTGCAGGCGGCCGGTGCCGTCGACGTGGGTCACGGCCGGCACCAGCGGCCGCTTCTCGGGGCGGATGGGGTAGACCTTGAGCATGAACGGGTCGGGGTGGTCGAGGGTGAACCAGTCGCCGGTCCGCTCCTCGAGCACCGACGGCGCGAACGGGCGGAAGGACTCGCGGCGCTTGATCTTGCGGTTCAGGAGCTCCTTCATGTCGGCCCGCCGCGGATCGGCGAGGATCGAGCGGTTGCCGAGGGCCCGCGGCCCCCACTCCGACCGCCCCTGGTACCAGCCGACGACCTCGCCGCCGGCGAGCGCCGCCGCGGTCTCGCGCATCAGCCGCTCCTCGGGCGCGACGGCCGCGACGCGGATCTCGCCCCAGACGCCGTCGCGCCCGCCCGACTCCGGGATCCCCGCCGCGATCGCCCGCCGCGCTTCGGCCTCGCCGTAGGCCGGTCCCCAGGCGGAGTGCTCCATCACGAAGCCGTCGCGCGGCGCTCCGAGCACCGCGTGCTGCGCCCAGAGCGCGGCGCCGAGCGAGGTGCCGGCGTCGCCGGCCGCGGCCTGGATGTAGACGCTCTCGACGCCGGTCGCCGCGTAGAGCTTGCCGTTGGCGAGCGAATTCAAGGCGCAGCCGCCGGCGAGCGCCAGCCGCCGCAGGCCGGTGCGCCGCGCGAGCGCCCGCACCAGGGCGAAGAAGCGCTCCTCGTAGACCTGCTGCAGCGAGGCGGCGAGGTCCCGGTGCCGCTGCGTCAGCTCCTCGTCGGGCCGCCGCGCCGGTCCCAGCAGCTCCTCGAGCGCCCGGGTGTAGACGCGGCCGAGCGCCGGCGCCCCGTCCTCCCAGGTCATGTCGACGCCCTCGGAGAGGTGGCGGAAGTAGCGCAGGTCGAGGCGGAAGGTGCCGTCCGGGCGCGCCGGCACGAGCCGGCGCAGGCGTTCGGCGAAGGACGGCTCGCCGTAGGCGGCGAGCCCCATCACCTTGTACTCGTCGCCGAAACCGAGGAAACCCAGGTGCTGGGTGAGGGCGGTGTAGTAGAGCCCGAGCGAGTGCGGGAAGCAGACCCGGTCGAGCACCTCGACCGTCGCGCCGCGTCCGACCGCCAGCATGGTGGAGACGAAGTCGCCGAAGCCGTCGACCGAGAGGCACATCGCCTCCTCGAACGGCGAGCAGAAGAAGGCCGAGGCGACGTGCGCCAGGTGGTGCTCGACCGGGACGACCCGCGGCGCACGCCCGAAGGCGGCCGCGAGCCGCCCCTCGAGCGCCTGGATCTGCGCCAGGTTGCGGGCGCGGCCGGCGGCGCGCCGCAGGCTGCGCGGGTGCGCGAGCGCGAGCGCCGCCTTGCGCCAGAGATAGGCCCGCGGCTGGCGCGACACCGCGATCGCCGCCACCTCGCGGATGTCGCCGCCGATCTCGCCGAGGCACCAGCGCAGCGCCTGCTCGGGGAAGCCCGCCCAGTGCTTGACGCGGCGGAAGCGCTCCTCCTCGACGCCGGCCACGAAGCGGCCGCCGGCGAGCGCCGCCGCCGAGGCGTCGGCGTGGTAGGCGGAAAGGCCGAGGAGCTTCATCGCGTCAGCGGAGGCAGACCGCCCAGAAAGGGTCCCTCCCTCCCGGCTGCTCGGACACCCTGAGCAGCTCCTCCTGGTCCGCGATCCGGCGCACCCCGCGGCCGAGGTACCGGGCGCGCAACCGGTCGGTGACGGTGCGCTCATGGGCCGGCTCGTAGAGCTCGATCGTGGGGTAGAGCGCCGCCAGGCGCGCGAGGATGCCGCGGATCGTGAAGGGCGGACGAATGAGGGCCGGGTGCAGCTCGAGGAAGAGCGTCGGGCGGTGTTGCCGCAGGCAGCGCTCGGCCCCGGCGAGGACGTGGCCCTCGTAGCCGTCGACGTCCACCTTGACGAAGTCGACCGGCGAGGTCACCACGTCGTCGAGGCGGCGCAGCGGCACCTCGACCTCGCCGCTGCCGTCCTCGCGGACCTGGCCGTTGATGCCGCGGTCGAGGGACACGACGGCGGCGGCGCACCCGAGGGCCATGGGGAAGATCTCGACGTTGGCCAGGCCGTTGCGCTCGACGTTCCGCCGCAGCTCGGTCAAGTTGTCCGGCTCGGGCTCGAAGCAGAAGAGACGGCCCCGCGCGCCGACGGCGCTCTCGAAGAGCAGCACGTAGTACCCGATGTTGGCGCCGACGTCCACGACCCGGTGGGCCGGCGCGAGCAGCCGGCGCAGGAGCCGCCGCTCGGCGATGAAGACCTCCCCCTGGAGGAACAGCAGCCGCTGCACGCTCGAGCGCGAGACGTCGGCATAGAACGAGCGGCCGAACAGCCGGCGGCGCAGCACGCGGGGGGCCGTCAAGCCGCCGAACAGGCGCTCCGAGAACGGCAGGGTACGGAAGCGCCAGGCCCAGGACCATGCCTGCGCCGCCCGCTCGCGTACTGTCGGCCGTGCCGTCAATCGAGCTCCGGTCCCGGCGGCCGGCGCAGCAGCTCCTGCAGGCGCACGTCGACCACGAGGCGGAACCAGAAGGCCTGGAGGAAGTGGAAGAGAAAGCCGTTCCTGCCGTCGAGGAAACCGAGCAGCAGGACGTAGCGGTAGACGAAGTAGAGCGCCGGCCGCACGAAGAGCGGCAGCCGGTAGTAGACGGTCTTCAGCCAGAGCACCCGCTCGTCGGGGGTGCCGAAGAGGCGCGGCCGGCGCTTCCAGGCGAGGCCGCGCCGGCGCGCCAGCTCCTCGCGAGCGA
The DNA here is from genome assembly GCA_044866775.1 of Thermoanaerobaculia bacterium. Classification (GTDB taxonomy): domain Bacteria; phylum Acidobacteriota; class Thermoanaerobaculia; order Multivoradales; family UBA5704; genus DASUNQ01. Next base: position 28,941 of record JBIOUG010000097.1, on the reverse strand, counting down.
AGGCCTCGGCGTAGCGCAGGTGCTTCTCGAGGTAGAAGAGGATCGAGTCCTCCTTGCGGTTCCACTCCTCGAGCGGGGCGCGCAGCCGTCCCACGGCACCGCGGACGTAGACGCGCGTGTCCTGCTCCGCGGGGTCGAGCTCGCCGCGGCCGCGGCGGAAGAGCTTGAGCAGCAGCTTGCTCCCGTAGCCGCCGAAGCGGAGCGGCCGGCCGCGGAAGATCTGGCGGCGGCGGATGTAGAAGCCGTCCTCGCGCACCTCGCCGCGCGCCAAGAGCGCCGCGATCTCCGCCCGCAGCGCCGGGGTCAGCGCCTGATCGGCCTCCAGGATCAGCACCCAGTCGTTGCGGATCGGCAGGTTGTCGAGCCCCCACTGGAAGATCCAGGGAATGATGCGCCCGTGCTCGTAGGCGAGCTGCCGCACCTCGTCGGCGTAGCGGCGCGCGATCTCGACCGTGCGGTCGCCGCTCTCGGAGTCGAGGACGAAGACCTGGTCGGCGAAGCCGTGGACGCTGGCGAGAGAGCGCTCGATGTTGAGCTCCTCGTTGCGGGTGGTGACGATCACCGTCAGCGGCACCGGCCCGGCGGTGCCCGCAGCGCGGCGCGTCCGGACGACGGAGGATACGACCGCGGTCACCGGCCCCTCCGCGTCGAGCTCCGTGGCGGGGCGGAGCTTGCCTCCGCCGACGGGCCCCTCCGGCGAGCCGCTGCGCTCCGGGCCGCGGCCAGCAGGCCGCGCCAGGTGGCGGCGTAATCCCAGGCAGCGAGCACGGCGGCATTGTGCGCGCGCACCGCGGCCGGCGCGAGCGCCGCCGTCTCGTCCAGGCAGCGCGCCAGGCCGGCGTGGTCCCCGGCGGGGTAGGTGCAGCCGTTCCGTCCGGCGGCGACCAGGTCGCGCGCCGCCCCGACCCGCGAGGAGGCCACGACCGGCAGGCCGCAGGCCAGCGCCTCGGCGACCGAGACCCCCCAACGCTCCTCGCGCGCCGGATGGACGAAGACGTCCGCCGCAGCGTAGAGGGCCGGCAGCTCGGGGTACGGGACGTAGCCGAGAAAGACGACGCGGGAGAGGCCGTGCTCGCGTGCGAACCGCTCCAGGTCGGAGCGCAGGGGGCCGTCGCCGGCGATCACCAGCCAGTCATCGCTGCCCCGCTGCGCCTGGGCGCGCAGGAGGTCCCATGGCGCTTCGCGCACGTGGAGCTTGGCGACGCAGAGGACGACGCGAGCCCGGGCCGCCACCCCGGTCCGCGCCCGCACCGCGGCACGCTGGTCTGGCGAGAGCCGCGATTCGCGCCGAAAGGCCTCCACGTCGACCGCATACGGGAAGAGCGCGGTGCGCGAGCCGGGAACGCCGAGGGCCCGGAGGTACTCCAGGGTCAGGGTCCCGACCCCGAAAAAGACGTCGTAGAGCCGTTCGAGCAGCGTCGAGAAGAGGAGCTTCTTCGCCGCCGGCGGCGCGCTGCCGGCGAAGAGCGCCGAGTCGAGGCGCAACGCGGTCGACGCTCCCGCCCGCCGCGCCGCCGCCGTCGCCAGCAGGTAGCGCGCCTGCGTGTAGCCGTTGACGATCACCAGGTCGTAGCTCTCGCGGCGCATCTCCGCCGCCAGCCAGCGCCGCGCGCCGGCCGCCGGACAGACCGCGTGCTCGTAGCCATCGAGCAGCTCGAAGCCCCACGCGACCGTGCGGCCCAGCTCGGGATCGAACGGGGGTGCGGCCGGGTCGGGAGCGGTGTAGAGGACGCGCAGCCGGTGCTCGGGGTCCGCCGCCACGTGGCGAAAGAACGGGACCTCGAACTGCGTCGGGCGCTCGACGACGAAGGCGAGCTTCAACGGCGGTCTCCGGGCCGGCGCGCGAGCATGGTGATCAGCTTCTCGCGCCGCGTGATGCGCGTCCCCACGACCTCGAAGCCGGCGTCTCGCACCAGGCGCGTCGCGGAGGCGATCGAGTGGTGCGCGAGATGGATCGGCAACTGCACGTGCGGGAGAGCGGGAGAGGACGCCAGATCCTCGATCGCCGTCCACGGGTAGACGCTCGGAAACGTCATGACCAGGAGGCCGCGCGGCCGCAGGAGCCCGAAGAGCAGGCGCAACGTCCCCGGCGGATCGGTCAGGTGCTCGAAGACGTGCTCCAGGCGGACGCACCCGAGCGAGCCCGGCGGCACCTCGAGGAGCGTCGCCGGCGAGAGGACGCGTACGCCCTGGAGCTCCAGCTCTTCTCTGCAGCCCTGGTTGGCGTCGAGATCGTACCCCAAGAGGTTGCGGTAGCCGCGCCGCGCGAGCGAGCGCAGCCAGGTGCCGCTGCCGCAGCCGAAGTCGAGGATCGGGGTTTCCTCAGGCAGGCGGAGAGGCACGCCCAGCGTGAAGCTGACGATCCTGCCGCTGAGCAGCTCCGCCACCTTCCCGGCGAGGGACTGGGCGAGGCTCAGCGCGCCCGGCGCCAGCAGGAACGCGTAGCGCAGGCGCGCCACGCTGTACTTCCATGACCTCGCCTCGCGCTCCGCCGTCTCCTCGGGCACGGGCGCGTAGTAGGTGTACTCCGGCGAGTAGAAGCAGGCCATGACCTCGGCGGACGGCGTGGGATGGACGAAGGCCATGTCGCAGCGCGAGCAGCGGCGGAGCTCGTAGTCGAGGACCCGAGGCTCGCCGTTGCGCCGGTAGGGGGCGGTCCCGCGCAGCCAGACGGCGGTGTTGGCGAGGCTGCACTCCGGCGCCGAGCAGAGAGGAGGAATCGCCATCGTCGCTCAGGACGCGCTGGCCGCACCGACGGCCGTGGCGTAGACCGCCTCCATCTCGCGAGCGATCGCCGCCCAGCCGAACCGCTCCCGTGCCACCCGGGCCCCCCGCCGGCCCATCTCGTCGGCCCGGCCGGGGTCGGCGATGAGGCCGCGCAGCGCTTCACCCAGCCGGCGCGGCTCGCCCTCGACGACGATCCCGGCGCCGCTTTCCCGCACCGGCGCGGCGAGCCCCACCTCCGGCGTCACCACCACCGGCCGCCCGGCGGCCATCGCCTCCAGCGCGGCATTGCCGAAGTTCTCGGAGTAAGAGGGAAGGACGAGGGCGGCGGTGCGGTGGAGGAGCGCGGCCTTGTCCTTGCCGTCCACCGGCCCGAGGAAGCGCACGCGATCGTCCACGCCCAGCTCCCGCGCCTGCCGCTCGAGTTGCGGGCGATAGTGCTCGTCGTCGGGGCCGGCGAGCGCCAGGACGGCGCCGGGAACCTGCGCCAGCGCCCCGACCAGCCGGTCCAGCCCCTTTTTCCAGGAGAGGCGGCCGAGGAAGAGCAGGAACGGCTGCCGCAGCACCTCGCGGACCGCCGGCGCGAGGGCTGCCTCCTCGCCGTCCCAGGGCTCGGGCTCCACCCCGTTCGGCACCACGAAGACCGGCGGCAGCCGCAGCCCGAGCGCCGCCGCCTGCTCGGCCTCGAGCGCGCTGGTGGCGTGGAGGCCCGCGGCGCGCGCCAGCGTGCGCCGCTCGACGAGCCCGATCCAGAGCGCCTTGCGCAGCCGGCCGCGCCGGCGCAGCAGGTCGCGCACCAACATGCCGCGCGGGGCCAGCAGGTAGGGCACGCCCGCCCGCACGGCGGCGCGTGCCGCCGCCGCCGTCGGCCAGAGGAACACCGAGTGGAGGTGCACGAGGTCGACATCGCGCAGCCGTGCCGCGAGCGCCGCCGCCATGGCCGGCGCCCGGTAGAGCCGCCGCGGCGCCGCCACCGGGAAGTACCACACCTCGACGCCGTCGAGCGGCACCGGCCGCCCCGCCGGCACCGCGCCGCCGGTGTCGACGTCGGTCGTGAAGACCGTCACCGCGTGACCGCGTGCGGCGAGCGCCCGGCAGAGGCCGTGGACGGCGCGGATCGGCCCGCCGTGCCGCCACGCCGGCGCGTAGGTCGGGACGACGTGGAGCACCCTCACCGGGCCCTCCCCGCAGCCGCCGCTCCGCTCCCCGGCGAGGCAAGAAGCCGCGCCAGCAGCTCGACCAGGCGCCGGTGGTAGGCCGGCCAGGTGGCCGCCTCGGCCGAGCGCCGGCACTCCTCGCGCATGGCCCGTACCGCTGCGCGATGGCGCAGGCACCAGGCCATCCTCTCGCCGAGCGCCCCGCCGTCCCCCGCCGGCACCACCCAGCCGTTCCGCCCGTCGTCGACCAGCGCCCTCGCTCCCACCATGTCGGAGACGAGGACCGGCACGCCCGAGGCCAGCGCCTCGACGACGACCATGGCGAAGGAGTCCTGGCGCGACGGGAGCACGAGGACGTCGGCGCCCCGCAGCTCGGCCGCGAGCTGCCGCTGGTCGACGGCGCCGGCGACCGCGATCCGCTCGTCCGGGTAGCGAGCGAGGAGCGGGGCGGAGTCGCCGAGCGGCCCGACGATGCGCAGCCGCGCGCCCGCGTCGTCGGCCGCCACCTGGGCGAAGGCCGCGAGCAGGAGATCGAACCCCTTGCGGTGGAGCGTCGCGCCGGCGAAGAGGAAGACGAATTCGGAGCGCGGCGCCGGCGCGGCGGTGGCCGGCGCGAAGAGGTCGGTATCGGCGCCCAGCGTCACGGCGTGGACCTTCTCCGCCGGCACAGCCGCCTCGAGATACGTCCGGCGGGCCAGCTCCGAGACCGTCAGCACATGGTCCGCGAGCGCCACCTCGCCGTCTTTGATGGCGGCGATCCGGGCGTGCAGGCGCGGCGAGTCGGCGGTGCCGTGCAGCCGGTCCTGCGCCGTGCGGTGGATCGACGGCGCGTCGAGGATGGTCGTCATCCCGAGCCGCCGCGCGGCGCGAAAGGTGGCGAGCGCCGAGATCTCGCAGGCGACCACGGCGTCGGCCCCGGCGCGCGGCAGGTGGTGCGCCACCCAGCGGTCGAAGAGGCGGCAGGCCCACAGGTCCACCCAGCGCGCGGCGCCCGCCGGCAGGAGCCGCTCCGCCAGCCGGCGCAGCGCCGGCACCCAGGGGGCCCAGCGGACGCGCGCCGCCGGCAGCGGCAGCGGAGCGTAGTGGACGAGCCGCCGCCAGAGCGCGCGCGGCACCCAGCGCCCCTGCTCTGCGACGCAGGGGACGCCGGCCCAGTAGCCGGCGAGCAGACCGGCCGCTGCGAGGCCGAGCGCCGCCTGGTGCGAGTGCTGCCTGCCGGGATGCGTGACCAGCACCTTCAACGTGTCCTCGGCAGCCAGGCCGCCGCCGGCCGCGCCGGGACGGGCGCCGGCGCCTCGTACGGCCGCGCCGGGGGCCTTCCCACGGGCTGCGCCGCGGCAGCGAGCGCGGCGCGCACGGCGACCTCATCGAGCCTGCCGGCCAGCAGCAGGAGCCCGGCGGCGAACCAGTAGTAGACCCCGGCGGTGACGTCGAACACCGAGCCGCCCGGAAGCTGCGCCAGGAAGATCAGCAGGCTGGTGAGGGCGAGGGCGCGATGGAAGCGGGTGCGCAGCCGCCGCACCTGCACGAACGCGTAGCCGAGCAGGAAGAGGCGGAGGAAGTACACGAACAGGAAGCCCAGCGGGCCCAGCTCGATCATCACCCGCCCGCTCTCCACCTCGACGACGAGCCCGTGCAGCCAACTGTACGGCACCAGGCTGGGCGCCACCGCGGCCGCGGTCTGGTGCGTCGCGCCGATGCCGTACCCGAGGACGCCGGTCGCGGGCAACAGCAGGTAAGGGGACAGCAGCGGCGAGGTGAGGCGGGAGGGCACGTCGCTGTGGCCCGCCGCCCGGCCGATGAATGCGGAGAGAGCGTCCTCGCCGACGAACACCATGAAGCCCGCGAGCAGCCCGACGGCGAGCAGGAGCCGTCCGAACGTCGCGCCGCTGCCCCGCTCGCGCACCACCGCGAACCACCAGTAGACCGGCAGCAGCAGGGCCAGCAGGAGCACCGGTCCGCGGGAGCCGCTCATCAGCATTCCGAGGAGAGTCATGCCCAGACCGGCGTACAGGAAGAGACTGCCGCGCAGGCGCCAGCCGCTGGCGCCGAGCAGGGTCAGGATGAGGATCGCCGTGGTCAGCAGGTACGCCGTGTAGCCGGTGATGAAGGCGAACGTCCCGGTGACCCGCACGTGCGTCGAGCTGCCGAACGTCGCGATGTAGCCGACCTCGCCCGAGCTCCGCGCATAGGTGTTGAGCGCGCTCGATGCCGGGCTGGTGAACTGCAGCAGCGCCAGCACGCCGAGCGGTATGGCGAGCAGCGCGTAGCGGCGCAGGAAGCGGAAGACGTCGGCGTCGCTCTCGAACACCGCCGGCAGCACGAACATCAACGGCACGTAGAGGAAATAGGCCTTGAAACCGAACACTCCCACCAGCGGGTTCGGCAGCCGGGGGTTGAAGATCTGCAGCACGCCGAGCAGCATCGCCAGCCCGAGAACGGCGTAGAACAGCGGCAAGTGCGGCAGCCGGTAGCGGACTCGCGGCCACTGTCGCAGGAAGCCGAGGTACGCCGCGACCAGGAGGACGTCCTTCGCGAAGTACAAGAGATCCTGGGCTTCGGGGAACACCCACTTGCGCAAGCCGCCTTCGACGATCAGCAGCACCATGGCGATCTTGACCGCCCGCCGCCAGTGGTTGAACGCCCAGACGGCGGCCGCGGCGCCGGCCAGCATCAGCAGCAAGCGGGTGTTCACGCGGCTCCTCCGGCGTGGCCGCCGGCTGCGGTCGCGATCACCCGCAGGTAGGCCGCCGCCACCGCGGCGCTGCGGTGGCCGGCGAGGTGTTGGGGCGCCAGACGTTGCGCCGCGGCCAGCGCGCCGGGCCCGCGCAGCACCTCGGCGAGAACGCGCGCCAGGTCGGCGGCGTCGCCGTTGCGGAACGTGCGCCCGCAGGGGCCGATCGCCTCCTTGAGGCCGCCGCCCTCGGAGCCCACGACGAGGCAGCCGCAGGCGATCCCTTCCAGGGCCACGATCCCGAACGGCTCCTGGTAGCGCGACGGCACCACCAGGACCCGGTGCTGATTGAGGGTCAGCACCAGCTCCTCGCCGGTGCGGACGCCGGCAAGCTCGACGCGGTCCGCGAGCCCCAGCCGGCGCGCCTCTGCGCGCAGCAGCGGCGCCTCCGGCCCGTCGCCGACGATCGTGAGACGCGGCGTCAGCCCGTCGGCGGCGAGCAGGGCGAGGGCCGCGAGCAGCACGTCGACCCCCTTGTCCGACACCAGCCGACCCACGAAGAGGAGCTCGCCGCTGCGCTCGACGCCCGGGACGAGCCGGAACAACCCGTCCCGGTAGCCGTTGGGAATGACCGTGCTCGGCGTCGCGAGGTCGGCGGCCATCGCCTCGCTCACCGCGATCGACGCCGCCGCGTGGCGCAGCAGGTATCGCTTCAGGCGGTCCTGCCAGGCGATGCGGCCATCGGTGCGGCAATACCAACTGTGGTGCGAGACCACCCACGGGCGGCGCACCAGCAGCAGCGGCCAGAGGCCGCGCAGACTGACGTTGGCCTGGATGAAGACGTCGCACCAGCGGATCCAGCGCAGCAGCTCGCGCGAGGAGGGGCGGCGAACGACGCGGAACGGATGGTCGTCCGGTTCGCGGCTCGGCGTCTGCGTCAACACGACGACCTCATGCCCGGCGCGCGCGAACTCCGCGGCGAGCGTCGCCTGATTGATCTCGACGCCGCCGACCTGCGGCAGAAACGCCGGGGAGTACGCGAGCAACCTCACGCCAGCAGCTCGCGGTAGGTCTCGGCTTGCCGGGCCAACGCGTGCTCGAGGTACCAGCTCCGGCCGGCGCTGGCGATCGCCTGGGCATCGGGCGGGAAGCCGTTGGATCGCGGCCGCCAGTAGAGCCGGGCGTCGAGCGGAGCGCCGGGGCGGGAAGCGCCGGTCCAGGAGCAGACCGGCAGCATGCCGTGCGCGCAATAGGCGGCGAAGATCGTCGACTTGGCGAGAAACGGCGGCGGGTAGGCGAGGAAGCCGGCGAGGGACTCGCCGAGGAGAGTCCCCACCGCCGAGCCGGGGAGCGGTCCGACCGACCGCACCGGCACGCCGCCGATCGTCGCCGGCGCCGGCGTCTCCGCCCCCGGGCCGACGTCCAGCACCTCCTCGATGCCCAGCCGCTCGCAGGCCACCGCCAGCTCCGGCAGCGCCCGTCCGTAAGCGCGCGCGCGGACGCCGGCGCCGCCGAAGACGATCAGCCGCCGCCGGCGGGTCGCGAGCGGCGACACGGCGGCCGGCTCGCCGACGTTCGAGAAGACCGGCAAGACCACGATCCGCTTGCCCGGCGCCCAGGACAGGAGCGCGCGAGCATAGAGGTCGAGGCTGGTCGCGAGCGCGTCGCTCGCCGCGGCGAGAGCCGCCGCCAGCCGCCGTTGCAGCGGCCGCAGCCAGAACGAGCTGCGCCACGGCGGGCCGCTGGCGTGGACCTCGTGGAAGATCGTCACCAGGCGCCGGCCGTCGCCGCGCGCGCGCCAGCGCGCCAGTCCGGCGACGAGCCAGGCGGGGCAGCCGCGGCGCTGATAGCCATAGTTGGCGTAGTGGAGGAGCACCGTCTCGGCCCGCATCTCCTCGAGCACGCGCTCGAGCGTCACGGCGCTGCGCGCCGGGATCGTCCTCGCCTCGCGGGCGGCCTCGCCGGCCGGCCACGCGGGATCGCCCACCAGGAAACGGCTCTCGACGCCGCCGCGCTCGCGCAACGCCGCGGCGAGAGCTTGGGCGTGGCCGCCGACCCCCTCGGGCGGCGACGGCAGGCGGGGAACGAGCTGGATGAGGCTCATGGCGCCGTCCCCGTTCCGTCATCCCGCACCGGTCCGGGAGCCATGCCGATCCGCAGCGCCAGCGCATCGCGCCAGAAGATGTGCCGCACCTGGCCGACGTAGTGTCGCGCCGCCCAGGCGCAGCCGCGGAAGCTCGGGGCCATTGTGAAGCGGTCGCCTTCCACGAGGGCGATCTCGCGTGCCGGCCAAAGGCCGCCGCCGAGCTGATGACTCACCTCGGCGAGGATCGTCTGCTCCGTCACTCCGATCCCGTGCGCGGCCGCGTAGGCAAGAAGGTCCTCGACCTCGCACGCGCCCAGGAAGTCGCCTGCCGCGTAGAGCAGGCCGGCGCAGGAGTGGGGTGGCGCGGCGAGATGGGGAAGGAGCCCCGGCACCAGCGCCGGATCGTAGGCGGGGTGCGGGTCCTCCGACATCACGAGGGCCGGCGGCGGCATCGCGAGGAGCCGCTGGAGGCTCGCGGGGAACCGGAACCAGAGAACGTCCGCGTCGCAGTAGACCGTCGGTCCGGCGGCGGCGCTGGCTGCCACCGCCGCGAGTTTCCTCCCCATGGGCTCGCGCTCGGCGAAGCGAACGAGGTGATCGTGGCCCGCGGCGCGCAGCGCGGGGATGGTATCGGTCCAGACCGCGAGCTCACAGCTCCCGGGCCACCAGGCCAGGGCCTCCCTCGCCGCCGCCAGCGGCAGTGACCCGTCCGACACCACACGGACCCGCGGCAGGCGCGGCCACGCGCGGTGCACGGAGGCGAGGAGCTGCTCGATCATCGCCAGGTGGGCGGCGCCGCCGAAGGTGAGCAGAGTCAGCGGCAGCTCCGGCCGGGAGCGGGTGGCGGGGGGCGGCACCAGCCGCAACAGGAGGCGGTAGACCGCCGACGAGCGATAGGCGGCCGAGTTGCGCACGCGGGTGAGACCCGCCCGTGCGCGTCCTGGAGACTTGGGCGGTGAGGTCAGGGCGGTCACGTGAGGAGGCTCCGGTAGCTCTGCACGGTCAGGCGCAGACCGTCGTCGAGGTCTGTCCGGGCCTGCCAGCCGAGGATCTCCCGGATACGGCTGGTGTCGCAGAGGAAGTCACCGGTCTCGACCTTCTGTTCGTCGTGCGGCCAAGGAGCGGATTCGACGCTGCCTGAGCCCGCGGCGGCGACGATGCGGCGTGCCACCTCTCCGACACCGACCGAGACTCCGGAGCCGACGTTCAGGACCTGGCCTACGGCGCGTTCCTCGACGCACGCGCGCAGCAGGGCCTCCGCGACGTCCGCGGCGAAAACGTAGTCGCGGAGCTGACCGCCGTCGCCGAAGAGGGTGATGGTCCCCCCTTGGATTGCGGTCATGATGAAGCGGTTGACCACGCCATAGTGCAGGCGGTGGGGCAGTTGGAACGGACCGTAGGGATTGGTCAGCCGCAGGATCGTCGACGGGATGCCGTACTGCTCCCAATGGATGCGGTGGTAGTGCTCCACCGTCAGCTTGTGCAAGCCGTAGAGGCTGGTCGGCCGCGCCGGGCGCTCCTCGGCAACTGGAGTCGAGCCGGTCACTCCGTAGACGAGCCGGCTCGAGACGAAGACGACGCGCGGCAAGGCCCCGATGGTGCGCACCGTGTCGAGGAGAGTGAGGTGGCCGGCGACATTGACCTGCATGTCCGACCGCGCCTCCTGCAGGCTCTTGACCGCGCCTGACTCCCCGGCGAGGTTGACAACGACGTCGACGCCTGCGAGCCACGCCCGCATCCCGTCACCATCGCCGATGTTCCCCTGGCAGACCTCGACCGGGTGGCCGTCCGCGATCTGGCCGAGCCACTTCAGCGCCAGCGGGTGGGCGGAGCGGTTGAGGATGCGCACCTGCGCCCCCGCGGCCAGGAAGGCCGGCGCCACGTTGAGGCCGATGAAGCCGAGGCCTCCCGTGATCAGCACACGCTTTCCGCGCAGGGGTTCGATGGTCGTCACCGCGGCAGACAAGGTTCCTCGCTCAGGCGCGGTGCCACTGGACCCAGGCGGGGCGGCGGAAGCCGACATAGGTGACGACTGTCTGGAGGAGCGTGCCGCTGGCCGCGCAGAGGAGGCCCAGCGTGAGGATCCCGGCGCTCGTCGACAGCGGCAGCGCAGCAACGCCGGCGGCCAGCACGCACATCTCGAGGACGACGGTCAGCGCCTGCCACCGGGTCCAGGAGCGGGCCATGTTGACGCTCACCACATAGCCGCCGATCAGCGCGACTCCGGCGTTGGCCACCACCAGCAGCAACTCGTGGTCGAGGCCAGAATAGCGCTCGCCGAGGAGCCAGAGGAACGGGCGCGGCGACACCCAGGCGGCGAGGAGGAGCGCCGCCGCCACCGCCGCCAGCAGTCCGCCGAACTGCAGATAGCGGAGGAGGTAGAGGCGGTCGTCGGTGCGCGAAAGATGGGGCAGGAAGACGACGCCGATCAGCCCCGAGAAGAGACCGACGATGAGCCCGAGGCGCCCGAGCGCCCCGACCTCGGCGATGGTCTGAGGAGCGCCGAAGGCGGCAGCGAGCCAGACCGTGAGCGGCCCCCGAAGAGCGAAATAGAAGGCGCTCGGCAGAGTGGGGAGGAGGTAGTGGACGACCCGTCGGCGGTAGGGGCCCAAGGGCGGTACGGACTCGGCAGCGCCCGCCTCGGCTGGCTCCGCCGCCGTGGCGAGGCGCGCGGCGAGCGCCGTGCCGGCGGTGGTGGCGAGGATTGCGAGCCACGCCTCGAGCCAGGCGAGCGCGATCAGAGCCGCGGTCGCGCCGAGACGGAGGAGCGCGCCCGCCAGCTCGGCGCGGTAGGAGCGGCCGTAGCGATCTTGGAGACGGAGCGTCAGGAGCCGGAGCGAGGCGTCGATCTGAAACCAGACGCAGAGGAGGATGCCGGCGGTGGCCAGCAGCGACTCACCGGCGCTGAATCCCTCGGCGGCGGCCGCCGCCGGAAACGCGGCGAGAACCGCCAGCATCCCGAGCAGGAAGGCGAGGCGCCGAAGCGACAACACCGCTCGCCGGTAGGCAGCGAACTCCGCTCCTCCCTTGTCGCGGCGGAAGAAGTGGAGAAGGGAGGTCGTGCTCCCCAAGTCGGTGACGAAGGAAAAGAAGCCGATCACCGACGCGGCCATCGTATAGAGCGCGAACTCGCGCACGGGCAGCGCCCGTACCAGCAGCAGGCCGGCCGCGATTCCGGCGAGCTGAGTCACGGTCTGCGTGGTGAAGTAGGCGGCGAAAATGCCGCTCCAGCGCTTGAGGCGGGCGACCGGACCCGCCGGAGCGACGGCGACGGTGACGGCCTCCATCAGCCGTCTCCCCTGGGATCGTCGGCGAGCGTAACCCCGTGCTCCGCCAGCACCCGGCGCGCCAGCAAGCGCGATTGCGCCCCCAAACTCGGCGGCGCGGAAGCCGCTCCGGTTCCGGCGCCGGCGAGCCACGCGGTGACCGGCACATAGAAGCCCGTCTTCGGCCGGCGGAAGACCGCCTCCGGCAGCTCCGGCGCCGCCCGCCGCACCACCTCGGCCTTGCCCAGCGACCGCGCCGGCTCGAAGTCGAGCGCCGCGAGCTGGGCGTAGAGGCGCGCGTCGACCAGCGGCACCCGCAGCTCGAGCGAGTGGGCCATGGCGGCCCAGTCGGCGTCGCGCAGGAGCTGGTTCCGCATGTACTGCGTCGTCTCCATGAGATGCACCGCCTGCCAGGCAGCGGCGGCGCCTAGGTGGCCATTGCGGTGAGACGACGGCAGGAGCTTGCCGGCGTCGGCGACCGGATCGTAGGCGGCAAGCGTCTCGGCGGCGCCGTCGCGCCCGAGCAACGCCGGCAGCTCTTCGGGCAGGAACAGGGCGCGGCGCAGAAAGTAGGCCCCGGGCAGCGTGGCGCCGTAGCGCAGCGCGCCGGCGAGCTTCGGCCGGTCGCGGAAGACGCCGCGGGCGAGCGGCGGCCAGAGCGGCGCGAGGCCCGGCAGGCGCCGGCCGCGGCGCGCGGCGCGGGCGAGCCGCGGCACGTCGGCGAACGAGGAATAGCTGCCGAACAGCTCGTCGCCGCCGAGGCCTGAGAGGACCACCTTGAGCCCTTCCGCGTGCGCCGCGCGGCTCACCCGGAAGATGTTGAAGCCGTCGATCGACGGCTGGTCCATGGCGGCGAGAGCGGCCGGCCAGAGGTCGAGGAACTCCTCGCGCCGGACGGTGCGCTCGAGGTGGCGGGTGCCCAGCCGCCGCGCGACCTCGGCGGCGAGCGGCGCCTCGTCGAGCGGCGTGCCGGCGAGGGCGTCGAAGCGTAAGGTGAAGGTGGCCGGCGGCTCCGGCAGCGCGCGGCAGGCGAGCGCCGCGAGCAGGCTCGAGTCGAGACCGGCGGAGAGGAAGACCGCGACCGGCACGTCGGAGACCAGATGGTCGCGCACCGACTCGGCGAGGGCGGTCACCAGATCGGGCGCATCGGGCGCGTCGGCGGCCGGCTCCGGCGGCGGCTCCACGGCGGGGCGATAGAAGGCGAGCGGTCCGTCGACGCGGCCCTGCTCGACGCGCAGCAGGTGCCCGGCGGGTAGCGCCCGCACGGCGCGGCGCAGGGTCCAGGGCTCGGGGACCGATCCCCACAAGAGGAAACCGCCGAGGCCGGCCGGGTCGAGCGCGAGCGGGATGCCGCCGCCGGCCTCGAGCGCCTTGACCTGCGAGGCGAAGCGCAGGACGCCGCCCGCGACCGCGTAGTAGAGCGGCTTGATCCCGAGGGGGTCGCGGGCCAGCAGCAGCCGGCCGCGCTCGGCGTCCCAGAGCGCCAGCGCGAACATCCCGCGCAGCCGACCGAGCATCGCCTCGCCATCGCGCGCGTAGAGGGCGAGCAGCACCTCGGTGTCACTCTGCGAGCGGAAGCTCCGGCCGTCGCGCTCGAGCTCGGCCCGCAGGGCGCGGAAGTTGTAGATCTCGCCGTTCAGCACGATGCGCAGGCGCCCGTCGGGCGAGGCCATCGGCTGCGCGCCGGCGGGAGAGAGGTCGAGGATCGCGAGCCGCCGATGGGCGAGGGCGACGCGGCCGTCGGGCGCGAGCCAGGCGCCTTCGCCGTCCGGGCCGCGGCGCGCCATGGCGTCGCGCGTCGCGAGCAGCTCGCCCGGGTCGAGCGGCGGCGCGTCGTCGCGCAGGCGGAGGAGGCCGTTGATGCCGCACATGGCTAGACGTCGCTCGGGGCCCGGCGCGGGAGCGCCGGCGCCTCCCGCGTCAGGCGGTCGAGATGCGGTCGGAGGCCGGCGCGGAAGCGCTCGACCGTGAACTCGCGCTGCCAGCGCCGCCGGCCGGTCTCGCCGAGGCGGTGGGCGAGGGCCGGCTCGCGCAGCAGGCGGGCGAGCGCCGCCGCCAGCGCCTCGCCGTCGGCGGGGTCGACGAGGAGCGCGGTCTCGCCGTCCACCACGACCTCCTCGGCGGCGCTGCCGCGCGCCGCGACGCAGGGCTTGGCGGCGCGCATCGCTTCGAGGAACACGAGCCCGAAGCCCTCGCCGCGGCTGGGCATGGCGAAGAGGGCGCAGCGCCGGTAGATCTCGGCGAGAGTGGCTTCGCTGACGAAGCCGGTGAAGGTCACGCGGCCGTCCAAGCCGAGGCTCGCCGCGCGGGCGGCGAGGCGCGGCCGGTCGGCGCCGTCGCCCGCCACGACGAGCCGCGCTTCCGGCGCCGCGGCCAGCAGGCGGGGGATCGCCTCGAGCAGCTCGTCGTGCCCCTTGTAGCGCTCGCCGGGCGCCAGGCGCCCGACGATGAGCACGAAGCCGTCGCCGAGCCGCTCGAGGAGCGCGCGGTCCACGGCGCCTTCCGGCGGCCGCTCCTCGAGCGCCAGCGGCAGGACCGCGGCGCGGTCGAGGCCGGGGCAGAACGGGCGGGCACGCTCGACGGTGTGGCGCGAGATCGCGACGACCGCGTCGGCGAGCCGCAGGGCGCGGGCGCGGTCCCAGGAGAGCGGGCGCCAGGCCTCGATGCCGTAGAGCGGCACCAGATACGGCGCGCGGCGGGAAGCGGGCAGCAGCGCCTGCACCCGCGCCGGTCCCAGGAGATCGAAGACGTACGCCTCCGGGCGGCGGCGGAGCTGGCCCGCCCAGGCGGCACGGGCGAGGGCGAGCTGGCAATCGCCGAAGCAGCGCGCGGCCGCGCAGTCGACCGGCAGCGGCGCCGAGCCGAGGGCGAGCACGCGGAAGCCGATGCCTTCCTCGCGCGCGTAGGCGGCGCAGGCGCCGGCCAGGAGGCGCCCGGCCAGGGCCCGGCCGCCGCCCTCGAGCGCCAGCCCGGCCGAGACCAGGACCAGGCCGCGGCGGCGGCGCGGGAATGGCGCGCCGGCGGGCGCCGGCGGCGGCGCTTCCGGCTCAGGCATCCCGGCGAAGCGGAGGTCGACTTCGGGTCGAGCGATCGGCACGTCGATGGACTGCTACTGCGCGGTCAAACCCAACGCGGTCAGACTGTTCGCGGGTGCGCGGGCGGAATTGTGGCAGAAGGGGCGCCGTCTGGCAACCGGCCGAGGCCCCGTGCCGGCGGCGGCCGGGCGCACCTGGTTGCCGGCGTCGGCGCGTGCCGGGCCGGGACCGCCGCGCGGGCGCGCGGGAGCGACGGGCGGTCGTCCACCCAGAAGCGAGGGTCAGCGGCGAGGCGACGACCACCGTCCACGACAGCGGGAGCGGCGCCCGGCAGGGAGCGAACCTCGTCCATGCGGGCGGAAGCGCGGTCCACGAGGGAACGACGGATGGCCAGGAGGGGAAGGGCTCGGTCCGGGAGGGAAAGACGCCGGTCCGGTCGCTTTCCCGCCTGGGCAGGCGGAGTGTCCACGAGCCGCAGGTCGTCACCCATCTGGCCGCGGCGGCGGCCCTCGCGGTCCACGCGGCCCGCGACGAGCGCCGGCACTCTGCCCGCGCGGCCGGCGCGCCGGCCCGTCCGCTCAGCGCACCCGCGATCGTGCCGGAGGCAGCAGCTCCTCCGCCCCGCCCGTCGGCCAGAAGGGACTCGCGCCGGAGCTGCGGGCTCAGTCGTGAGGCAGGCCGGCGCTCGCCAGGCTGTCGGCGCCGCGCTCGACGGAGCGCGAGATGTGCTTGAGCAGCTCGAGGGCGGCCCGCACGTCGTGCGCGACGCCGGCGAGCTGGGTGAGCGAGGCGAGGATCTCCTGCTCCCAGCCGAAGGACTGGAAGATGGGGATGATCTCGCCGATCGTGCGCACCACGTCGGCGACACGGCGCTGCCGCAGGTAGACGGCGGCGAGGTGGAGGGAGGCGATCGCCGACTCCATTGCGAGCCCGTGGCCGAGGAAGCCCTCGCGCACCGCCAGGAGGCAGGCCTCGGCGATGTCGAGACGCCCCAGCTCGCCGTCGATCGTGCCGCGGCGCCAAGCGCGGCGGAGCAGCTCCAACTCGTCGTCGCAGCCGGCGAACAGCGGCTCCGTCTCGACCCACAGCGCATGGGCGCGCGCCGGCTGCCCCAGGTCCAAGTAGCAGACAACCAGGTTCTGGCTGGCGGCGCGGACGAGATCGAGATGGTGCCGCGGGTCGAGCTCCTCCAGGCAGCGAGTGAGGAGCCCGACCGCCGCCTGGGCATCGCCGGCATAGATGTAAGAAATGCCGAGCTTGATCCGGGCCGCGGCCTCTCCCGAAGGATCGTCGAGGCGCCGATGGATGGCGATCGCTCGCCGTAGGAGCTCGATCGACTCGTAGAACTGGCGTCGCGCGCGGCGCAGCGAAGCGAGACGGCCGTAGAGCTCCGCCCGTAGCCCGAGCTCGCCGGTCCCCTCCTCGAGGTGATGGAAGGCCACCGCGAACGCGTCCTCGGCGTCGAGCAGGCTGCCCCGCAGGCGATGGACGTTGGCGAGCTGACCCCAGGCCTTGGCCAGGCAGTCCTTGACCTCGAGCAACTCCTCGGCGCGCGCCACCGCCGCCGCGGCTTCGGCCGCGGCAACGGCCAGGCGCGCGTCGGCGAGCATGGCGTCCGCGTCGCGATAGCGCGCTTCGTGGCTTCGCGCGACGAGAACCGCCGCGAGAGCTGTGGAGCCGAAGCGCCGCGAGTTGCCGATCCTCGCCTCTCGTTCCTCAGTTGGCAGCGCCGCGAGCTCGGCGAGCAGCTCCCGCACCTCGAGACTGCGGCGCTCGGCCTCCGCCCGGGCCACCGCCTCGGCGGCGGCGAACGCTCGGTCGTAGGCTCCCGGCGGCGGCTCCGGGCGCTCCCCTGTCGGTCCCCAGGCGTTGTTCCGGATCCACCGCCGGCAGGCTTCGCAGCCGTCGACGAGATGGCGCACGATCTCTTGCCCCTCGTGCCGGTTCGCCTGCCCGGCGACGAAGCGCTTGAGCGTTGAAGTCCGGATCGCGTGGCGCTTCTGCTTCAGTACTTCGAGCACAGCTTCCCCTTCAGGGGCCTGATTGCATGCGAGAACGTTGCCACGAGGCCCGGGCGCATGCGCAAAACCTCGACCCGTGGCACGGCTCACCTACGGCGTGCAGGGTACGCGGTGCCCGTCGGGGTCGGTGCACATGCCGTCGTCGCCATCCGGCGTGGGTGGGGGCGGGGTTCCACCTTCCTCGTCCGGCGCCAGGACGGCGCGCGGCGCCGGCTCGCCGGCCGTGTCCGCCCAGCCCAGCCGGTCGGCGATCTTGGCGAGCCAGTCGACGAAGAGCGCCACGGGCGACTGCCAGAGAGCCTCCGCCGGCCGCTGCGAAGGGAGCGCCTGCAGAGCAGGGGCGGCCGCGAGGACAAGGAACAGAGACAAGCTGACGGTGAGGCGGAGGTGACGCTGTCTCATTGCTTTTCGGATCCTCGAGGATCCGCTCCTTGCGGCCGGCACCGCAAGAACCGCGCCAGAGCCGCGCGGCTATCCGCCGGTCGTGCGGATCGCTTCCTCGATCTGGGGCAGGAGCGCGGCGTTGGCCGCGATGAGGCGCGTGAGGCGGGGCTCGCGGCGGTTGAAGAGCGCCTCCTCGGGGTGCCCGGCGCGCACCTCGCCGCCGGCGGCGAGGACCAGCGCCACGCCCGCCGCCACGTCCCATTCGTGCTTCGGGACCAGGGTCCAGGTGGCGTCGGCCCGGCCGGCGGCGACCAGCGCCAGCTTGTAGGCGACGGAGCCCATCGGGCGGACCGTAAAGGGAGCGCCGGCGAAGCGCTGCCACTGGCCGCGCCCGACCTCGCTCCTGCTGGCGAGCACCAGAGCGCCGTCGAGGTGCTGGCGCGGCGAGACCGCCGCCGGCTCGCCGTTCAGGCGCACGCCGCAACCCCACGCGCCGACCACCCGCTCGCCGGTGGCGGGGTTGAGGACGCCACCGGCCACTGGCTCGCCGTCGACGACCAGCCCGACCGAGACCGACCATTCGGGGATGCCGGCCACGAACTCGCGCGTGCCGTCGAGCGGGTCGACCACCCACACCCGCCGCCGCTCGGTGCGGGAGAGATCGTCGAGCGTCTCCTCCGAGAGCCACCCTTCGCCGGGGCGCGGCAGCAGGCGGCGCAGCAGAGCGTCGACCGTCGTGTCGGCCTCGGTCACCGGGTCGTCGCCGCTCTTCCGCCGCGCCGCCACCTCTCCCGGCGTGAAGCGGGCGAGCGCCGCGGCCGCCTCCTCGAGCGCGGCCTCGATGCGCTCCAGCTCGTCGCGCCAGTCGCCGCAGCCGGCGACCGCCGCTCCCACCCCGCCCGTCGGCTCCATCTCAGGCGCTCGGCGCGCTCGGTCCGACGTAGCCCTCGCGCTCGAGGTAGAGCAGGATCTCCTGCGCCGCCTCCTCGGGCGTCATCTCGGCGGTATCGATCGACAGCTCGGCGTCGGCCGGCACCTCGTAGGGATCGGAGATGCCGGTGAACTCCGGGATGAGGCCGGCGCGCGCCTTGGCGTAGAGGCCCTTGCGGTCGCGCTCCTCGCAGACGTCGAGCGCCGTGGCCACGTGCACCAGCACGAAGCCGCCGCCGGACTCGATCATGTGCCGCACCTCGCGGCGCACCGCGTCGTAGGGCGCGATCGGGGCGCAGATCGCGATGCCGCCGTTCTTGGTGATCTCCGCGGCGACGAAGCCGATGCGGCGGATGTTGATGTCGCGGTGCTCCTTCGAGAAGGTGAGCTCCGAGGAGAGGTGCTTGCGCACGATGTCGCCGTCGAGGAGCGTCACCGGCCGGCCGCCCATCTCCATGAACTTGACCAGCAGGACGCTCGCGATGGTCGACTTGCCGGCGCCGGAGAGGCCGGAGAAGAAGACCGTGAAGCCCTGGTGATGGCGCGCCGGATGGGTGCGCCGCAGCTCGGTCGCCACCTCGGGGTAGGTGAACCAGCCGGGGAGCTCCCGCCCCTCGGCGAGGCGCGCCCGCAGCTCGGTGCCCGAGATCGAGAGGACGCGCGCCCCGGCCGGGACCTGGTCCTGCGGCAGGTAGGTGTCCTGGTCCTCGACGTAGACCAGCTCCTGGAAGGGCACCATCTCGACCCCCAGCTCCGCCTCGTGCGCGCGCAGCCTCTCCTGCGCGTCGTAGGGGCCGTAGAACGGGCGCCCCTGCAAGTCCTTGCCGGGGCCGGCGTGGTCGCGGCCGACGATGAAGTGCGTGCAGCCGTAGTTCTTGCGGATGATGGCGTGCTGCAGCGCCTCGCGCGGGCCGGCCATGCGCATGGCGAGCGACAGCAGGGCGAGCATCACGGTGTGCTGCGGGAAGCGCTCGAGCACCGCCTGATAGCAGCGCACGCGCGTGTAGTGGTCGAGGTCGCCGGGCTTGGTCATGCCGACGACCGGGTGGATGAGCAGATTCGCCTGCGCGTGCTTGGCGGCGGCGAGCGTCAGCTCGCAGTGCGCGCGGTGCATCGGGTTGCGGGTCTGGAAGGCGACGACGCGCCGCCAGCCGCGGCGGGCGAACTCGGCCCGCACCTCGGCCGGCGTCAGGCGCAGGGCGCGGAAGTCGTAGTGGACCGGGAGCTGCACGCCCTCGAGCCGGCCGCCGACCGTCAGGCTCCCCTCGCGATCGAGGAGCTGGGCCGCGCCCGGATGCTTGCGGTCGGTGGTGCCGAAGACCGCCTCGGCGACCCGCTCGCGGTCGCGCTCCCAGAGGTCCTCGACGTGCAGCGCCGCGAGCATCACCCCCTCGGGATCGCGCAGCGCCAGCATGCCGCCCGGGGCGAGGCGCTTGGCCACGTCGGCGTTGACGTCGAGCACGATCGGCAGCGGCCAGAGCGCGCCGCCGGCGAGGCGCATGCGCTCGCAGACCGCGTCGTGATCGGCGCGGCCCATGAAGCCGGTGAGCGGCGAGAAGGCGCCGTCGAGCAGCAGCTCGAGGTCGCAGTACTGGCGTGGCGTCAGGTCCCACGACGGCCAGTCGCGGGAGGCCGCCTTGAGCTCGGCCGCCCGCTCGGGCGCGGCGAGGAGATCGACGAGCTGGCCGCCGTGCGGCTCGATCAGATGGTCTTTGTGCGCTGGCACGGGGTCGGTCTCGGGCTGGCGGAACGGCAGTGTCTTGCTCATGGGCTCCTTGATGCGTGGCGCGCGGGCCAGGCGGCGTGGTGGTGGCGGCGCCCGGCCGCGGTGCCGGGCGGAGGTACTGGAAGCTGTAGTGTCGCGCGCGGCGCGTTCAGGGACGCGACGGGGAAGGCTCGGGATCCGGATCGACGATCAGGATCCCGGTGACGCCGGTGGCCGGGATGAGCACGGCCTTGCGCTCCCACCAGGCGATGACGCAGGCGCGGCAGACTTCGTCGGCGCGGCGGATCCCCTGCCAGTTGATGCGGGTGACGATGCCTTCGCAGAGGAAGCCGAGGACCGTCTTGCCCTGCTGGTGCGGCGCGGTCTCGCCGACGGTGAGGTTGTTGGCCACGCCCTGCTCGCGCGGCGAGAGCTGGATCTTGCAGTCGCCGGTGACCTTGGCGATGCGCGGGGCGCTGCGCGCCAGCTCCTTGCCGGCGGCGTCGAGGATCGTCGAGTAGTACTCGACCTGGTTGTTGCGCTGCTCCGGCCGCGGCGGGATCGCCCAGTAGCGGCCGGCGCCCTCGGGCTCCATCTCGACCCAGAAGAACTCGTCGTGCCCCTGCCAGCGGAAGTAGAGGCGGATCGAGCTGCCGGCGGGCTCGCCGCTGGCGCTGCCGTGGACGACGGCGTTGCCGGCGACCGGCACGCAGCGCAGCTCGTCGACGTTCGTCGTCGGTTGGGCCTGGGCGGACGCCGCGAGGACGAGCGCGGCGGCGCCGGCGAGAAGAAGGGATCGCGTCATGGCGAGGCTCGCTTTCGGGGACGGGGTCCGAGCATCACGATAGGCGTAAACGGCTCTGCGGTCAAGAGTAGTCATCGCCCGGGCAGATTCGCGCTGCGCGGGCGAAGGATGCGCTTGGCGTACGAATCGACGTACGGAGTGCGCTCGAGGTTGGGCAGCGAGCGCTCGAGGACCGTCGCGGCGGCATCGCGGTCGCCGGACTCGTAGAGCGCCACCGCCAGGTAGAACAGCAGCTCCGGCTGCGTGTCGCCGGGGTCGCCGCCGCGCCGGAAGTAGGTCGCCGCCTCGCGCCAGCGGGCGCTGCGGTAGGCGGCCTCGCCGGCGAGATGCTGCGCCTCGCGCGCCGCCGGCCGCGCGTCGGCGACCTCGCGCGCCAGAGTGAGTGCCCGCCCCAGGTCGTCGGGGCTGCTCGAGGCGAGGAGCTGCCGTGCCTGTGCGAGCTTCGCCAGCTCGGCCGGCGTGAGCGGCGCCGGGGCGGCGGGTGCCGCCGCGGCCGGCGGCGGCGCGGGGGCCGCTTCCCGCTTCGGCGCGGCGGTCGCGGTCATCGCCGCGTTGCCGGGCGGAGAGCCGGCTGCCGCCGGTCGCTTCGCGGTCTTCGTCTCGGCAGCCGGCTGCCGCTTCTGCTCCGCCTTGCGCTTCTCCTCCTCCGCGCGCCGCCGCTCCTTGGGCGACAGCGCGGCCAGCCTCTCGGCCTCGGCCTTGCGCTTCGCGAGCGGCGCGAACGCGGGGACCGCCGCGAGCGTGGCGGTCGGGATCGTCGCCACCACGCGCTCCTCGAACGCCGTGCGCACCGCCGCCGGGACGTCCGCGGCGCTGTAGGCGCCGAACCGCTCCTCCACCTCGACGATGCGGCGGAAGCTCTCGGCGAACCCCTCGGCGTCGTTGGCGGCCGCCTGGGCGGCGCCGAGCCGGGTCAGGCAGCCCGCCAGCGCCGGCGGCTCTTCGAGGTAGCCGAAGCAGGCGAGGCGCAGGTGGCGCGCCGCCGTCGCGAAGTCGCGGCGGTCGTAGGCGTGGGCGCCGTCGATCAGCAGCCCGGCGTGGAAGGCGTCCACCTCGGCGGCGGCGGCGGCCGGGCCACCGAGGGCGACGAGCGCTGCCGCGACCGCGGCGATCGCGGCGAGCGGAAGGCGAAAGCTGCGGGCTGCCACGTCAGGCGTTCCTCTCGAGATGTGCGTTCGCGACCGGTAGCGGTTGGTTCTCGACCACCGCGCGCGGGTTGTCGGCGACCAGTCGCTGCGCCACCTCCTCGCCCCAGCGCCCGGCGATCGTGCGGTAGGCGCGGCGCAGCCCCGGCGGGCGGCGATAGAGGTCGTGCGAATCGCTGGCCACGAAGTGCACCAGGCCGGCGTCGAGCAGGCGGCAGGCATCGGCCTCCGGCCGCCGCCCGAAGTCGCCGGTGATGCTCATCGCCGTGACCTGAGTCGTCGCCCCGAGCTCGACCAGGCGCGCGACCAGGCCCGGATCGTCGGCCAGCCAGGGTACCATCTCGGGGTGCGCCAGGACCGGGCGCCAGCCGGCGACGGCCAGCTCGTGCACCAGCTCGATGGCCTCGCGCGCCCGGCCGGCGGCGTCGAACTCGACGAGCAGGTAGCGCGAGCCGGCGAGCGGCAGGATGCCGCTCTCGGGCATCCGCGCCACCTCGGCCAGGAGGTGCGAATCGACGTGCACCTCGCCGCCGGAGTGGATCGTGAGCTCGGCGCCCACCGCCCATTGCAGCGTCAGCCGCAGCTCCGCGAGCGCTTCGGGATCGCAGTTCCACCACCCGCCGCGCCGCTGGTGGGGTGTCGCGACCATCGCCGTACAGCCGTCGGCGATCGCCAGCCGGCACATCGCCACCGCGGCCTCCATGCTGCGCGCGCCGTCGTCGATGCCGGGGAGGATGTGGCAGTGCAGGTCGATCATCGATCGCCTCACGCCGCGGACCCCGCCTGCGGCTCGCTCTCGTAGGCGGTGTAGGAGGTGTAGTAGCGATAGCGCTTGCCGGCCGGTCCGTGCGCGCGGAAGCGGTTGAGCACCACGCCGAGGACCTTGACGTCGGCCTGGCGCAGCCGGTCGCGACAGGCGCGCGCCTCCTCGCGCGTCACCTTGCCGGCGCGCAGGATGAGCACCACCCCGTCCACCAACCGGCCGGTGATCGTCGAGTCGGTCACCGGCAGCACCGGCGGCGTGTCGACGACGACGTAGTCGAAGCGCGCGCGCACTCCCTTGAGCCACTCGCGCATGCGGTCGGAGGCCAGGAGCTCGGACGGGTTCGGCGGGATCGGCCCCGACGGCGTCACCCAGAGATTGGGAATGTCGGTGCGCAGGAGAATTGCTTCGAGATCCGCCCCGCCCGTCAGGTAGTTGACGAGACCGAGGCGGTTCGAGACGCGGAGCACCTGATGCAGGTGCGGCTTGCGCAGGTCGCTGTCGACCACCAGCACCTGCCGCCCGAGCTGCGCCAGGACGATCGCCAGGTTGGTCGCGGTGGCGGTCTTCCCCTCCGAGGCGCTGGCCGAGGTCACCGCCACGACCTTCAGCTCCTCGGCCGAGGAGAGGAGGAGAGCCGTGCGCAGCGAGCGGTAGGCCTCGGAGATCGGCGTCCGCGGCCGGTCGTGCGGCACGAGCTCGATCTGCGCCGGCTCGGCCGCTCCCTTCTTCTTCTCGATCCACGCCACCGCCCCGCCCCTGCCGGCCTTGGCGCGCGGCGCGTCGGCACCGCTGGCCTCTTGGCCGTATCCATACCCGTAGCCGTACCGCCCGCCGTAGCGCTTGCCGATCTCGCTCAAGTCCGGGATCACCGCCAGCGTGGCGAGCCCGAGCCGCCGCTCAACCTCCTCCGGGTTCTTGACCGACCGATCGAGGAACTCGAGCAGCAGCGCGCAGCCGACGCCGAGCACCAGGCCGATGAAGAGGCCGTAGGTCGCGTCCTGCCGCAGCGACGGCCGGAACGGGGTGTTGTTGACCAGCGCCTGATCGATGACGTGGATGTTGCTGTCGCGGGTGTCCTGCAGGCGGGCGGCGACCTCGGTCTCCGACTGGCTCTTCATGAGCTGGTCGAGCAGGTCGCGGCGGGTGGTCGCCTCGAGCTTCAAGTTCGAGTACTCGACCGCCGCCGAGCTCTGGTCGATCGCCTCGCTCTTGACCCGGTTGAGCTCGGCCTGCAGCGCCTGCTCCTGGCGCAGCGCGGTCTGGACCTCGGCCCAGGCGCTGCTCTTCGCCTTGCCCACCATCTCCTCGACGACGCTGTCGAGGTACTGCTGTCCCTTGTCGATCTTGCCCTTGAGCAGCACCATGTCGGGGTGCTGCGGCTTGTAGGTCCGGAGGCGGGTCTCGTAATCCCGCTCGGCGCGCACCTGCTCGGAGCGCAGCTCGGTCACCACGCCTCCCGACAGGCTGTCGGCGACGATCTCCTTGGGGGCGCTCAGCACCTTCTGGTACTGCGCCTCCTTCTCGATGCGCGTCTTCTTGGCCGCCATGTAGTCGGTGTTGAGCGCCTCCAGGCGCTGCAGCAGCACGTTCGAGCTGGGGTCGATGGCGACGATGTCGCTGCGCCGGCTGAATGCCTGGCGCTCCTTCTCGAGGTCCTGGATCTCCTGCTTGAGCGTGTCGATCTGCTCGCCGAGGAAGGTGGTGGCCTTGCCGGCGGTGGCGTAGCGGTTCTCGATCCCCATGTCGATGTACGCCTCGGCGAAGGCGTTGGCGGCGCGCGCCGCGAACTCCGCGTTCGGCGAGCGGTACGACAGCATGACGAGCTGCGTGTTGCCGATCGGCTGCACCGTCAAGCCGCCGCGCAGGCGGTCGGCGAGCTGTCCGAGCATCGCCTGGTCCTCCGCCGCCGACGGCGCCCGGCTGCTGCCGGCGGCGCGCCCGGTCCAGGCCACGTCGTTGACCAGGTCGAGGTTGCGCACCACCCGCTCGGCGAGCCCGCGGCTCTCGAGGAGCTTGTACTGCGTGGGGTAGAACTCGAGGTTCCAGTAGTTCTCGAGCCAGGGGTTCTGCTGATTGCCGACCAGCGGCGTCAGGCTGCGGCGCTCGATCTGCAGCGTGGTCGAGGCCGTGTACTCCTTGGGGGTGATCAGGTAGTGGATCACCCCGGCGGTGACGGCGGCGGCGCAGAGCGCCGCGACGAGCCGCCAGTGGCGGCGCACCATGCCGAGGTACTCGGCGAGGTTGAACTCCGACTCGGGCGGCGCCGGCTCGGTCGGCAGCTCGGCGAAGGGGCTCAGGGCGGCGCTCAAAAGAACGACTCCTTGATCACGATGACGTCTCCTGCGGCGAGCTCGACGTCGGGCTCCTTGCCGGCGAGGATACGCTTGTAGTCGGCCACCAGCTCGCGCCCCGCCGCCACCCCGGGCGGCGCGGCGCGCTTGATCTGGATGCGGTTCGAGGCGCGGTCGGTCAGGCCGCCGGCGCGGGCGATGGCGGCGAGCAGCGTGACGCGATCGGTGCTGCGAAACGCGACCGCGCCGGGGCTGGAGACCTCGCCGAGGCAGTAGACCGTCACGTCGACCGCGCCCGGCACGTTGATCAGGTCGTTGGCGACGATCGGGATGTTGACCTTCGGGTCGGCGCGCACCAGCAGGTCGTTGGCGTCGATCACCACCTGGTCGGAGAGGCCGTTGTCGGCGCGCCGCAGGACGTAGATCCGCCCGCCGTGCGTCGGCGCCAGCCCGCCGGCCTGGGTGATCGCCTCGAGCAGCGTCGAGCGCCCGGAGAAGGGGAGCGCGCCGGGGCGGTTGACGGCGCCGAGCACCGAGATCGGTCGCGAGCGGAACTCCCGCACCTCGACGTTGGTCGAGGCGCGCCCGCTCTGCATGTACTTCGACTCGAGCAGCGTCTTGAGGCGGGCGGCGAGCTCCTGTGCCGTGAGCCCGGCGGCCTCGACGTCGCCGACCAGCGGCAGGTTGATCTTGCCGTCCTCGCCGACCCGGCGCTCGCCGTTGAGCTCCGGCACCTCGTAGACCTGGATCATCACCAGGTCCTTGGGGCCGATGCGGTAACCCGGGACGCTGGCGCCGGTCTGGGCGCGGGAGGGATCGGCAGCGGCGAACGTGACCACCGCCAGCAGGAAAAGGGCACTGCGTCTGAGCATCGTCTGTCTACTCGCTGGGTAACAACAGTTTACGCCGGAAGCTGCCGGAAGTGCAAAACACAACGGCGCGCGGGCGCCCTCGGTCACCAGGCGGCGCGGCCGCCGCCCAGGCTGACGCCGACGCCGAGCGAGGTCACGGCGCGGTCGAGGCCCGCGACGTTGGACTCGTAGTCCAGGCGGCGCGCCATCAGCGCCAGGGTGACCTTGCGCGCCAGGTTGATGCCGAACGAGGCGCCGATCGCGCGCACGTCGTCGCGCCGCGCGACGACGCCCGGCGCGGCGGCGACGAACTCCAGCCGCCCCGCCTCGGCGAAGGCGAGGAGCTGGCTGCGCGCGCCGAGCCCGAGGCGCGCCGAGAGGCCGTAGCGGTCGTCGAGCGCATGGCCGTAGCTGTCGTCGAGCGTGTAGAGCAGGCCGCGCCGGCCGTAGATCCAGGTGGTCAGGCGCGACTCGGTGCGGAGGCCGAGCTCGAGGCTGCCCGTCGTCTCGTCGAACGCCACGAAGGAGGAGCCCGGCTCGGGCTCGAGCTCGCGTTGCGCCGCCTCGAACCGCAGGTAGTGGTCGTCGCGGTCCAGCCGCACCACGAGGAGAGGCGAGGTGCCCGCGTTCGAGCGGTCGTGGCGCGGGTCGTCGGTGTCGAACTCGACGTCACTGCGCTCGGCGCCGAGCCCGACCGACCAGCCGCGCGGCAGCCGCCAGCGCAGCCCGGCGCGCAGGTAGGTCGCGTCGCGGTCCAGCCGATCGAGCGGCGCCTCCTCGGGCGCCTCGATCAAGCTGCGCAGGCGAACGACCTGGCCGGCGGTGAAGACCGAGATGGCGCGGGTGGCCTCGAGCTCGAGCGCCACGTGCGCGCGCTCGGAGCGTTGGTGCGCCAGCTCCGGCACCTCGGGCGAGCCCAGCCGCTGCTGCTGGTCGCGCTCGCCCACCGCCTCGACCGTGAGGCGGTTGAAGAAACCGAAGAACCCCAGCCCGTAGCGGCCGTTGACCGTGTTCTTCTCGTCCAGCTCGCGCCAGGCGACGTACTCGGGGAGGAGGTGCGCGGCCCAGATCACCTTCGGTCCCGTGTGCAGGTAGGTGCGGAGGCCGGCGCCGACGGTGCCGGTCAAGTCCGAGACCTCTTCGCCGGTCGGCGAGCCGAAGGCATTGTCGACGTAGCGCACGTCGTAGATGCCGAACCAGGGCTTCACGCGCACCGCGCCGAGGCGCCAGGACGCGTCCGCCATCGCCTTCTCGAGCTCGTCCTTCCTCTCCTCCGGCCGCGCCGTGGGGCCGCCGGGCTCCGTATACTGGTCGAACTGGGCCAGAGCCACGTCCGCGCCCGCCACAGCGAGCGCGAGCAGCAGCACGAGGGATCGCGCGGTGCGCACGGAGAGGGGGCCGCTTGCGGTCGGCAGCCGCTCGGGGGATCGCGGATGAGGGGCCAAGCGCGCGGATGATACGCCACGCCGGATCCACCGGACCACCCGGGCTGCTGCTGCCGGCCGGGGCGCTCGCGCTCCTTCTGCTCTGCGCCCCGCTGCCCTTCGGCAGCGTCACCCCCGGCGCCCTCGCCGCGCTCGAGACCGCGGCCTTCCTGGCCTGCGCGCTGGCCGCCGCCACGGCCGCCGATTACGGCGCGCTGCGGCACGCCGGACCCGCGGCGGCGGCGCTCTTCGCCATCGCCGCCTGGGGCGTCGTGCAGGCGCTCCCCTGGCCGCCGGGTGCCGTCGCGCTGCTCTCGCCCGAGCACGCGCGGCTCTACGCCGACGCCGCCGCGCTCCTGGGCGGGACGGCGCAGCCGCGGGCGAGCTTCTCGCTCGCGCCCGCCGCCAGCCGGACGACGGCGCTCGTCTGGGCGGCGGCGGCGGCCTGCCTCGTCGCGGCGGCCTTGGTCGGCCGCGAGCGCCGGCCGCGGCGCCTGCTCGGCGCGGCGCTCGGCATCGGCGCGCTCTTCCAGGTCATCCAGGGCGCGCAGGCCTGGTTCGCGCGCTCGGAGACGATCTGGGGCGTCGACGTCCCGGGCGCGGCGACCCGCCTGCGCGGCACCTTTGTCAATCCCGATCACGCCGCCACCTTCCTCGGGATCGCCCTCCCCGCGGCCTTCGCCTGGGGGTGGTGGGCGGTCCGCCGCGCCCGCGAGGAGCCGGAGATGGAGCGGCGCGTGCTCTGGGTGGCGCCGCCCGTCCTGCTCTGGCTGACGCTCTTCGCCGGGCTCGCCTTCACCGGCTCGCGCGGCGGGCTGGTGGCGGCGGTGACCGGGGCGATCGTGCAGGGGGGGCTGCTGGCGCTCGGCGGCCGCGGCGATCGGGCGGGGGCCTGGCGGCTGGCCCCGGCCGGCGTCCTGGCGTCGGCGGTCGGCATCGGCGTGGTGGCGGCGATCGGGCTGCAGGAGGGGCTGGGGCGCATCCTCGCGACCACGCCCTACGACGTGTCGTGGGCGGCGCGGCGCACGGCCTACGCCGCCACCGTGACGCTCTGGCGGCGCTTCCCCTGGACCGGCACCGGGCTGGGCACCTTCCGCGAGGCCTTCCCGCTCGTCCAGCCGGCCGACATCCCGGGCCCGTGGCGCCACGCCCACAGCGACCCGCTGGAGCTGCTGGCCACGGCCGGCCTCGTCGGCGCGGTCGTGCTCGCGGCGGGGCTCGTCACGCTCCTCCTGCGGCTCGGCGCCGTGCTCCAGCGCGGCCAGCGCTCCGAGGACCGCGCCGCCGCGCTCGCCGCCTTGGGGGCGCTCGCCGCGCTCGCCGTGCACGAGGCGGTCGATTTTGGGCTGACGATTCCGGCGAATGCGGTCGCACTGGCCGTGGTTCTCGGTGCCGCCGCGGCGGCGCCGACTGGGAAGGGCCCTCCTATTCGCGGCGGCCGTGAGGGTCGAAGGTCTGGTCATCGAGTCCCCCTCTCCCATGTGGGAGAGGGGCCAGGGGTGAGGGAGATCGGATCAATGCAGTAAGGTTGGAAACAGCTCCGCTGCTGCCCGACCTCCGCCGGCCGCAACGAGGAAACCGTGCCTTCTTTAGAAGCCCGAGATCAGCCGGACACGGCCGGGGTCCACCGTGCCACCGGCCACGTTGAGGAAGTCGAGGAAGTGCGGGCCGGGGGTC
>JBIOUG010000096.1:0-7811 GCA_044866775.1 Thermoanaerobaculia bacterium | reverse complement strand
CCTCCAACTCAACCTCTTCCACTGCCGCAGTCTCGATGAGATCCTCAGGCCACCTGACGACCCCGCCCCAGCGGCCACTCCTCAACTCTCGCTAGGAATCGCATGAAGTTTGTGGGACAGCAGTGAGCCATGACCAACGTCCTCAGCGAAGGGGAGTCGAGGACTCTCTCGCTCGCATCCTTCCTGACGGAACTCAAGACGGCTCCCAGCCGTAGCGCCATCATCTTCGATGATCCTGTGTCCTCACTGGACGAAGCTTGGCGCGAGCGGATCGCCCGCCGGCTCGTCTCCGAAGCCGCGGACCGACAGGTCGTGGTCTTCACGCACGACCTTCTGTTCCTCCGGTTTCTCCTGGACGAGGCGAAGCGGCAGGACGTCCCCTGCGCGCATCAATATGTCCGACGGGAAAACGAGGTCGGCTTGTGCTCCGCCGACCTTCCGTGGGTCGCAATGAGCACCAACGAGCGGATCGGGAGGCTGCATAGCCGCTGGCAGACTGCCGAGAAGCTCTTCCGTACAGCGCGCGGGAGCTACGAGCCCGATGCCCGAGACATGTTCGGCATGTTGCGCGAAGCCTGGGAGCGTGCCACGACCGAAGTGCTCCTGAACGATGTCGTGGAGCGCTACCGCCACAGCATCGAGACCCAGAAGGTAAAGTACCTTCATGACATCACGGTGGACGACTATAAGGCGCTGGAAGCCGGAATGGCAGAATGCTCGCGCTGGATGCGTGGACATGATCAGCCACCTGCCGATGGAACGCCATTCCCCGAACCCGAGGCGCTCAGGCAGCGCATAGACGACCTGGAGAATTGGGTAAAGGCTATCAGGGCACGAAGGAGGAAGTAGAGGAGCTACAGCCAGCCGGTCCATCACGGCGGCACCAGGGCCTTATCGCGGTCCAACCTCCGATAACTGCCGTCAGAGAATCGTTGGAAAACCTGCCAGACCTCCGCGGCGTAATCGTCAAGTGGCTTACCGACGCGCACCAGGCCGTCATATCTCCACTCGTGGTCCGGGTCCGATCCGAACCAGACATGGCCTACCTCTCTGTCATCGGAGTCTACAATTCGAACAGTCCAGTTCTTTCTCCCAAACATGTTTCGCAGTAACACTCTACAGTTCGGCGGCACATGGAGCCCCAGTTGGCTAAGCAGGTTGATCTTGACCTCCACTCTTAAACGGGCCCATGGGACGAATGGCCCGCCCTTCCTGGCTATCGAGATGCCCGCCGGGAGCCCGTCGTTTGGTCCCCATCTCACCCTTTGGGGCGCCGACGGTCGAAGCATGGCCTGCTCCAGCTCGTACCGGTAGCGCCTCAATTCAGCCGGCAAGAGGCTGCGTGTTTGTGTATGTCGGCTGTCGAACTCGTCATGGTGGTGCATGCATAAAAAGACTAGGTTGTCGGGATGACTGTTTCGAGGATTTCTATCGAGATGGGCGAGTTGGCCCCGCTTCGTTCGTTGGTCGCCGTGGAGACCGAAACAGAGAGCGCACCTGCGCCGACACCCGGCGAGCACTTGAGCCGCCTGCCCCCTAGGAACTCTCTTTCGATTGCTCATATCGCATAGCAAGGCTATGAATCCGTGAGGTCCATCCTCTTTGCCTTCGTCAGCTAGGCGGCGGCTTTGGAGGCGATGAAGAGACGGGCGTCCACGCTCGCGCCCATGTCCAATGCCTCACGGACTCGGTCGACGAGCTTTTTCGGGGAGGTAATCGGCTTCGAGCGCTTGACTCTCTCGAAGAGAGCCCAGTGCTCGGCCGGAGCCGGCTTGAATGCCGAGAATGGCGGGGGCCCGGCTGCGCGATCAATCGCTTCCACTGCGCGGAGCTGCCGCAGTAGCTCGCCGGGGAGCTCTTCCAGAGTCTCGGCGCAGCTCACGAGGTCGTACTCCAGACACTGGGCGACCCACATCCCTTGTTCGTGGAAGACCAAGGCGTTGACCGTGATTCGCTGCATGTCTAGATCTTACCCCGACGCCGCCGCCGCCGACCTGCAGGCGGGCGACATGGCCGGTCGTCCGCGCGGCTTCCGCCGGCCTACACCAGCAGCATCCGCATCGGCTGCAGCGTTCGGTTGAAGGGGTTGAAAATCAGGCCCAGGTTTTCGAGCGTGACGACGCCGAGGGCGGGCTCATCGCCTTCCTCGCCCAGGACGACCGGCGTGTGACCCTCGCCCTGCGGCAGGCTGATATGGCATTCCGACACCTGGCGGTCGATGTGCGTCCCGTCGGCGAGCGTGAAGGTCACGATCCGCTTTGGCGCGAGCCCGATCGTCTGCCAGGCCTCCTGCGGAAGGATCGAGTAGGTAGCACCGCTGTCGACGAGGAACCGCACGCGGGCAATCCTCCCCGTCGGTCCTCCAACCTCGCCGTCGATGTACATGATGCCCATGGGTCTCCCTCCCGCGATTGTGGCACCTATCGAGGAAGACGGAAAAGCGCGGCCGGATTATTCGACGACCACCGCCACGCTCTCCCCGCCGGCGACGTCCAGCCGGTGCTCGCCCGGGGCGGGGCCGGGGACGAGGCCGAAGCGGGTGGCGAGCGGGGTGAGGTCGAGGGTGGCCGCGGTGCCGGTCCAGGCGTAGGCGAGGAACGGGCCGAGGCGCTGGCCGGGGGCGCCGGCGCTCTGGATGGCGAGGAGGGCGCCCTCGGCCGGCGGGGTGAACTCGCGGACGTTCGCCGTGGTGCTCTTGTCGGTCGGGCCGCAGGGGCGGGAGATGACGGCGTTGTTGAGGCCCTGCACATCCAGGCCGAAGGCCTGCTGCGGGTTGTGGACGTAGACGGTCTCGCCGAAATTGCCGCCGGCGAGGAAGAAGCGGTTCTCGTCGTAGTGCATGTCGTTGACCAGCGGGCAAGCCTGATCGACGTCGCGGATGTCGATCCCCGCCTGGCCGGCGAAGAGGCTGCGCCGCACGGTGCCGACGGCCGCCTCGCGGGCCGACGGGATCGCGAAGACTGCGGCGCCGCGTGAGTCGCCGGTCGAGCCGCCGCCGCCCGTCACCGAGTTGCCGAGGAAGCTGCAGCCGTCGGCGTCGAGGAGCGACCCCCGCATCTGGATGGCGCCGCCCGAGTGGTCGGCGGCGTTGCCGGCGAAGGTGACGCCGGCGAGGGTGGCGAACGTCGCGCCGACCAGCGACAGGCCGCCGCCGGCGCCGTCCGCGCCGCGGGCGCTCGAGGCGAGGACCAGCGAGTCGCGCATCGCCAGCTCCACGAGATCGCCGCGGAACGCGCCGCCCGCGCCGGCGGCGGCGCCGCTGCGCGCCACCGAGCAGCCGTTGAAGACGACCCGCTCGAGCTCGACCTCGGCGCGGTTCTCCGTGTTCCCGCCGAGCGGCGGGACGCCGGCGGCACCGGTCACTCGCGCGCCGTCGCCGCCCGCCAGCAGGCAGCCGCCCGAATTCGCGGCGGCGAGGCTCGGGTCGAGCGGGCCCTGGAGCAGCGAGTCGCGGATCGCCACCCGGGCGTTGGGGCGGTTGATCGTGCCGCCGGCCGTCGTGCCGTCCGCCTGGTCGGCGGAGAGGGCGGCGATGGCGCCGCCGAAGCCGCTGCCGTCGGCGCCGGCGCGGTGGTTCTGGAAGATCGAGCCGGTGACGTCGAGCGCCGCGCGGTAGACGTTGATGGCGGCGCCGAGGGCGGCGGCGTTGTCGGCGAAGGCGCTGTCGACGACGGTGACGGCCGTCTGGTCCTCGGCATGGATCGCGCCGCCCCCGGTCGCCGAGACGGCGCTCTGGCCGACCGCCGGCTGGGCGCGGTTGCCGAAGAAGCTGACGCGCTCGAGTCGCACGGTGGCGCGTGGGGTCTCGACCGGGTCGGTCCACGTCCCAAAGGCCCAGAGCGCGCCGCCCACCCAGGCCGCTTCGTTGCCCGAGAAGAGGACGTCGGTGAAGCTCGCCGTCGAGTTGAGGAGGTAGACCGCGCCGCCCGCGGCGCTGGCGCCATGCCCGGGCAGGTTGACGCGGTTGCCGAGGAAGCTGCCGCCCCGCATCGTGAGGCTCGAGTCCACGACCTCGATGGCGCCGCCCCGGCGCGTCGAGCCGTTGCCCTCGAAGCGCGAGTTGGTGAGCGTGACCGCCGCTTGAGCCGCCAGGCGCAGCGCGCCGCCGCCCACCGCCACCCCGGAGGTCGTGTTGCCGGTGAAGGCGCAGTCGACGAACTCCGCCTCGGCCGCCTGCACGGTGAGGCCCCCGGCGTCGTTCTTCCCCGGCGTCGCGACGCCCTTGCGGAAGGTCAGGCCGCGGAAGGTGATCTTTTTGCCTTTCGCGCGGTCGGTGTTCTTGAAGTGCAGCACCGGCCGCTGTCCCTCGCCGCCGAGGACGACCGCGGCGCCGGGCGGCGTCGCCTGGAGCGTGAACGCCTTCTTCAGGTTGTCGAGCGAGAAGCCACCGGCGGGGGAGCGGTAGGTGCCAGCGCGCAGCTCGATGGTGCCACCGTCGCAGATGCTGCGCACGGCGCTGCTGAGCTGGGCGGCGGTCTTGACGCCGATCCTGCACGGTGCCTTGGCCGGCGCCGCGAGCGCCCGGGGAGCGGGCGCCGCCGCCGCGGCGCCGCCCGGCACCGTGAGCGTGAGGACCACGAGCGCCGACACTACCTTCACGTCCAGCTCCTTCCTACCGGCGACAGTTCACGAGCGTTGACCCAATCTTAGCAAAATCGGGCCGGCGGCAGGGCGCCGCCGCGCTCAGTCCCCGGCGATGCTGCCTGCTAGAACTGCCGCGTCGCTGCGATCCATTTCCTCGAGGGGGAGGGCGGCGAGACGGGAGAGCCGTTCCTCGAGCACCCGCGCGGTCTCCGCGAAGGCGGCCCGCCTCTCGGCGTCCGTCCCGGCGACCGCCGCCGGGTCGGGCATCCCCCAGTGGACCACCGCCGCCGCCCGCGGCCACAGGGGGCAGCTCTCGCGGGCGTCGTCGCAGACCGTGACCACGAGGTCGAAGGGGACGCCGGCGAGCTCCTGCCAGGACTTGCTGCGCGCCGCCGAGGCGTCGATGCCGTAGCGCTCGGCCAGCACCGCGAGCGCCAGCGGGTGGATATGCCCGCGCGGCTGCGAGCCGGCGCTGTAGGCGGTGAAGCGCTCCGGGTCGAGCCGGCGCAGCAGGTACTCGGCGAGGATCGAGCGCGCCGAGTTGCCGGTGCAGAGGAAGAGGACCTTGAGCGGCCCGTCGGCCGGGCCGAACCGGCGCCGGCTCACCCCAACGCGGCTGCCTGATGGCGGATGTCGCGCCCGGAGACGAAGTAGATGACGTCTTCGGCGATGTTGGTGGCGTGGTCGGCGATGCGCTCGAGGTTGCGCGAGATGAGCAGCAGGTGGAGCGCGCGGGAGACCGTCTTCGGGTCCTCGATCATGTAGGTCAGCAGCTCGCGGAAGAGCTGCTTGTAGAGGCCGTCCACGGCGTCGTCGCCCTGGCACACCGAGATGGCGAGCGCGGTGTCGCGCTGCACGAAGGCGTCGAGGCTCTCGCGCACCATCGTCTGCACGAGCTGCGACAGGAGCGGCAGGTCGATGTAGGGCTTCAGCGGCGGCTGGTCGTTGATCTGCTCGGCCGACTGCGCGATGTTGACCGCCGAGTCGCCGATGCGCTCGAGGTCGTTGTTGATCTTCATCACCGCGACCAGGAAGCGGAGGTCGATGGCGGTCGGCTGCATACGCGACAAGAGGATGTGGCAGGTCTCGTCGATGTCCATCTCGAGCCGGTCCACCTCGTGGTCGCGCTGGATGACCTCCCTGGCCAGCGCCGTGTTGCGGTCGACCAGCGCGCGGGTGGCGTCGGCGACCATGCCCTCGACCATGCCGCCCATCTTGAGCAGCATCTGGCGCACGCGGTTCAGATCCTGGTCGAGATGGCGTTCCATGCCGGTAAGAAATCCCTTTCGCCATCGCATTTTAGCAGCGTTCGCCAGCCGCCGCCAGACGCGGCGCTGCAACGACGCGGTAACAGCTCGGTGGCGAGTCTCAGCCGACGCTCGCCGGGCGTCCGCTAGCCTCCGGGCGCCGGCAGGCGCACGCGGAAGACCGAGCCCTGGCCCATCTGGCTCTCGACCTCCACTTTGCCGCCGTGGGCTTGGGCGACGTGCTTGACGATGGCGAGGCCGAGGCCGGTGCCGCCTTCCTCGCGCGAGCGGCCGGCGTCGACGCGGTAGAAGCGCTCGAAGAGGCGCGGGATCGCTTCGGGGGGGATGCCGATGCCGGTGTCGCGGACCTCGAGCAGCACCTCGCCGCCGCGCGGCGTGATCACGAGCGTCACCGAGCCGCCGGCGCGGTTGTACTTGACCGCGTTGTCGAGCAGGTTGACGAGCAACCGCTCGAGGCCGCTCGGGTCGCCGGGGAGCGGCGGCAGGTCGGCGGCCCTGAGGCTCACCGAGACGCCGCGCTCGGCCGCTCGCCGGGTGACGAGCTCGACCGCCTCCCGCGCCAGCTCCGGCAGGTCGACGGGCTGCCGCGGCCGCGCCGCTTCGGGGCTCTCGAGGCTCGACAGGGTGAGCAGGTCGGCGAGGAGGGCCTCGAGCCGCCGCGTCTGCTCGACGATGCGGGCGACGAAACGCCGCGCCGTCGCCGGCTCCTCGAGGGCGCCGTCGCGCAGCGTCTCGGCGTAGCCGCGGATGGCGGCCAGGGGCGACTTCAGCTCGTGCGAGACGTTGGCCACGAAGTCGCGCCGCATCGTCGCCAGGTGCGCCGCCGCCGTGGTGTCGCGGGCGACCAGCACGGCGCCGTCGTCGCGGCCGGTCACGACCGGCAGCGGCGCGCTGGCGAGCGCGATGGTGCGCGGCTCGCGGCCGCGCAGCTCGAGCTCGGTCGCCTGCGGCGCGCCGCTCGCCAGCGTCTCCTCGAGCACGCGCACCACCGCCGGCTGCCGGACCACCTCGAGCACCGGGCGCCCGGCGGCCTCACCGCGCACCGCGAACAGGGCGCGGAACGCCGGGTTGGCGAGCAGCACGCGGCCGCCGCGCGCCACCACCAGCACGCCCTCGGGCAGCGCTTCGAGAATGGCTTCGAGGAGATCGCGCGCGGCGCCGGCCGCGGCCGCCTCGCGCTCGGCCGCCTCGGCGAGCCGCTCCACCTCGCGCCGCAGGGGCTCGACGCGCGGGCGCTCTAGGAAGCGGGGGAGACGCACGATGGGGCCAGCCCGGCGCTCTCGCGCCTCACGGCCGCAGCCGGTAGCCGACGCCGATCAGGGTCTCGATGCGCTCCGCCTCGGGGCCGAGCTTGCGGCGCAGCCGCCGGATGTGGGTGTCGACGGTGCGGCTGTCGACGTCCTCGGCGTAGCCCCAGACGTCGGCGAGGAGCTGCCCGCGGGTCTGCACCCTCCCGGCGCGCTCCATCAGTACCCGCAGCAGCCGGAACTCGGTGGCGGTCAGCGGCACCTCCTCGCCGCCGACCTGCAGGCGGTGTGCCGCGAGATCGAGGTGCACGTCTCCCACCTGCAGCGCTTCGGCCGCCGTCTCCTCGGGGTGCCGCCGCCGCAGCACGGCCTTGACCCGCAGCACCACCTCGCGCGGGCTGAACGGCTTGGTGATGTAGTCGTCGGCCCCGAGCTCGAGCCCGACGATGCGGTCGACCTCCTCGCCCTTGGCGGTGAGCGCCACCGCACGGCCCTCCCAGCGCACGGTGTGGCGCGCGGTGTCCACCTCGAGCCGCTCGAACACCAGCGTCTCTTCCTCCTCGCCGCGCTCGAGGCGCCGGAAGAGGGCGCGGATGCGGGCCATCAGCTCCTTGGGACTGAAGGGCTTGACGACGTAGTCGTCGGCCCCGAGCTCGAGCCCGACGATGCGATCGGCCTCGTCGCCGCGCGCCATCTGCCGGTGGTGATGCTG
>JBIOUG010000095.1:0-69256 GCA_044866775.1 Thermoanaerobaculia bacterium | reverse complement strand
CGCCGCGGCGTCCGCCGGCGCGCCGCCGCCGACGGCGGCGAGGAAGGCCTGGAACGGCGCGCGCGCGCGGCGCTCGCGGCCGTCGAGGAGGAAGCGGACGAAGAAGGCGCTGGCGGTGTAGCGCTCGCGGCGCCCCTCGAAGCGCGTGAACTCGGCGTGCGGCAGGGCGAGGAGCTGCGGCAGCCTGGGCGCCGTGCCCCGCCGCTGCGCCGTGAGGAGCGCGGCGAGGGCGCCGTAGGCGCCGTCGGCGGAGATCTCGAAGCGGCTGGCGACCATCGGACGGCTGGCGGTGGCGTCAACGGCCCGCGCCCGCACCCTGCCGCGCAGGGTGCCGGGGAGGAGCTTGCCGCCGCGCGTCTGCCGCGCCAGGGCCAGCTCCTCGGCCAGCCCCTCCTCGAGCCAGGGCGGCAGCTCGCGGCCGAAGGCCCACCGCGCCAGGAGGTGGGACAGCTCGTGGACGAGCAGCGCCGCCACCTCCTCCGGCGGCTGCGCGGCGGCGGCCAGGGCCACCCGGCCGCCGCGCGCGCTGCCGCGGACGCCGCGATCGAGATCCTCGCCGCTCTGCCGCGCGAAGGCGCGGAAGTCCTCCTCGCGCGCGAAGACCACGAGCGTGCCGGCGAGAGGCTCGGGCAACGGCAGCCCGAAGCGCTGCGACCAGGCTGCGGGGAGGGCGCCCGCCACGCGCTGGAGGGCGGCGACAGTCGAAGGCTCTCCAAGATCCGTGTAGAGCACGAAGGGGCCGAAGGGGAGGGGGCTGAAGGCGCCCGGAAGCCCCGGCGGGCGCTCCGCAGCGGCGGCGGCGAGCGCGGCGGGCAGCGAATGCGCTGCGGGCGCAGCATCATCCCCGCTCGGAGCCGCCGCCGCGGCGGCGCCATCGGCTACGTCGTCCGTGTCCGCCTCGTCGTCGGCGCCGCCGCTCGCGGCCGCGGCGAGGGCCGCCTCCGTCATGGCGCCGCCGTCGAGCCCCGGCGATGCCGCGAGCGCCTGCGGCAGGTGGGCGCCGGCGACCCAGACGATGCGCTGCCGTTCCAGCAGCTCGCCCAGCCGCTTGGTCGCCCACTCGAGCCCCGCCAGGTTGGCGACCCGCTCGACCTCTCCCCACGCCGCGGAGGGCTCCCCCTGACGCTTGCCGCCGGCGTACCAGACCGTGAGCGGCACCCGCAGCCGCTCGAGGTAGCGGCGTACTGCGGCCGGCGGGTAGTGGCTCGCGTCGCGCGCCTCGGGCCCGAGGATGAGCAGCACGCCGCGCCGCCGCGCCTCCTGCGCCGCCACGAGCCCCGCCACGGCGACGGCATCGGCAAACCGCGACTCGGCCGCCGGCTCCGGCGCCTCGGCGCGCATCAGGTGCCAGAGGAGGCCGCCGTCGCGCGGGCGCAGCTCCCGGCCGGGCGTGAAGAGCTCGAAGCGGACGTCCTGCCGCGCCGGTGTGTCGAAGGCGCGAAGGCTTTCGCGCGGCCAGAGCACCCGCAGGCGTACGCCGGCGGCGAGCGGCGCGACGAAGCGGCCGTCGATCCGCGCGGGGATGGCGCGGGCGCCGCCGGGAACCGTCGCCATCCGCCGCAGCTCGCGCGTCATCGCCACGAGCTGCGGGCGGGCCCCGGGATCGACGACCACGACGAGATCGATCGGCCCCTTCTCGACCGCGAGCGGCGGCAGCGGGCGGTCGCCGGCGTGGACCTCGATCTCCTCGCCGCGCGCGCGGCGCCCCGCCAGGAGCACCGGCACGGCGGTCAGCTCGGAGCTCATCTCCTCGGCGAGCGCGCCGCCCAGCACCAGCTCGCGGCTGGCCGCGATGCCCCCGGGGAAGTCGGCCTCGATCCGCAGCAGGTGGGGGACCTCCGGGTCATACGGCGGGACCGGCACGGCGGCGGGATCGGGGACCGGGAGCGGCCGCTCGTCGAAGCTGGCGCGCACCGCGAGCGGCGCCGCACCCGCCACCGCGGCCCAGGCGATCCGCGCCACGCCGCCGGTCTCGGGGGTGGCGTCGACGGTCAGCTCGAGGACCGCCGGCGGCCGCGGCAGGTTGAGCCACTGCCGCGCGCGCCCGAGCTCGCTGCCCATGGCATCGGTCGCCACGGCGGTCAGCTCATGCGGCGCGATCTCGGCGCCGAGGTCGATCGGGAGCGACCAGGGGGGAGCGGTGAGCACGCCGGCGGGCCGCCCGTCGAGGAGGACCTCGACGCGCGCGGTGTCCGGCGGCACCAGCAGCTCGACCGGGACGGTGCCGGCGACGATCCCCAGCCAGAGGGAGGCGAAGGCGACCAGCTTCCCGGCGTGCGGCATACGGCGACTCTCCGGCCGTAATCCTAAAGGATGCCGGGACCGCGGCGACGCGCCTGCAAGAGCCCGTGGGGAACGGCGGACGGTTTTCTAGCGCCCGAACGGCAGGACGACGGCCGGCACCTCGTCCGGCGCCTCCGCCGCCAGCTCGCGGGCGACGTCCTCGCGCTGCCGGCGGACGATGGCGGCGGCGGACCGCGCCATCCCCAGGCGGCGGATGCCGAGGAGCACGATGAACTCGACGCCGAGCAGCACCAGGCCGAGCAGCGCGTCGCGGCGCACCGCCACCAGCAGCGCCGCGAGGCAGGAGACCACGACCACCGAGTAGATCGTCGCCACCACCCCCGTGCGGCTGCGGCGCAGGTGCTCGAGCAGGTGGTGGAGGTGGTAGCGGTCGGCGCGGAACATGCGCAGGAAGCGCTCCGCGGGCGGGCTCTTCGGGCGGTCCAGGAACCGCACCGCCATCACCAGCAGCGTGTCGATGACCGGCACGCCGAGCGCCAGGATGGGCACCAGGATCGCCACTGCCGCCGGCGCCTTGAGCGCCGAGTGGACGCTCATCACCGCGAGCAGGAACCCGAGGGTGAGCGAGCCCGAGTCCCCCATGAAGATGCGCGCCGGCGCCCGGTTGTAGCGCAGGAACCCGAGGCAGGCGCCGGCCATCGCGCCCATCAGGATCACCGTGTGCGGGTTGCCGAGGATGACCGAGTAGATGAGGAGGCTTCCCGAGATGATGGCGACGACGCCGCCCGCCAGGCCGTCGAGGCCGTCGATCAGGTTGATGGCGTTGGTGACGCCGACGATCCAGAGGAGCGAGACGACGGCGCCCATGACGCCGAGGTCCACGTCCCCGAGCCCCGGCACCCGCAGCACCTCGAACGACCAGCCGACCCGCACCATCAACCCGGCGGCGGCGAGCTGCACCAGGAACTTCTTGGCCGAGGAGACGCCGAGGACGTCGTCGACCAGGCCGACCAGGAAGACCATCGCGGTGGCGACGGCCAGGGCGAGGATCTCCGAGCGGCCGATCTGCCCTCCCCACTCGGCCCAGCGCGAGAGCAGCAGGCTCCCCGCCGAGAGCCCCAGCCCGAGGACGATGGCGAGGCCCCCGAGCCGCGGCACCGCCCAGCGCTGGAGCTTGCGCTCGCCGGGGTAGTCGACGGCGCGGATCGCCACCGCGACCTTGGCGACCAGCGGCACCAGCAGGTTGGTGATCAGGCCGGCGACGGCCGCCGACAGCGCCGCGAGGATCAGGGCTTCGCGCACCAGCTCGCCTCCTTCGGCACGGAGCGTCCGCGCCGCGCTACGGCTTGAACATCACGCGCAGGGTGGTCCACATTTTCACCCGCACGCCGTCCTTGGTGGCTGGCCGAAAGTTGACACGGCGGGCGGCGTCGAGCGCCGCCTCGTCGAAGCCGAAGCCGACCTTCTGCCCGACCCGCTCGGCCTGGAGCACCTTGCCGTTCTCGTCCACCAGCACCCGGACGTCGACGCTGGCCGACCGGCGGAGCTGCTCGGCGGCGCGCGGATACATGGCGCGCAGCTCGCTCGCGCGCTGCGGCGCGGTCACCCCGGGGCCGGCGGAGACCAGGTCGCCGACCTTGGTCTGGGGCGCGGCCGGGGCGGGATCCGGCACCGCGGCGGCGGGAACGGCGGCCGCGGTCGCGGTGTCCTGGCGCTCGACGGCCTGTGTCGGGACGGGCGCGGTCTGGCCCGGCTGCGTGGCGGCCTGCGTCGCGGCCGGATCCGCGGCATCCGGCGCGGGGCGCGTGGCGGAGCGGGCGTCGGCGCCCGCCGGCTGGCTCGCCGGCGGTGGGACCGCGGCGGTCCGCTCCTCGTCACGGCTCGCCGCCGCGGCAGTGGCCTTGCGGCTCTCCTCGAGCTGCTTCTGGAGGGCCCGGATCTGCTCGTCGGTCTGCTTGCGGTAGGCGTCCTCGAGCTGCTGGCTCCGCTGCTCGATGAGCGCCTTGATCTGGGCGTCGATCTGCGCCTGCGTCATGGCCGGCGCGGCGGGCTGGGTGGCCGTGGGGCGGGTGGGGCGCGGCGCCGCCGCCTGCTGCGGCGCGGGCTTTGCGGCCTGCCGGCCGTAGAGCATCCAGCCGCCGACGCCGAGGGCCGCCGCCACGACGGCGGCGAGAGCGATGAAGAGCGGCGCCTTCGAGCGCTTCTGCACCGCCGCCTGGGCGCCGAAGTAGACGCCGGTTGACTCGCGCACCGGCGCCTCGCGCACCCCGGTCGAGTCGCGCATGTCGTGGGCCGGCGCGGTGGGCGGGGGCGGCGGGGCGCTGCGCACGCGCTCGGTGAGGTCGAGCTTCTTCTCGGCCTGGATCTCCTGGTTCTCCCGCTC
This sequence comes from Thermoanaerobaculia bacterium, assembly GCA_044866775.1. Lineage (GTDB taxonomy): Bacteria > Acidobacteriota > Thermoanaerobaculia > Multivoradales > UBA5704 > DASUNQ01. The sequence continues at coordinate 64,629 of JBIOUG010000095.1, read as the reverse complement.
GATCTCGTCGCGGAAGAGGTTGTGCATGAAGAAGGCGAGGTTGAAGGTGGTGGGGCTGTACTGCCCTTCGATCATCAGCTTCGAGAGCGTCTTGTGCCAGGTGACGGCGTCGGCCACCCGCTCGGCGCGCGGCACCAGGCTCTTCTTGAGCAGGGCGGCGAGCGGCGGCGCCAGCGGCGTCCCCTCGTGGGCCAGCGTGGCCTGGTCGACGACCGCCCCGTAGCCCTCCTCGGGCGCCTCCGGCAGCGGCTCGCCGGTCAGCAGCTCGAAGAGGATCGCGGCGAGCGACCAGACGTCGTCGTTCTTGGCCACCGCCGCCGAGCCGAGCGCTTCGGGCGCCAGGTAGCGGGTGACCTCGGGCGGGAGGGCCCCGGCGGCCGCGGCGTCGCGCAGCCCCGGAGCGGCCTCGAAGCCGAGCAGGCGCGTCTCGCCCTCGTTCGAGACCATCACCAGGTGCGGCACGACGAAGCCGTGCACCACCCGCTCGTCCTGCACCCGGCTCTCGTAGGCCACCGCCACCGCGAGCGCCAGCCGCTCGACGATGAGCAGAGCGTGGTCCGGCGGGATCGGCATGTGGGCGCGGGCCGCCTGGGCGGCCAGGGCCGCCAGGGTCTTGCCCGAGATGTAGTCGTAGGCGACGTAGCTGTAGTTGCGCACCCGCCCGAGGTCGGCGCCGGTGCCGATGTTGGGGCTGCGCAGCGCCTGCTGCACGGCGGCGCGCCCGGAGAGCGTCTGCCACAAGCGCTCGCCTTCGAGGCCGCGGCCGTTGAAGACACGCAGCAGCACGACCTGCTCGAGCCCCTCGCGGCCGACCTTGCCGGCGCGGAAGGTCTCTCCCAGGGGGTCCTCGGCGAGCTTCTTGAGGAGCAGGTAGTTGCCGAACTCTTCCGGGATCTGCATGTACGTCTCCTTCAGGGCCGCTGCCTTGCCGGCGTCGGCCTACTCAGGGGACGGCTTCCGGGGCACGGCGGGGTGTTACGGATTTAGCGACTAGATACACCAGCTTAACCGCTGGTGTCAACGAGAGTTGGCGCCAAGTGACAGGCCATCGCGGCGGCGGCGCTCCCGAAACGGCCGGCCCACCGCGAAGTCCGTGGCCGGCTCGGCGCTGTCGCAGGCGCCGAACCGCCTGGCCGCCGGCGCCCGCCGCGCCGGACCCACCGGCCCCGCTGGGAGTCACTCGGGGTGGTAGTCTCTTCGCCGATGATGAAGGAGGCGGCCCGATGATTCGGCGCTTGGCCTTGACAGCTTCCCTCCTGGTGGCCGGCACGCCGGCGCTCTTCGCGAGCTCCCTCAAGTGCGTTTACACCCAGGACTGCTACAACTGCATCGGGGGCGCCAAGTACGACGACTGCTCTCTCGACTGCAACGCCTGCGGCGGCACGCGCTGCCTTCCACGTGGTGCAAGCCTGGAAGCTCCCGAGCCAGCCGGCCCGGAGCCGCTTCACCCCCTCATTCCTTTCTCCACGGAACGGCTTGGAACGGCGATCCACCCGGGCGTCGAGCGCGTCTTCACCTGGTTCTGGCGCTGGTACACCATGCCGGTCCGGGTGCAGCGCGACACCATCGAGGCGGGAGGTAGCGTTTTGATCGACGGCAAGCCCCACGATTTCACGCTCGACGTCGAGCAACGCGGCGCAGCGCAGGTCTACTTGGTCGACATCGAGGCTTTCGGCAAGGTCACGCTCACGGTCAACGAGCCCAAGGATGGACGCCAAGAGCTGGAGTTCGACTTCCAGCCGATCGGCGACGCCCGCGCCCGCGGCGGGCAGATCATGCTCAAGCAGTAGTTTGCGGGCGTTGGCGAGCGCGCGCTCGGACCTCTGGTACGCTTCCGCCCCCTTGCCGCCGCGCGACCGCCACCAGCCTACGGCCGCCTTCGACGACAGCGTCTTCGTCAACTGCCCGCTCGACGCCCCGCTGAGCACGAGTTCAGGAAGGCCCTGTCGGACCTCTCGGGAGTCGACATCAAGAGCCAACGAGCCCGAGAGGATGGTTCGCGCCGTGCGGGACTGGTTCGTCGAAACGGTGGGCGTGAAGAACGCGCCGGCTCCGTCGCTGCTGTGGTACAGGTTCACGGAGTTCGCTTCCGCTTCTACGATCAGCGTCTCGACGCGGGGTATACGGGCGAGGACCTCAACATGATGCCCGTCCTCGAGTACATGGACGCCATCCGGTCCTGGCTCGCAGGACGCTGAGGAGGGAATGAACGATGGCGCTCGTAGCCTGTCCGGAGTGTGGGGCGCAGGTCTCTGACACCGCCCTCGCCTGCCCACAATGCGGGAAGCCTCGCCCCCGCAGCCAACCGTCGCCAGCCTCGCAACCGGCGGGCCAGGACCCGATGATGCGAATGATCTTGCCCGTCGGTCGATCAGGTTGGGCAATCGCCGCCGGCTACCTGGGCCTCTTCTCGCTCTTGATCCTGCCGGCGCCGTTCGCCCTGGTCACGGGAATCCTGGCGGTGATCGACATCAAGCGTCACCCCCAGCGACACGGCATGGGACGGGCAATCTTCGGCATCGTCATGGGTCTACTGGGCACTCTCGTGATCGCGGCCGTGCTCATCGGCAGTTTGCTCTAACACCGCCGTAATCAACCGCCGTTCCCGCGGCTCGCCCCGGTCGACAGGCCGTGCGGCACTATGCGACCGCCAGCGGGTAGGACCGCCGCACGCGGCCTACACCGGCGGCGGCTCGCTCTCGAGCTTCGCCAGCAACCGTTCGGCCTCCTCGGCCGTGAAGATGCCCTTCTCCTTGAACTCCCAGATGAGGACGCGGAGGCTCGACCAGCGGACGAGCTGACTGCTCGTCGCGTACGGGGTGGCCGCGGAGCCGGCCGGCGCGGCGCGGCTCGGCGCCGGGCCGTAGACCTCCTCGAAGAACTCGACGGGGTGGACGCCGAGGGCGGCGAGGATGCCGGCCACGTGGTCCCACCGCAGGTCGATCTTCCCGGCCAGCACCTGCCGCAGGTAGTCGCCCTTCCGCCCCAGCCGCTCCTCGACCTGACGCAGGGTCAGCCCCTCACGGCGAATGCGGCGCCTGAGCGCCTCCCGCATGGTCTCCGTGTCGAGCCGTCCCGGCGGGCGGGGTTCCACGAAGGGAGTCTATACCGGTGCAGCCGGTGCATTGCACCTGTCAGCGGGGACGGGGCTTGACAACTCCACCTGTTGCTGGTCTGATCAACCGCAATGACCGGCGATCACACCTGCTATCGCGTCTCCTGCACCCCTTGGGCGCCAGCGCCCGCCCGCCTCCCGCGCGGCTGAGGAACGATCGGTGGCGCACGTCCCCTTCGACGATCTCGCCCGCCTGGCCGACGGCCTCGCCGCCCCGCAGCTCCAGCACCTCCATCACCTCCTCGCCTGCCGCCTCTGCCGCCGCCGCGTGCGCCGGCTGCTGCCGGAGCTCGCGCCCGAGGCCGGGGCGGCGCGGGTTTGCTACTCCGACCAAGCCCCCGCCGCTTCGCGGCCCACCCTGACCGGCTTCGCCGGTCAGCTCTACGAGAGCGTCTTCACGCGCCTCGCTGCGGAGCCGAGCGCGTCGTCGACGGCGGTCGCCATGGCGGCCGCGGAGGCCGACGCCGCGATCGAGGGGCTCCTCGCGCTGCCGGTCAGGAAGATGGAGCGCGAGCTCCGGCAGAAGCCGGCGCCGCAGGCGGTCGCCATCCTGCTGCGGGTCCTCGACCGCGCCTACGAGGAGAGCTACCCCTTCCCGAGCCGCGGCCACGCGCTCGCCGAGGCCGCCTTCCACCTGAGCTGCGCCGTCGAGAAAGCCGGCCTGCCGCCGGCGCTCCTCGCCGACTTGAAGGCGCGCGTCCACATGCTGTGCGGCTACACCGAGCTCATCGAGCGGCTGCCCCAGGACCCGGGCGAGCTGGCCTTCCGGGTCGCGGAGAGCCACATCGCCGATCCAGAGGACGTCGAGGCGGCGGTCTTCTGTCGCCTCCTCGCCGGCGTCCGCGACCGCCAGCGGCGGATCCACGAGGCGCTGGCACTGCTCGAGCGGGCGGAGAGTCTCTTCCACCGCAGGGGCGAGACGGTGGAGGAGTCCCTCGCCGTCGCCGACCAGGCGGCGATCTACGCCCGCGAGGGAGACACCGAGCGGGCGCTCGCGCTCTCCGGGCGGTCGCTCGCGCTGCGCGAGGCGTGGCTGGCGCCGGCCGAAGCGCTCCGCGAGCGGCTCCTCCTCGCCTTCATGCACGCCGCGGTCGGTCACCCATGGGCGGCGCAGGAGGCCCTCGCCGAGGCCGAGCGGCAGGCGACGGCCGCGGGAGCGGGGACTCCCGCCCTGGCCCTCCTGACGCGGGCCTGGCTCACCGCCGAGGCGGGCGACCGCGAGGCGACCGAGCGCCTGCTCCGCGAGGCGCTCGCCGCCGCCAAGGGGGCGAGCGCTTGGGGCGAGGCGGCCGCGGCGGCCTTCCACCTCGCCGTCCTGTTTGCCGATGAGCAGCGGCGCGGGCGTCTCGCCGCCCTGGCCGACGAGATCGAGCCGCTCTTCGCCCCCGAGACGCTGCCGAGCGAGCTGCGCGCCCTCCTGCGCGAGCTGCGCGGGCTGCTCCGCGGCGGGAGCGCCGAGGCCGAGCGCATCGCCGGCCTCCAGCGCCGCTTCGGGCAGCGCGTGCCGGGAGGCCCGGGGCCGCTGCGCGGGCTCGGCGTCCTCTTCGATCCGGCGCTGACCGAGCCGCTGCGCCGCCGTCCTCCGCAGTCGAACCTCCTTCCCTTCACCGCCGCCGGCGCGCGCCGCCGCGGCGGAGGAGCGGCGCGATGACCGCTGACCGGCGAAGCCGGTCAGGGTGGGCCGCGAAGCGGCGGGGGCTTGGTTGGAGTAGCAAGACCGCTGTCCCGCCGGAGGCACTGGAGCCTCCCGGCGCCCCTGAAGTCCTGGAGGAACCTGAGATGAACGAGAGCCGCAGACCCATCACCGAGCAGCTCAAGGCCGAGCGCATCCAAGCGCTCCTCGAGCGGCTCCCCACCTGGGAGCTCCGGCGCGACGGCAGGGCCATCCGCCGCACCTGGAGCGTCCCCAGCCTTTACGTCGGCAGCTCCTTCGCGAGCGCCCTCGCCTCCGTCATCGACTACCACGAGGGCGAAGCGACGATGACCCTGACGCCGGGCACCGTCGTCGTCAACCTCTCGACGGCGGCGGTCGACGGCGTCACCGAGCGGGACTTCCTGGTGGCCGAGGCGCTGGAGTTCGGGGCGTGACGGACGGCGGAACCGCGCCAGAGGGCGGGGTGACGATCCGGGCCCTGGAAGTTGTCGTAGCAGCCGCCGGAGATGTGTCCCCCACGCCCGGGGATCTATCCCCGACGCCTGGGGATCTATCCCCAGCGCCTGGGGGATGTATCCCCAGCGCCCGGAGATTCATCCCCAGCGCCTGGGGATCTATCTCCAACGGCCGGAGATACATCACCAATGACGGGAGATACATCACCGACAACCGGAGATACATCACCAACGACCGGGGATGTATCCCCAGCGCTCGGAGATGTATCCCCAGCGCCCGGAGCTCTATCCGGAGCGCTTCCTCGCTCGTCTTGAGCAACGAAAGGAGATGACCGCCGTGCCCGACGGATCGCTAGCAGACAAGCTCCAGGACTGGAGAGTGCTCGCGGAGGGTCTCAAGCCCCGCATCGAGGAGGTCTCCTTCCTCAGGGAGGACCACGCGGAGCTGACCGCCCTCGTCCAGCAGATCGACGCCCTCCTCACCCAGGCCGATGTCCACGAAGGCCGCCTCCGCGAGGCAAACCGCCAACGGGGCATCGCCGAGCAACGCACTACCGAGCTCTACGGCCGCATGGTGTTCGTCCTCAAGGGCACCTACGGCAAGCGCGCCAACGTCCTCCACGAGCTCGGCCTCCGGCCCAACGCCTTCCCTGGACCCGCAAAGAAGGAGGAGGAGGAGGAGACGACCCCGCCGGCGCCTGGCGCCGTCCCGCCACCGCAACCGCCCGGCCCGGCTCCGGCCCCGGCTCAGGAGGAGCCGACCCGCAAGCCCTGACGGGCAAAACCAACGGCCGCCGGCGGAGATCTGACCTCCGCCGGCGGCGCACCGCCCTCCCTCAACGCGCCCGCGTCGAACGAGAGCCCATGCAACGTACCACCAACTCCGCCCCCCGCCTCCACCGCCCCGACTCATGGAGGTTCCCGATGCGCCCTGCGCAACGCGCCCACGTCGCCCTCCAAGCCCGCCTCGCCGACTGCCTCGCCGGCAAGATCGTCTCCGACCCGCGCGAGGTGCCCTACTACCGCCGCATCCTCGGTCTCGCCGGCGGCCCGGCGCCCCGAAGCTCCGCGCCCTGGCCCTCGACTGGCTCGGCCGCGCCCTCCGCCTCTACCACGCGCTCGCCTCGCCGGACGGCGAGCCCTTCGCGCCGGGCCTGCGCACCAACACGGAGGTCCCGCGCAACCAGGCCGCCGCGGCCCTCCTGCGCATGGTGCTCGGCCTGCCGCTTCGACGGCGGCCTCCTCGCCAGCCTCGAGCGGCCGGCCCAGCCGCCCCGCAACGGCTGGCGCGATCCCGTCGACTTGGTCCTCGTCCGCTGGGGCGCGCCCGGCAAGCACGAGGTGCATGTCGGCCGCGACTGGCGGACCCCCGCGCCCGACGTCGAGGGCGAGGCGCAGACGATCGGAGAGGACTGAGGCCTCCCCATGGACCGCATGACCAACTCCGCCCTCCGCCTCCACCGCCTCCTGCTCGCCCTGCGCGCCGCTTGCCGCGAGGGCCGCCCCATCCGCGACGCCCTGGGCGAGGTCTTCGACCTCGACCCCGCCGACGACCTCGCGATCCGCCGCAAGCTCGTCCTCCTCGACGACCTCTTCGCCCAGTCCCAGGCCGCGATCGCCGCGATCCCCGGCCTCGACCCCCCGCGCTACCTCCGCCACTTCCCGGCGGCCAGGAAGGGCCTCCTCTCCGCCCGCCTCGACCAGGACTCCCGCCGCTACCCCCCGTTCCAGGAGGGCCTCTCCGACATCGTCCTCCAGTCCGTCGAGTTCTGCGGCCTGCGCATCGCCGAGGAGCTCCCCGAGCTAATCCTGCCGCCCGACGACCTGGCCGAGCTCGAGGCCCGCCTCAACTCCCTCTTCGCCTTCTCCGCCCGCGCCGAGCTCGACCCCGCCCTCCGCTCGGTCTCCCTCGACATCCTCCAGTCCCTCCGCGCCGCCGTCGCCGACTACCGCATCCACGGCGCCCGCGGCCTCGAGGAGGCCGTCGAGCGCGCCGTCGGCAAGCTCACCGTCCACTACCTGCGGGTGAAGAAGCAGGGCGGGGCGCTGAACCTGGATCACCTCGACCGCCTGCTCGAGATCATCCTCAAGGTCGAGGCGCTGCTGGCGAAGGCGCATGTGTACCTGCCGGCGTTGGCGGAGTACCTGCCGAGGCTGCTCGGGGCGTGAGGGAGGTTGGGGGTCCCCAGGCTTGGTTGACCGAAACCGTCGACCAAGTTAGTCTACTGGATCATGGCAGCTTCCAAGCGCAAGACCGTGTTCACCGCCGAGCCGGCCCAGTTGGAGCGCATCCGAGAGATCGTGGAGACCGGCCGCTACCGCACCAGCTCGGAGCTCATCCGCGAGGCCATCGACGAGAAGCTCGAGCGAGTGCGGCGGGATCTCTTGGCAGAGCAGGTGGCGACCTATTGCGACCGCGGGTATGGCGACGAAGACGAAGGGCTCATCGACGTCCAAGCCTTCGACCGCGAAGAGTAAGGCAATGCGGCGTGGCGAGATCTGGTGGGCAAAAGTGCCGATGCGTGGCGCAGCAGAGAAGCGCCGGCCGATGCTCGTGGTCTCGGACGACGCCTTCAACGCCAACGAGCGCTACCTGAAAGTGCTGGTCGTGCACTTGACTTCCGTCGGCCGCTTGGGACGCGACTTCGACTGGGAGGTCAGCTTGCCGAAGGGAACGGCCGGCCTCCAGCGAGCCAGCGTCGTCAAGTGCGCCGAGATCTACACTCTCTGGAAGGAGCAGCTCCAGGGCCCCGCCGCAACCCTCCCTGCCGCTGTGATGCGCCGAGTCGATCGGGCCCTGATGATCGCCCTCGGCGTTCCGCCCGGGTGAAGCCTGCCGCCTCGGCGCGCAGCGGCGGCTCGACACGGAGCAGGAGGCTCGCCGTCAATCGCTCCTCGTCAGCCGTCGCCGATCGGAGAGAGAAGCTCTCGCGTTCGTAGAGCAGACCGCCGATACGCGCAGCTGGAAGTGAGGCGAGGCGCCTTCGTCGAGAGGCGCCCGGCTCGAACCCGATGGTCTCGCCGTAGTGCCATCTTGTGCGTCCCCCTGTGCGACACGCTACCTCGACCGCCTCCTCGACCTGATCCCCAAGGTCCCTAGTTCGCCCCCGTCGCCAACGGACGATTGCCGAGCAACGGACGTCCGAGCTCTACGGCCGTCTGGTGTTCGGCTCAAGGGCGCTCGCGGCCGAGTTAGCGCGGCTGTCGGTGCGGGATGAGGAACTGATGGAGTGGTGCGGCGGCTGGTCAGGTAAACGTGTCAGCGAGCGGGCTACTCGATCCGGCCTTCCTTCGCTTCCGTTACGCCGCTTGCCGCTGCGCCGGCTTGCTGGCGCCGTTCCTCGATGGCCGCATTTAGTCGCTCTTCTTGCATGCGAGCCAGCGTCCAGGGTAGACGCAATGAGTAAGCGAATCCTACGGCGGCGAAAAAAATATATACCCTTTCCAACCACTTTACAATCTTGCCTCCCGATCCATCATCTACAATTAATGCCGCCAGTATTAGCAGAAGCGTGACGAGATAGACGAGGAACAGTACGCGATGACGATACAAGCGCCGCCTAAGAATCGGCCGCGCGAGTGCAACGCCCCGCCACGTCTTGCCTGGCAGGCTCGACGTATCCGCAACAAGGGTTATGATTCCCACCAAGAGTCCGGCCAAGATAGAAAATACAGTAGCGATGAGCCCGATCGCTTCCTTATCTCCATGAATCAGCGGCTGAACATAGCGAGCGGCTACGCAGCTAGCAACAAGGGTCAAGACGAAAAACGCAACCTCCGCCTTGCTTATTTGGGGCTTCATGTCTCTAGCGCTCCGCTTCGGCGCAGGTCTTCAAGGAATCCGAGAAGAGCTTCCCAAGCATGCTCTCTTTCAACGCTGCTTCCACGTGGCCTCAATGGCACAGGTTGTTGTATCTTGAGTTCGTCGGATTCAATCACGCCGCCACTCCCAGTGACGATACGAAATCCAGGCTCATGCTCCTTCACTAGCTGGCTGGCCAACCCCTGCATCCTCCTCTGACCAATCACTCCGCCCTTCCTTCGTTTGTCGAAAACTACTTCCAAATAAACAGTTATATTCTCGTCTTCGGCCGCCTGAGCCAGATCGGGGTCGTCTCCGAACAGGTCAAGCAGGCTATCGCCGACCCGACTCAGCACGTGACGGCGAACAGTAGGGACTTGCTCGTCCATCAGCGACGCCGAGAAGAGCGTCGCGTCCAATTGAATACTCTTGACTCCTTCTTCGCGTATGAGAGCCAATTTAGCCACGTTAGCCACAGGCTCAATGCCGCATCTGCTCATCAAACCGCGCTCGCCGGTTGCCTCGCCAGCCCTATCAAGATAAGCTTTTAGTGCACTTTCGCGCGCGCCGCTAGGGCAGAGGAGAACATTGTTGCCATGCACCAAGAAGAAGAGATCTCCTGTCAGGAATTCACGGCCGCGGGGGGGCGGGAGCTCGGCCGCATCTGAGTCTGCAAGTTCCACCGAGGGAACAGGAATTGTAGAGGCGTGGTCATGTGGCACGAACTGAGCTAAATGACCGAGTGCGGAGCCGTGCCGGCTCTCAAAGCACATGCCGGTGAGCACGGTACCGCCCGTGTATTGAAAGGTTCGCGCGCGAGTGGTGGTCAGTCGCTGATGGATTCGACGGACGTAGTATTGAAGGTCGTGGTCCTCGGCTACATGCCAGACAGCTCGACGATAGGTCAGAGTGCGTTTCTTCGGTTCTCTGGGCGCAGTTGTTGCCATGCGGGTCCCTCCTTCACCGGCCAGGGCTCGACGCTCCAGCGCCAACGGGATCACGACATGAGATATGAGTGCTCGCGCAGCATAGAGGCTATCTTCCTCGGGCGCAAGCCCTGTGGGGCTTGTTGTACCCTAGGACCAGGCCGGCAGGATCAAGCAGGTCGGGGCGGCAAAGGGTAGTCAACTCGCTACTCTACGCGGAAGACCTTCATCACCTCGTCGCCGAGATGGTTGATGACTTTGACCGCGATCCGTCGCGACTTCGGCTTCTCGAACGGCCGCGAGGTGTCGCTGTGGAGAGTCGCCCAGGCATCCTCGTCGATTTCGGCCTTGAGGGTGGTCTTGAGAGCCTTATAGGGGTCGTTGGCGCCAAGGAAGTAGGCATGGCGGACGAAGAAGCTCTCTTTGTTGTAGTCGGTGTCGATGAACCAGCAGGCGATGCCCTCGGGGCCGTCGCTGCGGATCTCGCCGGTCTGGGGGTGGAAGACGTCGACGCCTTTGACGCGTACTCGGATCTGGTCGCTCTCCGCCGGCAGGATCTCGATGTCCGGCTCGCCGAAGATGACGAAGAGGTTGCCCTTGCCGGTGCTCTTAAGGTCTTCGGCCATGTGGAGGTCGGCGTTCATCCGAGCCTTGAGAACGGGGACCCGGCCGAGCTTCGAGAAGTCGGTCGAATGGGCGTCGAAGTTGAAGGCGCAGGCGATTAGGACATCGAAGCCGGCGTCGGCCGCCTCCCGAGCTGCGGCGACCAGGTCCGGCCGTGAGACGGTGCCGAACTCGGGACCGATGAAGATCGCGGCGCGCCTCTCCTGACCTTTGCTGTCGGAACCCTCGAAGTAGCGACCTTCAGCACAAACGAGATCGCCCGGCCAGGGGGTCAACGAGGAGAAGGCGATCCGGTCTTCCTTGTGAGCCTGCTGAACACCCGCCGCCCTCAGGCTCTCGAGGATCATTGACGGGAAGTCTCGCTGCACGGTGTACCCGAGCTTCTGCTCGGCGACACTGTCGATCAGCTGGTCGTTCTCGTTGACGCCGAGCACCCGGTGCGGCGATAGGCTCTCCACCGTGAACGGACCGGCGACTCTGACCTTCTTCGGATCGTCATACGGCTTGTCGTAGAGGTACTCGTACACCGCCTTAGCCGCGATCGAGGCGTCGATCTCCCGCTGTCGCGCGATCCGCTGCTCCCACCACCTCGAGTGCAGCTCCTTCGCCTTCGCAGTCCACCGCACATCGGCTTCACGAGGAATCTCCCACTCCTCCCACGCTTGGCCGAGGGCGGCGTTCAACTCCGCGCGCAATGGCTCGAGAGCCGCCTGGAATCGCTCCCAGATGACGTCGATCTCGACGTTGTTGGCGATTGACTTGAGGGTAATGTGCGGCACCCGCTCGTAGACAAAGCCCTGCCGCAGGTCGCCCCGCCTTGGCGCCGCCGATGGCTCCGAGTGCGCGATCTCGGCCTCCTTCCGCTGCCCTTCCTCGCTGTCGGCGAGCAGATAGAACGGATACCGCGCCCCCATGATGCGAGCCCGCGCTAGCGCCAATGCTACGCGCGATGTATCGATCGTGATCCACCGCCTACCCTCTAGCTCCGCCACGAATGCGGTCGTGCCTGAACCGCACGTGGGATCTAGGACGAGGTCCCCCGGATCAGACGCCATCAAGAGACAGCGATCGACAATTCCTGGATTCGTTTGCACAACGTAGATCTTTGGATCCGAGAAACCACTAATCCTGAACGCCGACCAGAAGTTGTTGATAGGAATGTTGCCGAAGTCTGCAAAACGACGCCGGTAGCGAAGCGTGTGTCCGATCGGAAGAAGCCTCGTTGCTTTGGCTAGACGATCCGCGCCTTCTACATTCGTCTTCCAGCCGCCCTTGTTGGCCTTGTAGCTCCGGCCTTGCCACGAGATTGGAACCTGCGTTGTCTCAGCGCCAGTCTGAGATGTCAGATTGTCATGCGCAATGATCTTCCAACCAGAAGGGATCAATTCGGGTTGCGCCTTTTCTTCTTCAGACATTCCTCGCACATACAGCCCGTCTGGCGACTCTAGGAGGCCGTATTGAGTAGCCCCTTCTTTGCCGAGTTGTCTCTGCTCGTAGACCTGACGATACTTGATACTCGGAAGTTTCTTCGCGTACCAGAGGATGTAGTCGTTCACCGAAGCGAGGACGTTCGTTCCAATCGCTGGACTCCCGGCGCCGGTTGTCTTCACGATGGTGATCAACGAGACGAAGTTGTCGCTTCCGAACACCTCATCCATCACTCCGCGAACACGATGCACGTTCTCGTCCCCGATCTGGACGAAGATCGAGCCAGAGTCAGCAAGAAGGTCGCGGGCCACGCTGAAGCGGTCGCGGAGGTAGGTCAGGTAGCTGTGGATGCCGTCGCGCCAGGTGTCGCGAAAGGCTCTGACTTGCTCAGGCTCGCGGGTGATGTGGTTGAGGTTGCCGTCTTTGACGTCACGGCTCGTCGTGGACCACTGGAAGTTGGAGTTGAACTTAATGCCGTAGGGCGGGTCCATGTAGATGCACTGCACCTGCCCGCGGAGGCCCTCGCGCTCGGCGAGAGAGGCCATCACCTGTAGGCTGTCGCCCAGGATCATCCGGTTCGCCCAGTTGGCGTCGTGCTGGTAGAACTCGGTCTTCAGGCTCGGATCTGCGATCCCATTGAAGTCCGCGAATAGATCGGGCTGATGGCCCGGCTCTGAAGCCGACTTCTCCGCCGCGGCCGCCGCGCTCCGGCGCATCAGGTCGTCGATCAGGACCTTGGGATGGATCTTCTCCTGAATGAAGAGGGGAGGCGCCGGGACCACGAGGTCGGACCAGTCCTTCTCGTCTTTGCCGCGCCAGACGACCTGTGGGTCGAGATCCCGGTTCCGCGACGCCGTCTCCTCCCCGAGGCCAGAGGTGTTGCGCGGATAGCGGACCTCCACGGTTTCCTGTTCGCTGGATGCGAGCAGCGACTGGTACTCGGCCGTCGGGATGTACTTCCGGGACGCCTCGTCGTGGCGGAGCGCCTCCACTTGCTTCTTGGGCTTCGGCTTCTTCGTCGTCGGCATCAGACCGCCGCTCCGGTTTTCTCTTTCATCATCTCGGCGATGGCAGTGTCGATTGTCGCCCGGAAATCCGATTCGATCTCCCAGATGTCCTTCAGCTCGACAAAGTCCCAGCGCCCGTAAGCGGCCAGGTTGTTCACCCCAGGCACCCAGTACGTCTCCATGGTCGACTTCTTCTCCTTTGCGTCCTCCCCCCGGTAGCCCTTGATCTCGACCACTAGGTGAAGCGGGTCCTCCAAGCCGTGCCCGTCGTCGACCAGGACGATAAAGTCCGGGCGGTAGCGGCGCGACTCCGAGCCCATCCTGTAGGGGACCTCGAAACCGAGGTTGTGGTTCTTCACATAGGCAAGCACGTGCGAGTGGCTCTCGACGGCCCGGCAGAGCTCGGCCTCCCAGTTGCTGTCCAGGATCACCCAGTTGACATGGCAGAGATTCGGGGCCGTCTGCCAGCGGAGCTTCTTCGAGGTCGTGAAGTGGACGAAGCGGGTGGATCCCGTCGGGTTGTAGGGGTCGAGGATCGCCCGGATCGGGCGTTCCGCCGAGTAGTGGCGGGTTATCGCCGCTGTGATCCGCTCGCAAGCCAGGTCGGCGAGGCTCAGGTACATGAGCTGCGCCGGATAGGTGCCGCCCTTGCAGGCGAGATGGCTCTCCAGCCACTCGCGGGTGATGCGCTTCAACTGGCCGAAGAGGTAGAGCTTGGGCTCACCGCCTGGGTCACGCCACTTGGTGTAGAGGAGACGCTGCGTCAAGTGGAAGAGGAGCGTCGACTGGCGGAGCTCCCCGGTGTGGACGAGCGTCAGGTCGACCCCCTCGCCGAGGATCCCTTCGTTGCGGGTCACCGATGGCCCGACCAGGGCCGGAGTGAGCAGGAGGGTTGAATCTTCGGTGAAGGTCGCCGCCAGCCGCTCCTCCGGGAGCTCTACGCGGTATCCCTCCACGCGAGGGAAGCAGATCTCGCAGGCGTCTCGCTCCGGGGTGATCGCCCTGACCAGGATCGTCTCGCGCGGTGGCTGCGGCGGCGCGATGACCGGCTTCGCCGTGAAATCGAAGGGAATCCCGAGTACGTCGGCGTACTCGACGTTGAAGCGCTTTTCTTCATTCAGGTCATAGGATTGCCGCCGCAGCGCGCGACCGATGACCTGCTCGCAGAGGAGCTGGGTGCCGAAGGCCCGGACGCCGAGTACGTGCGTGACGGTGTTCGCGTCCCATCCCTCGGTCAGCATCGAAACCGAGACCACGCACCGTGTCCCCTCGCCGAGGCGCCCTTTCTTGCCGACGGTGTTCATGACTTCCCGAAGGATTTCCTGATCCGAGAGGTTCTCAGCCCTGGTGCGATCCCCTGTCCGTTCGACGATCTCGCGCCGGAAGCGCTCGAGCTCGTCGGCCGCCGCCGCTCGGAAGTCGTCGCTTAGCGACTCCCCGGACTCGAGCTGCTCGGAGTCGATGAGCAGCGTCCGAGGCCGGGGGAGCGGGTTGCCGTGCTCGTCGAAGTTGCGGAAGAGGGGTAGACGACCGTTCTCGAACGTGCTTGTGCCCTCTTCTGCCTCGCGGAAGAAGCCGGAAATGTAGTCGTAGACCAGCTTCGATGCCGAGGTGTTGTTGCAGACGACGATGAAGCAGGGGGGGACCTCGACACCTGCCTTGCGCCATAGCTCGAAGGTCTTGTCGTAGTGGCCATAGAGCGCTTCGAGCGCGGTCTGGAGCTCGACAGGGAGCTTGAGCGGGTCGTAGCTCGTGCCAGCCTTCCCGCGCCCCTTCTTCGGCATCCGGTTGCGAATGTGCTCCCAGAGATTGCGGAACCTCGGCATCTCGCCGCCGGGGATGTTGTCGGCGACCGGCACGCGGGGGAGCTTGACGATGCCGCACTCGATGGCATCCATGAGCGAGAAGTCGCTCATCGTCCAGTGGAAGAGCACCCCTTCCCGATAGCCGGAGCCGCGGAGAAAGAAGGGGGTCGCCGAGAGGTCGATGATGCGCATCAAGCCTAGCTTGCGCTGGAGCGCTTCGAGCCCGGAGATCCAGAGTCGCGCTGCTTCGCGGTTCTTTTTGGCCTCATCGCGCTCCTCCCCCTTGAGCTCGGCCTCCTCCTCGTCGGCCTCCGTCGGCTTTTCGCGGTAGCAGTGGTGGGCCTCGTCATTGATCGCCAGGATGTTGCGCAACCCCATCAGCTCGGGCAGGACGCGCTGGAGCATCTGGCCTTCCGTCTCCTTGGTGTCGATCGGCTCGCCATGTCGTCCCTGGAGCAGGGCGCGCCCGCCTTTTGAGACCTCGAGGGTTTCGCGGAGCCTGAGCGCCTGGAAGTTCGTTATGACGATCTTCGCGCGTTCGAGGTCGCGGAGCATGTCGTTCGGCACGAGCTCGCGGCTTTGGTAGTAGGAGTCCGGATCGTGGGGCTGGAGGACGCGCAGCCGGTCCTTGACCGTCAGACCGGGAGTCACGACCAGGAACCCCCGTGTGTACGATCTGCTATTCGGCCGCCGCACGGCGTTGATCGTTTGCCAGGCGACTACCATCGCCATCACGATCGTCTTGCCGGAGCCCGTGGCGAGCTTGAGCGCGAGGCGCCGCAGGCCGGGGTTCGACTGTTCGTTGGCCCGGTCCAAGTGGTCGATGAACCGCTGTCCCTCCTTGCCGAGCTTCGGTGCGACCTCGGTCAGCCAGATGAGCGTCTCGACCGCCTCGACCTGGCAGAAGAACGGCCGCTCTCCGCTGAACTCGTGGTGGCGCCAGTGCTGGAGGAGGCGCGCCGTCTCCGGCGTCACCAGCCAGTCGTTCGGATTGGGCAGCGCCCGCCAGGCGTCCACCTTGGCGCGCAAGGCGTTGATGACCGGCGTCGGATCGTACTGCTGCTCCTCCGTCGAGAGCCCCTTACCCTCGTCGAAGACGAACTCCCTCTGGCCCGTCCTGCGCTTCTTCGGCTTCGGGATCGGCGTGATGTACGCTGCTTCACGGCGCTTCTCGAGGATCTTTCCCGTGGGCTGGCCCGTCGAATCGAGCTCCCAGTGCCGGCTCGGGTACTCGTACGGCGAGTTGAGGATCGGTCGCTGGAAGAACAGATCGGTCATGCTGAGCCTAGTGCCCTCAACTCCGCAGGAAAGTCATGTCTTTCTTCGGGCAGAGTCCCATCGAGCGTACTCGGAAGTGGGAATGGCTTCAACCTTCCGGGCGGGTACCCGCCCGGAAGGTTTCGCGGCCACGGCCGCGTCGCTATATCGGCTCGCCGAGCGCTTCAGTCGATGGTGGCGGCAGCGTGAGCCGGCTGCGGCTCAGACCGCCCGAATCGTCAGCCTCCCCGCCTCGACCTCCACCTCGTACTGCTGCCCGAGATCGAAGCCCGCGTCCGCGAGCCACTTTCCTGACAGCCGCAGGTCCGGCACCCTGCCGTGGCCCTGGAAACGGCCGCAGATCGTCGCGAACCGGCGGCCATTGGCACGCGCCGCCCGCGCCCGCGCGTCCCGCCGCCGCCGCCGCGCCTCCCGCTCGAGAAAGTCGCCGACGATCCGGCGCAGGGCTGCCGCGGACTGTTGCTCTTCGGACTCGCTCGACTCGCCACCGGCGGCGTGGCGGCGCCCGCGCGCCACGGCCCTCCCGCTCTCCGCGAGCGCCTGGGCGCGCGCCACGGCGGGGTCCTGCTCCAACGTGTCCTTGTCGTCTTGGGCGCCGGTGGATCCGGCAGGGGGTTACACTTCCGACTACGTCTGCACATGAGGTCCCTCCTCGTGTGTGGGCCAGGGCCGGCAGAGGTTGCGCCCTCTGCCGTGCCCGCTTTAGAGGTCTCGGCTCGGACCCGCCGAGCCGGCTTCACGCGTCGTCGATCACGATCTCCCGTTGGTCGCTTTGACTACCTGCCGTCAGACTATCGGCTCGGTTCGCCGAGCGTCAATGATTGAAATACGCAACACGCGAGGCAGCGGAGCCCGTCGCGGGCTCCTCGCGCCCGATGCGGTGTGCGCTCAGCCACGACCTCTCGGCACTTAGCCATAGATGCCGAGGTACCGTGACAGACGGTACATTCCCCGACGGCGCTGGAGTGGATCAGCTGTCCTCCGGCCACCGTCCACCGCGCAGCTCCAGGATGTCGTTGACTGCGCGCTCGAGGATGGCCAGGCGCTCGTCCGGTGATCGGTGGAGGTGCTCCCAGATGAGGGCGCGGTCGACGCCTTCGGGCGAGAAGATCGTCTCCTCCCGCCACTGCTGATAGGCGGGGTCGTCGGGCAACGGCGCCGAGTCCGGGTCGACTCCGGGAAGCGGCGGCAGCGAGCGCTCGGGCACGAGCCGATTCCATCCCTTCAGGCCGGTGTCCTGGGTATCTTGGTGCTCTCTGGTGCAGTTTGGTGTACTCTCTCGTCATGCCGCCAGCCGAGAGACCCGTCCGCCAGAGTGTCAGCCTCCCGCCGCGAGTCGCACGCCGCGTCAAGTCGCTTGCCAAATCGAGCCGCACGAGCGCCAATCGCATCCTCATCGAACTGATCGAGTCCGGACTTGAGGCACGGGAGAAGGAGCGTAGGCGCTTCTTCGATCTCGCCGACCGTCTCGCGCGTTCCACGGATCCTGAGGAGCAGAGCAGCCTAAAGGAGGAACTGGCCCGGATGACGTTCGGTGAATGATGCCGAAGATCCAGTGGGCCAACCTGCCTCCCGCCCTCCGCGACCACCTCTTCGAGCGCCTTCGCGAAAGAAAGATCACTGCGGATGATCTCTACCGCCTCAAAGAATGGAGAGAGTCGGAGCCCGCCACGCTTGCGGTACCGGCAACCGAACCGAGGTGTTGCGGAACAGATCGCCAGAGCTCATCGAGCTCTATGCCGCGTTGGAGTCGTTCGCGAATTCGCTCGGTCCCGTGGAGTTCGTGACACGCGAGCGATACGTGTTGCTTCGGAGCAACCGCATCTTCGCGGACTTGACGGTCATGTCTGATGCTTTGCGGCTCGTGATCCACCTGGGGCGGAAGGCGGAGAACAAGCTGTTCATGAAAGTTGCCGCCGATCGAAAGCACGTCTCGCACGTGGTCAAGCTTCGAGATATGGAGGAGCTCGAAGCCATGAAGCCGTACCTGCGCGAAGCCTATGAATTCTCGATCTCGTAGCGCTGGAACCGTGAGGAATCAGCTGGGACCCGCCGCCTTCGACTTTCACGTACCGTCGCATGAGCGATCGCCGGCGGGAGGACGCTGTATGGACGGCTTTCCGGAACTCTTCGGTAGCCTCGGATTACCTCGGCGTCCCCCGCCGTTCCGCCGCCCGCCGTTCCCTCCAAAATCTCCGCTGCCACCGCTCCACGTTCGCGTTGTGCTCCGCCATCGTCTCGGCGAAGACGTGCGTGCCGTCGTTGCGTCCTACGAAGTACAGGTAATCGACGTCCGCCGGCCGGGCCGCCGCCTCCAGGCTCGCTAACCCTGGCGAGCAGATCGGGCCCGGCGGCAGGCCAGCGTAGCGGTAGGTGTTGTAGGGGGAGTCCAGCTCGAGGTCGCGGCGGCGGAGGTTGCCGTCCCAGCGGCCCTCGCGCTTCAAGACGTAGATCACGGTCGGGTCGGCGAAGAGGCCGATGCCGCGCTCCAGGCGGTTGCGGTAGACGGCGGCGATCGTCGGCCGCTCGCTCGGCACCTTGGCCTCCTTCTCGACGATCGAGGCCAGGGTGACCAGCTCGCGCAGCGTGCGGGCGTCGGCCTTGCCGCGGCGGGGGGCCACCTGCTCCTGCCAGCGGGCGCGGAAGGTGTCGACGAGCGTCCGCACGACCTTCTCCGGCGGGCTGCGCTTGGCGAAGCTGTAGGTCTCCGGGAAGAGGTAGCCCTCGAGGTCCTGCGCCCCCGGATCGAGATCGGAGATGGGCGCCGGGTCGCGCATGGCCGACTCGAGCGCGTCGTAGGTCGCGAGCCCCTGGTCGGCGAGCGAGCGGGCGCTCTCCTCGAGGGTCAGCCCTTCGACCAGGGTGACGCGCACCGAGACCACCTCGCCGCGGACCAGCTTGCCCAGCACCTCGGGCGTCGAGGCCGGGCCGGTGAAGAGGTACTCGCCGGCCTGCATCGGCGGGTCGCGCAGCACGTAGACGAGGTAGGTGCGGGCGAGCCGCGGGTCGGCGATCACGCCCTGGCGCGCCAGGAGGTCGAGGATCTGGGCCGCCCCCATGCCGGGCTCGACGGTGACCGTCCGCTCGGCACCGGCGAATCCCTTGTAGGGCTGGTTGAGCCGCCACCAGGACCACGCCGCCATGCCGGCGGGAACGGCGAGGAGCAGCACCAGGAGCCCCAGTCCGAGCGCGAACCGCGGTCGCATGCCCTTCCTTGTACGTTGCGGCTTCGCCTTGGGCTTCGGCGCAGCCTCGCGCCGGCTCGCCCGCCGCGGCCGTGAGCCGCCGCCACCGCGCCGCGCCGGGCTCATGCGCCGCGCGGCGCCCGGTCGAGCGCCTCCTGGAGGAGGATCTGCGCCGCCACGGCGTCGACCCGCTCCGGCTGCCGCCGCGGGTCGACCCCGGCCGCCCGCAGCCGCGCCTCGGCCTCGACGCTGGTCAGCGCCTCGCCGACCAGCTCGCAGGGGAGGCCGCTCGCCTCGCCCAGGCGCTCGGCGAAGCGCCGCGCCCGTACTGCGGCGGCGCCGCGGCTGCCGTCGAGGTTGACCGGCTCGCCCACGACGAGGCGCTCGACGCCCTCGCGGCGGGCGATCTCGACGATCTCGGTGGCCGCCGCGGCGTCGCTGGTGCGCGGCAGCGTCGTCAGCGGGACGGCCACGCTCCCGGCAGGGTCCGAGATCGCGATGCCGATCCGCTTGGTGCCGAAGTCGATGCCGAGGGTGCGCATGGTCGCAGGCGCGGGCGCGTCCAGTGATTCTATGCCGCGCCTGCGCGGGACCGGCGTCGCCGAAGCGCTGTGCTACGATCGCCGGGCTGGTCCGGCCTGGCCTCCGCCCCCCGGTGGCCGTACCGCCTAGGAGCCCGTCGCGCTGGTCGCGCGACGGAAGGCGCTCCCAGGATTGATCGGAGCCCGGCGCGAAAGCGTTCGCGCCTCTAAGCCGACCACAGGAGCCCTGTCCATGGACGACGTCGTCATCCTGAGCGCCGTGCGTACGCCGATCGGCGCCTTCCAGGGGACCCTCGCCGGCGTGACGGCGCCGGCGCTCGGGAGCCGCGCCCTGGCCGCCGCCATCGCGCGGGCGGGCGTCGCGCCGGAAGACGTGCAGCAGGTCAACATGGGGTGCGTCCTGACCGCCGGACTGGGGCAGGCGCCGGCGCGGCAGGCGGCGCTCGGCGCCGGGATGCCGGTGGCGACCGGCGCGGTGACCCTCAACAAGGTCTGCGGCTCGGCGATGCGCGCGGTGATGATGGCGGCCAACGACCTGCGCTGCGGCGACTTCACCCTGGTCGCCGCCGGCGGCATGGAGAGCATGAGCCAGGCCCCGTTCCTCGCCCCCGGCGTGCGCGAGGGCCTGCGCCTGGGGCACGGCAGGCTGATCGACTCCAACATCCACGACGGCCTCTGGGACCCCTACAGCGACGTCCACATGGGGAGCTGCGCCGAGCTCTGCGTCGCCGAGTACGCGGTGACGCGCGAGGAGCAGGACGCCTACGCCCTCGAGAGCTACCGGCGGGCGCGCGAGGCGACCGAGAGCGGCCGCGCCGGCGAGGAGATCGCGCCGGTCCCGGTGCCCGGCCGCAAGGGGGAGACGACGCTCGTCGAGCGCGACGAGGAGCCGTTCCGCGTCGATCTCGCGCGCATGGGCTCGCTCCGCCCCTCGTTCCAGAAGGACGGCACGGTGACCGCCGGCAACGCGAGCAAGCTCAACGACGGCGCCGCGGCGCTGGTGCTGACGACGGCGGCGCACGCCGCGGCGCTGGGCAAGCAGCCGCTGGCGCGCATCGTGGCGCACGCCTCGCTCGCCCAGAAGCCGGAGTGGTTCACGACCGCGCCGGCGGGCGCGGTCAAGGTGGTGCTCGACCGCGCCGGGATGAAGGCCGCCGACATCGACCTCTGGGAGGTCAACGAGGCCTTCGCCGTCGTCGCCATCGCCTTCCTCCGCGACCTCGGCCTCGATCATGCGCGGGTCAACGTGCGCGGCGGCGCGGTGGCGCTCGGGCACCCGATCGGCGCCTCGGGGGCGCGGATCCTGGTCACCCTGCTCCACGCCATGCGCGAGCGCGGCGCGCGCACCGGCTGCGCCGCCATCTGCATCGGCGGCGGCGAGGCCACCGCCATGATCGTCGAGCGGGTAGACTAGCGGCTCCGCCGCGACGAGACCTGTCTTCGCGCCGCGATACGACGTGATGGCCCGCGTGCCCGCCGCTCTCCTGCTTGCAGTCTGCCTGGCTCTGCCCCTGGCGGCCCAGGAGCCGCAGCCCACCGAGGAGGTCCCCCCTACCCAGCCCGCTTCTCCTCCCGCTGCCGGGCAGACGCCCCCACCGGCGCCTCCGGCGCCGGCAGCCCCTCCGACCCCCGCCGCCGACCGCATCGACTTCAACCTGAACTTCCCCCCCGAGCGCGGCGGCGGCACGGCCTCGGGCAGCGCCGAGAGCCTCGAGTACCGGCGCGAGGACTATGCGGTGCTCGCGGGTGCCGTGCAGCTCAAGTACCAGGACATCGAGCTCAAGGCCGACCGCGCCGAGCTGGACATCGAGACCAAGGTCGTCACCGCCACCGGCAACGTGATCATCGACCAGGGGCCGCGCCGCATCACCGGCGCCACCGCCACCTTCAACCTCGAGACCAAGACCGGCACGCTGACCGAGTCGACCGCCCATGTCGCGCAGGACTACTTCTTCAGCGGCAGCGAGGTGGCGAAGATCGGCGAGGACACCTACACCGTCACCGACGGCACCTTCACCTCCTGCGCCGGCGAGAGCCCCGACTGGAGCTTCCGCCTGGGCAAGGCGACGGTGGAGGTCGAGGGCTATGCCCACGTGCGGAGCGCCGCGATGCGGGTCAAGCGCGTGCCCGTCCTCTACACGCCGTACCTCGTCTGGCCGGTCAAGAGCGAGCGCAGCTCGGGCCTCCTGATTCCCAACATCGGCTACTCCGACCGCCGCGGCGGCGCGCTCTCGCTGGCCTACTTCCAGACGCTCGGGCGGAGCTACGACACGACCTTCCACGTCGACACCTACAGCAAGGGCTTCCTCGGCCTGGGCAACGAGTTCCGCTACGCCCCGAGCGAAGGGACGCGCGGCAGCTTCACCGGCTACGCGGTGAGCGACCCGGACCGCGACGAATGGCGCTGGAAGCTCAACCTCGACCACGTCACCAATGACCTGCCGTGGGGGATGCGCGGGGTCATCGCCTACGAGGACTTCTCGGACTTCGAGTTCTTCCGCGACTTCGAGCGCGACATCGACCGCAACACGACACGGCGGGTCAACAGCCGCGCCTTCGTGGCCCGCAACGCGGGGCCGCACCTCGTCAACCTCCTGCTCAACGAGGTCCAGACCCTCGATCAGCCGGGGGTGACGCTGGTCCAGCGCAAGCTGCCGGAGCTCGAGTACCGGCTGCGCTCGACGCGCCTCGGCCGGACGCCGTTCTACCTCGCCTTCCAGGGCTCGGCCGACTACCTGAGCCTCGACAACCAGCTCGGCATCGAGGGCAGCTACGGCCGCTTCGACTTGGGCCCGGAGCTGTCGCTGCCGCTCTCGACGCTGCCCTGGCTGTCGCTGCGGCTGGTCGCCGGCGAGCGCTACACCTGGTACGGCGACAGCCAGTCGCGCACCACCTTCCAGTTCACCGGCGAGTCGATCACCCGCGACTTCCCGTTCGGCCGCGCCGAGCTGGTGGGGCCGTCGTTCTCGCGCATCTACGACCGCAAGCTCGGCGGCTTCGGGCGCTTCAAGCACGTGGTCTCGCCGCGCGTCACCTACAACTACTCGGGCGAGGTCGACGAGCAGCCGACGCTCATCCCGCGCTTCGACGAGATCGACACCGCCTTCGCCACCAACCGCTCCCGCTTCGCGCTCGTCAACCGCATCCTCGCCAAGCCGGCCGCGGGGACCGGGGGTGGACAGTCGGGCGCGGCGCGCGAGGTCTTCCTCTTCGAGGTGGCGCGCGACCTCTCCTACGACGACGAGCAGCCGCTGCAGCGCTCGATCGACGGCCTCGAGACCGACACCGCCGGGCCGCTCGAGAGCCTGCTGCGCATCAACCCGAGCGAGAAGACGAGCTTCGAGACGCGCCTCTCCTACGACACGCTGGACAGCCGCATCGCGTCGAGCTCGCTCTCCGGCGCCTACGGCTGGGGGACCGGCAACAGCCTCGGGCTCACCCTCTACCGCCGGCCGCAAGCCGGCGACCCGGCGGAGCTCGGCACCCAGGTCCAGGTCTTCGGCGCCCTCTCCGTCTTCCCGCAGCGGCTGCGCCTCGAGGGCCGGGTCTCCTACGACTTCGACAGCGCCGAGCTGCAGCAGCAGCGCTGGATCGCCAACTACCTGTCGCAGTGCTACGGCTTCCGCTTCGAGTTCGTCTCGTTCCAGGCGCAGGCGGTGCGCAACCGGGAGTACCGGTTCTCGCTCACCCTGAAGAACGTCGGCACTTTCCTCGACCTCTCCGGGCGCAGCTCGGTGCCGACCGAGAACTAGGCGCGAAGGCTTCGCGCCGGGCTCTGCCGCTCAGGCGGGGGTCGGGATGCGGCCCAGCAGGCGCAGCAGCCCGTCGAGGATCGTCAGCGGGTGGGGCGGACAGCCGGGGACGTAGAGGTCCACCGGCACGACCGCGTCGGCGCCGTTGTGCACCTCGGGATGGTCGATGTAGGGCCCGCCGGAGATGGCGCAGGCGCCCACCGCGATCACCAGCTTGGGCGGCGGGACGGCGGCGTGGGTCTTGGCGAGCGCCAAGCGCATGGTCTCGGTCACCGGCCCGGTGATCAGCAGGCCGTCGGCATGGCGCGGCGAGGCCACGAACTGGATGCCGAAGCGGCCGAGGTCCCAGACCACGGTCGAGAGCGCGTTGACCTCCGATTCACAGCCGTTGCAGCCCCCGGCGCTCACCTCGCGGAGCTTCAGGGAGCGGCCGAAGAGCTGGCGCGTCGCCGCGTCGAGCGCCGCGGCGAGCTCGACGCCGCGCCGGGAGTCGACGCGGAGGTCCTCCCGCCGGCGCGCCGCCAGCCGGTAGTCCCGGCCGTAGGCCAGCGCGCCCTCCGGGCAGGCCTCCAGGCAATCCGTGCAGAAGAGGCACTTGCCCAGGTCGACGGCCGGGGTCGGGGCGAGAGAGATGGCGCCGGTCGGGCAGGCCTCGGCGCAGCGGCGGCAGCCGTCGACGCAGCGCGTGGCGTCGATCGCGGGCGCCCCCCGGAAACGCTCGGGAAGCGGCGGCGGGGGGCCGTCGGGGAAAGCGACCGTGCGGTGGCCCTGCTGCCAGCGTGCGCGCAGAATCTTGATCATCCGTATCCCGTGCCAGGGCGCGCCGGCGGCGTCACAGGTCGTGCCCGCAGTAGGAGAGGTTGAAGCTCTTGTTGCACAGCGGGAAGTCCGAGATCTGCTGGCCGCGCAGAGCGTAGGCGAGACCGCTCCAGTTGTGGAACGACGGGTCGACGATCTTGTAGCGCGAGAATGCCCCGCGCGCGTCGGTGATCGCGACATGGCAGATCTCGCCCCGCCACCCTTCGACCAGTGAGACGGCCAGATGGCGGGGGGCGAGGCCGTTCGTCGCCGCCCGCACCGGCCCTTCAGGCAGCGCTTCCAGCTCCTCCCGCAGGAAGGCCAAGGAGTGCTGGATCTCGAGCCAGCGCACCCAGGCGCGGGCGTAGACGTCGCCGGACTCCGCCAGCGCGACCGGGATGTGGCGCGACCGGTAGCGGCCCGTGGGATGGTCGCGGCGGGCGTCGAGGTCGAGGCCGCAGGCGCGCGCGGCGGGCCCCTTGAGGCCGAGGAGCTGCGCCACGACGCCGGGCAGTGCGCCGGTGGCTTCGAAGCGGGCCATGACCGACGGGGTCGCCCAGAGCAGCTCGATGGCGACCCGGGCGTCGGTCGCGGCGCGCTCGAGGCGCTCGCGCAGCCGGGCGAGCTCTCCCGCCTCGAGATCGAACCCGACGCCGCCCGGCCGCAGGAGCCCACGCCCGAAGCGGCTGCCGCAGATCTCCGCCGTCAGGTTGAGGAAATCGCCGCGGATGCGGCCGCAGAACGCGGCGGTAGGGAGGAAGCCGACGTCGCCCGCGAGCGCCCCGAGATCGCCGACGTGGCTCGCCACCCGCTCGAGCTCGAGCGCGATCGCGCGCAGCGCCTGGCCGCGCGCCGGGACGGCGCACCCGCTCAGCGCCTCCAGCACCTCGCAGTAGGCCGTGGCGTGTCCGGCCGTCGTGTCGCCGGCGACGGTCTCGAGGTAGTGGATCGAGCGCTTGTCGGGCCCGCCGGCGAGAGCGCGCTCGGCGCCGCGGTGCTGGTAGCCCAAGGCGATCTCGAGATGGAAGACCTCCTCGCCGTGGCACTCGAAGCGAAAGTGGCCGGGCTCGATGACGCCGGCGTGGACGGGGCCGACCGCGACTTCGTGCACCTCCTCCCCGGCGACGCGGTGGGGCCCGACGGCTCCCGGCACGATCGGCTCGCCCGGCGTCCGGCCCCAGGCGTCCCGGCCGGCGCGGTAGGAGTGGTGGAAGCGCACCGGCTCGAGCCACGGGTGACCCTCGGGCCGCAGCCCGGTCTGCTCCGCGATCTCGCGCTCGAAGAGGTGGACCTGCGGCAGATCGGAGGTCAGCGAAGGGAAGGCCTCGCCCGCGATCAGCGTGCCGGCCAGCGCGACGTTGCCGGCCCGATCGTCCGCCAGGACGGCGTGGAGCGCGACGCCGCCGCCCTCGGCGGGAGTGCCGAAGTAAGCCACCACGCGCAGCCCGCGCTCCACCGCCAGGGCGACCGCCGCGGCGAAGTCGTTCCAGGCGAGGTCGGGGACGGCGCCCAGCGGCACCGCGCCGCCGGCGGCGAGGCGAGCGAGTCGTGCCAGGCCGCTCACCGCGCCACCTCGAGCGCCGCGGCCGCCTCGGTCAGGAGCGCGCGGAGCGGGCCGGGAAGGTGCACTCCGAGCAGTGTCACGGCGAGGAGCAGCGCGGCGATCGGAGCGAAGGTGAGCAGGCCGTCGCGATAGACCGGCCGGCCGGCGGGCGCCGGCGCTCTGCCCTGGAGCGCGGCGAGCGAGGTGGCGCCCATGCCGGCGAAGACGACGAAGAGGAAGGCGAGGAAGAGTCCGCCGACGAGCCAGCGGCCGGACGCGAAGACCGCGCGCAGGATCACCAGCTCGCTGATGAACGGCCCGAAGGGCGGGGAGCCCGTGATCGCCAGCAGGCCGAGGAGGAAGGCCGTTCCCGACAGCGGCAGCCGCCGCAGGCCGCCCTGGATCTCGTCCGTCGTCTTGCCGCCGAACGCCCGATGCAGGTTGCCGGCCGAAAGGAAGAGCACGGCCTTGGCGAGCCCGTTGTTGAGCAGATGGAACAGGGCGCCGAAGAGAGCCCCGCCTCCCACCCCGGCGGCGAGCGTCAGGATCCCCATGTGCTCGACGCTCGAGTACGCCAGCATCCGCTTGAGGTCGCGCTGGCCCAAGGTGAGCGCGCCCGCGACCGCCATCGAGAACAGCCCCATGAAGACGAGCAGGCGGCCGGCGAACGCCCCCTCTCCCGCCGCGCCGACGATCTGGTGGAGGCGCAGGATCGCCAGGAAGGCGCAGCTCGACAGGCCGCCGGCGAGCAGCGCCCCGACCACCCCGGGGGCCTCGCCGTAGGCGTCCGGCTTCCAGGTGTGCATGGGGGCGAGCCCCATCTTCGTGCCGTAGCCCACCAGCAGCAGCGCGAAGCCGGCGCGCAGCCACGGCTTCGAGAGCAGCGGCGCGCGCGCCAGCAGATCGGCGAAGAGCATCGACGCGCCGCTGCCGCTCTGCAGCGAGGCGTAGCCGACCAGGAACGAGCCGAGCAGCGCCAGGGCGATGCCCAGCGACGAGATGAGGAGGAACTTCCAGGTGGCCTCGATCGAGCGCGGCGTGCGGTTGAAGTAGATCAGCGGCGCGGTGGCGAGCGTCGTCGCCTCGACGCCCACCCAGAGCAGGCCGAGGTGCTGCGCCTGCGCCACCAGGCTCATCGCCGCCAGGGCGGCGAGCAGGCAGGCGCAGAAGCGCCGGTTGGCGCGCTCGGCGCGGTAGCGGAGGTAGCCGACCGAGTACAGGGCGCAGCCGAGGAAGAGGGCGCTGACGAGGCCCAGCAGCAGGCGCCCCGGAGCGTCGAAGGCGAGCCACGTCCCGGCTGCGAGCCGCGTCGGCGCGGCGACGACCACGGCGGTCAGCGCCGCGTGCGCCACGGCGGTCGCGGCGACCAGCCGGGGCCGCCAGCGCTTCGACGGCGTGGCGAAGACGACCACCGCCATCACCAGCGGCAGCAGGATGGGAGCGAAGGGCATCGGGCCTATTCCTTGAGCAGCGACAGCCGGCGCGTATCGAGGGAGGCGAACTCCCGGTTGATGTGATGGATGATGATGCTGAGCACGAAGATGCCCACGAAGAGGTCCAGCAGCACCCCGACCTCGACCAGGAACGGCATCGCCTGAACGAGGAGCAGCCCGAAGATGAAGATCCCGTTCTCGAGCACCAGGTAGCCCAGGACCTGGCTGATCGCCTTGCGCCGCGTGGTCAGCAGGATGAGGCCGGTGACCATCGTCGCCAGCGCGGTGGGGACGAGCAGCGGCGAGAGGCGGTCGTCGGCCAGCGGCACCCGGCCGCCGAGGACGAGCGCCAGCGCCGTCGCGAGAGCGCCCAGGAGGAGGGAGGGGAGCAAGCCGATCGAGGGCTCCTCCTCGCGCTTGATCGCCACCTGTCGCAGGGCGCGGAAGAGGATGGCCGGGATGAGCCAGCCCTTGAGGACGACGCCCGCGGTCGCCAGGACGATCGCGGCCTGATCCACCCGCCGGTGCGCCACCAGCGCCAGGACGCCGAGGAGCAGCCCCTGCAGCGCCACCGCGCGCACCACGACGCCGATGCGGCCGCTGCCGAGCGCCACCAGGTTGACGAGGAGGAGAGAGACGACGAGCGGGCTGAGCAGGGATTCCATCGCGATCACCGGGTGAGCAGCAGGAGGGCGAAGCCGCAGGAGAGGAAGGCCGCGGCCAGGAGCATCGGCACGTGGAGGAGCCGCAGCCGCGCCATCGTCGACTCGAGGACCCCGATCCCGATCGCGATCACCAGCAGCCCGAGAGCGAAGAGCGCCAGGCCCGCCCATCCCGGGACGCTCGCGGCCGGAGCGACGACGTGGAGGAGCACGGCCGCGAGCACCAGGAGCTTCATCGCCGCGCCGTACTCGACGAGGCCGAGCAGGGGGCCGCCGTGATCGAGGACCATGACCTCGTGGATCATGGTCAGCTCGAGGTGGGTGTTGGGGTCGTCGATCGGGATGCGGCTGCATTCGCTGAGCAGAAGGATGAAGAGCCCCGCCGCCATCAGCAGCAGCGGCGCGGTACGCACCGCCCAGGCGCCCCGCTCGGTCGCCCGCAGCATGCCGTCGAGGCTCAGGGAACCGCCGAGCCGGGCCAGCGCGAGGAAGGCGAAGAAGAGAGCCGGCTCCGTCATCCAGGCGAAGCCGACCTCGCGCGCCGCCCCCATGCCTGCGAAAGGCGAGCCGGTGTCGAGGGCGGCCGCGGCGGTGACGAAGCGGCCGAGCGCCAGGAGATAGGCGAAGAGCACGAAGTCCCCCGGAAAGGCGATCGGGGCCGCGAACGGTCCCAGCGGCACCATGAGCCCCGCGACCACCGTCACGCTCACCACCACCAGCGGCGCCGCGGCGAACAGCCAGGTGGTGGTCGCGCTCAGGGCCGTCTCCTTGCGCAGGAGCTTCGCGAGATCGAAGTACGGCTGCCAGACGCTCGCTCCCCGGCGCCCGGCGAAGACGGCCTTGGTCCGGTTGACGACCCCCAGGAGCAGGGGCGGCAACACGGTCAGGACGACGATCTGCGCCAGCGTGGTCGTCACCCGGCCAGCATGCTCCACACGAGGACGGTGACGATGGCCAGCAGGACGTAGAGGAGGTAGCGCTGCAGTTGGCCCTGGTGCGCGGCGCGGAAGTGACCGCTCAGCCGCAGCGCGAGGCGCGTCGCCGGCTGGAGGAGCCGCTGCATGACGGGGTCCTCGACGTGGGTCGCGAAGCGCGCCGCGGCCGGGAACAGCGCCAGCAGGTCCGGCCGCTCGACGTGCGGCCGCAGCACCCAGGCGAAATGGGAGGTGATGAGGTCGGCGAAGGACGAGGCGGTGTACTGCACGCGGGCCGAGGCGGTGGCATAGCCGCAGTCCCAGGTGGGGAGGGCCGGGTCGCGGCGCCGGCTCCGGCGCACCGCCGGCAGGACGAGGGCCGAGAGGGCGGCGAGGAGGACGGCGAGGAGCAGCGCGACCGCCGTGATCTCGTACAGGGGCGCGAGCTCCGCGAGCCCGGGCGCCGCGGCGAGCTGCTGCGGCGCCCAGGTCATGGCGGCCCGCTCGAGGGCCGCAGCGGCGGCCCACGGCAGCACGCCGATCACCGTGCAGGCGGCGGCCAGCAGCGCCATCGGCGCCAGCATCAGGCGGCCGGACTCGTGCGCCTTCGCCGCCGCCGGGGTCCGCGGCACGCCGAGGAAGACGATGCCGTAGACCTTGACGAAGCAGGCCACCGCCAGCGCGCCCACCGCCGCCAGCACGGGCACCGCCAGGGCGGCCGGGAGCCACGAGGCGCCGCCGCCCGCCGCGGTGCGCACGAGACCCAGGTAGACGAGCAGCTCGCTGGCGAACCCGTTGAGCGGCGGCAGGCCGGAGATCGCGACCGCGCCGAGGAGAAAGCAGGCCGCCGTGACGGGCATGCGCTTGGCCAGCCCGCCCATCCGCTCCATCTCGCGACTGCGCACCGCGTGGGCCACCGAGCCGGCGCCGAAGAAGAGCAGCGGCTTGAAGAGGGCGTGGTTCCACACGTGCAGCAGGCAGCCGCCGAGGCCGAGGAGCACCCAGTCCGCCCGACCCAGGGAGCGGCCCACCATGGCGAGGCCGAGGCCGAGGACGATGATGCCGACGTTCTCGATGCTGTGGTAGGCGAGGAGCCGCTTGATGTCGTGCTGGGCGAGGGCGAAGACGACGCCGAAGAAGGCGCTGACGGCGCCCAGCGCGAGCAGGACGGCCCCCCAGCCCGGCGGCGGGGAGGGCAGCAGGCCGCACACCCGCACCAGCCCGTAGACGCCCATCTTGATCACCACGCCGGACATGAGCGCGGAGACGTGGCTGGGCGCGGCGGCGTGCGCCCCCGGCAGCCAGGTGTGCAGCGGCATCATCCCCGCCTTGACCCCGAACCCGGCCACCGCGAGGACGAACACCGCCCAGGCGAGCGGCGCCGGCGCCGCCGCCAGCGGCCGCAGGGCGAAGCCGCCGGCGAGGCGGGCGAAGAGGAGGAACATGGCGAGGAGGCAGAGGACGCTGCCGTGACTGAAGAGCAGATAGATCCAGCCCGCCCGGCGGGTGGGAGCCTTGACCTCCTCGGTGGTGATCAGGAAGAACGTCGACAGGGCCATCGCCTCCCAGGCGACGAGGAAGGACACCCCGTCCCGGGCGAGCGTCACCAGAATCATGCTGCCGAGGAGGATGCCGTAGCTGAGGCGCAGGCGGCGGCCGTTGCGCGGGTGCCTCGCGGGTGGCCAGTAGGCCATGCCGTAGAGCGACCCGAGCGCGCCGACGACGAGCACGGGAACGGCGAAGAACGCGCCGAGGGCGTCGACGGCCAGCTCGCCGCGCCCTTCCGGCACCGGCAACGGATAGGCGAGCGAGCCGCCGCCCGCCCCTACCAGCGCGAGCGCCGCGCCGGCGAGACCCAGCGTCGAGCCCGCGACCACCAGAGCCGCCGCCAGCCTGGGCCCCCAGACCGACCGCCGGCTCATGAAGAGTCCCGGGACGCCGCTGGCGAGGAGGAGGGCGGCCGCCGCGACGAGCAGCGACAGGCCCGTTGTGATGGAGCCGGCGGATGGCATCAACAGTGGTGACGTGAGGGGACCCTGGGGAACGCCGAGCCGCAGGATAGGACATCGCCGCGGCTGGTGTCCAATCTGATGGAGCTGTTACAGTCCGCAAACCGATGAAGGGACTCATTCTTTCCGGCGGCAAGGGCACCCGCCTGCGCCCGCTCACCTATACCTCGGCCAAGCAGCTCGTGCCGGTGGCCAACAAGCCGGTGCTGTTCTTCGCCATCGAGTCGATCGTCGCGGCGGGCATCGAGGAGATCGGCATCGTGGTGGGGGAGACGCGCGACGAGATCCGCGCCGCGGTCGGCGACGGCGCCCGCTTCGGCGCCCGCGTCACCTACATCGAGCAGGACGCGCCGCGCGGTCTGGCGCACGCGGTGATGATCGCCGAGGAGTTCCTGGGCGACGAGCCGTTCGTCATGTACCTCGGCGACAACCTGATCGCCGGCGGGATCACCAGCCTGGTCGAGGAGTTCCGCGCCCTCGGCTGCAACGCCGAGATCCTGCTCGCCCAGGTCAACAACCCCGAGCAGTTCGGGGTCGCCGAGCTGACCGCTGAGGGGAAGGTCAAGCGCCTGATCGAGAAGCCGAAGGAGCCCAAGAGCGACCTCGCTCTCGTCGGCGTCTACATGTTCGACCGCAACATCTTCGACTCGGTGCGCCGCATCAAGCCCTCGCGGCGCGGCGAGCTCGAGATCACCGACGCGATCCAGGACCTCATCGACCGCGGCCTCGACGTCCACCCGCACATCGTCCAGGGCTGGTGGAAGGACACCGGCAAGCTCGACGACATGCTGGAGGCCAACCGCATCGTGCTCGAGACCTTGGAAGCGCAGCGCTCGGGGGAGGTCGGCCGCGGCAGCGCCATCGAGGGGCGGGTGAAGCTCGGCGAGGGCGTCGAGATCGTCGACTCGCTGATCCGGGGCCCGGTGGTGATCGGCGACGGCACCCGCCTCGAGCACGCCTTCGTCGGCCCCTACACCTCGATCGGCGAGCGCTGCACGCTGGTGCGCTGCGAGATCGAGAACTCGATCG
This sequence comes from Thermoanaerobaculia bacterium, assembly GCA_044866775.1. GTDB lineage: Bacteria > Acidobacteriota > Thermoanaerobaculia > Multivoradales > UBA5704 > DASUNQ01. The sequence goes on along the minus strand of JBIOUG010000095.1, from coordinate 32,668 downwards.
TCCTCTCCGACTCCGAGATCCGCGACATCCCGCTGCGCATCGACGGCTCGCTCGTCGGCCGCAACGTGCGGATCGTCAAGACCGACTACAAGCCCAAGGCCTACCGCTTCATGGTCGGCGACAACTCCGAGGTGGGGATCACTTAGCGTTGCGCACGGTGATTTTTGGCGGTTCGGGCATGCTCGGCCGGGCGCTGGTCGCCGAGGCGCGGTCGCGGGGCTGGGCCGCCCTGGCGCTGCCGCGCGGCCAGGCCGACGTGCGCGACCGCGACCGCCTGCTCTACTGGGCCGACACCTTCCGCCCCGAGCTGGTCGTCAACTGCGCCGCCTTCACCAAGGTGGACCGCTGCGAGGCCGAGCCGGAGCACGCCTTCGAGGTCAACGGCCGGGCGGTCGAGCACGTGGCGGCGGCCGCCGAGCGCGCCGGCGCGCGGCTGATCCAGCTCTCGACCGACTACGTCTTCGACGGCCGGGGGAGCGCGCCCTACCGCGAGGAGGACCCGACGGCGCCGCTCTCGGTCTACGGCAAGAGCAAGCTCGCAGGGGAGGCGCGGGCGCTGGCGCTGCCGCGGACGCTGGTGGTGCGGACGAGCTGGCTCTTCGGTCCCGGCGGCCCCAACTTCGTGGCCACCATCGTCGGCATGATCGGGCGCGGCGAGCGGCGGCTGAGGGTGGTGGAGGACCAGGTCGGGTGCCCCACCTACACGCCGTTCCTCGCCCGCGCCATCCTCGACCTGGCGCGGCTCCCGATGGACGGGGTGGTCCACTATCGCAACCGCGAGCCGGTCTCCTGGTACGCTTTCGCCGACGAGATCGCCCGCCTCTGGGCGAGCCGCGTCGAGGTGGTGCCCGTCTCCACCCGCGAGGTCCCCCGTCCCGCCCCCCGTCCCGCCTACTCGGTGCTGGACGTCGCACGCTGCGAAGCGGCGCTCGGTCGCCGCGTCGAGCCCTGGGGCTGGGGCCTCGTCGAATACCTGGCGGCCATCCGGGCGGGGAGAGGATGACGAAGGTCGGCCGGAGGGACGTAGCGCCCGGCCTACGTGCCGGGCGTTTTGGGCGGGTGCGGGCGAATCGGGCCGAGAACGCCCGGGAAGTGGCCCGGGCGCTACGGGACGCGATCGTTGGATAGTTTGCTAGGAGATTCGCAATGCGTGTTCTCATCACCGGCATCACCGGCTTCGCCGGCTCGCACCTCGCCGAGCTCCTGCTCGCCGAGCACCCGGAGGTGGAGGTCTTCGGCACCCACCGCTGGCGCAGCCGCATGGACAACGTCGAGCACCTCGAGGGCGTGCAGCTCCTCGAGGCCGACCTCCGCGACTACAGCTCGATCCACCAGGCGCTCGAACGCTCGCGCCCCGACGCCGTCTTCCACCTCGCGGCCCAGAGCTTCGTCCCGGCGAGCTGGACCGGCCCGAACGAGACCATCACCACCAACGTCCAGGGACAGGTCAACCTCTTCGAGGCCATCCGCGCCCTGCGCCTCGATCCGGTGGTGCAGATCGCCTGCTCGTCGGAGCAGTACGGCCTGGTGCTGCCGGACGAGGTGCCGATCAAGGAGACCAACCCGCTGCGGCCGCTCTCGCCCTACGCCGTCTCCAAGGTGGCGCAGGACTTCCTCGGCTACCAGTACTTCCAGAGCTACGGCTTGAAGGTCGTCCGCACCCGCGGCTTCAACCACACCGGGCCGCGCCGCGGGCACCCGTTCGTGACCTCCAACTTCTGCCGCCAGGTGGCGGCGATCGAGCTCGAGCTCCAGGAGCCGGTCATCAAGGTCGGCAACCTCGACGCCATCCGCGACTTCACCGACGTGCGCGACATGGTGCGCGCCTACTGGCTGGCGGTCGAGAGGGGCCGGCCGGGCGAGGTCTACAACATCGCCAGCGGCCGCGGGATCTCGATCCGCGAGCTGCTGCAGAAGATCGTCGCCATGGCCAAGGTGGACGTGCGGGTGGAGGTGGACCCCGAGCGGCTGCGCCCCTCCGACGTCGAGATCCTGATCGGCGACAGCTCGAAGTTCCGCGCCGACACCGGCTGGGAGCCGCGCATCCCCTTCGACCAGACCGTGCGCGACCTGCTCGACTACTGGCGCGAGACCATGGCCCGGCGCCGCCGCCCGGCAGAGGTCGCGCGCTAGGCGCCAGGGGCCGCTTGCGCGTCCTCATCACCGGCGTCTCCGGCTTCGTCGGCGTCCGCCTCGCCCAGCTCCTCGTCGCCCGCGGCGACGCGGTCGCGGGCACCTATCTCATCGAGCGCCCCGAGCTGCCCGGCGTCGATCTCTACGAGGCGGACCTCCTCGACCGCGAGGCCCTGGCGCAGGCGGTCGCGGCGGCGGACCCGGAGGCGATCGTCCACCTCGCCGGCCTCTCGCACGTCGGCGAGTCGTGGCACCGCATGCCCGAGTACGTGGAGGTCAACGTCGGCGGGACGGCCAACCTCCTGGTCGCCGCCGCCGGCCGCCGGGTGGTGGTCGCCTCGAGCGCCGAGGTCTACGGCCCGGTGCCCGAGGCCGAGCAGCCGCTCGGCGAGGAGCGCCTAGCCGACCCCCGCACGCCGTACGCGCTCACCAAGCTGGGGACCGAGCGGCTCGCCGCCGCCCACGGCGCGGTGGTGATGCGCTCGTTCAACCTGGTCGGCCCCGGCCAGTCGCCGGCCTTCGCGCTGCCGGCCTTCGCCGCCCAGCTCGCCGCCATCGCCCGCGGCGAGCAGGAGCCGACGCTGCGGGTGGGGAACCTCTCGGCGCGCCGCGACTTCGTCCACGTCGACGACGGCGCCGCGGCGGTCGCGATCCTCGCCGAGCGCGGGCGGCCGGGAGGGGTCTACAACGTCGCCTCCGGCCGCGCCACCTCGATCGGCGCCGCGCTCGAGCGGTTGATGGCGATCGCCGGCGTCGCGGCGGAGGTGGTGGCGGACCCGGCCCGCATGCGGCCGGTCGACCTGCCGCTCCTGATGGGCGACGCGCGACGCCTGTGCGCCCTCGGCTGGACGCCGCGGCGCACCCTCGACGAGGCCCTCGCCGACCTCTGGGCGGCCGCCGCAGAGGCGCCCGCCGGGCGGAATGCATTACAATAGCTCGATTTCCCGCTCCGACGGTCCGACATCAGACGAGGAGAGAAGCGACTCATGAGGCAGAAGTACCTGGCGATCCCCCTGGCCCTGGCCCTGGCGGCCCTGCTCGTTCCCGCCGCCCACGCCGCGACCTTCTACGTGCCCAACCCCGAGCTCGGCGGCTCCGGCCGGCCGACGACGAAGCTCGAGGTCTCGAAGACCGGCCCGCGCCGGCTCGCCCCGGTCTTCATCGAGACCGGGCACCCCGGGACCGGTTTGGACGGCGACCCGGTGAACGTGGACAACGACGAGAAGCCGAACGTCTTCAACGTCGCGCCGTTCATCGACGGCACCGGCATGCTGCGGCTGGACGGCGACGGCGGCATCGAGGTGCGGACGGGCGTCCTGTTCTTGGAGCGCGGCGACGACACCCTGACCTGGGCGATGCCGGTCCTCTCCGATGCGAACTGGTACCAGCCCGGCGAGACCGCCTTCCTCCAGAACCTCTCGCGCAGCGCTTCCGGCCACGCCAACATCGAGATCATGAACTTCGCGCCGGCGGCGGCCGTCTGCCACCTCACGCTGCTGCGCCCCAAGGGCTCGCCGCTCGCGCCCGCCGAGACCGTGGCGCTGCTGCCGGTGTCGCACCGCATCGTCGAGGACCCCTTCAACGGCGTCCTCTCGGCGCCGGCGGCCGGCGGTCTGCGCGCCCAGGTCACCTGCAACCAGCCCTTCTACGCCTACGGCACCTTCGTCGGCGCCGACGCGCGCGCCTTCCGCATGCTCTATCCGCTGGACGGCCCGCCGGTGGCGCCCGTCGAGACGGTGAGCCTCGACCGGCCGGGCGTCTTCTTCGCCCCCACGCCGGCCCGCTCGGCGCTCGACCTGACGCTGCCGCTGGTGCCCGGCCGCGGCTACCGCGCGGCGACGATCGACTTCGACGTCCGCATCGGCAGCTTCACGCCCCTCTTCACCGGCCTCGTCGGCATGTTCCACACCGGCGGCGCGCGCTTCAACAAGACCCTCTACTTCGGCAGCTTCGTCCGCGGCAAGCGCTCCCGGACCATGGTCGATCAGGGCAGCGCCGTGGTCGAGCCCGCGCTCAAGTTCGGCACCGGCTGGAAGGAAGGGGCTACCCACCACGTGACGCTGGTCTACGACACCGAGAGCGCCACGGTGCGCATGCTGGTGACGCGCAACGACGCGGTGGTCGCCGACGTCACCGGCGCGGCCTTCAACCTCGACCTCGCCGACCGCGGCAACCCGGTGCGGCTCAGCTTCGGTCTGCCCGGGGTGGCCGACAACGCCTACTTCCCGCCGATCGGCTGGAAGTTCTCGAACCTGAAGGTGCGCGTCACCCGCTGAGCGGCGCGGTGCGGATCGCTCGCGCGGCGGCATGAGGATCCTGGTCACCGGAGGGACGGGGTTCCTCGGCCGCCGCGTCGTGGCCGAGCTCGCGCCGCGCCACGCCGTGCGGCTGCTGGTGCGGCCGTCGGCGTCGCGCGCCCGCTTTCCCGAAGGGGTCGAGTTCGCGGCCGGCGACGTCACCGAGGTGGACAGTCTGGCGCGCGCCGCGGCGGGGTGCGACGCCATCCTGCACGCCGCGGCGCTGGTCAAGATCCTGGCGCCGGCGGCGGAGTTCGACCGCATCAACGTCGGCAGCATCCACTGCGTGCTCGCGGCGGCGCAGATGGCCGGCGTCGAGCGGATCGTCTACGTCTCGAGCTTCATCGCCCTCGGGCCGAGCGAGGGCGGGCCGGGCGGGGTGCTCGACGAGTCGGCGCCCGCGGCCGGTGCCGGCGGCGGCGGTCCGCCGCGCGCCTGGATCAACCACTACGAGCGCACGAAGGCGATGGCCGACGCGCTGGCGCGCAACGCGATCGACGAGGGCGCGCCGCTCTCCATCGTCTACCCCGGCGTGATCTACGGCCCGGGGGAGATGACCGAGGGCAACATCGTCGTGCGCCACGTGCTCGATCTCCTGCACCGCCGGCTGCCGGCGCTCATCGGCCGCCCCGAGCGGCGCTGGAGCTACGCCTACGTCGAGGACGTGGCGCGCGGCGTGGCGGCGGCGCTCGAGCGTGGCGCGCCCGGCGGGCGCTGGGTGCTCGGCGGCCCCAACGTGACGCTCGGCGAGTTCTACGCGACCGTCGAGCGGCTCTCCGGCGTGCCGGTGCCGCGCCGGCGCATGCCGGACGGCCTGGCGAAGGCGGCCGGGGCGCTGCAGAAGGGCTGGGCGAGGCTGACCGGCGGCACGCCCCAGCTCACCCCCGACCTGGTCGAGATCTACCGCCACGACTGGGCCTACAGCTCGGCGCGCGCCGAAGCGGACCTCGGCTACCGCTGCCGGCCGTTCGCGGAGGGGCTCGGGGCGACGCTCGCCTGGCTCGAGGAGACGGGCCAGTGGAAGCGGTGACGCCCGCGCCGGCGGCGCCGCCGGCCGGGTCAGCCGGCGTCGATCGGGACGATCGGCAGGCGGCCGCCGCCGCCCTGCGCCGCGAGCTGCTGCGCAAGACGGTCCACATGGGCACGGGGTCGATCGCCCTCCTGCTGCGCTTCCTCGGGCCCTTCTGGTCGGCGGTCTGCGCGCTCGCGGCGCTGCTGATGAACCTCTTCCTGCTGCCGCGGGTCGGCGGCCGGCGGCTCTGGCGCGACGCCGAGCTGGCCGCCGGCGGCTCGGCCGGGATCGTCCTCTACCCGCTCTCCGTGCTCCTGCTCGTCCTCCTCTTCTGGCGGCGGCTCGAGGTGGCGGCGGCGACCTGGGGCATCCTCGCCTTCGGCGACGGCATGGCCTCGGTCGTCGGCATGACGCTCGGCCGGCGCAAGCTGCCGTGGAACCCCGAGAAGAGCTGGGCCGGGAGCGGCGCCTACGCGCTCTTCGGCACGGTGGCGGCGGCGGGGCTCCTGGCCTGGACGGCGCCGGGGCGCTACGACTGGAGCTTCGCCGTGGCGGCCGGGGCGGCGGCGGCCGTCTTCGCCGCCGTGCTCGAGTCGCTGCCGCAGGGACTGGACGACAACCTCGGGGTGCCGCTCCTCTCCGGCCTCTTCCTCTTCGGGCTGCTCTTGACGCAGGGCGGGTGGGAGCGCTGGCTGGCGGCGGGGGGCGTCGGGAGCCGCTTCCTGATCGGCGCGGCGATCAACGCCGCCCTCGCCGGGGCGGCCTACGCGGCGCGCTCGGTCAACCGTTCGGGGGTGGTCGCGGGGTGGGTGCTGGGGACCGCGATCTACACCTTCCTCGACTGGCGGGGATTCCTGCTCCTGGGCGCCTTCTTCGTGATCGGCAGCGCGGCCACCAAGCTCGGCTACCGGCGCAAGGCGGCGGCGAAGCTGGCGCAGGAGGAAGGCGGCCGGCGCGGCGCGCGCCACGCCCTCGCCAACGTCACGGTGGCGGCGGTCTGCGCCCTCTTCGCCGCGGTGACGCCGCACCCGGTGCTCTTCGCCCTGGCTTTCGCCGGCGCCTTCGCCACCGCCGCCTCCGACACCGCCTCGTCGGAGATCGGCCAGCTCCTCGGCCGGCGCACCTTCCTGATCACGACGCTCCGCCCGGTGCCGCGCGGCACTCAGGGAGCGGTGTCGGTCGAAGGGACGCTCGCCGGCGTCGCGGCGTCGCTCGCGATCGCGGCGCTCGGGGCCGCGGTCGGGCTCTACCCGCCGGTGGGCGTCGTGCCGGTCGTCGTCGCCGCCTTCGCCGGCACCACCTTGGAGAGCGTCGTCGGCGCCACGATCGAGCGCCGCGGCTGGCTCGACAACGAGGCGGTCAACTTCCTGAACACCCTGGTGGGCGCGCTGGCGGCGATGGCGCTGGCGCCGCTGGTGAGCTGATGCGCGAGCGCCTTTCCCGCTACCTGAAATTAGCTCGCCCATTCACCCTCCTGCCGCCCCTCCTCGGCATCGTCTCCGGTGCCGTCTGCGCCTTCGGCTCGGCGCACAACCCGGACCCGCAAGCGCGGCTGACGCTCTCGGTCGTGCTGACGGTCGCCCTCGGCTCGCTCTGCGCCAGCTTCATGAACGCCGCCTCGAACGCCATCAATCAGATCTACGACCTGGAGATCGACCGCCTCAACAAGCCGGGCCGGCCGCTGGTGACCGGCGAGCTGTCGCCGCGCCAGGCTTGGAAATTCACCTGGCTGTTCTACGCCCTGGCCCTCATCCCGGTGTGGATCGTCGTCCCCTACCCCTACGACACCCTGGCCGAGAAGCTCGCGGCGCCGCTCGCCCTGCGCGTCTGCTTCTTCATCTACCTCGCCGGCCTCCTCTTCACCTTCATCTACTCGGCGCCGGCGCTCGGCCGCACCAAGACCCGCGGCTGGCTCGCCAACTGGACGATCGCCATTCCGCGCGGCGTGCTCCTGAAGGTCGCCGGCTGGGGCATGGTGGCGCCGGTCTGGTTCGCGGAGCCCTGGTACATCGGCGCGGTCTTCGGCCTCTTCCTGCTGGGGTCGCTGTCGACCAAGGACTTCGCCGACATCGAGGGCGACCGCGCCGGCGGCTGTCGCACGCTGCCGATCGTCTACGGCGTCAAGAAGGCGGCCTGGATCATCGCCCCGTTCTTCGTCTTTCCCTGGCTGCTGCTGCCGCTCGGCATCGTGCTGCGCGACCCGCGCAACCCCGAGCTGCCGATCCTGACCGGCAACCCGGCGCTGCTGCTGGCGTTGGGCGTCGCGCTCACCCTCTGGGGCTGCTACACGGTCTACCTCCTGCTGCGCGACCCCGCCTCCCTGACCGCCACCGAGAACCACCCCTCCTGGCGCCACATGTACTTGATGATGATGGCCGCCCAGGTCGGCTTCGCGCTCGCGTACGTCTTCTGATCGTCGCGACGCCGAGCGCCGGCGTGGCACGTCCCTTGAACCGCTAGCTGCTGCTAACATGGCTCGGGGAGGGCGGGGAGATCGCGATGGCCGAGCGGAAAGAGCCTCAGGACGTGCCGGCGGGCGGGCCGACGGGCGGCGAGGCGGCGACGGGAGTCGCCGAGTACCTCGAGCCGCCGGAGATGCGCGCCGCCGAGGAGCGCTCGGTGACGGCGCTCGCTGCGGCCGATCCCGGGCTGCCGCACAGCGGTCTGCTCTCCTTCTACGACCGCCTGCGCGAGCGGGTGGTGCAGACCGTCGAGCGCAAGGGCGGGAAGCTCTCGAGCGGCGCCGTCAAGGCGCTCCTCCTCGTGCCCGACATCTTCATGCTGCTGGTCCGGCTGACGCTCGACAAGGACGTCCCCGGGCCGACGCGGGCGCTCATCGGCGGCGCCCTCGCCTACTTCATCCTGCCGATGGACCTCCTGCCGGAGGCGATCATCGGCGGCGCCGGCTACCTCGACGACCTGGTGCTCGCCGCCGCCGTCCTCTCCCAGGTCTTCGGCGGCGACCTCGAGCGCCACGCCCACCGCCACTGGAGCGGCTCGGAGGAGCTGCACACGGTGCTGCACGACCTCACCGTCACCGCCAACTCGCTGCTCGGCGAGAACCTCTACGGGCGCTTGAAGAAGGTCCTCGGCAAGCGCGGCATCGACCTCGAGCGCGGGCGCAAGTAGGCCGCGGGGCGGCTAGTCCGCCGGCGTGATCCAGCCGTCGAGGAGGTTGACGACGCGGTTGCCGTAGGCGGCGTTGCGCTCGGAGTGGGTGACCTGGATGATGGTCGTGCCCTCGTCGTTGAGGCGCTTGAAGAGCCGCATGATCTCGTCGGCCTGGCTCGAGTGGAGGTTGCCGGTCGGCTCGTCGGCGAGCAGCAGCCGCGGCGCGCCGATGACCGCCCGCGCCACGCCGACGAGCTGCTGCTGCCCGCCCGAGAGCTGGGTCGGGAAGAGGTCCTTCTTGCCGACGATGTTGAAGCGGTCGAGGGCGTCGGCCACCAGCGCCTGGCGCTGGCCGCGCGGCACGTCGCGGTAGGAGAGCGGCAGGTCGAGGTTCTCGGCCACCGTCAGGCTGTCGAGCAGGTGGTAGCTCTGGAAGACGAAGCCGATGTGCTGCTTGGCGAGCAGCGCCCGCTGCTTCTGCTTGAGCGCGTGCACCGGCTGGTCGAGGAGGTGGTACTCGCCGCTCCAGGCGGCGTCGAGCATGCCGAGGATCGAGAGCAGGGTCGTCTTGCCCGAGCCCGACGGGCCCATGATGGTGACGAACTCCCCCTCGTCGACGTCGAGGTCGATCCGCCGCAGCACCCAGGTGGTGAGCGGCCCGGCGACGTAGCTCTTCTCGACGTTGTGCAGACGAATCACGCGCGCGCTCCTGACTCCGCCCGCCGGGTCACGGCCCGCCTCGCCGGCCTAGTTCAGCTCGAAGCCGCGCTGGGCGAGCTCGCGCTCCTCCATCGCGCGCTCGACGCCCTCCTGCTCCTCGACCACCTTGCCGTCGAAGAGGTGGATCGAGCGGCTGGCGTAGCGCGCGTAGCGCGGGTCGTGGGTGACCATGCAGATGGTCGCCCCCTCGCGGTGCAGCTCGTCGAGCAGCTCCATGACCTGCTCGCTGTTGCGCGAGTCGAGGTTGCCGGTGGGCTCGTCGGCGAGGAGGATCGAGGGCTTGCCGACGACCGCGCGCGCCACCGCGACGCGCTGCTGCTGGCCGCCCGAGAGCTGCGATGGATAGTGCTTGGCGCGGTGCGCCATGGCGACGCGCTCGAGCGCCGCCTGCACCCGCTCCTTGCGCTCCTTCGCCGCCATGCCGCGGTAGGTGAGCGGCAGCTCGACGTTCTCGTAGACCGTCAGGTCGCCGATCAGGTTGAAGGCCTGGAAAATGAAGCCGATCTCGCGGTTGCGGATCCTGGCCCGCTCGGAGAAGGAGAGGTCGGCCACCTGCTTGCCGTTGAGCCAGTACTGCCCGTCGCTCGGCGTGTCGAGCAGGCCGAGGATCGAGAGCAGGGTGGTCTTGCCGCAGCCGGACGGGCCGGCGATGGCGACGTACTCGCCGTTGCGGATCTCGAGGTGGATGCCCGAAAGCGCGTGGGTCTCGACCTCGTCGGTCAGGAAGACCTTGGTGACGCCATCGAGGTGGATCAGCGGGCGGTCGGAAGAAGCCATGTGAGCCTCCGTGGATTGGATGGATCAGTCCAGGCGCAGGCGGTCCTGACCGTCCGCGGCCGGTACGTCGGAAAGGATGACCTGGTCGCCGGGCTTGACGCCGGAGAGGACCTCGACGGTGGAGACCGAGCTGCGGCCCAGCCGCACGGTCACCCGCTCCGCCTCGCGCCCGTCCTTGACCAGCTTGAAGATCTCGATCGTGCTGTGCGGCTGGCCGTGGGTCGGCCGCCCCATGTAGACGACGTCGGCGAGGCGCTCGATCTCGATCGTGCCGTCGACCGAGAGGTCGGGGCGCGCGCCCTGCGGCAGCGGCCCGGTCAGGGTCACGTCGACCGTCACCGTGCCTTCGCGCGCCGCCGGGTCGATGCGGGCGACGCGGCCGGGCACGACGCCGTTTCGGGTGTCGATCGCCGCCACCTGCCCGAGGGCCACGTCCTTGGCCTGAGTCTCGGGGACGCGCAGCTCGGCCTTGAGCGTCTCGGGGCGGGCGACGCGCGCCAGCGTCGTGCCGGGCGCGACCCGCTGCCCGACCTGCACCGGCAGCTCCTGGAGGACGCCGGAGATGGCGGCGCGGACGCGCAGCGAGTCCACCTGCCGGCGGCGCAGCGCCGAGAGGTCGCGGAACTGCTGCGCCCGCGCCTGCTGCGCCGCGAGCTGGGCGGCCGCCGAGCTCCTGGCCTTCTCGACCCGCTGCTGCTCGATCTGGGCCTGGCGGTCGAGCTGCTCGGCGCGCAGCCGCGAGCGCTTCAAGGTGATCTCCGGGATCAGACCGTCCTTGGACAGCGCCTCGTTGGCCTCCGCCTCGAGGGCCGCCTCACGGCTCTCGGAGAGGACGCGCGTCGCCGTCGCCTGCTGCGCCAGCACCTGGCTCTCGAGCTGGGCGCGCAGGTCCTCGAGGTCGGCCTGGGCGGCGCGCAGGTCCGACTCGGCCTGGAACGCCTGCTGCTCGAGCTCGGGGTTCGAGAGCTCCATCAGGACGGTGTCGGGGCCGAGCTCGGCGCCGGCGAGCGCCGGGATGCGCTCGATGCGCCCCTCGACCGGGGCGGAGATCCAGCGCACCTCGACCGGCACCAGCGTGCCGGGGCCGCGGACCTGGCGCAGCATCGGGCCGCGCTTGACGGTGTCGATCCAGAGGCCGGCGCCGTCCACCGAGGGCGCCGCCGGCTTCAACTGGGTCGAGGCATAGGTGATGGCCGCCAGGGCTGCCACGGCGGTGCCGGCGATGGCAACGCGGCGGCGGCGGAGGCTGCGGGCACGATCGGCGCGAGGGATGTCCATGACAACTCTTCGGTGCCCCCCTTCTACGGGAATGGGACGGGCAGGTTTCAGGCGCTCAGTCGAAGCCTGCCGGCGGCACCTCCCGGGTGAGCCAGGTCGCCAGGTACTCGCGGTGGAGCGGCGTGTCGGGGAAGCGCTCGCCCGGCCCGTACGGGTAGCCGCTCATGGCGCGGAAGGGGAGCGGCTCGACCGCGGCCGCCGCATAGGTGTTGCGGTCGGCGTCCTTGTCCCAGCCGGAGCTCTCGAGGAAGACGGTGCGGCGGAAGCCGGCGGGGGGCGGGGACAGAGCGCCGGCGTCGAAGGCGAGGGCGATCTCGTCGCCGGGGGCCATGACGACGGCGCGGTCGTCGGCCTCGCCCAGCAGCTCGCGCACGTCGCCGAAGCGCGTATAGCGCCCGGGGAAGGGGAGCCAGGGGGAGGCGGTCGACGTCTCCTCATAGAGGAAGCGGTGCGGCGCGTTGGGCGCGCTGCGCACCAGGCGCGAGAAGCCGCGGAAGCGCAGCTCGGCGCGCGCCGGCGCGAGGCGGGCCACGATGCGCGGCGCGGTATCGGCCGGAGAGGTCGTCCAGGCGACGCGGTCCCAGGCGAGCCAGAGCGAGGTCGTGATGCGCAGGCGCCGCGCCCCGGGCGGCAGCGGCGGCGTGTCGACGACCATGGTCTTCGTCTTGCCGGCCGGGAAGCCCATCTCCGGCAGCAGCGCGCGCCAGCCGCCGGCGGTCTCGACCTCGAGGCGCGGCGGCACGAGGCCGGGAACGGCGCGCTGGGCGACGGCGAGGTTCAAGCTCGCGTCGGCGGGAAAGATCCAGCCGTCGAGGTGGAGGCGCACGGGACCGCCGGGCGCCGCGCCGAGATCGAAGGTGAAGCTCCACGGGCGCGCCGCGACTCCCTGGTAGCGCCCCTCTTCGTACCCCGAGGCGTAGACCTCGTCGCGCGCCGCGACCCGCGCCGTGACGTCCCGGTCCGCGCCGTCCCAGGCCGCCGCGACCGGCCGCAGGCCGCGGCTGCCCACGACCGCTTCCGGCAGGACCCGCCCGGGGAGGATCTTCAGGCTGCTCGCCACCTCGACCTCGGCCGGGGCGTCGACGACCCAGAGCCGCAGGCGGTCGATGAAGGCCGCTTCCCACAGCTCCTCGGTCACCGCCAGACGGTAGCTGCCGCCGTCCGCGCGCGCGCCGTCCACCCGCACCAGCTCGTCGGGATCGGCGCCGGCCCACACCCCCTCGGCGACCGGCAGGCCGATCGGCGCCCCCCAGAGGAGATCGGTGACGAACGCCATGCGGGTCCCGTCCCAGGCGTAGAGGAACGGGCAGCTCCCCTTCAAGAGCTGCTCCTCGACGATGCGCTGGTCGAGCCGCGGCTGGAGCCGGTTCTGCGGCACGCCGTTCGGCCAGACGACGCGCAGCAGGTCGGCCTTGGCGAGGCTCCCGAGGCCGAAGTGCACGACCTGCCCCATCGCCTCGCGGAGCTGGTACGCCGCTCCGGCGCGCACCTCGACGACCGAGCCGACGCCGAAGAGGTTGTTCTTGCTGTTCCCCTTGGCCAGCCCCTGGAGCCGCACCGCCAGCCAGTGGTTCGTGTTGCCGCCCTGGTTGTCGAGGCGGTGGAGGCCGGACGGGCCGGCGGCGAGGAGGTCGAGGTCGCCGTCGCCGTCGAGGTCGGCCGCCTCGAGGGCGGTGGCGCGGGGCGGGCCGCCGGTCAAGGGGATCGCCTCAAAGCCCGATCCGCGGCGCGAGAGCGCGGCCACGCCGGAGTCGCCGGCGACGGCGAGGTCGACGCGGCCGTCGTTGTCGAGGTCGGGCGTGGCGAGGGCGCGGACGACCGGCGGCGGGGCGCCCGCCAGGCCCGACGCGAGGTCCCAGGCCGTGAACTTCCCGCCCTCGTTGCGGAGGAAGCGGAGCCCGCCGGCGGCCGGCGCCGCGATCAGGTCGGGGAGGCCGTCCTGGTCGAGGTCGGCGCTGGCGACGGTCAGGACCTCCCCGGGGCTGCCCGCGGCGGCGAGGCCGGCGGCGGCGGTGCGGTCGGCGAAGCGCCCCTGGCGCAGGTTGTCGAGCCAGGCGAGGCCGCCGGCGTGGGCGAGGAGGAGGTCGAGGTCGCCGTCGCGATCGAGATCGGTGGCGAGGGCCTGGTGGACTGCGTTCCAGGGAAGGGAAGGGAAGGTCTTCTCGCCGACGGCCGTCAGCGGCGTCGCTGGTCCTTCGAGGGTATTCCGCAGGAGCTGGGCGGGCGCCGGCGCGCCTGCCGGGCCCCCGGCAAGCGCGAGGTCCAGGTCGCCTTCGATGTCGTAATCGAGGGCCGTGGCGGCGGTTGCGCCGCGCGCGGCGGCGAGAAGCTCGGGTGCGGCGGCAAATGCCCCGTCCCCCTTACCCAGAAACATCGCGGTCCGCTCCGGGCCGTAGCCCAGGAGATCGAGCTTCCCATCGTTGTCGAGGTCGAGAGCGGCGAGGCCGGTGAACCCACGGACCTCGTGGGCGGGCGAGCCGTGCGCCTGCCACCCGGCGGCTGCGAGACGCACTTCCAGGCCCGGCGCCTCACCTGCGACGAGCCGCGCCAGGTCCGGCTTCTGGTCGTTGTCGAAATCTCCCACCGCGAGGCCCGAACCGGCGGTCGCCGTGCCGTCGATTGCCGTGCCCCGCAGCTCGACCGGCACCGGCTCGCCGAACGCCGCCGGCGGCGGCTCGCCGGCGAAGCGCGTGACCGGCACCCCCTGGATCCCGGCGGTCAGCTCGCGCAGCCCCTGCTGGTACATCGGCGTCACCTTGAGGACGTTCTCGAGCCGCAGCGCCGGCACCCGCACCGCCGCCGGGTCGCCCGCCTCGAGCGCCGTCAGGAGCTGGCCCAGGAGCGCCTCCGCCTGCGGCGCCTGCCAGAGCAGCTCCTTCAGGCGCAGATAGGCGCCGGTCGCCGCCGTGCGGTCGCCGGCCTGGACCGCGCGGCTGCCGAGCTGCGTCAGGACCACCACGTTCTCCGGCCGCAGCCGCGCCAGCCGCTCGAGCGCCGCCGCCCCCACCCGCTCCGCCGCCTCGCCTTCGAGCGTAACGGCGAGGCGCTGCGCCGCGAACAGGATCTCGAGATCCTCGGGCGCCGCGGCCATCGCCTGCTCGAGCGCCGCGAGCGCCTTCTCGGGCTCGCCGGCCCACTGCAGCGCCTCCGCCTGGATCGCCAGCAGGTCGGGCCGCCCCGGCGTCTTCCCGAGCGCCCGCCCGATCGCCGCCAGCGCCTCGTCGCTCTTCTGCTGGCGCAGCAGCGCGACCGCCAGGTTGGCGTCGCCCAGCGGATCCCCCGGCACCAGCCGCGCCACCTCCGCGAAGGTCGCCGCCGCCTCCGCCGGCTGCTCGTTCTCGAGCTGCGCGATCCCCAGCGTCCGCAGCTCGAGCGCCCGCGGCGGCAAGGCGGGCGGTTGACCATTCGCAGAAAGAGAATTCAGGCAAGGAAGGGCGGCGAGAAGCAGAGCTGCAGTGGCGAGCACGGGCCGGAAGCGCATGAGGCGGCGATTCTAGCTGCCCGGCCGCGTGCTAGCCTGCCCCGCCGATGGACGTCCCCGCGCAGCACCGCGCCCAGGCGCCGCGGAGCCTCGGGTTCGCCGCTCTGACGGTGAGCGACAGCAGGACGCCGGAGGACGATGCCGGCGGGCGGGCGATCCGCGAGGCCGCGGAGCGGGCGGGGCACCGGGTGATCGAGGCGCGGATCGTGCGCGACGCGGTGCCGGAGATCCGCGCCGCCCTGCGCGAGCTGCTGGCTCTGCCGGAGGTGGACGTGGTGGTGACGACCGGCGGCACCGGCCTCTCGCCCCGCGACCTGACGCTCGAAGCCGTCGCTCCGCTCCTCGAGCGGCCGGTCGAGGGCTTCGGCGAGCTCTTCCGGATGCTCTCCTACCGGCAGGTCGGCGCCGCCGCCATGCTCTCCCGCGCCGCCGCCGGCGTCATCGCCGGCCGCGCCCTGTTCGCCCTCCCCGGCTCGCCCAAGGCCGTGGCCCTCGCCATGGAGGAGCTCATCCTCCCCGAGGCCGCGCACCTCGTCGCCCAAGCCCGCCGCGCCTGAGCGACGAAACCCGCGGGCGCCCGGCCTACGCCCTCCTGCCGGAGATGGCCCTCCAGATGAACAGCAGCACGAGCGATCCGAGGATCGCGATCAGCAGGCTCCGCCAGTCGAACCCGCTGATCCCCCCGAAGCCCAGTGCCGTGGCGATGAAGCCGCCGAGCAGCGCCCCCACGACCCCGATGATGACCGTGATGATGCAGCCGCCCGGGTCCCTGCCCGGCATGATCATCTTGGCGATCAGACCCGCAATCAGGCCGAACACGATCCACGAGATGAGTCCCATGCCCGCTTCCACGTGACTGCCTCCTTTCGCAACGGCGGCCCGCCCGTGCGGGCCCCGGCCTCGTCCCTGCCGCCCCGCCTGTGCGAACCTCTCCAGGCGTGCCTGTTCAGACGCGCTGGCAAAATGCTAGACCCGTGCCATGCCCTCGCCCGGACCTGACACAATGACCGCCCTATGACCGAGCCCCGCCCGCGGCTGTTCCTGATCGACGGCTACTACCTCATCTACCGCTCGTTCTTCGCCCCGACGCGGCTCTCGACCTCCCGCGGGCAGCCGACGAACGCCGTCTACATCGTCGTGCAGACCCTGCGCAAGCTCCTGCGCGAGCAGCAGCCCGAGTTCATGGCCATGGCGCTCGACGTCGGCGCGCCGAGCGCCCGCAGCGATCTCTACGAGCAGTACAAGGCGAACCGCGCGCCGATGCCGGCCGACCTCATCAACCAGCTCCCCTGGATCCGCCAGATCATCGACGCCTATCGGATCCCGATCGTCGAAGAGCCGCGCTACGAAGCCGACGACGTGCTCGGCACGCTCGCCTGCAAGGGAGCCGAGGCGGGGTACGACGTCGTGCTCGTCTCCGCCGACAAGGACCTGATGCAGCTCGTGCGGCCCGGAGTGTCGTTCCTCCACCTGATCAAGGAGAAGGTCTACGGCCCGCCGGACGTCGAGGAGGACTATGGGGTCCTCCCCGCGCAGGTTCCGGACTTCCTGGCCTTGATCGGCGACACCATCGACAACATCCCCGGCGTTCCGGGGATCGGACGGGTCGGCGCCAAGAAGCTGATCCAGCAGTTCGGCTCGATCGAGGAGCTGCTGTCGCGGCTCGAGGAGGCGCCGCCGAAGCAGCGGGAGACTCTGCGCGCGCACGCCGAGCAGCTCAAGCTCTCGAAGCAGTTGACGACCCTGCACTGTGACCTGCCGATCCCCTTCGAGCCCGAGAAGCTCCGCCGCGAGGCCCCGGACCCGGTGGCGCTGCGCCGCCTCTTCACCGACCTCGAGTTCTTCTCGCTCGCCGAGGAGCTGGCGCCGACGGCGGCGGTGGCCGGGGAGGCCGCGGCGCCGGCGACCGAGGTCGAGTCTCCCGAGGAGTGGCGGCGGCTGGCGGCGGCGCTCGCGGGCGACCTCTACATCGCCGTGCTCGGGGAGGAGCACCCGCTCGGGCTGGCGGCCGGGAGCGCCGAAGGCGCGGTCTGGATGGCCGACCTGCGGCGGCCCGGGATGCGCGAGGCCGCCGTCGAGACCCTGGCGCGCTGGGCGGAGGACCCGGCGACCACGCTCGTCGGCCACAACCTGAAGGAGGTCCTGCGCCTCTGCGCCGCCGGCCGCTTCTGCCGGGCGCCGCTCTTCGACGCCATGCTGGCCTCCTATCTCCTGAAGCCCTCGGTGCACGGCCATGCGCTCGAGGAGCTGGCGCTCGAGCGGCTCAATCGCAAGCCGCTCTCCGCCAAGGACGCCGGCTGGGACAAGGCACAGGAGCCGCCGCTCGGCGACTCGCGCCTCGCCGCCTACGCCGGCGAGCGCATCGACCTCGCGCGGCAGCTCGTGCCGCCGATGCGCGAGGAGCTGGCAGCGAGCCCGGCGCTCGAGCGCATCTACCGCGACATCGAGGCGCCGCTGCTGCCGGTGCTCCTGGGGATGGAGGAGCGCGGCATCCTGCTCGACATCGACCTCCTCGCCGACATGGCGAGCGAGCTCGGCAAGGAGCTGCTGGCGCTCGAGGGGCAGGCCTACGACATCGCCGGCGAGCGCTTCAACCTCAACTCGCCGCAGCAGCTCGGCGTCATCCTGTTCGAGAAGCTCGGCTACCCGGTGCTCAAGCGCACGCAGAAGACCCGCAGCTACTCGACCGGCGCCGAGACGCTCGAGGAGCTGGCGGCGCGCGGCTATCCGCTGCCGGAGGTGCTGCTGCGCTACCGCGAGCTGTCGAAGCTCAAGAGCACCTACATCGACGCCTTCCCCGGCCTGGTCGACGGCGACCGCCGCCTCCACACCCGCTACTACCAGGCGGTGGCGGCGACCGGCCGGCTGTCGTCGGCCAACCCGAACCTGCAGAACATCCCGATCCGCACCGAGCTCGGGCAGCGCATCAGGAAGGCCTTCATCGCCGGTCCGGGCAGCCAGCTCCTGGTGGCGGACTACAGCCAGATCGAGCTGCGCATCCTCGCCCACATCGCCGAGGAGGAGGCGCTGGTCAAGGCCTTCGCCGACGGCACCGACATCCACCGCGCCACCGCCGCCACCGTCTTCGGCATCTCGGCGGCCCTGGTCACCCCCGAGCAGCGCCGCGCCGCCAAGACCATCAACTTCGGCATCCTCTACGGCATGAGCGCCTTCGGCCTGGCGCAGAACCTCGGCATCCCGCAGAAGGAAGCCGACCGCTTCATCCGCGACTACCTGGCGCAGTACCCGGGCGTGCGGCGCTACCTCGACGAGACGCTGGCGAGCGCCGAGAAGGAAGGCCGCGTCGAGACCCTCTACGGCCGCGTCCGCTGGCTCCCCGAGATCCAGAGCAAGAACCGGGCGCTGCGCGAGAACGCCCGCCGCATGGCGATCAACGCCAGGATCCAGGGCACCGCGGCGGACCTCCTGAAGAAGGCGATGATCGCGGTCGATTGCCGGTTGCGAGACGAGCACCCCGAGGCGCGCCTGCTCCTGACCGTCCACGACGAGCTGGTCTTCGAGGTGCCGGAGGCCGAGGTCGAGACGGTGGCGGCGAAGGTCAAGCAGGAGATGGAGGGCGTGGCGGCGCTGGCGGTGCCTCTCGTGGTCGACGCCGGGTGGGGGCGGAGCTGGTACGAGGCGAAGGATAGAGCTCAGTACCCCAGCAGCAGCCAGTCGGGGACCGCGAAGACCGTCTCCGTGAGCTGCACGACCTGCTGGCCGCGATAGACGACGATCCCGCCGCGGTAGCGCTCTCCCAGGGCCCGCCGCGCCCTCTCGATCCGGCCCGCGTCGCGCGTCTCGACGCGCGAGCGCGCCTTGATCTCGAAGGCCAGGAGCCCCTCCTGCCGCTCGATCACGAGGTCGACTTCGAGACCGCCGGCCGTGCGCAGGTAGGACGCCTCGGCACGCACGCCGAGATTCCACAGGGTCATCAGGATCTGCGCGATCAGGGTGCTCTCGTACTGCTCGCCGCGCAGTCCGCCGACCTCGCCCGAGAGGGCGCGCTGCACGCCGCTGTCGAACCAGATGAGCTTCGGGGCCTTGATCAGGCGCAGGCTGGGATTGCCCGCCCAGGCCGGCAAGTGGAAGATCTGGTAGGAGAGCTCGAGGTACCGCAGGTAGCGCCGCACCGTGGTGATGGGGAGGGCGGCATCGCGGGCGAGCTCGGAATAGGAGAGGATCCTTCCCGCGCGCAGCGACGCCAGGCGATGACAGAGAGTGAATGCCTCGAGGTCGCGGAGCTGGGCGAGATCGGCCAGGTCCCGTTCGAGATAGGTCGCGTGGTACCCGTCGAGCCACTGCCGCCGCTCCTCGACAGGGTACTGGAGGAGGGCGGGGAGACCGCCCCACTCCAGGCTGTGCTGGACCGCCGCCTGGGCGACGCCCGCCTGCGGGCCGACGACGCCGTCGAGCAGCGGGCGCAGCCGCGCGGCGGCGCCGGCGGGATCGGCCGCCAGCGTGGCGATCAGCGGCTCGGCCGGAGCGGTCCCTCCAAAGTGAGCGGCGAGCTCGCCAACGGTGAGCGGCCACAGCTCGTAGAGGAACACCCGCCCCGCGAGCGTCTCCCGCACCTGCTCGAGCAGCAGGATGCGCGAGGAGCCGAGCAGCACCGAGAACCGCAGCTCCCCTTCGTCGTACGCCCACTTGATCTTGTCGAGGAGCCCGGGAGCTTTTTGCACCTCGTCGAGCACCGCCGGCCCGACCACCCGCGCCCATCCCTCGGCGGGCACTCCCCGGAGTCGCTCGCGCTCTCCCGGCGAGTCGAGGTTCAGGTAGCGGAGCTTCTTGCCGTAGAGCGCGCGAGCCAGCGTCGTCTTCCCCACCTGACGCGCCCCCGTCAGCACCACGAGCCGCCGAGGCCCGGTCGGGGAAGGGAGACGCGCACCGACCATCCGGGCGAGCATGGTCAAAGATCCTAGCAATTTGACCGTGCCGTGGTCAAAATGCAGTGCGGACCGACCACAGACGGCGGTGGAGCGCCGATCAGCGAACCCAAGCGCCGGAGACGGACCTTGGCGGGCCGAGGCGGTGATCGAGTGCCCGGACTGGTGATTTGCGTGTCCTGAATGATGATCGCGCGCCGAAAGCGGTTATCGAGCGCCCGGAACGGAACTCGAGCGCCGAAATTGGAACTTGAGCGCCCGGATTGGTGCTTGAGTGCCGAGAACGATAGTTTCGCGCCCAGATCGGAACTCGAGCGCCTGAAATGGTGATCGAGTGCCCGGAACGGAACTTGAGCGCCGAAGTCGGAACTTGCGCGCCCGGAGGGGTAATTGCGCGCTCGGAACAAGTATTCGAGCGCCGAGAATGGTAATCGGGCCACCGGAACGGCGACGGAGCGTCCGGCCGCCTAACTGAGCTCCCATTCCGGGGATGGAGCGCTCGTGACGGTGGTCGAGCGCGCGCCATCGTGATCGCGCGCCCTGGCGCGGAGGCGGACGTCCGACGCGGTCCCGGAGCGCGCAGCGAAGGATCCGGGTGGGGGAGCGCGGCGCCTGCCGCCCACGATCTCACTGCCGCTAAAATGGTGGGAGTGCCCTCGCGGACGGTCTTCGTCAGCTACAGCCACAAAGACAGCCGCTGGAAGGACCAGCTCGTCTCCCATCTCGGTGTCCTGGAACAGCAGGGGCTTCTCGAGACCTGGGACGACGATAGGACTACCGGCGGCGGCGACTGGCTTGGCGAGATCAGCGCCGCGATGGAACGGGCGGAGGTTGCCGTCCTCCTCGTTTCAGCCCACTCACTGACGTCCAGGTTCATCTTGCGCGAGGAGGTGCACCGCCTCCTCGAGCGTCGCGCCGCCGACGGCATCCACGTGCTGCCAGTGATCGTCAGCGCCTGCGCGTGGGACGAGGTCCCCTGGCTGGCTGCGATGCAGGTGCGGCCACGCGGCGGCCGCGCTCTCGCTAGCTTCCGCGGGGAACAGCGAAACGCCGAGCTGGCAAAGATCGCGAAGGAGGTGCGCAGGCTGTTGGACGGGGGGCGCCAGCCGCGGGAGCCAGGAAGCGATTTACAGCATAGTCCCGAGGTCGGACAGCAGCCCATACCGACCCTGCCCCAAGCTCTCCATCAGATCCCGTCCCCGCCTGCTGACTTCACCGGCCGGGAAATGGAGCTGGCGGAGCTCCGGGCGGCCTTGGAGCTTGGCGGCGCTGCGACCTTGGTTGTCCGCGGCGCCGGTGGCATCGGCAAGACCGCCCTGGCGCTCAAGCTCGCGCAGGAGCTGACGCCCCTCTACACCGACGCGCAGCTTTACCTCGATCTCAAGGGCGTCAGTCCGCAGCCGCTCACCGCCGCCCTGGCGATGGCGCACGTTGTCCGCGCTTACCATCCGACGGCGCAGCTACCGGATTCCGCGGCCGAGCTGGACGGGCTCTACCGTTCCTCCCTCCACGGCCAGCGCGCCCTCCTGCTCATGGACAACGCCGCCGGCCGCGCGCAGGTGGAGCCGCTCACTCCGCCTGCCGGGTGCTTCCTCCTCGTTACTTCACGCTTTCATTTCACCCTGCCCGGTCTTGTCGCCAAGGACCTCGACGAACTGCCCGGGGCCGACGCCCAGACGCTGCTGCTGCGCATCGCACCCCGCATCGGGAACCAGGCCGCCGAGATCGCCCGCCGCTGCGGCCGCCTCCCCTTCGCTCTCCGCCTCGCCGGCAGCGCGCTCGCCGAGAAGCCATGGCTCACGCCCGAGGAGTACGCCCGCAAGCTCGCCGACGCCAAGGAGCGCCTCGGCCTGATCGAGGGCGCGCTCGCCACCAGCTACGAACTGCTTGCCGAAGAGCTCCGCGCCCACTGGCGAACACTCGCCGTCTTCCCCGGCACCTTCGACGCTGCCGGCGCCGCCGCGGTATGGGAGGTGGAGGTTGCTCCCGCCCGCGACACTCTGGGCGAGCTGGTCAACGCCAGCCTCGTCGAGTGGGAGGACGGCCGCTATCGCCTCCACGACCTGGCCCGCGACTTCGCCGGCGCGCAACTCGCCGAGGCCGAGCGCGACCAGAGCGAGCGGCGCCACGCGGCCCACTACGCAGGGGTGCTGCGGTCGGCGAACGTGCTGTACCTGAAGGGTGGCGCTTCCTTGCTGGCCGGGCTGGCGCTCTTCGACGCCGAGCGGAGGAACGTCGAGGCCGGCCAGGCCTGGTCCGCGGCGCGCGCCGCGGACGACGAGCGGGCCGCCGCGCTGTGCAGCGACTACCCCAACGTCGGGGCCTACTGTCTTCACCTCCGCCTCCATCCGCGGCAACGGGTGGGCTGGCTGCAATCGGCGGTCGTGGCCGCGCGGCGCATGAACAACCGGGCTGCGGAAGGAGCACACCTCGGCAACCTGGGCAACGCTTACGCGGACCTTGGGGAGCCCCGGCGTGCGATCGAGCACCACGAGCAGGTGCTCGTCATCGCGCGGAAGATCGGCGACCGGCAGGGAGAGGGGAACGCCCTCGGCAACTTGGGCTTTGCCTACGCGGAGCTTGGGGAGCCGCGGCGTGCGATCGAGTACTACGAGCAGCACCTCGTGATCGCGCGGGAGATCGGCGATCGACGGGGCGAAGGGAACGCCCTCGGCAATCTGGGCAACGCCTACGCGGTGCTTGGGGAGCCGCGGCGGGCGATCGAATATTACGAGGAGCACCTCGTGATCGCGCGGGAGATCGGCGATCGCCGAGGAGAGGGTCAGGTCCTGAGCAACCTGGGCCTTGCCTACGCGGCGCTTGGGGAGCCGCGGCGGGCGATCGAGTACTACGAGCAGCACCTCGTGATCGCGCGGGAGATCGGCGATCGCCGAGGAGAGGGTCAGGTCCTGGGAAACCTGGGCCTTGCCTACGCGGCGCTTAGGGAGCCGCGGCGGGCGATCGAATATTACGAGGAGCGCCTCGTGATCTCGCGGGAGATCGGCGATCGGCGGGGTGAGGGATACGCCCTGGGCAACGTGGCTAACGCCTATGCGGCGCTTGGGGAGCCGCGGCAGGCGATCGAGTATTACGAGCAGCGCCTCGTGGTCGCGCGGCAGATCGGCGACCGGCGGGGGGAGGCGAACGCCTGCTGGAACCTCGGCCTCCTCTACGAGCAGGAAAGCGACCTGGCCCGCGCCGCCGACCTCATGCAAGTTTGCGTTGACTACGAGCGGTCCATCGACCACCCGGCCGCCGAGCCGCGCGCCGCTCACATAGCGGCCCTCCGCGCCCGCATCGCCGCGACAGGAACGCCTACCTGAGAGTCTTGAAGCTGCGCACGCTGTAAGCGAAGACGCTCCCGCCCGTCTCACGAGCATGAGTGCCGGTTGGCGGGTCGAGGCTCTGCCTTCCGACTTACCTCCTGAGTGTCGGCCGAGGCCACCCAGGCCAGCCTCGGCACCCGCCACCCTCAAGGAGGAACCCATGCCCTCGCTCTCGCACCTGCTCCCGCTCCTCGCCCTGATGTCGCCGCTCGGGCACCTGCGGTGCCGCCAACAACATCCAGACCACGACGATGGACACCTACTTCCACACCCGCAGCTTCGACCAGATCGTCGCCTACGTCACGAGCGGCGGCGGCAACGCCTGCGCCGTCGCCGGCGCGACCGGCAACTCCGCGCCCGAGGTCGACGCCGGGGCCGACTCCACGATCCCGCGCGACACGCCCTTCGTCCTCACCGGCTCGGCCGACGATCCCGAGGCCGACACCCTGACCTACGCCTGGGAGCAGTTCGACCTGGCGCCCGGCCAGTTCCTGCCCGGCACTGATCCCGGCTGCGGCGCGCTGTTCGGCTCGTTCCCGCCGGCGGCGAGCCCGGCGCGCACCTTCCCGCAGCTCAGCGACATCATCGGCAACACCACGACGCTGGGCGATCTGCTGCCGCAGGTCGACCGCGTCGGCGATCCCCTCACCTTCCGCCTGACCGCGCGCGACCAGCGGCAGGACGGCGGCGGCGTCGATTACGACACGGTCGAGATCGCCGTCGAGGGCGATCCCTTCCGCGTCACCAGCCCCAACAGCTTCGTCGAGCTCGGGGCGGGCTGCACGGAGGAGGTCAGGTGGGAGGTCGGCGGCGGCGCGATCGCGGACCTGGTCGACATCGCGCTCTCCAGCGACGGCGGGTTCACCTACGACCCGCTGGCGCCTGGCGTGGCCAACGACGGGCCGCACGCGGTCGTCCTGCCCTGCGAGGAGACCGCCGCGGCGCGGATCCGCGTCTCGGCCGTGGACAACATCTTCTTCGACATCTCGAACGCCGACTTCCTCGTCGTCGCCGGCGCGCCCGAGGTCGCGGCGAGCGCAGAGGGCGGCGAGGTCGACGCGGCATACCAGCTCGCGGTGACCTTCACCGCGACCGTCACCGACGACTGCTCGGTCGCCGCCGGAGACGTCGAGGTCGCGGCCGCCATCGTGGACGGCCGCGCCGACCTGTCGAACCTCGCCTTCGTCGCCCAGCAGGTGGACGGCCGGACGGTCGAGATCGAGGGGAGCGCCCTGGTCGCGAACCTGGCCGGCGGCCCGGCCACCGTGCGCTTCGACGTCACCGCCGCCGACGGCTGCGGCTTCGCGGGCGGCGCCTTCGCCGTGGCCGAGGTGGCCGACACGACGCCGCCGACCCTCAGGGCTGTCGGGTGATTGAGCGTCTTCTCAGTCACCGGTGGGGAGGCTCGCTGGACGCGGAGCAGGCTATGATCCTAGCTGGAGCGACTCACATGCCACGCCCTGTCGCCGTCCGTCCGCTTCCCAACTACCGCATCTGGCTGCGCTATGACGACGGGGTCGAGGGGGAGATTGACCTCTCGGACCTCGCCGGCAAGGGAGTCTTCGCGGCCTGGGAGCAGCCGGGGACCTTCGAGGCCGTCACCATCGGCCCGGGAGACTCGATCGCCTGGAGCGAAGACATCGAGCTCTGCCCCGACAGCCTGTACCTCGAGATCACCGGGCAGCGGCCCGAGGACCTCTGGCCGGGCCTGGCGACCGCAAACGCGCGTGCCTGAGATCGCGCGCTTCTACGGCCTCGTGATCCGCATGTTCTACCGGGAGCACGAGCCGCCGCACTTCCACGTCGAGTACGCCGAGCACCGGGCGGTCGTGGGAATCGAGAACCTGGCGCTTTTGCAAGGCGATCTCCCCGGGCGCGCCCTGGCCTAGTCATCGAGTGGGCGTCTCTCCATCGCGGCGAGCTCCGCTTGTGCTGGCAGCGAGCTCGGCACCACGAGGTCCCGGGCAAGATCGCGCCGCTCGCCTAACTGGCAGTCGGGCCGCGCCCGCGCGGTGCAGCCGCTCAACGGCCGGACGGTGCGCGTGAGCCGCTAAGGCCGGCGGCGCCCGGCGCGAGCGAGTCGTTCTACCGATCTTCCGTCAGCGGATCCAGCCGTTCCGGCTCCTGCCGGCGCCGGCGGAGGAGCTCCTCGAAGAGCGCGCGCACCGGCGGGAACGCCGGGTCGGGGAAGTTGTCCGGGTTGTCCCAGAACTCCGCGAGCGCGCCGGTGCCCCAGCGCTCGTAGACCGCCACCTTGAGCATGAGCTGGAGCTTGTCGCAGGCCTTCACCAGGCGGGCCTCGGGGCTCTTGCCCTCGAGGTAGTCGCGGTAGAGGCTGCGGGCGCGCTCCGGGAGGGGGGCCAGGATCTCGTCGATGGCGGCGGTCTCGGCGCCTCTCTTGGCCCCTTCCGGGAAGTAGCGCGCGGCGGTGCGTGGCAGGTCGCCGATGCGCAGCTCGGCGAGGTCGTGGACCAGGGCGATCTCGACCGCGCGCGGGAGGTCCACCTCCGGGACCTCGGCGCCCAGCGCCCAGACCAGGAACAGCACGTGCCAGGAGTGCTCGGTGACGCTCTCCGGGGAGGCGACGCCGCGCAGCACGAAGCCGCTGCGCGGGATGCGGTCGAGGAGCTGGAGCTCGAGGAAGAGGTCGAGGAGAGTCTCGTTGGCGCGCATCGCCCGTCAGTGTCCGCGCACGCTGCGCCGCCGCCCGCCTACTTCCCGAGGATCCCCTGCGCCCCCCGCGTCAGGTAGTCCGCGAGCGTCAGCGCCAGCATGATGCCGAGGAAGAAGAACCCCGCGACCACGGTCAGCTTCGTCATGCGGGTGCTGTGGCGGACGTGCATGAAGAAGAGGATGACCAGCACCGCCTTGGTCACCGCCACGGTGAGCGCCACGACGTCGTTGAACGGGCCGAGATCGAGGGTCGCCACCCCGTAGGTGATCGCGGTCAGCGCCATGAGGGCGCCGAAGACCGCGAAGTAGACGCCGCGGGAGGGGGCGTGGTCGGCGCTCATTGGACGTGCAGCCCGATCAGGTAGAGCAGCGGGAAGAGGAAGATCCAGACGATGTCGACGAAGTGCCAGTAGAGCCCGACGCACTCGACCGGCGTGTTGTACTCCGGCCGGTAGCGCCCCTTCCACGCCGGCCGCAGCAGCGCCGCCAGCACGCCGATGCCGATGATCATGTGCAGCGCGTGCAGCCCGGTCATGCCGAAGTAGAGGCTGTAGAAGATCTCGGCCCCGCGCGGGTACTGGCCTTCCCAGCGGAAGTCCGGCCCCGGCACCAGGTGGGCCTCGAACTTGTGCCCGTACTCGTAGACCTTGATGCCCAGGAAGACGCCGCCGAGGAGCATGGTGAGGAGGAGGAAGCCGACGATCGCCTTGCGCCGCCCGACCTGCGCCGCCCACACCGCGAGCGCCATGGTCAGGCTGCTGGTGATGAGGACGGCGGTGTTGATCGCTCCGGCCGTGATGTCGAGGTGATGGCTGGCCTCGAAGAAGGCCTTCTGGTTCTGCACGCGGTAGACGAGGTAGACCAGGAAGAAGCCGCCGAAGAACATGATCTCGGTGACCAGGAAGAGCCACATGCCGAGCGTCGAGGACTCGCGCTGCTGCTCGACCGAGTCGAACTGGTGCTGCAGCGACGCCGGGTGCGCGGGCGCGTGCAGGGTCTCGCCGGCGCTAGACACCGTGCGCCTCCTGCGCCTGCGGCGGCGTCCGCGGCTTCTCCTCGGAGTCTCCCTTGTAGCCGACGCCGTAGTCGTACGGCCCGTGGTCGACGACCGGCGGCAGCAGGAAGTTCTCGGTCGGCGGCGGCGAGCTGGTCTCCCACTCGAGCCCGACGGCGCCCCAGGGGTTGGCCGTCGCCGCCTTGCCGTAGCGCATCGACCAGAGGAAGTAGGCCATCGGGATGACGTAGCCGACGCCGAGGATCGAGGCGCCGGCGGTCGACATCACGTTGAGCACCTGGAACTCGTCGGGGTAGGACCAGTAGCGGCGCGGCATGCCGAGATAGCCGAGGACGAACTGCGGGAAGAACGTCAAGTTGAAGCCGACGAAGACGAGCAGCGCCGCGAGGCGCGAGAGGAAGATCGGGTAGAGGCGCCCGGCGATCTTCGGCCACCAGTA
The DNA here is from genome assembly GCA_044866775.1 of Thermoanaerobaculia bacterium. Taxonomy (GTDB): domain Bacteria; phylum Acidobacteriota; class Thermoanaerobaculia; order Multivoradales; family UBA5704; genus DASUNQ01. The sequence goes on along the minus strand of JBIOUG010000095.1, from coordinate 5,520 downwards.
ATGGAGGCCGCCCAGGTACCCCATGATGGTGCCGCCGACCATGATGTAGTGGAAGTGCGCCACCACGAAGTAGGTGTCGTGGACGTGGACGTCGAAGCCCAGGGTGGCGAGCATCACCCCGGTCAGGCCGCCGATCGTGAAGAGGCCGATGAACCCCAGGGCGTAGAGCATCGGCGTCTCGTAGGAGATCGACGCCTCGTAGAGGGTGGCGGTCCAGTTGAAGACCTTCACCGCCGAGGGGATCGCCACCAGCATCGAGAGCACCGAGAAGATCGTCGCGGCGTAGAGCGACTGGCCGGAGACGAAGAGGTGGTGTCCCCAGACCAGGAAGCCGAGCACCGCGAGGCCGATCGAGGCGTAGGCGACCCAGCGGTAGCCGAAGATGCGCTTGCGCGAGAAGGCCGCCACCAGCTCGCTGATCACCCCCATGGCCGGCAGGATCATGATGTAGACCGCCGGGTGGGAGTAGAACCAGAAGAGGTGCTGGAACAGGACCGGGTCGCCGCCGAGCGCCGGATCGAAGATGCCGAGGTGGAGGACCCGCTCGAGCGCCACCATCAGGACGGTGACGGCGATGACCGGCGTGCCGAGGATGAAGATGAGGCTCGTCGCGTAGTGCGCCCAGACGAAGAGCGGCAGCCGGAACCAGGTGAGCCCCGGCGCCCGCATGCGGTGGATGGTGACGATGAAGTTGAGGCCGGTGAAGATCGACGAGAAGCCGGTGATGAAGATGCCGAGCGCCGTCGAGACGACGTAGGTGTTGGAGAAGCTCGTCGAGTACGGGGTGTAGAAGGTCCAGCCGGTGTCGACGCCGCCCTGGATCACCGACCAGAGGGTGAAGAGGCCGCCCAGCACGTAGATGTACCAGCTCGCCAGGTTGATGCGCGGGAAGGCGAGGTCGCGGGCGCCGATCATGATCGGGATCAGGAAGTTCCCGAGCACCGCCGGGATCGCCGGGATGAGGAAGAAGAAGACCATCACCACGCCGTGCATGGTGAAGAGCCGGTTGTAGGTGTCCGGCTGCACCAGGTCGCCGGGCGGGGTGAGGAGCTCGAGCCGCACCAGCAGGGCGAAGAGCCCGCCGAGGAAGAAGAACACGGTGACCGAGAGCAGGTAGAGGATCGCGATCCGCTTGTGGTCGCGGGTCAGCAGCCACGAGCGCGGGCCGTAGCCGGCGTTCAGGTAGTTGGGCTGGCCGAGGGCGATGTCGCGGGTGGGTTCCATGACGTCCTCAGTCTCCGGCCTCGCCGGCGCTCGGCGCGGCGGGCGCGGCGGCGGCCCCGGTCGCGCTGGTGCCGAGCGACTTGATGTAGGCGAGGAGCTGGCTCACCTGCTCCTCGGTGACCTGCCCCTGGTAGGTGGGCATGATCGGGTTCCAGCCCTCGACCACCTTCGTCTGCGGCTGCAGGATCGACTCCCGCACGTAGTTCTCGTCGGCCACCAGGGTCTGGCCGCCGGCCAGCGCCACCCGGCTGCCGAACAGCCCTTCCAAGGCCGGCGCGCGCGCCGCCCGGCCCGCCGGTCCCGGCCGATGGCAGGTGTCGCAGGCGAGGTTCTGGAAGAGGGCGGCGCCGGAGGCGGCCATCGAGCGCCCCGGCGCGCCGCCGGCGAGCCACTGCTCGTACTCCTGCGGCGGCAGGGCGATGACGCTGCCGATCATCCGCGAGTGCTCGGCGCCGCAGTACTCGGCGCAGAAGAGCTTGTAGACGCCGGGCTTGGCGGCGCGGAACCAGACGTTGGTGTAGCGGCCCGGCAGGACGTCCTGCTTGGTGCGGAAGGCGGGGACGTAGAAGCTGTGGATGACGTCCTCGGAGATCATCTTGAGCACGATCGCGCGCCCCACCGGCACCCGCAGGTGGTTGATCTCGCGGTTGCCTTCCGGGTGCTGGAACTTCCACATCCACTGCTTGCCGACGACCCAGTACTGGACGGCGTCGGCCGGCGGCCGGTAGAGCTGGAAGAAGAGCCGCGCGCCCCAGCCGAACATGGCGAGGCAGATGACCAGCGGCACCACCGACCACATGATCTCCAGCCAGTACGGCGCGCGCTCGGCGAGCCCCACCTCGTGCTCGCCGCGCCGCCGGTACTTGACCATGAAGTAGAGGATCAGCCCGGCGATGAGGAGCGTGAAGAAGGCGCTGACCAGCGACCAGACGATGAAGAGGGCGTCGACCTCGCGGGCGAGGCTCGAGGCCGCCTCGGGGAAGAGAGGGAGCTGCTCGACCATGGGCTAGGGCTGGCTCCCTTTCCGGACGGGGGTCTTCCGCCGCGCGAGGCCCATGAAGGCGGCGAGGCCGGCGACGGTCGCGATGCCGCCCAGCCGCACCAGGTTCATCACCGTGGCGCTGTAGCGGCCGGTCGCCGGGTCGTAGTGGAAGCAGTAGAGGAGGACCTGGTCGACGACCGACCCGATCTCGCCCTGCGCCGCCTCGACGAGCGCCAGCCGCAGGTCGCGCGGCGGGAACTCGAGGCCGAAGAGGTAGCGCGCGATCCGCCCTCCGGGCGTCAGCACCACCAGGCCGGCGGCGTGGGCGTACTCGTCGCGCTCGGGCAGGTGGCGATAGCGGAAGCCGGCGGCGCGGGTGAGCGCCGCGATCGTCGCCGGCTCGGCGGTCGTGAAGTGCCAGCCCGCGGCGGTCTCCGGGCGGCCGTAGCGCGCCACGATGCGGCTCTTCGCCTCCGCCGCCTGCGCCGGGGTCTCGCGCGGGTCGATGCTCACCACCACCACCTCGAGCTCGCGCCCGGGGGCGAAGGCGAGCGGCTTCAAAGCCGACGCCACGCCTTCGAGCACCAGCGTGCAGAGCATCGGGCAGTGGTAGTAGGCGAAGACGAGGACGGCCGGGCGGCCGTGCAACAGCTCGCCGAGCCGGACGTCGCCGCCGGTCTCGTCCCGCAAGGCGACGTCCACGGGCAGTTGCTGACCCAGGCGCTGGTCGTAACCAACTTCGGGTAGGGGGTTGACGGACGCAGGCGCGGTGCCGGCGCTCGGCATCTGCCCCATTCCAGGAACGGCGACAAGGAACAGAGCCACGGCGAGCGCCGGAAGTCGCTGCTTCTCCCTACCCGGATCTTTCGCTGCGCTCGCGGTCGCTGCAGCGTCGGGGTTCCGAAAACGCCCGGGACGTAGCCCGGGCGCTACGCACGGCAGGACGGAGATGAGCCCACTCATGGCGGCGGCGCCTCCGTCGGCGGCTGCGCCGCGCCTGCCGGCGCGGCCGGCGGCGGGACCGCCCCGGCCCGGGGGCGCGCGCCGGCGACGTAGGCCTCGATCGCCAGGTCGATCGGGATGCGCACCGTCCCCTGCGCCCGGTCGACCCAGGCCGCGTGGTCGAGCCGCTCGTCCTCCTCCTCGCGCATGAGGCCGAGGTCGTGCGCCGGCGCGTCCTGCAGGCGCGGCGCCGGCGGCTCGCCCGGGGACTCCACCTGGCGCTCGATCGGCGTCGGCTCGGGGTCGCGGCGCTCGTCGAAGCTCTCGAAGCCGGCGACCATCCACCACATCAGCAGCGCGACGAGCGCCATCGCCCCGAAGAGCGCCCCGGCGATGCCCAGCACGGGCCGCAGATGGACGTCGTGATCGAAGGCCTCGGGCCCCGTCCCCTCCCCCTGGTCGGGACGGCGCAGGGTGCGCTCACTCACCGCCCGGCCCTCCGGCGTAGCTTCCCGGCCGCCTCAGCGCGTCGTCGAGCCAGGGGTCGCGGAGGGGGAGGAGCGGCAGCTTCTTGAGCTCGGCGATCCAGGCCGCCACCCAGAGGCCGCCCACCGCCACCGGCGCCGCGAGGTAGAGCCAGTGGAAGGAGAACGACTCGGGGCTGAACGCCGGCTCGACCTGCCAGACCAGGTCCACCCAGCGGATGACCAGCATGCCGAGCGCCACCGCCGCCAGCCGCTGCGGCCGGCGCTTCAGGTCGCGGGAGAGCAGAAGCACGAAGGGCAGCGCGAAGTGGAACACCACCAGCGCCAGGGCGACCCACTGCCAGCCGTGGCGCGTGCGCGCGACGTAGAAGGTCAGCTCCTCCGGCAGGTTCCCCGACCAGATGATGAGGAACTGGGAGAAGGAGAAGTAGGTCCAGAGCATGACGAAGGCGAGCATCAGCTTGCCGTAGTCGTGGAAGTGCTGGGGCGCGATCACCCCGGCGAGCGGCTCGCGCGCGGAGAGATAGAGCGCCGCCAGGATCAGGAAGGCGAGCGCCGCAAGGGCGTGCCCGGCGACGAAGTAGACGCCGTAGATGGTCGAGAACCAGTGCGGCTGGAGCGACATCAGCCAGTCGACGGAGGCGAAGGTCGCGGCCAGGCAGTAGATGGCGAGCCCCGGCGCCGCGACGAGCTGCATGCGGCGCGTCAGGCGAAGCTCGCCGGTTGAGTCCTGGCGCCGCGACAGCCGCGACAGGATGAAGGCGGCGCCCCCCCAGAGCAGGAAGTAGAGGAGGGCCCGGAGGAGGAAGAACGGCACGTTGAGATAGGCGGCCTTCGCCTGCAGCAGGTGGTCGGCCGCGACGACGTCGGGGCGCGCCCAGAGATAGAGGCTGCGCAGCCCGAAGGCGAGCGGCAGGAAGAGCAGCGCCAGCGCCGGCAGGGTGCGCGCCGCCGCCTCGAGCACCCGCCGCATCACCAACCCCCAGGCGCCGCGGGTCAGGTGGTGGAGCATCATGAGCGCCAGGCAGCCCAAGGCGATGCCCAGCCAGAACACCCAGCCGACGAGCCAGGCGCGGAAGAAGACGTCGCGGTCGAGCGCGAAGCCGAGGACGCAGGCGAGGACGCCGGCGCCGCCCGCCAGGAGCGCCGTCCGCTGGACGCGGTCGACGGCCGCCGGCGCGGCGAAGCTCGTCGCCGAGACGCGGTCCACTAGCGGCGCTCCTTCACTCGTGAACCCCCTCGTGTCGCGGGCCTGCCTTCGCCCCGGGCGCTCTCGTCAGCTCTTCTTCGACAGCTCTTCGCGCCGCCGGCGGCAGGTCGGCGAGCCGCGCCTCCTGCGCGAGCTGCAGCACCTGGATGTAGGCGGCGATCGCCCAGCGGTCGGCGGGGGCGACCTGGGCCGCGTAGCTCGGCATGACGCCGAAGCCCTCGCTCATGACGTTGACGAAGTGGCCCGGCGACGAGGCCTTGAGCCGCGGCTCGTGGAAGGACGGCGGCTGGGTGAAGCCGCGGCGCACGATCATGCCGCGGCCGGTACCCACCCGGTCGTGACAGGGGGAGCAGAAGATCTCGTAGCGCTCGCGCCCGCGCGCCAGGAGCCGCTCGGTGACCGGCACCGGCAGGCTCGCCACCAGCGCGCCGCCGGCGTCGACGCCGGTGTAGTAGGCGGCGTTCTCGCGCAGGAAACCGCGCGGCACCGTCCCCGCCGGCAGCGGCCGGGCCGAGGCCCCGTCGGCAAAGATCGGGCTCGCCTCGTAGGGCTCGTACTTCGCCTGGTCGTGCATGTTCTGCCGGCAGCCGAGCAAGAGCAGGAGCAGCAACCCGCCGCAGAAAGGACGTAGCGCCCGGGCCACGTCCCGGGCGTTTTCGCACCACCAACCTGGGCCT
>JBIOUG010000094.1:0-13433 GCA_044866775.1 Thermoanaerobaculia bacterium | reverse complement strand
CCCGCCACAACGGGTTCGAGCCAACCTCCCGATCGTGAAGAGACCGCCTCGACCCTCTCCAGATCACCACCCACTCACTACTAACCCCCTCAGAAGACGGGGGTTACTGGACGAGAACTAGCTAGCTAGGTACTCCCTGTAGGTCGCGCCGCCCGCCGCTGAACCAACTCGCGCGGTCGCTGGTTCCGGACATCTGACGTTTGGGAGGGCGCCTCACGCTGCGCAACGAGTTCCCTACCCTCAGCAGAGTCGAGCCGCCGGAGATCGGTGAATATGCCGTGCGCTTCTCGCAGATCACGTTCTGCTTCTGCTAGACGCCCAGTGAGAAGGCGACAGCGCCCGAGTTGAGTGAGAGTCGAGGCGAGCTCAAAGGGGTCAGGGGGCTGAAATTGCTGGAAGACGCGCACAGCGTTTACAAGGAGTGGCTCAGCGTCGGCTACACCGAGTACGAGTACCAGCAGTGCTGCGGCGACCAGGTCCCCAAGGCGGTCCAGCAGCGCGCCTGGTCGTCGCCGATCTGGTACGTGCCGGCCGCGGGCGGCCGATGAGCCGGCGCTGGCACCGCGCGCCGGCGGTGCGCTTCGCCCTCCTCGGCGGGATGCTGTTCGGCGCCGAGCGCGTGTGGCAGGCGCTACGCCCCGACGACGGCCCGCCCGCCGCGCCCGCCGTGGAGCAGGCCAGGCGGGTGCGCGAGGACCTCGAGCGGCGCTGGGGGTAGCCGCCGGCGCGGGCGGAGCGCGAGACGCAGGGGCGGCGCGAGCGGCAGCCGATCGTGCTCGCGGCGGCGCGCCTGCGGCGGCTGCGGGAGGAGTTCGCGCGGCAGTACGGCGCGCCGTCGAGGTGCTGATCGCCGGCAGCATCTTCGTCGTGGCGGTCGAGCTGACGCGGCAGGACGCGGGGAGCGGCGCCGCGCCCTGGCGCTCGCCGCGCGCTCTCGCCTTCGCCTTCGGGCTGCTCCACGGGCTGGGGTTCGCCGGCGCTGGCGCAGGTGGGACTGCCGGCCGGCGAGATCCCGCTCGCCCTCTGCGCCTTCAACAGCGGCATCGAGGTCGGCCAGCTCCTCGTCGTCGGCGCCTGCTGCTGGCGCGCGCGGCGCTCGGCGCGCGGCCCCTCCCCCGCCTGGCGGCGGCGCACCGTCTGCCGGCATACCTGATCGGAGCGCTCGCGGCGTACTGGATGTGCGAGCGGGCCTGGGGACTGTTGAGCTAGCCGCCCAGCTCGGGCGGCAGCGGACCGGGCCCCCAGACCACGAGCACCTGGTCACGATAGGGGTGGGACAGCTCCGGCCGCGGCGCGCGCGGCGGCGTGTCGCGCTCCTCGATGACGCGGCCGCCGGGGTGCTGCCGCAGCCACCCGGCCGCGAGCGGACCCGGGATCTCCACGAGCGGCCGGCGCAGGCGCCCCAAAAAATGGAACTGTCCCTGGTAATGGCCGACGTAGGCGAGGGGCCGGCCTTGGGCCTCGAGCCGCCGCAGGTGGCTCGCGACCGGCGTGAGGTCGAACCGCCGCGCGGCGACGCCGGCGAAGGAGCCATGGAGGGCGAGCACCAGCAGCACGCTGAGGAGCCCGAGGCTGGCGGCGGAGCGGGGGACGAAGCGAGGGAAGGCGGCCACCCAGGCGCAGGCGGCGAGCAGCAGGAGGGCGCCGAACCAGGGCGACGACGCATCGATCCAGTCGGGCGTCTCGAGGCCGAGCGCCGGCGCCAGCGCCAGCGCGCCGCCGGCGAGGGCGAGCGGCAGGGCCGGCAGCGCGCTCTGCCAGCGCGGAGTCGACGGCTCGCCCGCGGTCCCGCGCGCCACCAGCAGGGCGGCCGCCGGCAGCAGCGGGAGCAGGTAGTGCGGCTGCTTGCCGCTGATGAGGGAGAAGGTGACGAGGGACGGCAGCGCCCAGGCGAGGCAGAAGCGGGTGCCGAGGTCCAGGTCCGGCATCGCCGCTCGCCGCGGCCGCAGGCGCCGCCAGAGCGGCGCCCAGAGCGAATACGGATAGAGCATGAGCGGCAGCAGGGCCAGGTACCACCACCAGGGGCGGGGATGGGCGACGTCGTGGAGGACCCGCTGCTCGGTCTGGCGGAAGAGGATGGCCGCGCCGTAGCTGTCGCCGCCGGCCGCGGCGGCCGGCAGCGCCCAGGCGAGGCCGATGCCGGCAGCGAGCGCCAGGGCGCCCAGCGCCCCGAGGGCCCAGCGCCACCAGCCGCCCGGCGGGCCGGCGCGGCCGCCCCACCAGGGCGCGAGCAGGATGACGCCGCCCGGAGCGATGAGGACGACCGGACCCTTCGCCAGCAGCCCCAGGCCGGCGGCGACGCCGGCGAGGGCCCAGCCCCACGCCTGTCCCCGCCACGCCGCCAACACGCCGAGGAGAACGAAGAGCGTACAGGCCGCGATCAGGAGGTCGAACATCAGGAGCGAGGCGTAGACCGTCCACGCCAGAGAGCCGAGCAGCACGAGCGGCGCCGCGGCCGCGACCTCCGGTCGCTCGGGCCAGAGGCGGCGGGCGAGGAGCGCCGCGAGGCCGAGGCTCGCCAAGCCGAAGAGCGCCGGCACCAGTCGCGGCCACCAGGCGTTGACGCCGAACAGCCCCCAGCCGGCGTCGATGAGCCAGAAGAGGAGCGGCGGCTTCTCGCTGTAGGGGACGCCGTTCAGGTGCGGCACCAGAAGATCGCCGCGCAGCCACATCTCCCAGGCGACGGCGAGGTAGCGCGTCTCGTCGACCGGCAGCACGGGCCGCACGCCGAGGGCGACGCCGACGAGGAGGAGCCAGGCGCCGAGCGCGAGCAGGGCGCGCCGCGCGCGCCGGCCGGCACGGGCCGCGGTCACGGCCGGCGCCTCCCGCCACCGCGCCGCCGTCTTCGCGCAACGTAAGATACCGGCATGGTTCGCCCGCGCTCCATAGACGCGGCACGACGCGAAATCCTTCGCCGGCCATGAGCGGCCCCGAGGTCTCGATCGTCGTCCCCGTCTACAACGAGGAGGAGAGCCTGGCGGTGCTGGTCGCGGAGATCGGCGCCGCGATGGCCGGTAGGACACCGGACTACGAGCTGCTCCTCGTCGACGACGGCTCGACCGACGGCAGCCCGGCGGAGATGGCGCGCCTGGCCGCGGCCGAGCCGCGCCTCCGCGTCCTCCGCCTGCGCCGGAACAGCGGCCAGTCGGCGGCGCTGGCGGCGGGGTTCGCCAACGCCCGCGCCGCGGTCGTGGTCACGCTCGACGCCGACCTGCAGAACGATCCGGCGGACATCCCGCGCCTCCTCGCCGAGCTCGACGGCGGCTGCGACGTCGTCTGCGGCGTGCGCACCGAGCGCCAGGACGACTGGGTGCGCCGCCTCTCTTCGCGCATCGCCAACCGGGTGCGCAACCGGCTCACCCACGAGTCGGTGACCGACGTCGGTTGCACGCTGCGCGCCTGCCGCACGGAGTACCTGCGGCGCATCCCGGTGTTCAAGGGGATGCACCGCTTCCTGCCGACGCTGCTGCGCATGGAGGGGGCGCGCATCAAGGAGGTGCCGGTCAGGCACCGGCCGCGGCGCTTCGGCGAGGCCAAGTACGGCATCGGCAATCGCCTCTGGCGGGGACTCGCGGACCTGCTCGGGGTGCGCTGGCTGCAGAGCCGCCGGATCGACCGCGGCAACGTGGAGGAGGTCACGCCGTGGGACAGGAACACAACCCCGTCTGGCTCGCCATCGGCTTCTTCGGACAGGCCCTCTTCTTCGGCCGCTTCTTCGTCCAGTGGCTCGCCTCCGAGCGCCGCCGGGCGAGCGTCATCCCCAACGCCTTCTGGTACCTGAGCCTGGCCGGCGGCTTCGTGCTGCTGGCCTACGCCATCCACCGGCGCGACCCGGTGTTCATCCTCGGCCAGGCGACCGGGTTCATGATCTACACCCGCAACCTCTGGTTCATCTACCGCCACCCGGGGCAGCCGCCGCAGCCGCCCGCCGCGGCGCCCGGGCCTTGAGCCGCCGGCGCGACCTGCTGGCGCTCGCCGCGGCGACGGCGCTCCTCTACCTGCCCGGCCTCGGCGCGCGCGACCTCTGGAACCCCGACGAGGCGCGCTACGCCGAAGTGACGCGCGAGATGCTCCAGCGCGGCGACCTGCTCGTGCCGTACCTGAACGGCGAGGTCTACACGCAGAAGCCGCCGCTGCTCTTCTGGCTGATCGGGCTCGCCTCGCTGGCGACGGGCGGCGTCGGCGAGCTGTCGGCGCGGCTGCCCTCGGCGCTCTCGGCCATCGTCGCGACGCTCCTCGTCTACCTCCTCGGCGACCGCCTCTTCGGGCGCCGGGCCGCGTGGCTCGCCGCGGCCGTCTTCGCCACCTGCGCCAAGGTGATGTGGCAGGGACGGTTCGGGCAGATCGACATGCTGCTCGTGGCGCTGGTGACGGCGGGGGTCTATTTCTGGGTAAGGAAGGAGGTTGCGGAGGCTACCGGCGAGCCCGATCTCGGGCATGCCCCCCGCGTGTCATCCCGAACGTCAGCCGCCATCCCTTACCTGTTCTTTTTCTTCGCCGGCCTCGCGACTCTCGCCAAAGGCCCCGTCGGCCTGCTGCCGCCGCTGCTGGCGATCATCGTCTATCGCGCCGCGACCCGCGGCACGGCAGGCTTGCGCGGACTGCGGCTGGGCAGGGGGTTGCTGCTGTGGGCCGCGGTGGTCGCCGCCTGGCTCGTCCCGACAGGGCTCGCCGCGGGGACCGATTATCTGCAGCAGATCGTCTTCAAACAGAACGTCACCCGCTACGCCGACCCATGGCACCACTTCCAGCCCTGGTACTACTACCTGACCGTGCTGCCGGGGGACTTCTTCCCCTGGTGGTTCCTGCTGCCGACGGCGCTGGTCGTGGGATGGCGCGAGGGCTGGTTACGGCGCGCCGGGTGGAGGAGCGACAAACTCCAGGTAGGAAGGCCGCAGGGTGGAGACCAGCCGCCCCGAGCGGCGGGAGGCTCGGCGAATCGGCGTGAGGAGGGCGACGATCCGGACGGCCGAGCGCGCGCATCCGGCTTCTTCTTTGCGGTCTGCTGGGTCGTCGTGACCATCGTCTTCTTCAGCGTCTCGCCGGCCAAGCGGACGGTCTACGTCCTGACCATGTATCCCGGGCTCGCGCTGCTGGTGGGCGCGGCGCTCGACCGCCTGGCCGTCGACTGGCCGCGCGAGCGGCGCTGGCTGGTCTGGCCGCTGGGCGTTCTCGCCGTTCTCTCGTTGCTGCTCGTCGCCGCGGTGCCGATCGCCGGCGCGAAGCGCGAGGAGGTGGCGCTGCTCGGCGGCGAGCCGATCCTCTGGAAGCTCGGCATCGCGGTCGCCCTGCTGGCGGCGGGCGCGCTCGCCGCCTGGTGGCTGGCGCTGCGCGGCCGGCCGATGCGCGCCGCGGCCGCCCTCGCCGCCGGCACCGCGGGCCTCGGCCTCGCGGCGGCCCTCCTGGTGATCCCGGCCTTCGACGTCGTCAAGTCGGCGCGCCCGATGGCGCGCCTGCTGGTCTCCCGCCTGGCGCCCGGCGAGCCCTACGGCATCTACCCGCGCCTCGACTCGACCTTCCTCTTCTACACCCGCCGCTTCGCCGTGCCCCTCGAGAGCGAAGAGGCCCTGCACCGCTTCGCTGCTCGCCCCGGCCGCGTCTGGCTCCTCATCCAGCGCGACGACATGGCCACGCTCCGCCAGCCGCCGCCCCTCCGCGAGATCGCCCGCGATCCGGACGAGAGCGAGGGGTACGTCTTGATGACCAAGCCGTAGCGCCGCGCCGCCGCAGCCAGCACCCGCCGCGATCACGGGAGCGGCGGGGACGGGAGCGACGAAGGTCGCTGCGGCAGCAGCCAGCCAGGGCTCGTCGCGAGCCCGAGCTCCGGGCTGGAGGGGCGCTCGCCCAGCAGGACCTCGCGGGCGCGCCGGCGGCCGAGCTCGATCGCCTGGAGCAGCACCGGCCAGCGGCGGTCGACGAAGCCCACGGCCAGCCGGCGGCGGGGCCGGATGACGACGACGCGGTCGCGGAACCGTGGGGCGATGGCGTGCTCGACGTCCCCCTGACTGCGGCGGGGGAGGCCCTCGCTCTCCCCTTTCATCGTCACCAGCACGACCGCGTCGCACCCCTCGGCGAAGGCGCGCTCGTAGGGCAGGTTGTCCGAGACGCCGCTATCGCCATAGCGCTCGCCGTCGAGCCGCGGGGCGTGCGTGTAGAACGGCGGCAGGTAGTTCGAGGCGAGCAGGAGGAGCAGCGGGTCCTCCATCCGGCGGGCGTCGAAGTAAGCGGGAGCGAGGTCGCGCAGCCGCGTCACCACCACCCACAGCGGCAGCGCGGCCGGGGAGCGCAGGCGCGCGACTCCGACGTAGCGCCCGAAGGTGCGGCGGTGCAGCTCGGCCCAGCGGAAGGGCGAATGCTCGCGCAGGAGGTTCCGCGCGTCGAGGCACGGCATGCGGGAGAAGGCGCGCCAGTAGTGGCGGAGGCGGTGGGCGGTGCCGGCGGCGACCGCGGCGGCGTTCCAGACGCCGCCCGAGGCCCCCGCGCACAGCGCCGGCCGGATCCCCAGCTCGCCGAGCACCTCGATGACGCCCACCTGGAAGGCGCAGCGCGTCGAGCCGCCCGAGAGCACGAGCCCGACGCGGTCGGCCCTACGCAGTACCTCGAGCGGCTCCACTCTGACTCTCGCTCCCCGGACTGCAAGGGCGGTCGCACACCCCGCCCTACTCGCTCACTTCGGGAGATGCGAGAACTCTGCCCGGTGCCGCAACGCGAGCCGGGCGCGGGCGAATTCTCTCAGATCTCCCGGCCCGCTGCGGCCGCCGGCCCTGGCCTCGCGCCGGCCTCGAGCACGAGCGCCGTCCAGTCGTCCTCGAGGCCGGGGGCGGTGGCGTCGCGCACCGCGCCGAAGAGGGCATCGAGCAGGTCGCCCGGCGTCGCCGCGGCCGCCGGCAGGAGGCGCGCCAGGGCCTCGTAGCCGAGCGGCAGCCCGGCGCTCGTCGGCGCCTCGGGCAGACCGTCGGTCAGCAGCAGCAACCGCTCTCGCGGACGCAGCGCGAGCGCCAGGGACTCGTAGGCGACCTCCGGGCGCGCGCCCAACGGCAGCCGCGGCCCGGGCACGGCGAGCGGCTCCACGGCGCCGCCCGGCCGCAGCAGGTAGGGGTCCGGCAACCCCGCGTTCGCCAGCTCGAGAGCGCCCGTCGCCGGCGCGAAGCGCGCGTAGGCGAGCGCCACGAACTCGCGCGGCGCCAGCTCCCGCGCCAGCCGGCGGTTGAGCTCCGTCAGGGTCGCCGCCGCCGGCCGCCCCGCGGCGACGAACGGCAGGACGGCCTTGACGGAGGCCATGATGAGGCTCGCCCCCATGCCCTTGCCGGAGACGTCGGCCACCACGACGCCGAGCGTGCCGTCGGCGAGGCGGAAGACGTCGTAGAAGTCGCCGGCCACGAACCGCGCCGCCAGGTTGCGCGCCGCGATGCGGTAGCCGTCGCCGGCAAGCTCCTCGGGCGGCAGCAGCCGGCTCTGGATGGCGCGCGCCAGCGTCAGCTCCTTCTCGGCGAACTCCTGGGCCTTGATCCGCTCGACCGACTCGCGCAGCCGCCGGTGCATCACCTCGAAGGAGTAGAAGAGCAGCCCGAAGACGATCGCGATGCCGCCGCTGATCGAGGCCGCGATGAGCAGGTCGCCGGCGCTCAAGGCGAAGGGCATGAGCCCGGCCGCCTCGAGCACCGCGGTGGCGGCGATGCCCCCGACGCAGCCGCCGACGAAGTAGAGCGGCACGCCGACGAGCCGGTCCGGCACGAGCTGGGGCCGGCGCAGCCGCTCGCCCACCGTCACGTCGAGAGCGTGGCAGGTGGCATGGATGGCGAGGCCGGCGAGCGCGCCGTAGAGCGCGAGCCGCCAGCCCCAGACCTCCCGCCGGCCGACGAACATCAGGAACATGAACGCCACGCCGCCCGCCGTCGAGATCGCCACCTTGCGCGCGACCCCCTCGACCACCTCGCGCCGGGATGCGAGAGCTTCCGCCATGAGTGTGTCTACGGCACCCGCCGGGCGGGGTTGCGCGCCGTCACTCCGATCGCTGTAACACCACCTCTCCCTGGCCGGGCTGGATCACGGTGAGCGCCGCGGGAGGTGAGCCCGGCCCGGCGCGACGGCCCCACCGCAGGCCCGGGTGCGCCATGCCAGAGGCGGTGACGGAGGAAGGCAAGAGTGGCGAGAAGGGCGAGGGCGACGACGATCGCGAGGACGACTCGCTGTCTGCTCATGACGGGTTCCTCCCGGGGCGTCCCGTGAGGACGAACCCGGCGATGCTGCAGGCGAGATGGGCGAGGAGAACGAGCGCGCTGATGCACAGAACGAGCAGGCCAGCCGGCTCGGCCGCCCAGTCGCGATAGAGCCGCACGCTGGGCGCGTTGTGCCCGGCCCACGCGAACCCGATGCCGATGATGGCGTGAGGAAGCCAGCACAGGAGCCAGCTCATCAGGAGCATGACCCAGATGCGCCGGGAGCCTTCACGCGATCCGATCAGGGCGAGGCCGGCGAACAGGAGGCCGAACGCCATCCACGCGAAGCCGAACGACACCGCCCAGGTGTTGACGTAGGGACCGAATGGGTAGAGCTGGTTGGCAAGGTAGGGACCCGGAGTCGGCTCCCAGAAGCGGGCGACGAAACCCAGACCGCACAGGGCGAGAAAGATGCCCGACGCGGCCAGGAGCTGCCATCCCCGAGCCGCGCGCCGGAAGGCAGGCCGGAACGCGGCCAGGGCGGCAACGAAGCCGGCGACGGCCGCACCGCTGACGAGCCAGACGATCCACATCGCTGGCGCGCGCCTAGCCGCTGGCGATGACGGTGTAGTGAACCACTTCGGGCTCGAGCTCGAGCAGGAACTCGCGATCCTCGGGGTAGTGCTTCGCCTTGAGGACGTCGGCTCCGGCAAAGCCCCGGATCGCCTCCTCCGACTCCCAGAACGTCGCCGTCAGGAAGTGCGTCTCGTCCCCGTCATCGCGGCGCAGGACGTACACGCCGCCGCGTTCGCCGACTCGCGCCTGCGGGCAGTGCAGGGAGAGGGTACTCAGGAACTCTTGCGGCGCGTCCGGAGTGACGACGATCGTCCGCGCCGCGAAGCGCAGCACCACCGCATTGCGCGGATCCGTCGCGAAAGCGCGGTAGCGGCCGAGCTTCCGGTTGGAGAACAGACCGCTGAACGCGAAGAGGCCGCCATTGCCGAACAACCGGATCGACCTCTTCATCGCGGAAGGGTCGGCCCAGGCGGAGCGGAGATCCTGAAGCGGGATTCTCGTCGCCCAGACGAGCCGTCGCACCAGAAGCTCCGAACCGGCCAGCTCGTAGCCGCGGATGGTGAAGAGCGCGGAGCCGAGAAGAACGACCACGATCAGGCCCACCGAGAACGCAAGCGGCCGACCGCCGAGGAGATCGCGCGGAAAGGTCGAAGCGAGAAGGGCGCCGACGCCGAGGAGGATGGCCGTGGACAGGACGCTCATGAGCTTGAGCAGCGTCGACCATGGCGCCCTGAAAGAAGTCGTGCCGGTCATCGCGGAGGTCTTCGTGCCGCGAAAGGATACTGCCAAAGCCCTCCGCTCTCGGGGCTAGACTGCGCACCGAGCGCCGCGGTGTCACACTGGACGAACCCAGGCGGCAGAGAGAGGGCGGGATGATCGTCGTCACGGGAGCCACGGGGAAGATCGGCAGCGAGCTGGTGCGGCGGCTCGCGCAGCGCGGCGAGGCCGTGCGGGCGCTGGCGCGGAGCGCCGGGCGGGGGGAGGGGCTGCCGGGCGTCGAGTGGGTGGCCGCGGATCTGGCGCGGCGAGAAGGCCTGGCCCCGTCCTTCACCGGCGCCGAGCGGCTCTTCCTCCTCACCGCCAACAGCGAGGACATGGTGCGGCTGCAGAAGAACGCCCTGGAGGCGGCGCGCCGCGCCGGGGTGCGGCAGGTGGTGAAGCTCTCGGCGCTGGGCGCCTCGGATCACTCGCTGTCGGTGATCGGCCTCTGGCACTACAACGTCGAGAGGGCGCTCCGGGAGAGCGGCCTCGAGTGGACCATCCTGCGGCCGCATCACTTCATGGACAACCTGCTCGACCAGCGCCGGAGCATCGCGCAGGACGGCGTCGTGTACTCGGCCGCGGGCGAGGGCCGGATCCCGTTCATCGACGCCCGCGACATCGCCGCCGTCGCGGCGCTGGCGCTCACCGAGCCCGGTCACGAGGGCGAGATCTACACGCTCACCGGCCCGGAGGCGCTGTCCTATCGCGAGGCGACCGAGATCCTGTCGCGCGTCCTCGGGCGGCCGCTCACGTACGTCGCCGAGACGGAGGACGAGGCTTGGGTCCGGTTGCGACGCGCGGGGGAGCCGGCGTGGCGGATCGCCGGCCTCCTGGCGATCGCCGCCTACCAGCGCGCCGGCGGCCCGACCGAGCACGTCACGAAGACCGTCGAGGCGCTCACCGGCCGGTCGCCGCACAGCTTCGAGCAGTTCGCCCGCGACCACGCCGCCGACTTCCGCGGCTGATCGCCTTGAAAAACCTCCAGCCGTTGGCGGATTTTCAAGGAAGGGCCGCCGCCGCCTTCTCTACACCCCCACCGGGATGAGCAGCCGCTCCAGCCCGCGCGCCTTGCCCGTCGTCTCGTCGACGTCCACCACCACCGCCGCCAGCCGCACGTCTTTCTTCGCCACCTCGAACGAAGCCGGGGTGAGCAGCAGGAAGCGCTTGAGCACCTTGTCGGTGCGGACGCCGATGATCGATTCGTAGGGGCCGGTCATGCCGACGTCGGTCAGGAAGCCGGTGCCCTTGGGGAGGACGCGCTCGTCGGCGGTGGGCACGTGGGTGTGAGTACCGACGACGGCGGAGACCCGACCGTCGAGGTAAAAGCCGAGGGCCTGCTTCTCGCTCGTCGCTTCGGCGTGGAAGTCGACGAAGACGACCTTGACCTGCTTGTCGAGGCCGGCCAGGAGGCGGTCGGCGACGAGGAAGGGCGACTCGAGGGCGCTCATGAAGACGCGGCCTTCGAGGTTGATGGTCGCCACCGGCACCCCGCCCGCGGTCTCGCCGACGTGGAGGCCGCCGCCGGGGTTGCCGGCGGGGTAGTTGGCGGGGCGGAGGAGGCGCGGCTCGCGGTCGAGCAGCTCGACGCCCTCCTTCTTGTCCCAAACGTGGTTGCCGGTCGTGAAACAGTCGATCGGCAGGTCGGCGAGCTCGCCCAGCACCTCGGGCGTGACGCCGAAGCCGCCGGCCAGGTTCTCGACGTTGACGACGACGTAGTCGGCGAGGTGGCGGTCGACCAGGCGCGGCAGCAGCTCCTGCACGGCGCGCCGTCCGGGCTTGCCGACGACGTCGCCGACGAAGAGGAGCTTCAAGCTCCCCTCACCGGGCGTACTCGACCGAGCGGGTCTCGCGGATGACCGTCACCTTGATCTGGCCCGGGTAGGTCAGGTCCTGCTCGATCTTGCGCGCGATGTCCTTCGACAGCCAGAGGGCCTGCTCGTCGCCGATCTTGCCGCTGTCGACGATGATGCGGATCTCGCGCCCGGCCTGGATGGCGAAGGTCTTCTGCACGCCCTTGAACCCGGAGGCGATCTCCTCGAGCTTCTCGAGCCGCTTGACGTAGGTCTCCAGGATCTCGCGCCGCGCTCCGGGACGGGCGGCCGAGAGGGCGTCGGCCGCGGTCACCAGCACGGCCTCCACGGTCTGCGGATCGTAGTCGCCGTGGTGGCAGGCCATGCCGTGGATGACCTCTTCGCTCTCGCCGTACTTGCGCAGCAGGTCCATGCCGATCTGCAGGTGGGTGCCGTCCATCTCGCGGTCGATCGCCTTGCCGATGTCGTGCACGAGCCCGGCGCGGCGCGACACCTGGACGTTGGCCTTGAGCTCGGCCGCCATGGTGCCGGCGAGGAAGGCGACCTCCTTGCTGTGCTGGAGGACGTTCTGGCCGTAGGAGGTGCGGTAGCGCAGGCGGCCGAGCAGCTTGACCAGCTCCGGATGCATGCCCGGGATGCCCAGCTCCAGGAGCGCCGCTTCCCCTTCCTGCAGGATCTTCTGCTCGAACTCGGCCTTGACCTTCTCGACGACCTCCTCGATGCGCGCCGGATGGATGCGTCCATCGACGATGAGCCGCTCCAGGGCCACGCGGGCCACCTCGCGGCGGTAGGGGTCGAAGCCGGAGAGGATCACGGCCTCGGGCGTGTCGTCGACGATCAGGTCCACGCCGGTGGCGGTCTCGAGGGCGCGGATGTTGCGCCCCTCGCGACCGATGATGCGCCCCTTCATCTCGTCGTTGGGGAGCATGACGACCGAGACCGTCGTTTCGGACACGTAATCCGACGCCGAGCGCTGCACGGCCATGCCGATGATGCGCTGCGCCTGCTTGTTGGCCGTCTCGCGCGCCTCGTCCTCCAGCCGCTTGACCAGGTGGGCGGCCTCGATGCGCGCCTCGTCCTCGATGACGCGGACCAGCTCGTCGCGGGCCTGCTGGGCCGTGAGGCCGGCGATCTGCTCGAGCTTCATCCGCTCCTCCTGGAACATCTGCTCGAGCTCCATCTCTCTCTTTTCGAGCCCCTTTTCGCGGCCGACCAGGGACCGGTCGAGCTGATGGAGGTCCTTCTCGCGCTTCGCGAGCTCCTCGCTCTTCTTGTCGAGATTGTCTTCCTTCTGCGTCAGACGCCGCTCGAGCGCCTCGAGCTCGGTGCGGCGCTTGCGCGAGGCCGTCTCGAACTCGGTGCGCGCCTGGAGGAGCTTCTCCTTGGCCACGACGTCGGCCTCGCGCAGGCGGGTCTCGCCCTGCCGTTTGGCATCCTCGACGAGCTTGTCGGCCTCGAGCTGTGCCTGGGCCAAGAGGCGCCTCCCCTCCTTCCGGAGGCCGAGCCACCAGATGAGGGGAACGACGACCGCGGCCAGCACAACGACCACGATCAGGATCAGAATCAGATTTTCGGTGCTCACCAGTTGCCCCCTGCTCTTCAAGAACAGTGGGGGGGAGCGGCGGATCCGGGAAAGGCTCCTCTCACGAGGAGGCTCCTCTTCACGAGGAGAACAATAAAGGCATCCCCCACGCGGCCATGTGGGCCCGAGCGTTTAGAACCTGAAACGCGCCAGGTGGGTGTCCGCTCCGCGAGCCGTTAGCGTCCTCGTCGATGCGAGGCTGGCACGGGCCACACGAGTGAAAGACTCCCGTTTTGTTGTTGTAGGTTCTACAATCGTGGTACCCATCACGAAACACGCAGGGGATGCCAACTCGTTTCCATATATCTCAAGTCGGCGGGGCGACCTCATGGCCCCTCAACCAGCGAGGGCCCGGCTTAATTCCTCGGCCAGCTCCGCCACCTTCTCCCGGATCTCGACCCGTTCCCCTTCCTGTCGTTTCTGAATTCGGAACAGTTCGTCTGCCATATTGAGTGCCGCCAGAATCGCGATCCGAGACGTATCGCTCGTGCTCGCGTGCTGGGCGACCTCACGCATCTTGCGGTCCACGAGGTCGGCCAGGCT
>JBIOUG010000093.1:0-40714 GCA_044866775.1 Thermoanaerobaculia bacterium | reverse complement strand
GCGCGGCGCGCCGGCCAAGCGCTTCTCGCGCGAGGCGATGGACCTGCTCGTGGCCTACGACTATCCGGGCAACGTACGCGAGCTCGAGAACATCGTGCAACGCAGCCTGGTGCTGGCGCGCGGCGAGCTGATCACCACGGCCGACCTGCCGCCGGCGGTGCAGCGCCGGCCCGCCGAGCCGGGGAGCGCCGAGCCCGGCGAGGAGGCGCCGCTGCCGTGCCGCGTCGCCGCCTTCGAGCGCGCGGCGATCGAGCGCGCGCTGGCGCTCGAGGCCGGCAACCAGTCCCGCGCCGCCGCCCGCCTCGGCCTCTCCGAGCGCGCGCTGCGCTACAAGCTGCGCAAGCTCGGGCTGCCGTCGGCGCGCGGCGCGGAGGTGGTCGATGAGACGTGAGCGAGACGTCGCGCTCGTGATCGCGGCTTGCGCGGCTGGGTGCGCCCTTCTCCTTACCCGGCCAGCGACCGCCGCCGAGCTGGCCGTCGACGTCGCGGTCGAGCATCTCGCAGCCACCTTCCCGCGCGGTCACGAGAGCGAGCTGAGCGCGGTCACCCTCGGCATCGACCTCGCCGCCGGCCCGCGCACGCTGGTGCGTTTCGAGGTGCCGGCGGTGCGCGGGCGCGCGACCGAGTCGCTGCTCACTCGGCTTGGGCCCACCCCGCGGGTGCTCTCGGCGCTGCGGGGCCGGGGGCGCGACCAGCTCCTCGCGCCGATCCCGGGCGAGTGGGAGTCGGGCCTCGGCGACGTGCGGCTCGGCGTCGAGCGCGAGCTCGGCGGCGGCGGCGCGCGCCTCTTCCGCGTCGCCGCGGCGGCCGAGGTCAAGGCGCCCACGGCCGATGCCGACCGGCGCCTGGGGAGCGGCGAGTGGGACGCGCGCGTCGGGCTCTTCGGCGAGCGGCGCACCTGGTCGACCACCGTGTTCTGGGGACTGGGCTGGAACCGCCTCGGCGACCCGCGCGGCGTCGAGCTGGCCGACGCGCCTGACGGCTACCTCGGCGTCGAGAGCGAGCCGTGGCGCGGGCGGGTGCGCGGCGCCGCCTGGATCGAGGCCCACGGCGAGGTGGCGCCCGACGCCGGGCCGCGCGCCGCCCTGGGCCTCGGTCTGCGCGGCGCCGGCCGGCGGCCGTGGCGGCTGGCGGGGACGATCGGCCTGACCGACGGCGCCGAGGACTTCCGCGTCGTCGCCGGCACCGCGGTGGGCGCTGTCGACGGCGACCGGGTGCGGTCGCCACGGAGGCCGGGAGGCCGATGAGCGCGGCGGTCCTCCTTGCCGTCCTGCTGCTCGGCGCCCCTGCGGCGAACAGGGCGCTGGCGGCCGCCCCGGCGGGACCCGGCACGCCGCCGGCGGCGCCGGCGAGCGGGATCGAGCCTGCAAGGGTGCGGGCGGGAGCGCCGGCCGGCGCCCTGCGCACCGTCGAGGGACGGGTGGCGGCGGTGGGCGAGGCCGTGGGCGAAGGGGAGCTACCGCTCCTGACCCTGCGGCTCGACACCGCCGAGGGGCCGCTCCAGGTGCTCGTCGCCCCGGCGACGGCGCTCGCCGACGCCGGCTTCCGCATCGCAGTCGGCGACCAGGTGCGAGCGCGCGTCTTCCTCGCCCCGGATGGAGACGCCGCGCACGCCCAAAAGCTCCTCAACCGCACCCAGGCCCTGATGGTCCACCTCCGCACCCTGCGCCAGGAGCCGCTCTGGGACGCCGCCGGCCGCTGGCAGGGCGAAACCGTCGGCGCCGCCTCCGGCGCCGGCCGCACCGCCGTCCGCCCCCAGCGCCGCCGCCAACCCACCCGCCGCCCCGAGCCGCCTCCTCCTCGCCCGCGCGGCGACGGGGGGGAAGCCAACCGGATCCGCCAGCGCACGCTCTCGGACATGCGGCGCCTCCAGCGAGACGTAGCGGTGGGAGTCGCCGAAAAGAGAGCGCAGAAGCGTGGTCTTGCCCGATTGACGCGGCCCGGTGACGAGCGCCGCCGGGAAGCCCCTGACAGCCTTCTTGAGGACCCCTGACAGGGTTCGGGAGAACTGCACGCCCGCAGTCCAACTTCTGTAGATCGAAAGTTCCACTTTCGATTTGCAGAGCTATGAGCCGCCAAGCCGTGGGCGCACGACCAGGAGCTCCACCTCGCGTTGCGCGGGCGCGAGCTCGAGGCCGAGCCGGGTATGGACGGCCTGGCGGAGGGAGTCGAGGTCGCCTTCCTTCCAGGTGAGGTCGATCGTGTAGCTGCCCGCGAGGGCGGTCTCGTCGACGACCAGGCGGTCGATGGCGCGCTCGAGGCCGAAGGCGACCGAGGAGATCGGCATGGCGTCGCCCTGGATGAAGTGGCTCTCGATCTTGAAGCCGCTCCGCCCGTCGGCGGCGCGCATGCGGTGAGCGCCGCCCGGCGGCAGGGACAGCACGAAGACCTCCATCGTGCGGCGCTCGCGCCGCGCCTCGACGTCGAAGGCGGCGGGGACCGCGAGCTGCATGAGCGCCGCCAGGGCCTGCCCGCCGCCGGGGGCGGCGAAGGCGAGGTCGAAGCGTCCCTCCGGCAGCGGCGCTTCGAGGACGATCCGGCTCTCCGGCAGGTCGTAGGCGATGGACAGGGCGGCGAGCGCCTCCGCGCCGCCCACGCGAACGGAGTGCGGCCCCGACGACATCCTCGTCGTGCCGCCGACGGCGGGACGCACCAGCGCCTGCACCAGCGGCTCGGGCCCGCCGGCCGCGTCGGCCATCAGCTCCTTGAGCTGTCCCTCGACGTCCACCTTCTCCGGCACCCGCGGCGTCTTGCCGGCGAGCAGGTCGCGCACCGCTTGCGCGTCGACGGCGTCGGGGCTGGTCACCGCCCGCACGACGCCGTTGCGGTCGATGAGCACGGTGTGCGGGATGCCCTTGACGCCGTAGGCGGTGAAGACCGAGCGGTCGGTGTCGAGCGCCACGATGCCGGCGATCGGCTTCTGGTCGAGGAACGCCCGGACTTTCTCGGCGGTCTCGTCGCTGATCGAGACGAAGCGCACCTTGCCGGCGCCGAACCGCTCGACCAGCGCGTTCCAGTGCGGCAGCGCACCAATACAGGGAGCGCACCAGGTGGCCCAGAACTCGACGATCACCGCCTTGCCGGCGAGGGCCTCGGGCGCCAGCGACGCGGGATCCTCGCCCTGAACCACGGCCTCCACTGCGAGCGGCGGCGCGGGGTCGCCCGGGCGCGCCTGAGCGAAGAGCGACGGCGCGAAAGCCGGGCCGAGGCCGAGCGCGCCGAGCAGGAGCGTGTGACGCAGGCTCACGGCCGCAGCCACCGCCGGAACCACTCCAAGTTCCGGCGCATCATCTCGCGCTGGAGGTCGGGCTCGTAGATCACGTGCCCGCCGCGGGGGTAGATCTCCAGCTCGACGACCTTTCCCTGCTCCTTGAGCGCCTTGTAGAACTTGGTCGCCTGCATGAGCGGCACGCGGCGGTCGTTCTCGCCGTGCTGGATGAGGAGCGGCGTGGTGACCTTGGCGACGTGGCTGATGGGCGAGTGGCGGGCGTAGGCCTCCGGCGCCTCCCAGGGGAGGCCGAAGTACTCCTGGGTGAAGTCGCCGGCGTCGGAGACGTAGTAGAGGTCGGCGATGTCGCTGATGCTGCACATGACCGAGGCGGCTTTGAAGCGGTCGGTCTGGGTGACGATCCAGTCGGTCATGTAGCCGCCGTAGGAGGCGCCCATGATCCCGAGCCGGTCGGGGTCGGCGATGCCCTCCTCCACCAGGTGATCGACGCCGGTCATGATGTCCTGGTCGTCGGGCCCGCCCCAGGCGTTCTTGATCATGTGGAAGCCGGCCTCGCCGTACCCCGAGCCACCGCGCGGCATGGGGAGGAAGACCGCCATGCCCGCGCTGGCCATGGCCTGGACCGGGTAGGGCTCCACCTGGCCCACCGAGTGCGCGAACTGCGGGAAGAGGCCGTAGGTGAAGCCGCCCATCGGCCCGCCGTGCGCGTAGACGACGAGCGGCAGCCGGCCCTTCGGTCGGCCCTCTCCGGGGGGCGCGAGAAGCAGGCCCCAGATCTCCATGCCGTCGAAGGACGGCCAGTGGATCGGCCGCAGCTCGCCGAGCGCCAGCTCGCGAAGCTCCGGGTTGACATCGGTGAGGCGCCGCGGCGCGCTGTCCGCGGGCCCGCCGGCGGTGGGGAGGTCGAGGACGAAGACGTCGCCCATGTCGAGCGTGGCGACCGAACGGAAGGCGAGGCGGCGGCCGTCGCGGGAAAAGGACGGCGAGTAGTTGACCCGCAGGCCGCTGCTCAGCTCCTCGCGGCGGCCGTCCAGCCAGAGACGGAGCAACGGCTGCTCGAACATGCGCGCCCCGCGCTGCTCCGGGCCGGCATTGGGCACCGCCACGAGCGACCGGCCGTCCGGCGCCCAGGTGAACTCGGCCACCCAGGTGTCGGGGGTGAGGTCGCGGATCGGCTCGGCGCCGCCGCTCGCCGGCGCGAGGTGCAGGCTCCAGGTCGAGACCATCTCCGCCCGGCCGCCGCTCGAGATGAAGGCGATCCAGTGACCGTCGGGCGAGTACTGCGGCGACACGTTCATGCCGCCGCGATCGACGATCAGGCGCGGCTCGCCGCCGCCGGCCGGCACGGCGTAGAGGCGGGTGTGGAACTGGCCGACGTAGCCGGGGCGCAGCGCGGCGGCGTAGGCGATCGTCGCGCCGTCGGGCGACCAGTCGAGAGCGGCCACGAAGTGGTCCGCTGGGCTCACCGCGCGGGCGGCGCCGCCGCCCACCTCCTGCACCCAGACCCGCGGCGGGCGGTCCTGCCGGTCCACCTCGACGACGAACGACTTGTCCTTGCGCCGGTGCTCCTCCTCGGCGGGGGGCGGGTCCGGAGCGAGATAGGCGAGCCGGGCGCCGTCGGGCGACCAGACGTAGTCCGAGACGCCCTGCGGGCTCGTCGTCACCGCCTGGGCCTCGCCGCCGCGCACGTCGAGGACGTGGACCTGCGGCAGGTCGCCGGCGAAGGCGAGGAAGGAGAGACGCGTGCCGTCCGGCGACCAGCGCAGGCGCGGGTGCGGGCGCGGCTTGTTGAAGATCCGCGTGCCGTGGGTCAGCCGCACCGCCTCGCCGCCGCCGGCCGCCACCAGGTAGAGCACGGCCTCGTGCTCGTCCTTCTCGAACGACGGCTGCGAGACGACGTAGGCCACGCGGCTGCCGTCCGGCGCGATGCGCACCTCGGCGATCGACCGCACGCGCATGAGGTCGTCGACCGTCACCGGTCGCGGCGCGGCCCGCAGCGGCGCCGCCAGGAGGCCAAGGCAGAGAGCGGCGCGAGCCAGCCCGCCGGGCAGGGCGGTGCGGCGGTGGATCAACGGTCGGCCACGAGAGAGGTGCATGGGCGGAACGCGCGAACTGTAGCAGTCCGAATGCCCCACCCGTCATCCGTGGCGCCCGGGCTACGTCCCGGGCGTTTTCGGACGGCAGCCCCCATCGTTCCACACGCTCCGTAGCGCCCGGCCCCCGTGCCGGGCGTTTTCGGAAGACGCGCCGAATTCCTTCACGCGCTCTGAATGCAGAAGTGCTTGCATGCACCCGGCGCTGGTTTTGCAGGTTCGGTCGTGGGGGCCATGCGTCTGTGCGACCAATCCGAACCCCTCTTCCGACCGCGTCCTTGCTGCTGCTGGCCCTCGCCGGCCTGGCCGGCGTCGCCTGCCAGGACTCCGCGGCCGAGCAGCCCGCGGCGCCGGCGCCGCCGGCGGCCGCGCGCCGCACGGACCCGCCGTCGAGCGGCGGCGGCCACCCCGACGTCCAGATGCGCAACGTCCACATGATGGTCGACCCGCAGGTGGTGCTCGAAGTGCGATCGCTGCAGGGCGAGCTGCAACCGACCTCCGACGACGCGCCGCCCTACTTCGACGATCCGGCGAGCTTCCGCATCGCCATCGCGCGCGCGGAGATCGCGATGACGCCGGCGAGCCTCTCGGCGCTCCTCAACCGCTACACCTTCGCCTACCCGGGCGCGCCGATGTCCGATCTCCAGGTGAGCATCGACGGCGACCACCTCCACCAGGAGGGACGGCTGCACGAGCCGGTCAACGCCCGCTTCGCCATGGACGCCGAGCTCTCGGTGACGCCCGAGGGGCTGCTGCGGCTCCATCCGACGAAGGTCAAGGCGGCGGGGATCCCGGTGAAGAAGCTGATGGACCTCTTCGACATCGAGATGGACGAGATGATCAAGGTGCGGCCCGAGCGCGGCCTGAGCGTCAAGGACGACGACCTCTTCCTCGATCCGCAGAAGCTGCTGCCGCCGCCGCGGGTGCGCGGCCGGGTGGGGAAGGCGGCGCTCGAGCCCGACCACATCGTCTTGAGCTTCGTGCCGGTCGCGGGCGGGAGCGCGGGGCATCTCCGTCCCTCCATGCCGGAGGCGGCGAACTACATGTTCTTCCGCCACGGCCGCCTGCGCTTCGGCAAGCTGACGATGGACGATACCGACC
Source organism: Thermoanaerobaculia bacterium (assembly GCA_044866775.1). Taxonomy (GTDB): domain Bacteria; phylum Acidobacteriota; class Thermoanaerobaculia; order Multivoradales; family UBA5704; genus DASUNQ01. Next base: position 34,291 of record JBIOUG010000093.1, on the reverse strand, counting down.
TGCAAATCGTCGACGGCGACCAGGACGACCCATTCCGGTTCTTCCTCTCGCAGTACGCGAGACAGCTCGTGGCGGGATACAGCAAGACCATGCCGGACAAGGGCCTGGTGGCGGTCATGCCCGACTACGACGAGGTCTCTCCGTAGCGCCCGGGCCACGTCCCGGGCGTTTTGCCTTCGCCGGCGCGATCCCCCCCGCCCGCAGCGCCGCGTACAGCGCGTCGAACAGCTCGCCTCCCCGCTCCAGCCGCTCGCGGTCGCGTGCGTGGCGCGCCACGACGCCGCTCAGCAGGCGCTCCACGCCCGGCGTCTCGGGGTGGCCGTGACGGGGCTCCTTCAAGTCGATGTCGGCGACGATCTCGCCGATCGTGCGGAGCGCGGCGTCCTCCAACCCCAGCCGCTCGAGCAGGACCTGGAACGTGCAGCGCTCGCCCTCGTGGGTGACGTCGCCGCCCGGCGTGTCGAAGGTGATCTCGCCCGCCCGGCGGCGCCGCGCCGGCGCCGCCGCGAAGCGGAAGCGCGCCTTGGGGTCGACGAAGCGACGGATCAGCCAGGCGGTGGCGATGCGGTCGACGTGAACGTCAGGGCGCGTCACCCAGGTCAGGCCGCGCAGCTCGGCGGCGCTCGCCGTGCGCGAGGGCTCGGCGGCGGCGGGGCCGACCGTCTCCTTCTCCAGACGCTCCAGCAGCCGCTCGGCCTCCTCCCTCCCGGCGGCGCCGAACCAGTCGATCGCCACGATCTCCCCGAGGCGCAGCCGGAGCTGCGCCAGCCGCCCCGCCGCGGCGCGGCCGCCGCGCGTCGCCAGCTCCTCGCGCGCCTCGGCGGCGAGCGCGGCGTAGTCGGCGGCGCGCGCCTCGCCGAACCGCCGGCGGAGCTCCTCGTCGGTCACCCCGGCGACCCAGTCGGCGGCGGCGATGTAGGCCGTGCCGCCGTTCGCCGCCGCCTCCTCGGCGATCCATTGCAGGTCCTCGAGGCAGGAGTCGCGACGCGGCAGGAGATAGACGGCGTTCTTGAGCGCCAGCGCGCCGATCCGCGCCAGCCGGTGGGCGATCTTGGCGCGCAGGTACGGCGGATCGGGCGGCAACTGGTGGATCAGGACGTACCAGGGGAGTGGCGCCGCTTGCTCGCGGCGAGCGGTGAGCTTAGGCAGGCCGTCCATGATACCTCCGGGTTCGAAGGGGCATCGTTTCGAATGGTGCGGCCGTTGGCGTCCGAGGGAGTGTCGGCGCTGGTTCCACCTTTACTGCGTTGATCCGATCTCCCTCACCCCTGGCCCCTCTCCCACATGGGAGAGGGGAACGCCGCCCGGCTTTGACCCTCTCCACTCGGAGTCTATCACAGTTGACATGTCAGTATAGCACTTGCTAGCCTCTACCTATGACACTGCTACAGGTCGCATTGCTCTCCGTCCTGCTCGCCGCGAGTCCGGCGCCGGCGCCGGACCTCGAAGCCACCGCCGTCCGCTTGCGCGAGCGGGCGCTGGCGAGCGACTACGCCTACGACCTGGCGCGCGCGCTGGCGTACGAGGTGGGGCCGCGGCTGGCGGGCTCGGACGGCGACCGCCGCGCCGTGGCGTGGGCGGAGAGGGCGCTCGCGGCGGCGGGGCTGGCGGAGGTCCGCCGCGAGGCGGTGACGGTGCCGCACTGGGAGCGCGGCGAGGCGGCCGCGCGCCTGGCGGCGCCGCAGCCGCAGCCGCTCGCGCTGGCGGCGCTCGGCGGCAGCGTCGCCACGCCGGAGCAGGGGATCGAGGCGGAGCTGGTCCGCTTCGAGTCCCTCGCCGCACTCACCGCCGGGCCGCCGGGCGCGGCCGCGGGCCGGATCGTCTTCGTCGATCACCGCATGCGGCGGACGCGCGACTTCAGCGGCTACCGCGAGGCGCAGCCGGCACGCACCGCCGGCGCCGCCGCGGCCGCGCGGCATGGGGCGGTGGCGATCCTCATCCGCTCGGTGGGCACCTCCGACGACCGCCTGCCGCACACCGGGCGGGTCATCTACCAGCCGGACGTGCCGGCGATCCCGGCCGCCGCGCTGGCGGGCCCGGACGCCGACCTCCTGGCCGACCGGCTCGCCGCCGCGGCGCGGACGGGCGACGCGGTGCGCGTCTGGCTGCGGCTCACCTGCCGGGTGCAGCCGGACGCCGAGTCGGCGAACGTAGTGGCCGAGGTGCGCGGCCGCGAGCTGCCGGAGGAGGTCGTCCTGCTCGGCGCCCACCTCGACTCCTGGGACCTCGGGCCGGGCGCGCTCGACGACGCAACGGGCGTCGGGATCGTGGCCGCGGCGGCGCGGTTGCTGGCCGAGCTGCCGCAGCCGCCGCGCCGCACGGTGCGGGTCGTCCTCTACGCCAACGAGGAGTTCGGGCTCTCCGGGGCGGCCGCGTACGCCGAACGCCACCGCGATGAGCTGCCGCGGCACGTCGTGGCGATGGAGGCGGACCACGGCAGCGACCGGGTGTTCGAGGTCGCGGGCGGGCTGCCGGCGAGTCTGGGAACGGCGACGGCGACCGTCGCGCGTCTCCTGGCGCCGCTCGGCGTCGCGCGCGGCGGCGACGAGGCCGAAGGCGGCGCCGACCTGCGGCCGCTGCGCGAGGCCGGCGTCGCCGTGCTGGCGCTGCACCAGGACAGTAGCCGCTACTTCGACGTCCACCACACCGCCAACGACACGGTGGACAAGATCGACCGGGACGCGCTGCGGCAGGTGGTCGCGGCCTATGCGGTCAGCGCGTGGGTGGCCGCCGAGGCCGAGCTCGCGCCGCCGCTACACGCCATGATCGTAGCGCCCGGCCCCCGTGCCGGGCGTTTTCGCATCGCTCGGACGGAGGCGCCCCGCCGGTGAGCGACATGACCACGACCGATGCCGATGGCGGCGGCACGCTCCTGCTGACCGCGAGCGAGGTCGCGGCCTTGCTCGACCTGCCGGCGTGCGTCGCGGCGGTCGAGGACGTGCTGCGCCGCCACGCCGCCGGCGAGACCGTGCCGCCGCGCGTCCTCGGGCTGCCGGCGGCGACGGGCGGAGTCCATGTAAAGGCCGCCGGGCTGCTGGGCGACGCGCCACGCCTTGCGGTCAAGCTGAACGCCAACTTCCCCGGCAACCCCGAGCGCTGCGGACTGCCTACCATCCAGGGTGTCCTGGTGCTCTTCGACGGCGCCTGCGGCCGCCCGCTCGCGATCCTCGACTCGATGGAGATCACCGCCCTGCGCACCGCGGCGACGAGCGCCTTGGCGGCGCGTCACCTGGCGCGGCCCGACGCGCGGACGCTCACCATCTGCGGCTGCGGCCGGCAGGGAGCGATGCACGCGCGCGCCCTCTGCGGCGAGCTGCCGATCGAGCGCGTGCTGCTGCGGGACGCCGGCGCGGACCGCGCGGAGCGGCTGGCGGGGGCGCTCGCGATGGAGCTGGCCGGCGTCGAGGTCCGCGCCGCGCCGCACCTCGCGGCCGCGCTCGCGGCGAGCGATGTCTGCGCCACCTGCACGCCGGCGCGGTCGTTCTTCGTCCGCCAGGAGGACGTGCGGCCGGGGACCTTCATCGCCGCCGTCGGCGCGGACGACCGCGGCAAGCAGGAGCTCGACCCGCGGCTCGTCGCCCGCAGTACCCTCGTCGCCGATTCGGTGGCGCAGTGCACCGAGATGGGGGAGCTGCAGCACGCGGTCGCTCAGGGCTTGATGACGGTCGAGCAAGTCCATGCCGAGCTGGGCGACGTCGTCGCCGGCCGGCGGCCCGGGCGCACGACAGCGGAGGAGATCACCATCTTCGATTCGACGGGTACCGCTCTCCAGGACCTGGCGGCTGCGATGGCGGTCGAGGCGCGAGCGCGCGCAGTCGGCGCTGGGAGGCTCATCGATCTCGCTGCGTAGCGAGAGGCGATTACCCGTCAAACGTCATGACCAAGCGAAGCGTCCCTCCCTTCGCGGCAGCCTTCAATTAGCCGTGTCCGACGATTCCAGCGGTAGCCCCGTTCCCGCCGTCGCGGTCCCGTTCCGCGTGGCCCTCCGCTACTGGGCCCGCCTCGGCTGCATCAACTTCGGCGGCCCTGCCGGCCAGATTGCGCTCATGCACCGCGACCTGGTCGAGGAGCGGCGGTGGATCCCCGAGGACCGCTACCTCCACGCGCTCAACTTCTGCATGCTGCTGCCGGGCCCCGAGGCGCAGCAGCTCGCGATCTACATCGGCTGGCTGCTCCACGGTGTGGCCGGCGGGCTCGCCGCCGGCGTGCTCTTCGTCCTGCCCTCGGTTTTCGTCTTGCTTGGGTTGTCCTGGATCTACGCCGCGCACGGCTCGGTGCCGGCTGTGGCGGCGGCGCTCGCCGGGCTCAAGCCGGTGGTCGTCGCAATCGTCCTCGAGGCGGTGCTGCGGATCGGGCGGCGCGCCCTGCACGGGGTGCCGCACCTGGCGATCGCAGCCGCCGCGTTCCTCGCCATCCGCCTGCTCGACGTGCCGTTTCCACTCGTGGTGGCCGCCGCCGCGATCGCGGGCCTCTTCCTCGCACGTCGATCAAAGGCTACCGCCGGTGAACCGGTTGGGACGGCTCATGCCGAAACAACTCCAGGTAAGGACAGGACCGATGGAGGGCAGTCCTCCAGTGGCCGGAACGCCGAGGACTTCGGCGCATCGGTCGGCAGGCCCGAAGTCGCGCGCCGCGACACGGCCGGGGGCCCGCAGGCGCCGCGCGCCGTGCAGGTCCTCGCCTGGGGGCTCGGGCTGTGGGCAGTGCCGCTCGTCCTGCTCGCCGCCACGCTCGGCCTCGGCGGCCGCCACGCCGACGTCTACCTCTTCTTCACCTGGGCCGCCTTCATCACCTTCGGCGGCGCCTACGCCGTCCTCGCCTACGTCACCCAGGCGGCGGTCGAGAGCTTCGGCTGGCTCACCGCCCACCAGGCAATCGACGGCCTCGCCCTCGCCGAGACCACTCCGGGTCCGCTCATCATGGTGCTCCAGTTCGTCGGCTTCATGGCCGGCTGGAACCACCCGGCTCCTGGCCTGCCGCCGGCGGCGAGCGCCGTCGCCGCGGCCCTGCTCACTACCTGGGCGACCTTCCTTCCCAGCTTCGTCTTCATCTTCCTCGGCGCCCCGCACGTCGAGCGGCTGCGCGCGAACCGCCGCTGGGCCGCGGCCCTGGGCGGCATCACCGCCGCGGTCGTCGGCGTGATCCTCAACCTCGGCGTCGTGTTCGGCTCGGCAGTCTTCTTGCCGGCGGGCGAGGTGGATCTCTTCGCCGTCGCCGTGGCCGCGCTCGCTCTCGCGCTCCTCGCGCGCTGGCGCGTCGACGTCCTGTGGCTGGTGGCCGGAGGCGCCGCCCTCGGCCTCCTGCGGCTCGTCCTCGGGTAGGGTGTCTCGCCGTCGCCGCTCAGCGCGTCGCGCCGGCGCGCGGCTCGCCGGCGAAGACGCCGACGTCGATCCAGTCGTCGATCGGCACCGGCGTCTCGACGCCCTGGCCGTCGGCGCGCGCCTTCCTCGCGGCGACCGTGAGGTCGACCGCGAACTTGCCGTCGGCGCGGCGCGTAGCGAGGGCCGTGGTGACGCGGTTCTCGAACAGCGTGATGGTCTCGAACATGTCGCGCAGCAGGTAGCGCCTCCGGGCCGCAAGGCGGAGAGCCCAGTTGCAGTACGTCGAACCGGGGCGCCGGGTTCAGCCGGTTCGCGCGGGCGAGGAGAAATTCGGGCGCCTGGAGGCGATGTTATGATTCCCAGCTCATAAGATCGGCCCCGTATCCGCATCCAGTCCTCTAGGAGCGCAGCCCATGCATCCCAGCCGTTTCGCTCTCCCGGTCCTCGCCGCGCTGTGCCTTGCCGGCAGCGCTTCCGCCACCACCTTCGTCCTGCCCTCCGACGAGCAGCTAACCGATCAGGCGGCGCTCGTCGTCGAGGGGACGATCGAGTCCGTCGGCGGCGTCGCGGACGTGGAGCGGCCGCTGACCGAGGCGCGGGTGCGCATCGAGCGGCAGGTCAAGGGGCGGGTGACCGGCGGCTCGCTGCGGGTGCGGGTCCTCGGCGGCGAGCGGGCGGACGGCAAGCGGCTGGTCGTCTGGGGAGCGCCGCAGTTCCGGGCCGGCGAGCGGGTGCTGCTCTTCCTGGTGCCGCACCCGGACGGCGCCTACCGGCCGCTCCATCTGGCGCTCGGCGCCTTCCACGAGATCGAGATGGCGGGCCGGACGCTGGCCTTGCGCGAGGTCGGCGAGGCGCACCTCCTCGCCCCCGACGGCGGCGAGGCGACGGAGCGGGCGCGCGACTTCGCCGGCTTCGGCCGCTGGGTCGCCGACCGCGCGGCCGGCCTGCGGCGCGCGCAGGACTACTTCGTGGCGCTGCCCGCCGGGCCGGCGAAGGTCGTCGAGCGCTTCACCTTCCTCGGCGGACAGAAGCACCGCTGGTTCCAGTTCGACAGCAGCCAGAGCGTCGGCTGGCGCGCTCACGCCGGCGGGCAGCCGAGCGTCCCCGGCGGCGGCTTCACCGAGTTCCAGACGGCGATCAACGCCTGGAACAACGACGCGGGCTCCAACATCCGCTACCGCTATGACGGGACGACCACCGTCACCAAGGGCTTCACCGGGTTCGACACCGTCAACGCCATCATCTTCGACGACCCCAACCAGGAGATCCCCGGCGGCTTCTCGTGCCAGTTCCCCGGCCAGGGCACGGGGACGCTGGCGGTCGGCGGCGCCTGGTCGGACGACGAGGACGTCCGCGACGGCTTCCTGGTGATCCAGGCCGGCGACATCATCACCAACGATGGCGCGGGCTGCTGGTTCAACACCCCGAAGCGGGCGGAGCAGGTCTTCGCCCACGAGCTGGGGCACACGCTGGGTCTCGGCCATTCCTGCGGCGACAGCAGCTCGGGGGACTGCGACAGCGCCGTCAAGCGCGACGCCCTGATGCGCGCCAACGCGCACGCCGACGAGCGGGGGGCGAAGCTCGGCGACGACGACAAGGCCGGGGTCGCCTTCCTCTATCCGGCCGGCGGAGGAGGCGGCGGCGGCGCGAAGCCGGCGGCCCCGACCGGTCTCACCGCGACCGCCGTGTCGGCGAGCTCGGTGCAGCTCGCCTGGACCGACAACGCCACCAACGAGCAGAACTACCGGGTGGAGGCGAAGACGACCGGCGCCTTCACGCAGTTGCTGCAGGTGGCGGCCAACGCCACCTCCGCGACTGTGACCGGCCTGGCGCCGTCGACGGTGTACACCTTCCGCGTGCGCGGCAAGAACGCGAGCGGCTTCTCGGCGTACTCCAACCTGGCGAGCGCCACCACCCAGGCCCCGCCGCCGCCGCCGGTGCCGGCGGCGCCCGCGAACCTCGCGGCGACGCCGCTCTCGTCCACCCAGGTGATGCTCACCTGGCAGGACAAGTCGACGAACGAGACGGGCTTCCGCATCGAGGTCACCGATCCGCGCGACCCGTTCCTGGCGATCGAGATCGCGGCGGCGAACGCGACGAGCTTCGTCATCAACGGGCTGGGCCCGGACTTCCCTTACACCTTCCGCATCCGCGCCGAGAACGCGAACGGCGCCTCGGCGTTCTCGAACCAGGCGAGCGTCACCATCCCCGGCGCCGGACCGTGCGTCGCGACGGCGGAGAACCTCTGCCTGCTCGGCGGTCGGTTCCGCGTCATGGTGCAGTGGCGGATTCCCGCCACCGGCGCCAACGGCGTCGCCACGGCGGTGCCCAACTCCGATCAGACCGGCCTCTTCTGGTTCTTCGACGCCAGCAACGTCGAGCTGATCGTCAAGGTGCTCGACGGGCGCCCGCTCAACAACGCCTTCTGGACCTTCTACGGCGGCCTCTCGGACGTCCAGTACTGGGTGAGCGTCACCGACACCCAGACCGGCGACACGGCCACCTACCACAACCCGGCCGGCAACATCTGCGGCAAGGCAGACGTCCAGTCGTTCCCGCAGGCGAGCACCGCGGGCGCCTCGTCCGTCTTCGACGCCGCGCCGGCGACGCCCGCCACCGAGGCTCTCTGCGCCGCCGGTCCTAACACGCTGTGCTTGCTCGGCGGCCGCTTCCAGGTGGAGGTCGACTGGCAGGCCGGCGCCAGCAGCGGCGTCGGGACGGCGATCCCCTACGCCGACGCGAGCGGCTTCTTCTGGTTCTTCGACGCGGCGAACATCGAGCTGGTGGCCAAGGTGATCGACGGGCGGCCGCTCAACGGCAAGTTCTGGTTCTTCTACGGCGCGCTCTCGGACGTGGACTACACGATCCGGGTCACGGACACCCAGACCGGCGTCACGAAGACCTACCACAACGCCCAGGGCAACCTCTGCGGCCGGGGCGACACGGCCGCGTTCTAGCGAGGTCTGCGCCTTGCGGCTCGACCCCCCTGCGGCCACTTGAGTCGCGCGAACTTGACTCGCTGAGTCGGGTTCGGCTGGCGCAAGAGAACTAGCGCGCGTCTGAGCCGTCTGGAACCGCGGCTCCGACCGCTCCCAGCCGTTGATCCATAGTTCATCCAAAGCGCGACCCGCGGCGTAGAGCCTCGGTCAGACGGCCTATTTCCACGCGGCCGGCGCCAGGCGGCGAGCGCGATGTTCCGTGCGCGCGCGCCGGGTCCCGATCGCGAGCAAAGGAGGATTCCCATGCCCGTCGTGACCTCTCCGAGTGGCGGCTCGTTGTCTTTCGGCGGCACGCCGCTGACCGTGCAGTGGCAGAGCACCGAGGACGCCACCTTCTACGCCGTGCGCCTGTCGCTCGACGGCGGCGCGACGTTCACCAACGTCACCGCCGCCGATCTGCCGGGATTCGCGCGCAGCTTCACGTTCACACTGCCGGCGGTGTCCCAGCCGACTCTGGCGGTGGTGCGCGTCGCCGCCAAGGACGAGTTCGGATCGCAGTTCGCGAAGGGCGACAGCGGCCCCTTCACCATCGCGGAACTGGTGCAGCTACCGACGAACGTCCTGATCCTTGCGCCGAACGGCGGGCTCTTCCAGGCAGGGCAGCCGTTGATGGTGCAGTGGGACACGCAGGGGCCCGTGTCGACGCACGCGGTGCGCCTGTCGCTCGACGGCGGCGTGACCTTCACCAACGTGAGCGGTGCCGACCTGCCGGGCGCCGCGCGCAGCTGCACCTTCGCCCTGCCGAGCCCGCCGCAGCCGAGCGTGCCCGCGGTGGTGCGGGTCGTGGCACGGGACGCCGCCGGCACTCAGGTGGCGAGGGGCGACAGCGCCCCCTTTACGCTCCAGCAACCCCTGCCGGTGCCCACTACCGTCGTGGTGAGCGCGCCGAACGGCGGGCTCTTTCAAGCGGGGCAGCCGGTGACGGTGCAATGGGACACGCAGGGCCCGGTGTCGTCTCATGCCGTGCGGCTGTCCCTCGACGGCGGCGTGACCTTCACCAACGTCACCGGCGCCGACCTGCCGGCGTTCGCCCGCAGCTTCACCTTGACCCTGCCCAGCCCGCCGCAGCCGAGCGTTACTGCGATCGTGCGGGTGGCGGCGAAGGACGCGGTGGGGAGTCAGATTGCCAAAGGCGACAGCACTCCCTTCACCCTCCAGCAGCAGCCGCAGCCCATGCCCACAACCGTCGTGGTCACCGCGCCGACGGGCGGCGCGTTCCAGGCGGGGCAGCAGCTCACGGTCCAGTGGGTGACCAACGGCTCAGTGTCCGCTCACGCCATCCGCCTGTCGCTCGACGGCGGGACCACCTTCAGCAATGTGACCGCCGTCGATCTACCGGCCGCCGCCCGCAGCTTCACGTTCGCCCTACCCAGCCCGCCACAGCCGAGCGTCACGGCGATCGTGCGGGTGGCGGCGAAGGACGCGGCGGGGAGTCAGATTGCCAAGGGCGACAGCACTCCCTTCACCCTCCAGCAGCAGCCGCAGCCGATGCCCACAACCGTCGTGGTCACCGCGCCGGCGGGCGGCGCGTTCCAGGCGGGGCAGCAGCTCACGGTCCAGTGGGTGACCAACGGCCCAGTCTCCGCTCACGCCGTTCGCCTGTCACTCGACGGCGGAGCCACCTTCGCCGACGTGAGCGCCGCCGACGTACCGGCCGGCGCCCGCAGCTTCACCTTCGCCCTACCCAGCCCGCCGCAGCCGAGCGTTACTGCGATCGTGCGGGTGGCGGCGAAGGACGCGGGGGGGAGTCAGATTGCCAAAGGCGACAGCACTCCCTTCACCCTCCAGCAGCAGCCGCAGCCCATGCCCACAACCGTCGTGGTCACCGCGCCGGCGGGCGGCGCGTTCCAGGCGGGGCAGCAGCTCACCGTGCAGTGGGACACGCAAGGTCCGGCCTCGGCCCACGCGGTGCGCCTGTCGCTCGACGGCGGGACCACCTTCAGCAATGTGACCGCCGTCGATCTACCGGCCGCCGCCCGGAGCTTCACGTTCGCCCTACCCAGCCCGCCGCAGCCGAGCGTGGCCGCCGTGGTGCGCGTCGTGGCGAGAGACGCCGGCGGCTCCCAGGTCGCGAAGGGCGACAGCCCCTTCTTCACCGTCGTGCAGCAGCCGCAGCCCATGCCGACGACGGTCGTGGTCACCGCGCCGGCGGGCGGCGCGTTCCAGGCGGGGCAGCAGCTCACCGTGCAGTGGGACACGCAAGGTCCGGTCTCGGCCCACGCGGTGCGGCTGTCGCTCGACGGCGGGGCCACCTTCAGCAACCTGACCGCGGCCGATCTGCCTGGTTTCGCGCGGAGCTTCACGTTCGCGCTGCCCAGCCCGCCGCAGCCGAGTGTAACCGCCATCGTGCGCGTGGTGGCGAAGGACGCGGCGGGGAGTCAGATTGCCAAAGGCGACAGCACTCCCTTCACTCTCCAGCAGCAGCAGCCGCAGCCCATGCCCACAATCGTCGTGGTCACCGCGCCGGCGGGCGGCGCGTTCCAGGCGGGGCAGCAGCTCACGGTCCAGTGGGTGACCAACGGCCCAGTGTCCGCCCACGCCATCCGCCTGTCGCTCGACGGCGGGACCACCTTCAGCAATGTGACCGCCGTCGATCTACCGGCCGCCGCCCGGAGCTTCACGTTCGCCCTACCCAGCCCGCCACAGCCGAGCGTCACGGCGATCGTGCGGGTGGCGGCGAAGGACGCGGCGGGGACTCAGGTCGCCAAGGGTGACAGCACGCCGTTCACGCTCCAGCAGCAGCCGCCGCAGCCGCTGGAGGGGCAGCTCGTGTTCGAACCCGAAGCCCCGACGGCGGCGGCCGCGCTCGGGCCCTTCGATGACGCCATCTCCGTGATCGCCGGCGGCGCCGGCTCGATCACCGGGCGGTTCAAGCTGATCATCGACGGCCAGCGGATCGACGCGACCGTCATGCCGCGCACCGAGAAGCTGCCGGACGGGGCGAGGAGCCGCTTCGATCCCAATCCCTGCCAGACGTTCCAGAAGGTGACCCTCACGGTCGACACCGACGTCACTCTCGCGCCGCGCGACTACACGTTCGAGGTGCGCGGCCGGGCGCTCGGCCTGGAATCTACGCCGAAGGAGATCGCCCTCAAGGTCGCGCCGGCGCCCTCGATCGGCCTCTCGGTCGAGGTGATCACCGGCACGGTCAACGCCGGCAACCCCGCGAAGTACCAGCTCCGCCTCAAGCGGCCGCGCGTGGTCTCCGGAGCGCCGGTCACCTTCGACGTTCGCAGAAAGGATCTGCCGGCGGGTGCGAACGCGACGGTCGATCCGCCGACGACGACCGGCGAGCTCGCGACGCTCACCATCACCACCGACGTCAACACCAGGCCCGGCCGCTACCGCATCGAGGTTGGCGGGACGGCGCCGGGGGCATTGGTCAAGACGGCCCCCTTGATGCTCGAGGTCAAGCCGCGGGCGACCGTGGTCCTCGTCACCAAGCCGCCGACCGAGCAGAAGATCGACGCGGGCAGCACGGCCGAGTACACGATCGGCATCCAGCGCCCGGGGCTGGAGGGGCCGCTGCGGCTCCTCGTCCGCCCCGAGAACCTCCCCAGGGGGGTCACCGCGAGCTTCGACGACGACATGCCGGAGTTCGACGAGGCGAAGCTGCGGCTCAAGGCGGCGATCGACGCCGACGGCGGCTCGACCATCGTCAAGGTCGAGGGAGACGCGGGGGCGAACACCGTCACTCCCACCGACGTCGTCTTGACGGTCAACGAGCCGCCGCGCCTGCGGATCCTCGAGGTGGACCCGGAGAACCTTACCGTCACGAAGGGCGAGGAGGCGCGCTTCCTGGTCAGGATCGAGCGCAACTTCCCGGACTTCGTCCGCCTCGACGTCGTCGTCGCTCCCGATGGCGAATCGGGCGACCCTCTCGAGACGCGGGTGATCGATCCCAAGGCCGCGGACGTCGGGCAGATCTTCGTCAAGACCGACGACACCAACCCGGCCACAGGCTACTCGGTCTTCATCACCGCCGTCCGGGACTCCGACGAGCGCGTCATGAGCTCGCAGGCGGTGGCCAACTTCACGGTCGAGGAGGCGGCGCCGCAACCGGCGGTGACCACCGGGGTGCGGGCGACTCCGGCCGAGCGCGGCATCCGGGCGGGGCAGTCCGGCACCTTCGACCTGGTGGTCGGCGGTCCACGCTTCGGCCAGCCGGTGAGCTTCACGGTGACGGCGCCCCGCCCCGGCATCCGCAGCCGGTTGACGCGGGTGGCGGGCAAGGCGAACGCCTACACGCTCACGGTCAACGTCGGCCCGATGGTGCCTCCCGGCAGGTACGTGCTGCAGCTCACGGGGACGGCGCCGAAGGCCAGGATCACGCCGCTGGCGGTCACCGTGAACGTGCAGCCGCGGGCGGCACGCAAGCCGCCGGCGACGCCCGAGCAGCCCGCGGCCAACTAGCTCGACCGAGCCATGACCCCGGGGGCGGCGACGCCCTCGGGGTCGTCCTTCCAGCGGCGAACACCCGGCTGCCCCGGATCCCGGGGATCCCGGCACCTTCCTCCGCCCCACCGGCGCGGTCTGACCGCGCCGCGGCACCTAGGGAGTTGGAGACTTCAACTATCCACAGGATCCCTGCTCCGGCGGGGTGGGGAGCCATCTTCCTGGAGGGAAGAACCTTGAGGAACTCGTGTTGCCGTACTCTCGCGGCGGTCGCAGGCTGTGTGGCCGCCTTGGTCGGCTTTCTCGTCGTGCCCGCTCCAGCGGCCGCCGGGCTGCCGGACCTGATCGTCGACACCGACATGCTGCAGCGGCAGTGGGTGGTGCGGGACGAGAAGCTGTCCGCGACGTTTTGCAGCGTCATCGAGGGTGAGGTCCAGCCCGGTCTGCGGCGGCTGGTCCGCTTCACCGTCATGACGCCCAACATCGGCGACGCCGACATCAACATCGGCGACCCGCGCGAGCACGTGGCGGCGAACGACGGTCTCTTCGAGTTCGCGAGCTGCCATCAGCACTTCCACTTCCGCCATTACGCCCTCTACGAGCTGATCGACCCGCGCACCGGCAAGGTCTGGAAGGCGGCCAAGCGCGGCTTCTGCATGCTCGACACCGACCCGGTGCCGTCGAGCGAGAACGACGAGGCGCCGCGGCAGCCGACCTACCATTCGTGCGGCACCGTGACGATTGCCGGCAACCAGGGAATCAGCCACGGCTGGACCGACACCTACCGCTTCTTCCTCGGCGGCCAGTACTTCGTCCTCGACGGCGGCGACGGCCAGCCCGTAGTGCCGCCCGGCGACTACATCATCCGCATCACCGTCAACCCTCCGTACAAGGCCAAGGGCGGGGAGATCTGCCGCGTCCTCGACCCGGCGACCGGCCTCTGTCACCAGCTCCCCGAGTCGGACTACACGAACAACGTCGGCCAAGTGCTGGTCACTCTCCCCGACCGCCCGGGCCAGACCGGCGTCGGGCCGCTCGCCGGCAGCGACAACCCCCTCAAGGAGGAGCCGGCCGAGCACTGAGCCGCGCCGTCCGCGCCGCGCTTCCCATCGCGCCCCCGGTGCCTCACCCGCCGGGGGCGTTCGCTTTCTGCGCGGCGGACCGCCGGCGAACCTTCCCGGCGACCCACTCGCAGAGGGCCGCGAGCGGCAGCGCGGCGAGGGCCACCAGCGGCAGTAGGAAGCGGTTGCCGTAGTCCGAGGTGTACCAGAACCGGTAGCGCGAGAAGAGCAGGAGCAGAGCGGCCGCGGCGACGGCGACGGCGAAGGCTAGGCGCGGGCGGCGGCGGGCGAGGAGCGGCAGGCCGGCGAGCGACACCAGGGTGATGGGGGTGGTGGGGAGGAGGCCGTGCGCGCGATCGAAGAGCTGGCCGGCGAGTCCGGTCGCGAGCGGCAGGTCGAAGCCGCCGCGCACCGAGTAGGCGCGCACCGCGCCGCCCGCGAAGACGGCGATGCGGTCGTAGGCCGTCGTCGTCGGGGACCCGAAGAGGTGGACGTTCAAGAGCGTGAGGAGAGCGAGCGGCAGAGCGAGGCCGGCGGCGAGCGGCGGCAGCGTCCGCCGCCAGGGGGAGCCGACGAGCGCGAGCGCTCCGGGCAAGGCGACGACGTAGGGAAGCTTCGCCACCAGCGCCGCGCCGAAGAGGAGCCCGGCGAAGAGGTGGCGGAGCGGCGCCGGGCCGCGGTCGGCCGGCAGCGCGAGGAGCCCGCCGGCGAGGAGGAGCGTCGCCAGGATGTCGGGCGAGAAGTTCCAGGCGTACTGCGGCAGGAAGGTGCCGACGCCGGTCAGGGCGACCGCGGCGGCCGCCGCCCAGGGACCGGCGCCGCGCCGGGCGAGGCCGAAGAGCACGCCGAGGAGCGCCGCGAGCTGCAGCAGGTTGAAGAGCAGCGCCCCGGGCGCGCCGAGCGCCGCGATCAACGGCAGGGCGGCGAGCGGCAGCGCCAGCGGGTGCTTCGGCACCAGGCGGCCGAAGCGGTCGAGCGCGACGTGCGCCGAGTGCCGCTCGAGGTCGCCGTAGGCGCGAAGGCTTTCGCGCCGGGCTCCAATCAACTGGTTGCCGAGGTCGAGGTCGCCGTCTTGGAGCAGCGACACGGCGGTCAGGAAGTAGTACGGGCAGTCGCCGCGCAGGTAGGGGCGGCCGTCGAAGCCGGTGGCGACGATCCAGAGGTAGACGAGGAGCGGTGGCGCGAGCGCCAGGAGGAGCGGCGCGCGCCTCGCGAGCCGCCGGGGAAGTACAGAGGGCATGGAACCGTTACAATACCCGCGCGGGAGAGGTCCAGGCGGTCGCCCCTGCCTTCGGGTGGGGGAGGAAAGTCCGAACTCCCACGGGCAGCATGCTCGCTAACGGCGAGGCGCGGCGACGCGACGGAAAGTGCAACAGAGAACAGACCGCCGGGCGCAAGCAGCCGCGGAGACGCGGCTGGGGGTGTCCGGTAAGGGTGAAACGGTGCGGTAAGAGCGCACCGCGGAGCCGGCGACGGCTCCGGCACGGCAAACCCCATGCGGAGCAAGACCAAATAGGGGAGCGGATTTGCGGGCCGCCCGTCCCGCTCCGGTCCGGCAGTGCCGGGCCGGGCCGCTTCCGGGTAGGTTGCTCGAGGCCGCCGGCAACGGCGGTCCCAGAGGAATGACCGCTCCGACAGAATTCGGCTTACGGACCTCTCCCGCGCTTCCCGATCCATGGCGATGAAATTCGAGACCATCGCCGTCCACGCCGGCGGCGAGCGCGATCCGGCCACCGGCGCGGTGGCCCCGCCCATCCATCTCTCGACCAACTACGAGCACGGCCCGGCCGGCGAGCTGACCCACGGCTGGATGTACATCCGCGAGGGCAACCCGACCCAGGCGCGGCTCGAGGCGGCGCTGGCGGCGATCGAAGGCGGGGAGTCGGCGCTGGTCTTCGCCTCCGGCATGGCCGCCGGGACCGCCTACCTCCAGGCGCTGCCTCCCGGCACGCACGTCCTCTTCCAGGAGGACCTCTACTACGGCTTCCGCACCCTCGCCGAGGACTTCCTGCCGCGCTGGGGGCTCGCGGCAAGCGCGGCCGACTTCCGCGACGCCGACGCGGTGACCCGCGCCCTGCGGCCGAACACCGGGGTGCTCTGGGCGGAAACGCCGTCGAACCCGCTGATGCAGGTCGCCGACCTCGCCTGGCTGGCCGGCGTGGCGCGCGCGGCCGGCGCGCGCCTGCTGGTGGACGGCACCTTCGCCACGCCGGCCCTGCAGCGGCCGCTCGACCTCGGGGCGCACGCGGTCCTCCACTCCGCCACCAAGTACCTGGGCGGCCACAGCGACGTGCAGGCCGGGGCGCTGGTCTACGCCCGGCGCGACGAGCTGGCCGAGCGCGCCGAGCGCCTCCGGCACGTGACCGGCGGCGTCGCCTCGCCGTTCAACTGCTGGCTGGTCCTACGCGGGCTCCGCTCGCTCGCCTGCCGCGTCGAGCGGCAGTCGGCCAACGCGCTCGCGGTGGCCCGGGCGCTGACCGGGCATCGCAACGTCGAGGCGGTGCATTATCCGGGGCTCGAGTCGCACCCCGGGCATGAAGTCGCCGGCCGCCAGATGCGCGCCTTCGGCGGCATGCTGTCGCTCGAGGTGCGGGGCGGGCGCGAGCGAGCGATCGAGGTGGCCTCCCGCTGCCGCCTCTTCGTCGTCGCCACGAGTCTCGGCGGGGTCGAGAGCACGATCGAGCACCGGGCCTCGAGCGAAGGCCCCAACTCACCCACGCCGCCCAACCTGCTGCGGGTCTCGATCGGCCTCGAGCACCCCGACGACCTCGTCGCCGACCTCCTCCAAGCGCTCGACTAGGACCTCATCCCGCTGCGGCGCCGGGCCTCCCGGCCCGCCTCTTGCACGCGCGTCGGGAGCCTATGGAACGTAGGTGAACAGAGGAGGAAGTTGAGATGAGGTCGAAGCTTCTGTTGTCGCTGCTGGTCATCGCCGGTGCCGTCGTCGTCGCCCTGCCGGACGCCTCCGGACAGCCCCCGGGAGAGCCGGACTCCGAGACGAGCCGGATCATTCGCGGCTTCAGCATCGCCCCCGTGCCGCTCAAGCTGCGCGGTCGCAACCGGGCGCTCGTCGGGCTCGGGAGCTACATCGTCAACGCCCAGGGCGGGTGCAACGACTGCCACACCAACCCGCCGTACGCCGACGGCGGCGATCCCTTCCTCGGCCAGCCGGAGAAGATCAACGTCGACGGCTACCTCGCCGGCGGCACGAGCTTCGGCCCCTTCGTCTCGCGCAACTTGACGCCCGACGACGAGGGCCTCCCCGCCGGCCTGACCTGGCCCGAGTTCAAGAACACCATCCGCACCGGGCACGACCCCGACCAGGAGCACCCGCAGATCTCGCCCCGGCTCCAGGTCATGCCCTGGCCGGTCTACCGCCACATGACCGACCGCGACCTACGGGCGATCTACGAGTTCCTGCGCTCGATCCCCTCGGCCGGCGAGCACGACGACTAGCCAGATGCGCTCGTGGGGCGGAGCTCGTCTCCGCCCCATCGCCTCTCTCGCTGCTGCCGCACGGCGGCCGCGAGCCGGACGAACCGCTCCCGCTCTTCAGCGGCTCCTCTCGTCATGGAGGACGATGCCCTCCCGGGCGACGTCGGCGAGGAAGGCGGCGTTTGCGGATTCGAGCGGCACCAGGTCGACGTGGAGCCCGCCGGCTGCGGCTCAGCGACCTGCCTGGCACGGGCAGCGGCTTTCGCATCAGCCTGACTCTGCTCTTCCCAGCGCTCGCGCCAGGCGCGGAGATAGGGCTCGAACTCGGACATGGTCGGACGATAACATGCTGACGTTGCTCGCCCCCGCCCGCTTGCCGCCCCCCGTCCGTCCCGGCGACCGCGTCGGGGTGGCGGCGCTCTCGGGGCCGGTGGATCCGCAGCGCCTCGAGCGCGGGCTGGCGGCGCTGCGCGGCCTCGGCTTCGTGCCGGTGCCGGCGCGCAACCTGGCGGCGGTGTCGGCGGCGGGCAACGGGCTCTTCGCCGGCGACGACGGCGAGCGGCTGGCCGCCTTTCACGAGCTGGCGGCCGACCCGGCGCTGCCGGCGATCTTCTTCGCCCGCGGCGGCCATGGCCTCCTGCGCCTGCTGCCGCGGCTCGACTGGGAGCTCCTCGCCCGCACGCCGCGGGCTTACGTCGGTTACTCCGACCTGACGCCGTTCCTGCTCGAGACCGTGCGCCGACTCGGCATCGTCGCCTTCCACGGGCCGCTGGTCGCGGCCGACCTGGCGCGCGGTCTCGCGCCGGCGGAGGAGGAGTCGCTCCTCGGCGCGCTCGCCGGCCGCTATCCGGTGGCGCACCCGCTCGAGACGGCGCTGCGGGCCGGCACGGCCGAGGGTCCGCTGCTGGGCGGCTGCCTCTCGCTCCTGGTGGCGACGCTCGGCACGCCCTTCGCGCCCGATCTCGCCGGCGGCGTGGTGTTCCTCGAGGACATCAACGAGCCCGCCTACCGGCTCGATCGCATGTTGACCCACCTCCGCTTGTCGGGTAGCCTGGATGCCGTCCAAGCCATGGTGATCGGGCACTTCGACAGCGGCGCCGCGGAGGCCCCTCGCGGCGAGCGGGAGGCCCTGGCTGCCCTCGTCGTCGAGAGCCTCGCCGGCTTCGACTGGCCGCTGGCCTGGGGGGAGCGAAGCGGCCACCGCGCGCCCAACCTCACGCTGCCGCTCGGCCTCCGGGCGCGCCTCGAGGAGGGCCCGCGCCTGGTCCTCGGCGCCGGCTGAGCGATGAGCAATCCCGTCTTCAAGAGCACCGGGCAGCAGGGCAAGAAGGGCTCGGTCTACGCCAGCGTCGACATCCCGGCCGGCAGCTACGTCTTCCGCGAGGGCGAGCTGGGGCGGGAGATGTTCATCATCCAGGACGGCCAGGTCGAGATCACCCAGCACGCGGCGGGCGAGGAGCGGCAGCTCGCGGTGCTCGAGAAGGGCGACTTCTTCGGCGAGATGGCGCTGCTCGAGGACCTGCCGCGGGCCGGTTCGGCGCGGGCGCTCACCGAGGTGCGCCTGGTGCAGATCAACGGCTCCACCTTCGACCAGATGCTGCGCGACAACCCGGAGATCGCGGTGCGCATGATGCGCAAGCTCTCGCGCCGGCTGCGCGAGACCGACCAGCAGCTCCGCGACCTCATGGACCAGACCCGCGGCTCGCTCGCCGAGGTGCCGTCGGCGATCCCGCCGACTCCGGCGACCGGCCCCGAGCGGCTGGTGCACGTGCCGTCGGGCATGGAGTTCCCGCTCGCCAGCGGCTCGGAGACGACGATCGGGCGCAAGGACCCGGTGACCGGCATCTACCCGGACATCGACCTGACGCCGGCCGACTCCCAGCGCTCGGTCTCCCGCCGCCACGCCAAGATCTACCGCCGCGGCCGCAAGTTCTTCCTCGGCGAGGAGATCGGCACCGTCAACGCCACCTTCCTGAACGGCGCCCGCCTCGAGACCGGTGTCCCGGCCGAGCTGCGCCCGGGCGACGAGGTGCGATGCGGAGTGGTGTCGATGCGGTTCGACGTGCCGTAGCGGCGCCTCGGTCCTCGGCCTCAAGCGCGCGGCGGATAGGGCTTCTCGGGTCGCTGGCGTCGGCTTTGGCGGGCTGTATTGACGCCTGTCATGACGGGTGTCAATATGAGCGCATGGATCCAGTAAAGCGCATTACCGCCAATCTCCCCGAGCGGCTCCTGGACGATGCGATGACCGTGACTGGCAGGGGAATTACGGAGACCCTCGTCGAAGGGCTGCACCTGGTGCGGCAGAGACGCGCCGCCGAGCGGGCGATGGCGCTCAAGGGCAAGCTGCGGCTGGACATCGATCTCGAGGAGTCGCGTGAGCGGCGTGATCGTCGACACGTCGGCGTGGATTGACTTCTTCGACGGGCGCGACGTGCCGACGCTCGACGCCGCCCTGACAGGAGGGCTGGTGGTGCTGTCGCCGGTCGTCGTGGCCGAGCTGGTGAGCGGCGCGCAGACACCCCGTGACCGCAAGGCGATCGCCGGGCTCGTCGCCGACTTTCCTGTGCATGAAACGCCGCTCGAGCACTGGATCCGCGTCGGCGAGCTGCGGCGCGAGCTCAAGGCGCGTGGGATCTCGATCTCGACCCCCGATGCGCACGTCGCGCAATGCGCGCTCGACCGCGGTGCGCCGCTGCTGGCGCGAGACCGCATCTTCCCGATCGTCGCACGCGCCCTGCCGCTCAAGCTTGTTACCGAGTAAGGACGCGCCGTCGATGGCCCTCGGGCCGGACGCCCCGCTGGAGCAAGTCCGAGGCATCGGGCCGGCGCGCGCCGGGGCGTTCGCGGCGGCGGGATACCGCACGGTGGGCGACCTGCTCTACCACCTGCCGCACCGCTACGAGGACCGGCGCTCGGTGGTGGCGGTGGGGGAGGTGCGGGCGCCGGGGGAGGTGACGGTGCGCGGGCGGCTGTCGGGCTTGCGCGCGATTCGTGTGCGGCGGCGCGGGCTGGCGCTCGTTCGGGGGATCGTCGAGGACGCGACCGGGCAGCTCCCGGTCGTCTGGTTCAACCGGCCCTACCTGCCGAGCTGGGCGGAGGGGGGCGAGGAGTACCTGCTGTACGGCCCCGTGCGGCAGGGCAAGGGCGGCGGGCTCGAGCTCCTGAACCCGTCCTGCGAGCGCGCCGAGGGCGCCTTACACGGCGGGCGGGTGGCGCCGGTCTATCCGGCGGTGCGCGGCGTCGGGCCGGCGACGCTGCGGCGGTTGCTGCCGCAGATCCTGGCGCAGATCGACCTGCCGCGCGCGCTCGGCGAGCCGCTGCCGCCGGAGCTCCTCGCCCGCCATGGCCTCGTACCGCTGCCCGAGGCCGTCGCCCAGCTTCACGCTCCGGTGGACGGCGCCGACCTCGACGCGCTCAACCGCCGCCGCAGCCCGGCCCACCTGCGCCTGATCTACGGCGAGCTGCTGGAGCTGCAGCTTGAGCTGGCCCTGCTGCGCGAGCGGGCGGTGCGCGCGCCGCGCCGCCACCGCTACCGCATCGACGACCGCCTGCGCGAGGCGGCGCGCGCCGCGTTGCCGTTTCGCCTCACCGCGGCGCAGAAGCGGGCCTTGCGCGAGATCGCAGCCGATCTCCAGTCGCCCTACCCGATGCTCCGCCTGCTTCAGGGCGACGTCGGCAGCGGCAAGACGATCGTCGCCGCGCTGGCGCTCTTGATCGCCATCGAGAGCGGCTACCAGGCGGCCTTCATGGCGCCCACCGAGCTGCTCGCCGAGCAGCACCACGCGGGGCTGGCGCGGCTGCTGGGCGGCCGCTGCCGCATCGGGCTCTTCACCGGCTCGCGCCGCGCCGGCAGCGCGGCCGCGGCGGCGCTGGCGGCGGGCGAGATCGACCTCGCCGTCGGCACGCATGCGCTGATCCAGGAGCGGCTCGCCTTCCGCCGCCTCGCTCTCTGCGTCATCGACGAGCAGCACCGCTTCGGGGTGATGCAGCGCCAGCTCCTGACGGCCAAGGGCGAGCGCCCCGACGTCCTCTTCATGACCGCGACGCCGATCCCGCGCTCGCTGGCCCTCTGCGCCTACGGCGACCTCGCGCAGTCGGTGCTCGACGAGCTGCCGCCGGGGCGGACGCCGATTGCGACCGAGGTCGTGCCGGCGGCGCGGCGGCGCGAGGTCTACCGGCGGCTGGCGGCGGAGCTCGCGGCGGGCGGGCGGGCCTACGTCGTCTTTCCGCAGATCGATCCGGGTGAGAGCTCCGCCTCGCTCGCCGACCTCGGCGAGCGGGTGCGCCGCGCACTCGCCGAGTGGCCCAGCGCCGTGCTGCACGGCCGCATGCCGGCCGCCGAGCGCGAAGAGGTGATGGCCGCCTTCGCGCGCGGCGAGGTGCGGGTGCTCGTCGCCACCACGGTCATCGAGGTCGGAGTGGACGTCCCCGAGGCCACCTCGATGGTGATCGAAGGCGCCGAGCGCTTCGGCCTCGCCCAGCTCCACCAGCTCCGCGGCCGGGTCGGGCGCGGGCCGCGGCCGTCGCGCTGCGTCGCCGTCCACGGCAAGCTGACCGAGGAGGCGGAGCGCCGCCTCGAGGTCTTCGCCGGCACCACCGACGGCTTCGCCATTGCAGAGGCGGACCTCGCGCAGCGCGGCCCCGGCGAGCTGCTCGGCACGCGGCAGGCGGGACTGCCGGCGTTCCGCGTCGCCGACCTCGTCGCCGACTGGCCGTGGCTCGAGACGGCGCGCGACGACGCCCGCGAGCTCCTCGCGCGCCTCGACGAGCCGGCGCTGGCGCGCCTGCGGGCCGTCGTCGAGCCGCGCCTCGCCGCGCGCTCGCTGCGCCGCGGCGGCGGCTGAGGAGGTTGGGCGGCGCCATGGGGAGGAAGAAACCGAAGAAGCCGGTGCCCGCGGCCGGCGCGAAGCCGGACCGCTTCCACGCCTTCTTCCATGGCCTCGGCCCCGGCATCGTCACCGGCGCGGCCGACGACGACCCCTCCGGCATCTCGACTTACTCGGTCGCCGGCGCCGCCTTCGGGCCCGGTTTCCTGTGGACGGTCCTCCTCACCTTCCCGCTGATGACCGCCGTGCAGACGATGTGCGCGCGCCTGGCGCTGGTGTGCGGCGAGGGGCTCGCCGCGACGCTGCGGCGGCGCTATCCGACCTGGGTGCTCTGGGGCGCCTGCCTGCTTCTCGCGGTGGCCAACGTCATCAACATCGGCGCCGACCTGGCCGGCATGGGCGAGGCGCTCGAGCTGGTGACCGGCGTCGACGAGCGGATCTGGCCGCCGTTCCTCGCCGCCGGCATCGTCGCGGTGCTCGTCCTCTGGAGCTACCGCCACCTGGCGCGCATCCTCAAGTGGACGACGCTGGCGCTCTTCGCCTATGTCGTGGCGGCGTTCCTCGCGAAGCCGGCCTGGGGCGAGGCGCTGCGCGCGACGTTCGTGCCGCGCCTCGCCTGGGAGCCGCGCTACCTGGCGACCCTGGTGGCGATCCTCGGCACCACGATCACTCCCTACATGTTCTTCTGGCAGGCGGCGCAGGAGGTGGAGGAGGAGCGGGCCGAGGGCAGGCGCAGCCGCCGGTCGCGCCGCGGCGCCACCGGCGAGGAGCTGGCGGCGGCGCAGGGCGACATCCTGGCCGGCATGGGCTGGGCGGGGCTCGCGATGTACTTCATCATCCTGACCACCGCCACCACCCTCCACGCCGCCGGCAAGACGGACATCTCGACCGCGCAGCAGGCCGCCGAGGCGCTGCGGCCGATGGCCGGCGACGCCGCCTACCTGCTCTTCGCCCTGGGGCTGGTCGGCACCGGCCTGCTGGCGGTGCCGGTCCTCGCCGGCTCGGCGGCCTACGCCGTCGCCGAGGCCATGCACTGGCGCGCCTCGCTCGACGACCGGCCGCGCGTCGGGGCGAAGTTCTACGTCGTCCTGGCCGCCGCGGTGTTGCTCGGACTGGGGATCGAGTGGCTCGAGATCGACGCCGTCGAGGCCCTCTTTTACGCCGCGCTGGTCAACGGGCTGCTGGCGCCGCCGCTCGTCGTCCTGGTCACCCTCTTGACGAGCGACCACCGAGTGATGGGCAAGCACGTCAACCCGCCCCTCCTGCGCTGGCTCGGCTGGGCGACGTTCGCGATCATGCTCGCGGCGGCGGCGGCGCTCGGGATCGTATATTTGTGAGGATCCTCCTCGTCGCCAACACCCTCCCCCCGCGCGACCTTTCCGGCGTCGGCGAGCAGGTGCTACAGTTGGCGACCGGCCTCCGCGACGCCGGGCACGAGGTCGAGGTCCTGGGGCGCGGCCCGCGGGGCGCCGCGCGCGCCAAGCTCCTCTTCCCGCTCGCCGCCGTTCCCGCCGCCTGGCGCGCTCTGCGCCGGTTCCGGCCGGATGTCGTCCAGGTGCACGAGTCGGACGGCGCCCTGGTGGCGCTGCTGGTGGCGGTCGTCGGGGACCTGCTGGCGCCGCGGCCGCGCCTCCTCGCCCTGCTCCAGGTGAGCTATCGCGCGGAGCGACGGGCGGTGCGGGCGCTCGTCGCCGGCGGGCGGGTGCTCGGGCGGCCCGGGTGGCGGGAGCGGGTCTTCCGCTGGGGCAAGGCGCCGCTCCACGTCGCGCTCGGCTGCCTCACGGCGTGGTGCGCCGACGCCGTCCTCGCGCCGAGCGCCGCCACCGCCGCGGAGCTGGCGCGGGACTACGCGATCGACGGCGGCCAGGACGCGATCCAGGTGGTGCCGAACGCGACGGGCGGGCTGCCCGCGCCGCCGGAGACGCGCGACGAGGCCGCTCCCGGCGATCGCACGGCGTCCGGCGGCTACCTGCTCTTCGTCGGCCGCCTGCGGATCCGCAAGGGGGTGGAGGTCCTGCTCGCGGCGCTCGCGCGGCTGCGCGCCGCGCACCCGGAGGCGCGCCTCCTCGTCGCCGGCGCCGGCGAGCACCGCGGGGCGCTCGAGCGCGCGGCGGCGCGGCTCGGGGTGGTGGCGGCGGTCACCTTCCTCGGGCGCTGCGACGCCGGCCGGGTGCGGCAGCTCCTGGCCGGCGCCGGCGCGCTGGCGGTGCCGTCGATCTACGAGGGGATGCCCCTGGTGGTGCTCGAGGCGATGGACGCCGGCATCCCGGTCGTGGCGAGCCGGGTGAGCGGCATCCCGGAGGTGGTCGAGGACGGCGCGACCGGCTGGCTGGTGCCGCCGGAGGATCCCGAGGCGCTGGCGGCAGCGCTCGCCGAGGCGCTGGAGCGCCCCGGCGAGGCCCGCCGCCGCGGCGCCGCCGGCCGCCGGCGGGTCGACGAGCGCTTCCGCCCCCGCCACGCCGCCGCTGCGTGGCTCACGGCGTGCTCCTTGGCGGGTGTTCGGCTTGACGAGGACTAAGGAGGAACTCTTAACTCCATGATGGGCCGCGCCTTACTAATCGTGGGCTGGATGGCCACCTCAGGCTTCGTCGCCACCGGTGTCATCGGCTACCGGGTGCCGGTGATCGGCGAGGGGATGCGGCTGCACGTGCTGCTCGGGCTGGCCTCGGCCCTGCTGCTGCTCTTCTCGCACTGCTGGATCATGTTCTACCTGATCGGCACCGGCCGGGCGATCAAGGACGCGGTGCGCGAGAGCGGTCTCCCCGGCGAGCTGTACGAGCGCACCAAGGAGTTCAAGAACCGCTCCTATCCCTCGCTCATGCTGGCGCTCGCGCTCGCCATGACGACCTTCATCCTGGGCGGCGGCGTCTTCACCGGCGCCATCCCGGCCTGGCTGCACCACGGGCTCTTCTATGTCACCCTGGCCGCCCAGCTCTGGGCGCTGCGCCTCGAGGGGCGGGTGCTCGCCGCCAACGACCGCCTGATGGCCGACGTCGACCGCCGGCTCGCGCCGGCCGCCGGGTCGCGGCGGGCGCAAGGATCGGCCGGCTGAGACCCGTGGCGATACCACCGCCCCGCCGCGACCCCGCCGCGGCCGTCGCCGCCGTCCTGGTCAACTGGAACGGCGCCGCGGACACGCTCGCGACCCTGGGCTCGCTCGACGCCGTTCCCGGACGCCGGCGGCTCCGCGTCGTCGTCGTCGACAACGGCTCGACCGACGGCTCGGCCGCGCGCCTGCGCCGCGAGCGGCCGGACGTCGAGCTGCTCGAGACCGGCGTCAACCTGGGCTTCGCCGGCGGCAACCAGGCCGGCATCCGGCGCGCGCTCGCCGATCCCGAGGTCGGCTGGGTGCTGCTGCTCAACACCGACGTTGCGGTCGATCCCGGCTTCCTCGAGCCGCTCGTCGCCGCCTGTCTCGACCCCGAGGTCGGCGCCGCCGGCCCCAAGATCTTCTACGCCGATCCGCCGGACCGGCTGTGGGCGGCGGGCGGCCGGCTGCGCATCCGCGAGACGGTGACCGTCGAGTACGGGCGCGGCGAGGCCGACGGCCCGCGCTGGAGCCGGCCGGCCGACGTCACCTACCTGACCACCTGCTGCCTGCTGGTGCCGCGCGACGCCCTCGCGCGGGTGGGGCCGCTCGACCCGGCCTACTTCATCAACGTCGACGACGCCGACTGGTGCCGCCGCGCGCTCGACGCCGGCTACCGCCTGCGCTACGTGCCAGAGAGCCGCATCTGGCACCAGGTCGCGGCGGCGACCGCCGGCGGCTACACGCCGGCGAAGACCTTCCACACCGGCCGCAGCAACGCCCTCTACGTGCGCCGGCACGGCGGCGCGCTCGGGCTCGCCGGCTTCCTGGCCGCCAACCTCGTGGCCCTCCCCGCCGCCTGGCTGCGCGAGGCGCCGCGCGGCAACGGCCGGGCCGTGGTCGCCAAGGCGCGCGGCGTGCTGCGCGGCCTGCGCGACCCGCTGCCGCCGGCACCGTCCCTATGACCGCCGACCCGAACGCCCTGTTCAGCGCCGGCGTGCAGCTCCTGCTGCTGCTGCTCGCGATCTCGGCCCACGAGGCGGCGCACGCCTGGGTGGCCGACGCGGCCGGCGACCCGACGCCGCGGACGCTCGGGCGCCTGTCGCTCAATCCGCTCCGCCACCTCGACCCCTTCGGCTCGGTGCTGCTGCCGGCGATGCTCCTCGCCTTCGCGGCGCCGGTCTTCGGCTGGGGGCGGCGGCCGCCGATCCTCGAGAAGAACCTGCGCCGGCCGCGGCGCGACGGCGCGCTCGTCGACCTGGCCGGGCCGGCCGCGAACCTCCTCCTCGCCACCCTCGCCACGATCGGCCTCGCCGTGGCGCTCCAGGTGCTCGGCGAGGAGGCCCGCCAGGCGAGCCTCCTGACCCTCCTCCAGCGCGCCCCCGAGGCGCGGGCGATGGCGGGTTTCCCGATCGTCTTCACGCTGGTGCGGATGGCGACCATCAACGCCTTCTTGGCGGTCTTCAACCTGATCCCGCTGCCGCCCCTCGATGCCGGCCAGCTCGCGCTCCGCTTCCTGCCCTACGAGTGGGCGGTGCGGCTTGCCGCCTTCCGCCCCTACGGCTTTATGATCGGCACCGCCCTGGCCGTCTTCGGGGTGGTGCCGCTGCTGCTCCTCCCCTTCTACAGCGTGCTCATGGTGGTCATCCGTTTCCTCTAAGGAGACCAGGAGGCTCATGGTCGATCCGCAGAAGGTCGTGCTCTCCGGGATGCGCTCGACGGGGAGGATCCACCTCGGCAACTACTTCGGCGCGCTCAAGAACTGGGTGGAGCTGCAGGACCGCTACCGCTGCTACTTCTTCGCCGCCGACTGGCACGCGCTGACGACCGACTACGCCGACCCGTCGGGCATCGCCGAGAGCACGCTCGAGATGGTGGCCGACTGGATCGGCGCCGGCCTCGACCCCGAGCGCTCGGTCCTCTTCGTCCAGTCGATGGTGCCCGAGCACGCCGAGCTGCATCTCCTGCTGTCGATGATCACGCCGCTCGGCTGGCTCGAGCGCGTGCCGAGCTACAAGGAGATGATGGCGCAGCTCGAGGCGAAGGACCTCTCGACCTACGGCTTCCTCGGCTACCCGCTCTTGCAGACGGTGGACATCATCATCTACCGCGCCTACTTCGTGCCGGTCGGCGGCGACCAAGCGAGCCACGTCGAGATGAGCCGCGAGGTGGTGCGCCGCTTCACCCACCTCTACGGCGAGGTCTTCCCCGAGCCGCAGGCGCTCTTCACGCCGACCCCCAACGTGCCGGGGATCGACGGGCGGAAGATGTCGAAGTCCTACGGCAACGCGATCAACCTCTCCGACCCGCCCGAGGTGGTGCGCCAGAAGTGCATGCAGATGTTCACCGACCCGCAGCGCCAGCGGCGCAGCGACCCCGGGCGGCCCGAGGTGTGCAACCTCTACGAGTTCCACAAGCTGATGTCGCCCGCCGAGGTGCAGGAGCGGGTGGCGCGCCAGTGCCGCGCGGCCGAGATCGGCTGCGTCGACGACAAGCGGCTGCTCGGCGACATCATGAACGACTACCTGCAGCCGATGCGCGAGCGGCGGGCGCGGCTGGCCGGCGACCGCGACACGATCCTCGACGTCCTGATCGAGGGCTCGCGCCAGGCGCGGGCGCGGGCGCAGGAGACGATGGAAGCGGTGCGGACGGCGATGGGGCTCGATTACAGCCGCGTGCTCGCCGAGGTGCGCCGGTGACCGCGGTCACCACGGTCCGTAGCGCCCGGGCCACGTCCCGGGCGTTTTCGGTACACCCCCGAGCGGCGGGGAGTTTGGCGGTGACGTCTTGAAGCCCGAGCACCCGGCGCCGCAACCCGAAGGAGGAGATCTCCTCCCCGAGACCTGGCGCGTGCAGCTCCCGGTCTTCGAGGGGCCGCTCGACCTCCTGCTCCACCTGATCAAGCTCAACCGGGTCGAGATCACCGACATCCCGGTGGCCACCATCTGCGACCAGTTCCACGAGTACCTGCGCCTGATGGAGGAGCTGAACCTCGACATCGCCGGCGAGTACGTCTACGAGGCGTCGCTGCTGATCCACCTGAAGAGCAAGCTCCTGCTGCCGCGTCCGGCCACCGACGCCGGCGAGCCGCTCGAGGACCCGCGGCAGGAGCTGGTCGAGCGCCTGCTCGAGTACCGGCGCCTCAAGGTGGCGGCGCAGTCGCTGGCCGAGACCGACCGCCTGCGCCTCGGGGTGTGGACCCGCCAGCCGCAGCCGCGGCCGGTGCCCGTCGAAGCGGCGGAGCCGGCGGAGGGTGCCGGGGACGAGGAGCTGGACCTCGGCGAGGTCTCGCTCTTCGACCTGCTGGGCGCCCTCAAGCAGGTCCTGACGCGCTACGACCGCGAGCACCCGCCGCCGTTCCACGTCAGCGCCGAGGTCTACTCGGTGCGCGACCAGTGCGAGCGGCTGATGGGGGAGCTGTCCGCCGGCCGCCCGTTCGACCTCCTCGACGACCTCCGCCGCCGCACCTGCCGCGCGGAGGCGATCGCGGCCTTCCTCGCCATCCTCGAGCTGGCGCGGCTCAACCTGGTGCGCGTGCACCAGACGGGAGGGGGCGAGATCCTGCTCTATCGCACGACCCGGGAGTGGTCGCGCGAGGAGCTGGAGGGGTTGGCCGGGTGAAATTGATCCGAGGAACGTCGATGTCGCGATCGCGGCGAGAGGTGGGTTCGTGAGCGACGCCCGCGCCGACATGGAAGCGGCCCTGGAGGCGGTGCTCTTCGTCTCCGCGGCGCCGGTGTCGCGGCAGCGCCTCCTCGAGCTGTTCGACGAGGACGAGCGCGAGGAGGCGGCGCAGGCCCTCGAGGCGGTGCTGGCGCGCTACGCGCCGGCCGACGGGCGCGGCGTCATGGCCGAGGAGGTGGCCGGCGGCGTGCGCCTGGTGACCCGGCCCGAGCTGGCGTCGCACCTGCGGCGGTTCTTCGACGTCGCCGGCAGCACCAAGCTCTCGATGGCGGCGCTCGAGACGCTGGCCATCGTCGCCTACCGCCAGCCGATCACCGCGCCCGAGATCCAGGAGCTGCGCTCGGTCAACCCGGCGGGCGTGCTCAAGACCCTCCTCGAGCGGCGCATGGTGCGCATCACCGGCCGCAAGGAGGTGGTCGGCAAGCCCTTCCTCTACGGCACGACGCGCGAGTTCCTGATGCACTTCGGCTTGAACAGCGTGCGCGACCTGCCGCCGCTCGAGGAGTTCGAGGAGGCGTTCGGAGGAGACGGCGGCGGCGGGCTGGGCACGGCCGCCGAGGCCGCGCCGGCGCCCGGCCCCGACCGCGAGGAGAGCATCCTGCGCGAGGCCGTGGAGCTCGAGGAGGCGCGCGAAGAAACGTAGCGCCCGGGCCACGTCCCGGGCGTTGTCAGAAGAACGCCCAGTATCTTCACACGCCCCGAAGCCGGCAATGCACCTGGCCGGGGGAGGTCATAGCACGATGCCTGAAGAGCGACTGCAGAAGATCCTGGCCCGCGCGGGTATCGCCTCGCGCCGCAAGGCCGAGGAGCTGATCCGCGACGGCCGGGTGACCGTCAACGGCACCGTCGCGGGGATCGGCGACAAGGCCGACCCCGAGCGCGACTCCGTCAAGGTCGACGGCAAGCGCGTCCAGCCGCCGGAGAGCCACCGCTACCTCCTGCTCAACAAGCCGCGCGCGGTCATGTCGACCGTCTCCGACCCCGAGGGGCGGCCGACGGTGATGGAGCTCGTGCCCGAGGGGATGCGCAAGGCGCTCGTCCCGGTGGGGCGCCTCGACTTCCTGACCGAGGGCCTGATCCTGCTGACCGACGACGGCGACTTCGCGCAGCGCATCGCCCACCCGCGCCACGGCTGCTGGAAGACCTATGAGGTCAAGGTCTCGGGCCATCCCGAGGCGGCCGCGCTCGAGAAGCTGCGCGGCGGCATCGTGCTCGAGGGCACGCGCACCGCCCCCTGCCGCATCGAGGCCCGCCCGGCGCACGGCCACCGCGCCGAGAGCGAGAACTCCTGGTGGGTGGTGCAGCTCGCCGAGGGCCGGTCGCGGCAGATCCGCGAGATGTTCGAGCGCATCGGCCATCCGGTGCAGAAGCTGCGGCGGGTGGCGATCGGGCCGCTCTCCGACCCCGGCCTGCCTCCCGGGGCGGTGCGGGAGCTGACCGAGCGCGAGGTCGAGATGCTGCAGAAGTCGGCCGGCAAGCCGCCGCGCGAGCCCGGTGCGGGCAAGCCGCGCCGCAAGCCCAGGGGGCGCAAGCCGCGCCCCGCCGCCGCCGACGAGCGCCCGGGAGCCGAGGCCGCCGCCGCCGCGCCGCGCCCCGAGCCCCCGCCGCGCCAGCCGGGCCCCGGACCAGCGGCCCGGCCACCGCGCCCCGCGCGCCACGAAGGCCGGCCGCCGCGCGGCGACGAGCAGCCGCCGCTGCCCGGCCCCGCGCACGCCGGCCGCGGCAGAGGCCGGCCGCCGGCCGCGCTGCGCCCCGAGCACCTGGGGCTCCCCGCCGAGGGCTGGGACGTCGAGGAGCACGAGGAGCCGGAGATCCCGGCCCACGAGCGCAAGCCCTTCGGCCGGCCGCCCGAGCGCCCGACGCACGAGTTCCCGACCGCCCGGCGCGGCCCGCGCAACCCGACGCCGGCCGGCCGCGGCACGCGCCCCGGCGGTCCGCGGCCGGCGCGCCCGCACGGCGGCGTCCCTCCCGGCTATGGCAGACACGGCGAGGGCGGGCCGCGCGGCGGCCACCCGCGCGGACCGGGCGGCCCGCGCCAGCCGGCGCCCGGCTTCCGCGGCGCCCGCCACGGCGGCCCGCGCACCGGCCCCCCCGGCGGCGGCCCCGGCGGACCACCGCGCCGGCCGCCCGGCGGCGGTGGTGGGCGCCGCCCTCCGGGCGGTGGACGCGGCCCGCGGCGTGGCGGCGGGCGGTAGCGCCTACGTGCCCGACGAGCCGCTGATCGTCGCCATCGACGGCCCCTCCGGCGTCGGCAAGAGCACCGCGGCGCGCCTCCTCGCGCGCCGCCTCGGCGTGCCGTTCCTCGACACCGGCGCCATGTACCGGGCGATCGGCCTGAAGGCCCTGGAGAGCGGCGTCGACCCGGCCGACGCCGCGGCCGTCGGCCCGCTCGCCGAGCGCGCCGACGTGCGCCTCGAGCGGCGCGGCGACGGCACCTTCGAGGTGCTCCTCGACGGCCGCCCCGTCGAGGAGCGGATCCGCACGCGCGAGGTCGGCGAGGCCGCGTCGCGCGTCTCCGAGCACCCGGCCGTGCGGCGGCGGATGGTGGCCCTCCAGCGCGAGATCGCCGGCCGCCACGGCGGCGTCCTCGAAGGGCGCGACATCGGCACCCGCGTCTTCCCCGAGACGCCGCACAAGTTCTTCCTCGACGCCAACCCCGACGTGCGCTTCCGCCGCCGCCACGAGCAGCTCGCCGCCGCCGGCCGCCCGGCCGCGCTCGACGAGGTCGTCGAGGAGATCACCGCCCGCGACCGCCGCGACAGCCGCCGCACCGACTCCCCCCTCACCCGCGACCCCAGCTACACCTTCATCGACTCCTCCGCGCTGTCGCTCGAGGACGTCGTCGAGCTGATGGCGCGCCAGATCGAGGAAAGGTCGTAGCGCCCGGGCTACGTCCCGGGCGTTTTCGCGTCACCGCCCACCCCGCGCGAGGAACCCCGCATGCGCACCATCGACCAGGCCATCATGAACCGCCTCTTCGCGGTGACCGACGCCCTCGCGATCTCGCGCGAGGCGATCACGGTGCCTCTCGTCATGGCAGGCGACGGCAACGTCACCCGCGACCGCCGCGGCCGCTTCGAGATCACCCTCCCCGACACCGACGACCTCGAGCCCTTCCTCGCCCAGCTCCCCGAGCGCCTCCGCGCCCTCAATTAGTCGGCGACTCTCACGCCGTCGTCCCGAGCGTAGCGCCCGGGCTACGTCCCGGGCGTTTTCGGAGGAGGTCCCGGTAGCGACAGGCGCTGCTAGAATTCGCTCAAACGTCTGTGGCACGAAGTCCCGTGGAGGGCGTAAGTGCCCGACCGTCCGGATCCCGAGCTGCCCCGCATCCCCTACCTGCGCCTGCGCGCCACTCTCCGCGCCGAGGAACCGGCGCGCCTGCCTCCCTACACCGGCTCGATGCTGCGCGGCGCCTTCGGCCACGCCCTGCGGCGCCTCGTCTGCGTCATGGGTCCAGCGCAGCCCTGCCTCACCTGCGCGCTGCGCCGTGCCTGCGTCCACACGCGCCTCTTTGAGACGTTCTTCGAGGACGAGCCGCCGCCGCCGTTGGAGGGGCTCGTCGCCGCGGCGCGCCCCTACGTCTTCGAGCCGCTCGGAGCCGGCGGCACCTTGGACGCCGGGGAGACCTTCGCGTTCGACCTCATCCTCCTCGGCCAGGCCGCGGAGCTCCAGGGCTACGCCCTCCTCGCCCTCGCCCGCATGGCCCGCCGCGGACTCGGCGCCGGGCGCGCGCGGTTCGCCCTCGACCGCGTCGAGGCCGTTGATGGGGCAGGCGGCGCCCGGACCCTGCTCGTCGAAGATCGGCTGGTGACCGGCGCACCCGCCGCCCCGATCCTGCCGGCGCGCGACGGCCTGCCGGCCGGGCCGCTCGCGCTGCGCCTCGCCACCCCGCTGCGCCTCAAGGTGCGCGGCCGCCTGGTGGTGCAGCCCGGCGTTCGCGACCTCGTCCTCGCCATGCTCCGCCGCACGCTCGAGCTCGCCTACGTCCACCTGCCGGGGGCGCAGCTCGACTGGGACCTGCGCCTCTGGCTTGAGCGCGCGGACGACGTGCGGGTGGTGCGCCAGGACCTCCGGTGGCATGATTGGGAGCGCTACAGCCACCGGCAGGGAACGAGGATGAAACTC
Source organism: Thermoanaerobaculia bacterium (assembly GCA_044866775.1). Lineage (GTDB taxonomy): Bacteria > Acidobacteriota > Thermoanaerobaculia > Multivoradales > UBA5704 > DASUNQ01. The sequence continues at coordinate 1,417 of JBIOUG010000093.1, read as the reverse complement.
GGCGGCGTGATCGGAGACATCGTCCTGGAGGGCCACCTCGCCCCCTTCGCCGGGCTCCTTCGCACCGCAGAGATCGTGCACGTCGGCAAGAGCGCCAGCTTCGGCCTCGGGAAGGTGGAGCTTGCGCCCGCGGTGGGGTAAGGTAGCTGCCAAGAGTCGTGCCAGGAAAGAAGCATGCCAGCGCCAATCGGCCAATCTGGCAGGGAGGTAACGGACGAAGACGGAACCGAAGCAGTGCCAAGGAGTTAGGCTCTTTGAGAGAAACCGAAGAAGGCTCCCCGGTGCTCCCGCTGACGGCCTGCGGCAAGGGGTAACGGAAAACCGCCCCGCAAGCCATTCAGCAGCAAGGATTTCCGGAGGGCACAGGCGGAAGAGACCAGATCAGTAAGGTGGGATTGCGACACTACGCGAGCATAGATCGCCATGGCAATCCCAGACCGGGGCGGAAGAGACCAGATCAGTAAGGTGGGATTGCGACAGATGGACGCGGTCAGGGCCAACCACCAACCGAGCGTAGCCCAACCGGGCGGAAGAGACCAGATCAGTAAGGTGGGATTGCGACATCGCAATCAGTGCTCGGAGGATTCACGTCAGTTAGACCGGCGGAAGAGACCAGATCAGTAAGGTGGGATTGCGACACCGGCGCTGCTCATCGCGCTTGTACGTGCCAGCGGCAAGCAGGCGGAAGAGACCAGATCAGTAAGGTGGGATTGCGACGACGCCACCGGGTGCGAGAACGCGCGCCGCCTGCTCCGGCGGAAGAGACCAGATCAGTAAGGTGGGATTGCGACTCGATCACGAAGAACGTGACCGGCTGGGCGGCATCCGCCAGGGTCCATGGCGGAAGAGACCAGATCAGTAAGGTGGGATTGCGACGTCCACTCGATCTTGCTCTTGTCACCCATCAGTCGATCTCCTCGGCGGAAGAGACCAGATCAGTAAGGTGGGATTGCGACCTCCCGTAGCCCAGAAGGAACAGCATCGCCGCGATGAGCCGGCGGAAGAGACCAGATCAGTAAGGTGGGATTGCGACAAATCGGGCGGGGCGAGCGCGGCGGTTGCCACATGAGTGGCGGAAGAGACCAGATCAGTAAGGTGGGATTGCGACCCTTTCTGTATCAACGGAGTAGCCTTGCTCAGGTGTGCCGGCGGTGGCGGAAGAGACCAGATCAGTAAGGTGGGGATTGCGACCTCGAGCGCGATCTGGGTAGAGCACGCCGTAGTACGTGGGCGGAAGAGACCAGATCAGTAAGGTGGGATTGCGACGCAATGCCCGAAGCTCCGCATCTTTATCGGCCACTCTACTCAGCGGCGGAAGAGACCAGATCAGTAAGGTGGGATTGCGACGCGGATTTCGGCGTGGGTAACGTTGAGGCCCAGGCGGGCGGAAGAGACCAGATCAGTAAGGTGGGATTGC
>JBIOUG010000092.1:0-8629 GCA_044866775.1 Thermoanaerobaculia bacterium | reverse complement strand
GAAGTTGTTTGGAATCAGTGGTTTGGCAACCCGATTCTACGACAACCCACTGGCACAACGCTAGCCCAGCGTGCGCGTTAACTCCTTCTCTCTCCTACCACTTAGCGGCGTCAGGACGAGAACTAGTTAGCTCCTCCCTCGCCACGCGCGTTACGACTCGGTGTCTAGTCGACCGCCGACGCGTGGTCCGCCCACACCAGGCCCGACATCACCTTGGGCAGGAAGCGCGTCGACTTGGGAGGGAGCATCTCGCCGCCGGCGATCGCGGCCGCGAACTCGGACGGCTCCATCGGCGGCAGGAAGAAGGCGGTTCCCAGCTCGCCGGCCGCCGTCTGCGTCCAGAGGTCCGCGGGGTTGGAGCGGTAGACCACCGTGCCATCGGTGGCCGCCTCCGGCGGCAGGTCCAGCGCCGGCATGACGTGGTCCTGAAAGAGGACGATCGTGGGCTCCGGATCCTCGGCGGCCTCGAGCTGCCAGACCTCCGGCGCGCCGCCGCCCACCCAGACCCCGAGCGCCGGCTGCGGCGCCGCCGCGACGGCGGCGGCGAGCTCGGGCCCGCCGGCGCCGGTGAACGGCTCGGCGGCGGCGCGCAGGCCGGAGAGGCGCTCGAGGTCGGCCGCCTGGCGCAGGCCGCGATGGATGGGGTCGATGGTGAGGGCGGGGGAGTCGAGGCTGGTCACCACCGCGAGCTTGGCGGCGGCCGCAGTGCCGGGGGCCGACGCGTGCTGCGCGGCGAAACGCTGGGCCACCTTGTAGCGATGATGGCCGTCGGCGATGGCGGCGGGGCCGGCCAGGGCCTCGCGGTAGAGCGCGAGGCGCTCCTCGCCCGCCAGCCGATAGAGCAGGTGGGTGTTGCCGTCGGCGTCGCGGTGGCGGACGAGCGGCGCCGCGCCGTCGAGGTCCGCGGCGAGGAGCGCGTCGAGCCTGCCGCCGTCCTCGGAGAGCAGGAGCACCGGCTCGAGGTCGACGCGCGTGGCCTCGAGCAGCGCCAGACGGTCGGCGAACGGCTTGTCGAGAGTGCGCTCGTGCGGGCGGATGGCGCGGGCGTCCTCGAGCTCGACCAGCCCGCAGATCCCGAGGCGGCGCCCGCCGCCGGCGAGCTCGATGACGTAGGGATAGAGGACCGGCTGGTCCTCGCGCGCCACCACCCCTTCCTGCAGCCAGCGCGCGTGCAGCGCGGCGGCATGGCCGTACGGATCGCCGCCGGCCGGCGCCGCCGGCCGCGTAAGATGCACGAACTGGTGCGGCGACTGGGCGTGGAAACGATCGCGCAGCCGGTCGTCGATCTGGTCGTAGGGGGGCGCGGCGAGCGCGCCGGCGTCGTCGGCCGGCCGGGTGTAGCGCAGGCCCTGGAAGGCGTGGAGGCGCATCGGGGATACCCTCGGAGGCCCCGGAGCGAGGCCCAAACGGTATTCTACGCGGGAAGACGCCGCGATCGATCGGCTCTCATCCGTCGGACCCGTCCGCGCAAAGGAGGCCCGCCATGCCCAGCCGCACGCTCGTCGCAGCCCTCGCCGTCGCCATGCTCGCCGCTCCGGGCGCCCGCGCCCAGGAGCACGACCACGCCCACCACCACGCCGGAGCGGCGGAGCTCGGCAAGGTGAGCTTCCCGACCTCCTGCCGGCCCGAGACGCGGCAGGACTTCGAGCGCGCGGTCGCCCACCTCCATTCCTTCGGCTATGAGGACGCGCGCGCGGCCTTCACCGCGGTGGCCGAGCGCGACCCCGCCTGCGCCATGGCGCAGTGGGGGATCGCGATGAGCTGGTACCACCCGATCTGGGCGCCGCCGGCGGCGGCCGAGCTGGCCGCGGGGCGCGCCGCGGCGGAGAAGGCGATCGCGGCGCAGGGCGGGGCCACACCACGCGAGCAGGGCTACGTCGCGGCGATCGCCGCCTTCTACCGCGATGCCGACCGGCTCGACCACCGGACGCGGGCGGCGGCCTATCGGGCGGCGATGGAGGAGCTGGCTCGGAGGCATCCCGAGGACCACGAGGCGGCGATCTTCCACGCCCTGGCGCTCCTCGGCACCGCGCCGCCGAGCGACACCACCTATGCGCAGCAGAAGCGCGCCGCCGAGATCCTCGACGCCCTCCTGCCGGCGGCGCCCGAGCACCCGGGGATCGCGCACTACGTGATCCACTCCTTCGACTACCCCGAGCTGGCGAGTCTCGCCCTGCCGGCGGCGCGCAGCTACGCCAAGATCGCCCCCGCCTCGCCGCACGCCCTCCACATGCCGTCGCACATCTTCACCCGCCTCGGCCTGTGGCAGGAGTCGATCGACTCGAACCTCGCCTCGCAAGCGGCCGCCGAGCAACGGGTCGCCGCCAGCCACCCCGGCGCCGCGTCGTTCGACGCCCTGCACGCCCTCGACTACCTCGAGTACGCCTACCTTCAGACCTGCCAGGAGGAGAAGGCGCGCGAGGTGCTGGCGCGGGCGGCCGCGGCGCGGAGCTTCGACGAAGCCAACTTCGCCGCCGGCTACGCCCTCGCCGCCGTCCCCGCGCGCTGGACGCTCGAGCGGCGGCGCTGGGCCGAGGCGGCGGCGCTCGCCCCGCCGGCCGCGTCGCTGCCGTGGGAGCGCTTCCCGTACGCCCTCGCGCTGCACCACTTCGCGCGCGCCCTGGGCGCGGCGCGCAGCGGCGACTCGGCCGGCGCGCGGGCGGCGCTCGCGGAGCTCGAGCGCGTGGGAGCGACCCTGCGCGGCGCCCCGCCGGCCGGGCCGTACGACTGGACGGGTCAGGTCGAGGCGCTACGGCTGGCGGCGGCCGGCTGGGTGGCGCGGGCCGAGACGCAGGACGCCGAGGCGGTGCGCCTGCTGACCGCCGCCGCCGAGCTCGAGGACCGGGTCGGCAAGCACCCGGTGTCGCCCGGTGCGGTGCTGCCGGCGCGCGAGCTGCTGGCCGACCTGCTGCTCGAGCTGGGCCGGCCGGACGAGGCGCTGGCGCAGTACGACGCCGTGCTGCGCGCGGCGCCCAACCGCTTCAACGCCCTCTTCGGCGCCGCCCGGGCGGCGCAAGGCGCCGGCAAGGCCGAGGTGGCGCGCGACCGCTACGCCGGCCTGGTGGCGCTCTGCGGCGAAGGCGCCGCCGGGCGCGACGAGCTGCGGCAGGCGCGGGAGTTCCTGGCCGCGCGCTGAGTCGGCGGCCGCTCGAGAAACCCGGTCGCGAGCGCTTCCGTAGTGCTCCTCGTGGGCCGCCGGCGTCCCGCCGGCCACAGCCACCTGGAGGGGACCATGCACGCCGCGACCTTCGAGCTCACCGCCGAGCGGCCGTCGCCCCACGCACCGCGGGTGCCGGCGGCCCTCGCTCGCTTCCTGCGCGCGCCCATCGAGGCGCGCACCTACGCCAACCTGCTCTACCTGCTCCTCGCCTTCCCGCTGGGGCTCTTCTACTTCGTCTTCCTCACGGTCGGCTTCTCGCTCGGACTCGGGCTGCTCATCGTCTGGGTGGGTCTCCTCGTGCTGGCGCTGGCGTTCGCGGGCGTCTGGGGCTTCGCGGCATTCGAGCGGCAGCTTGCGATCAGCCTGCTCGGCGCCGAGGTGCCGCCGATGGCCCCGACTGCAGCGCCCGGGCGCGGTGTCGGCCAGCAGATCGGCGATTTCCTGGCCAACCCGGTCACCTGGAAGGGGATGCTGTTCCTGTTCCTCAAGATGCCGCTCGGGATCGCCACCTTCACCCTGCTGGTGACCTTCCTCGCGCTCTCGCTCCCGCTCCTCGCGGCGCCGTTGTACTACGGCTGGTGGCCGCCGGCGATCTTCTCGATCGACGGCTACGGCTGGGTGGTGGATACGCTCGGCGAGGCGCTGATCTGCTCGGCGATCGGGTTGGGCATGCTGCTGGTGACGCTCAACCTGTTCAATGGCGTCGCGTTCGTCTGGGGCCTGCTGGCCTCGGGCCTCCTGGGGAGCCGGCGGTGGAGCCTCCCAGCTCCGCCCAGCGGAAGCACTCCACCAGGTGATCGTTGACCAGGCCGACCGCCTGCATGGTGGCGTAGACGATCGTCGGACCGACGAAGCGGAAGCCGCGGCGGCGGAGGTCGCGGCTGATCGCCTCCGCCTCGGGCGTGACGGCGGGGACGTCCGCCATGCGGCGAAAGGCGTTCTGCCGCGGCACGCCGCCCACGAGGCCCCAGAGGTAGCGGTCGAACGAGCCGTGCTCGGCCTGCACCTCGAGGAAGCGGCAGGCGTTCTCGATCGCCGCCTCGACCTTGAGGCGGTTGCGCACGATGCCGGGATCGGCCAGGAGGCGCGTCACCTGGCGGGCGCCGAAGCGGGCCACCGCCGCCGGGTCGAAGCCGGCGAACGCCCGCCGGTAGCCCTCGCGCCGGCCGAGGATGGTGCGCCACGACAGCCCGGCCTGCGCCCCTTCCAGGACCAGGAACTCGAAGAGAGAGCGATCGTCGTGCACCGGCACGCCCCACTCGCGGTCGTGATAGGCGACCATCAGCGGCTCGCTGCCGGCCCACGGACAGCGTGAGGGAGTCGTCACGCCGCGGATGCTATCGCGCCGGCCCGCGGCGGCGCGCTGACTTTCGCACGCCAATGAATTCAACACCTTCACTGCGTGGCGCCGTCACCCGATCGACGCCCCAACCGCGGTCCACTTGTGCTAGCGTACGCACAACTCTTCGAGGTTCAAAGGGTTCGGACCCGCCGTTCCGTAACCGCACCCGGAGTGCTCGCCTGTCACTGAGCCAGGCGGCGAAAATGAGTCCCGACGGCGCAGCACCTCGTACGACACCTTCCCGGCGGCGGGGCCGGGACGGCTCGCGGCGGGCGCCATGTCGGCGTCGCCCTGAAGGAGATGTCCGGATGAGATCGACCGTTCGCTTGCTTCCTCTCGTCCTGCTGCTGGTCGGCTTGGTCGTACCGCACAGCGCGGCGGCCGACCCGGCGTTCTTCTTCACGACGACGCCGTGCCGCGTCTATGACACGCGGACGCTGTCTCCACCGCCAACCGGCCAGCCGCTTGCGCATGGCGTTCCTCGGTCTGTTCAGGTCGGCGGCGTTTGCGGAGTGCCGACGAATGCATCGTCGGTGGCCTTCAACATCACCGTGACCCAGGGCACCGCCGACGGCGACGTCGTCCTCTACCCCGGAGACGCCGCGGCGCCGGCGCCGCCGAGGCCGGGCGCCTTCCCCTTCAAGGCCGGCACGACGCGCGCCAAGGTCGACATCGCGCAACTCGCCGGCGACGGCGGCGGCGACATCAACGCGCTGGCGACAATGACGGGCGCCGGCGACACGGTCCACCTCATCCTCGACGTCTTCGGCTATTTCGTCGACAACCCGCCGCCGGTCGCCAACGACGATACGGCGACCTTCACGGAAGACGATCCGGCGACGGCGATCCCGGTCCTCACCAACGACTTCGACCCCGAGAACGACCCCTTCTTCATCGCCTCGGCGACCGACCCGGCGAACGGCACGGTCGTGCTGACGGGCGGCAGCCCGGGAGCGCATACGGGTCTCACATACCAGCCCGACCCGAACTACTGCGACGTCCCGCCGCCCGGGCCGCCCGATACCTTCACCTACACGCTCACGCCCGGCGGCGACACCGCGACGGTGTCGGTGACGGTCAACTGCGTGGAGGATGACCCGGTGGCGAACGACGATGCGGCGACGGTGGCCGAGGACTCCGGCGCCAACACGATCAACGTGCTCGCCAACGACACCGACCCTGACGGCGGCGCCAAGACCATCACGGCGGTGCAGAACCCGTCGGCGCAGGGCGGCACGGTGCTGATCACCAACGCCGGCGCCGACCTGACCTACGAACCCGCGGCCGATTACTGCAACAACCCGCCGGGCACGACGCTCGACACGTTCACCTACACGATCTCCCCCGGCGGCGACACCGCGACGGTGACGGTGACGGTCAACTGCACGAATGACCCGGCGACGGCGGTAGACGACACGGCCACGGTGACCGAGGATTCGGGAGCCAACACGATCGACGTGCGGGCCAACGACACGGACACCGACGGCGGCAGTGTCATCACCGCGGTGCAGAACCCCTCGGTAAACGGCGGCACGGTGCTGATCACCAATGCCGGCGCCGACCTGACCTACGCGCCGGCGGCCAACTACTGCAACAACCCGCCGGGCACGACGCTCGACACCTTCACCTATACCGTCGACGCCAGCTCGACGGCGACGGTGACCGTGACCGTGAACTGCGTAGATGACGCGCCAACCGCCGTGAACGACACCGCGACGGTCGGCGAGGATTCAGGCGCCAACACGATCGACGTGCGGGCGAACGATACCGACATCGACGCCGGCCCGATGACGATCACGGCGGTGCAGAACCCGTCGGCGCAGGGCGGCACGGTGCTGATCACCAACGCCGGCGCCGACCTGACGTACGCGCCGGCGGCGAACTACTGCAACGACCCGCCGGGGACGACGCTCGACACCTTCACCTACGACCTCAACGGCGGCTCTCAGGCGACGGTGACGGTGACGGTGACCTGCTTGAATGACGGACCGGCGCTGGATCTCGACGCCGACGACGACAAGGGGACCGGCGGCAGCGACTTCGCGATCACGTTCACCGAAGGCGACGCCGCAAAGCTCCTCGAGGACCCGGTCGACGCGACGATCAGCGACGTCGACTCGACGACGCTGTCGTCGCTGACGGTGACGCTCACCAACTTGCTCGACGCGACGTTCGAGGTCCTGGACGCCGACGTGAGCGCCTTCCCGAACATCAGCAAGAACTATGACACGACGACCCCGGGCGTCGGCGTACTGACGCTCTCGACCGTGACGCCGCAGCCGATCGCCGACTTCCAGACGGTGCTGCGCACGGTCACCTACGTCAACTCCGACCAGGACCCCGACGCCACCGCGCGGGTCGTCCAGTTCGTCGCCAACGACGGCACGAACAACAGCAACACGGCCACCGCGACGGTCACCGTGGTACCGGTCAACGACAATCCGACGGCGGTGGACGACACGGCGGCGGTTGCCGAGGACTCCGGCGCCAACACGATCGACGTGCAGGCGAACGACACCGATCCCGACGGCGGCACCAACACGATCACAGCGGTGCAGAACCCATCGGCGCAGGGCGGCACGGTGCTGATCACCAATGCCGGCGCCGACCTGACGTATCAGCCGGCGGCGAACTACTGCAACACCCCCCCGGGCACGACGCTCGACACGTTCACCTACACGCTGTCGCCCGGCGGCTCGGTGGCGACCGTGACGGTGACGGTCAACTGCGTCGACGACAATCCGGACGCGGTGGACGACGCGGCGACGGTGACCGAGGACTCGGGCGCCAACGCGATCGATGTCCTGGCGAACGATCCCGACCCCGACGGCGGCACGAAGCTGGTCAATGCGGTACAGAACCCGTCGGCCTTCGGCGGCTCGGTGCTCATCACCGGCGGCGGCACCGGCGTGAGCTACGCGCCGGCGGCGAACTACTGCAACAACCCTCCGGGGACGACGCTCGACACGTTCACCTACACACTGACTCCGGGCGGCGACACCGCGACGGTGGCGGTGACGGTCACCTGCATCGACGATGACCCGGACGCGGTCAACGACGCGGCGACGGTGACCGAGGACTCGGGCGCCAACGCGATCAACGTTCTGGCGAACGACACCGACGTCGACGGCGGGACCAAGCTCGTGAACTCGGTGCAGAACCCCTCGGCCTTCGGCGGCACGGTGCTCATCACCGGCGGCGGCACGGGCGTGACCTACGCGCCGGCGGCGAACTACTGCAACAACCCGCCGGGGACGACCCTCGACACCTTCACCTACACGCTGACGCCGGGCGGCGACATGGCGACGGTGACGGTGACGGTAACCTGTGTCGACGACCCGCCGACCGCGGTCGCCGACGCGGCGACGGTCAACGAGGACTCGGGCGCCAACGCCATCGACGTCCTCGCGAACGACACCGACATTGACGCGGGCCCGAAGACTGTCAACGCGGTGCAGAACCCCTCGGCATTCGGCGGCACGGTGCTGATCACCGGCGGCGGCACCGGCGTCAGCTACGCCCCGGCTCTCAACTACTGCAACAACCCGCCGGGGACGACGCTCGACACCTTCACCTACACGCTCAACGGCGGCTCGATGACGACGGTGACGGTCACCGTCGACTGCGTCAACGACCCGCCGGTGGCCGACGACGACGCCTTCGACACCATCGGCAACACCGAGCTGCGGGTGGACCTCGCGGCCGCGGCGACGCCGCACGTCCTGGAGGACACCGGCGGCGCGCCGTTCGGCGTCCTCGAGGGCGACAGCGACCCGGTGGAGGGGAACGCGATCACTATCACCGGCATCGTCGGCTGCGGCGACATCACGGCGCCGTTCGGCGACTCGCCGGTCTGCGCCACGACCAACGGCGGCACCGTGGTCCTGGAGGCCGACGGCAAGTTCAGCTTCAAGCCGGCGGCCGGCGACGCGGCGGCCAGCGACAACTTCCAGTACACGATCCAGGACAACGGAGTGCCGGCGCCCGCCGGCGACACCGGCATGGTGACGATCAGCCGCTTCGAGCGGGTGTGGTACGTGGACCCGAACGCGGCAGGCGGCGGCAACGGTACCTCGGCGTCACCCTTCAACACGCTCGACCCGCTGGACGGCGCCGGCGGCGCCGGC
>JBIOUG010000091.1:0-24511 GCA_044866775.1 Thermoanaerobaculia bacterium | reverse complement strand
CGCGGCGGCGCGCGCCGCCGCGCCGGACGGGATGCCTCCCGGGAGCTGCGTCGGCGCGCCGGAGACCGTCGTGCGCGCGCTCGGCGCGCTCGCCGACCTCGGCGTCCGCAACGCCATCTGCTGGCTGCCGCAGCTCGCGCCCGCCGCGCGCCGGGGGTCGCTGCGCCTGCTGGCCCACGAAGTCCTTCCCGCCGTCGCCGGCGCCCCTGCCGCCGCGGTCGTCGCCGATTGACGAGGTGCCGCCGATGCCCCGCCCCCCCAAGCCGTCGCCCGCCGAGCACGTCGTCGAGCGCGTCCAGACCGGAGTCCGTCTCGAGCGCCGGATCCTCAAGGTGCTCAAGGCGCTGGCCGACTACCTCGACATGAGCCTGGGAGACCTGCTGGAAGGGATCGTCCTCCACGCCTTCGAGGGCAAGCAGCCCTTCAGCCCGAAGACGCGGGAGACGATCGAGTCCCTCAAGCGCCTCTACGGCCTCGACCTCGGCGCCGAGGCGAGCCACCGGCTGCGCGAGCGCAAGGCCGCGCCGCAGCGCTAGGCGTCGAGCCTCGGCGCCTCGGCCTCCGTCGCCGCGGCGGCTTCCGGAGCCGCGGCGCCTGCCACGTCTTCGGCCCACTGCTGCAGCTTGACGCGCAGGAGCTTCAGGTTCACGGGCTTGGGAAGATAGGCGTCGAAGCCGGCCCCGGCCGCCGCCGCGTACGAGCCGGGGTTGCGGTAGCCGGTCACGGCGACGAGAGTGATCGGTTGCCCCGTCCTGCGGATCTGCCGCGCCAGCTCGAGACCGTCGGTCCCCGGCATCGCGAGATCGACCAGGGCGGTCTCGGGCCGGAACTCCTCGAGCAGCTTGAGCGCCTCGACCGCATCGAAGGCGTAGCGCGCCTGGTGGCCGAACGTGCCGACCAGCTCGGCGAGCGCCTCGGCGGTGTGCTCGTTGTCGTCGACGACTAAGATCCGCATCAGAACCTCCAGGACTCCGGGTACATTGACCGGCGCTACAGCCGGACGCACGATCCATACCACGCGATGGAAAGCCAGGCCGCGGACAGCTACCGCTGGACCTCCTAGAGAAGAGCGTGCACGCGTGGGGTGGGGCGCTCAGCCCTCACTGCGCCGGACGGGCGATCCGCTCGCTGATCTCCATCCGGTCGAGGAAGAGAAAGCCGTCGTAGACCTCGCGCCATCGCGCGCGCATCTCCTTGTAGCCGATCGGGCGGGCGATGAGCGGGCCGCGGAGCCACCGCGGCAGCCGGCCGGCGCGGCTCAGGTCGAGGAAGGCATGGGCGTGGCCGGTGCGGTGGAAGAGGTCCTCGAGCGATCCTGCGGTCGGCCGCAGCAGCTCGTCCGGAGTGCGGTCGTACACCTTCGCGTACCGCCCCTGGTAGGCGAGGACCCCGATGACGTAGATCTCCTCGCCGAGCGCGGCGCGGGCGACGGCGCCGGTGGGCTGCAGCGTCCGATAGAGGCGGGCGTGCACCGGCGAAGGCACTTCGACCCCGGCGAGCCCCCGGGCGGCATGGCCGCTGTGCATCCAGGCGATGATCTTGCGGCCGGGAAACCGCTCGCGGGTCAGCCACACGAGCTGCTCTCCCATCAGGCGCTCGCGGACCGCGTACCCCTCGGGATCCTCGAGCAGGGATCGACTGAAGTCCGTGGACCACGAGTTCAGGGCGAAGTCGTCGATGCTCTCGAGCCAACGGAGCCAGAAGGCCCGCTCCGGGACCGCTTGGCCCTGGCGACGCAGGCGGCCCTCTAGGTCGGCCATCGTCTCGACCAGCGCCGCGCGCGCCGCCGGCTCGGGGATCTCGCCGCTTTCGTACCGGCCCTCGACGAGGTTGGCGAGCGGCCCGGCGATGCGCTGCTTCAGGTCGTCGCCGCGCATACCGACCGCCTCGGCGAGGCGCACGAGATCGTCGAGGAGGTAGCGCCCCGACGCCTCGCCGGTGAACTGGGGGTCGATGCCGGCGAGCACCAGGGGCCGCGGCGATCGCGCCGCGGCGGCGAAATGGTCGATCAGCGGCTGGACCTGGACGCTCTGCGTCCAGATCCGGAAGACGGCCTGGCGAAGCGCCGCCGCGGGGTCGTCGCCCGCCTCGATCCGGTGCCAGGCCTTCCAGCAGTCGTAGAAGCCGCTCTCGAAGGCGAGGACGTCGAAGCCCAGCTCCTGGTGCAGGAAGCGCACGAGGCGGCTCTTGGCCAGGAACGTGTTGCCGTCACCATGGGTCGCCTCGCCGAGCACTACGACGCGCGCGCCGGCGAGCACTGCCCGCAGCGGCGCCAGATCGGAGAAGTCGCCGTCGCCGGGAGCGAGCGAGCGGATCGGGATGGCCTCGTCGCGCAGCCAGGCCACCCGCGGATCGGCCGGCGCCGGGCCGGCCGCCGCCGCCGCCGCTCCGGGCGAGAACGCGAGCCCGGCGACGAGCCCGGCGATTGCGCAGCGAAGCACGGCCCGATCATAGCCTACAGAGCCGCGCGAGGAGAGGAATACCCAGGTATCTCCATCGGTGATACCATGGGGGCATGAAGCTGGGCGTTTCGCTCCCGGACGACCTCGTCGCCTTCGCCGACACAGAGGCCAAGCGCCGCAGGACCACTCGATCCGGTCTCCTCGCTCAGCTCCTCGCGGCGGAAAGGGTGCGCGAGCAGGTGAGCCGCTATATCGATCATCACGGCTGGGACGTTGCGGAGGACGAGAAAGGTTGGCGGGAGTACCAGCGGCGGCGGATGGCGGAGGACTATGGCGACGACGACTGGTGAGCCGCTCCCGCGACGCGGCGAAGTGTGGTGGGTGCACGCCGACAAGCGGCGCCCTGCAGTGGTGGTCCAGACCGACAGCGTCCGTGAGGCGCGGGTGCACACGTTCCTGGTCGTGCCGTTGACGAGTCGGTTGCACCTCGATGGGCTTCCTGGCAACCTCCGCCTCGAAAGGCGTGCGACCGGCCTGCCGAAGTCGTCCGTCGCCAACGTCTACGACATCCAGAAGGTGCTGCGCTCGGATTTCGGCGAGCGCCTCGGCGCGCTCCCTGCCGAAGCCATCGCGCAGCTCGGCGCGGGACTGCGACTGGTGCTGGATCTCTGAGTACGGAAGATGGCGATGAGTGGGGGTGGGCGATCTTCTACGCCGAGCTGCTGGCCGGACCCGCGCCGTAGGAGCAGGAGGGACGGGTGCGGGAGCCCGGAGCGCCAAGGCGGTGCTACACTTTTGGGCCAGAGGCTCACCGTGGCGGGTAAGGCAGAGATCGTCGAGAAGATCGCCGATTCGGTGGAGGGTACCTCGCGCCGGCAGGCGGCGGCGGTGTATGACGCGGTGGTGGCCGCGGTGGCCGGCGCGCTCCGCAAGACCAGAGAGGCCGACGCGCTCCGTCACTTCAGCAAGACCTATTCGCAGCGCTAGATTCCCTATAATCTCCGGCAGCAAACACGGGAGCGAAGCGATGGAGCTGCCCTCGGCCGAGGGCTCCGCTGTGTCTGCCGGCGGCCCCGAGCGGCCGACGCTGGACTGGCACCTGAGCCCGCACAACCGCCCCAAGCGGATCCTGGCGCTCGACGGCGGGGGCGTCCGCGGGACGCTGTCGCTCCAGTATCTGAAGCGCATCGAGGAGATCCTGCGCCAGCGGACCGGGCGGCACGGCCTGGTGTTGTCGGACTACTTCGACCTCATCGGCGGCACCTCGACGGGGGCGATCGTCGCGGGGGGCCTGGCGCTGGGCTTCGAGGTTGGGGAGCTGCAGCGGCGGTATGACGACTTGGCGGTGCGCATCTTCAAGAAGCCGTTCTTCCGCCTCGGCGCCATCGTGCCGAAGTTCGGTTACGAGGCGCTGCGGGAAGCTCTGAAGGGTGTGTTCGGTGAGAAGACGAAGCTGGCGTCGCCGGCCCTCAAGACGGGTCTGATGATCATGACCAAGCGGATGGACACGGGGAAGCCCTGGCCGCTGACGAACCATCCGGACGATCCCTATTACTCTCCCCGGCCCGGCAAGCGCCGGATCGGCAACGCCAACATGCTCCTCTGGCAGCTCGTCCGCGCCAGCACCGCGGCGCCGCACTACTTCCGGCCCGAGGACCTCGTCGTCGGCTCCGCTCTCGATCCGGCGAGCGGCCGGGCGACGATCGATCACGGCCAGTTCGTTGACGGCGGCGTCTCCCCCGCCAACAATCCCTCCCTCCAGCTCCTGAAAGTCGCTCTCCTCCGAGGCTTCGCCTTCAACTGGAGCGCGGGCGAGGGAGAGCTGCTGCTCGTCTCGATCGGCACCGGGCTCCCCAGGCGCGGCCGCGGGCGGGCGCGCGGGTTCGCCGCGACCGCGGGGGCCTTCGCGTTCTCGGCCTTGCTCTCGCTGATGGCCGACTGCAACGACGAGGTCGAGACGCTGATGCAGTGGCTGTCCGACGGTCCCACGGCGCGGCGCATCGACGGCCAGATCGGCGACCTCCAGGGCGAGGTCTTGGGCGGGCGGCGCCTCCTCACCTACCGCCGGTACAACGTCAAGCTCGAGAGCGATTGGCTCAAGAGCGAGCTGGGCCTCGAGCGGTCGCAGCCGGAGCTGGACGTGCTGGCTCGCATGGACCGGCCGGCCGGGATGCCGGCGCTGCAGGAGATCGGTACGCATGCGGCGGCCCGGCAGGTCGATCTCGGCCATCTGCCGCCGGCGTTCGATCCGCCGCCGGCGACCGCCAAGGCGACGCCATGACGCCCTCCATCTTCATCAGTCTCACCCATCGCGACTCCGGCATCGCGGAAGCGCTCCAGACGGCCTTGAAGGGCCTCCTCGGCGACGACGCGAAGGTCTATTTCTCGACCAGCAAGGAGCTGGGCGGCGGCATCCGCCATGGCGAGAACTGGTTCGAGTGGATCGTCGCGAAAGTCAAGGAGTGCGACTTCGCGCTCGTCCTCATCACCCCTGCCTCGGTCCAGAAGCCCTGGATCCTGTGGGAGGCGGGCGCCGTCTACGGGGCGGCGGTCGCCTCCGGACAGGAAGGACTGCGCAAGGTGCGGCCGCTCGTCTACCGGGTGCGGACCGACGACCTGCCCTCGCCGATTCGCGACTCGCAGGTCCAGTTGCGGCGCGGCGACGAGCCCGGCGACGTCATGGCCTTCTTCAAGGAGATCCTCGCCCAGTACAAGGACGGCCTGGGAGAGCGGATCATCGCGGCGTCGATGCGGCTTGAGCAGACCGTCGCCAAATACGTCGAGGAGGTCGAGAGGAGCTTGAAGCTCGCCCCGATGCTGGCCGACAACAACGTCATCGAGGAGTGGCGCCACCGCCTGGACGACCTGTTGGAGCAGAAACGGACCTCGGAGGTGGAGGTCCTCCACCAATGGCTCGACATCGCCTTCGGGCGCGAGCAGGCGGACCGCCCGCTGCCGCTCGACCTGCGCATCCACTCCAAGCTGGCCGAGCTCTACCTCAAGGCCAGGAAGTACCGGCGAGCGATCCAGCAGCTCGAGCTGGCGCGGCAGCTCGCGCCGCGGGACATCTTCGTGCTGCGCACGCTCGGCCGCGCCTATCTCGAGAACCAGCAGCGCGACGAGGCCAAGGCGGTCATCGACACCATCGAGAAGCTCGACGAGAAGGCGTTCGTCCACAACGTGGAGTGCGCGGCGCTGCAAGGCCGCTGGTACCGCGAGGCGAGAGATCTCGACAAGGCGGCGGAGATCTATCGCACCGCGCTCGCCGGGAACCCCGAGTCGTATTACCTGGCGAACCTCCTGGCCGAGGTCCGCCTCGAGGCCGGCGACCTCGACGGCGCGAAGGCCGCCTTCGGGCGCGTGGTCGACATCATCAGGGCGCTCGGCGAGCGGAACGTCTGGACCTATGCCTCGCTCGCGAACGCCACCTTCGTGCGCGGCGAGGACGCGGCCGCCGCCGCTCACCTCGCGTCCGTCGTCGCCTGCGAGCCGAGCGCGGACGCGCTGGGCACGATCGTCAAGGGCCTGGAGCGCCTCGCCGGGGCGATCGAGAACGGCAAGCAGCGGCTGCCCGCGCTGCTGCAGGTGCTCGGACGATGACCGACTCGGCGGTCCGCTCCGCCTGGAGGCAGCAGGCGATCTGGTCGGCCCTGGCCAATCGCCTCAAGCGCGGGCTGACCCGCTCGCGCCGCTGGATGCTCGGCTTGATGGTTGGCGGGGCGGTGCTGGAGACGGCGGCGGCGCAGGTGTTCGCGAGCGCTCAGACGGCGGCGGCCATCGCCGGCGCGGCCGGCGCCGCGGCGCTCGCGGCGGCGGCCTTCATCCGCGTTCGCGGGCTCGCCCTGGACCGCGTCCGCGACTGGGTCAGGGCGCGCTCCGCCTCCGAAGGGCTGAAGAAGGCCGTGTTCCTGCACCTGATGCGGGCGTCCACCGAGCCGCTGCCGGAGGCCGTCGAGCGGATCCTCGGCGCGGTCCGCGACCTCGAGCCGCAGGCGGCGCTGATCAGCGTGCCGGACCGAGAGCCTCCCGGACCGCTGAGTCTCGCGCAATACGTCGAGGTGCGCGTGAACGACCAGATCGAGCGCTTCTACCGCCCGCGGGCGGCGGCGCTGGCACGGCGTCTCGCGGCGACGCGACGCGGCGAGTTCGCCCTCCTGCTGGCCGCCGCGGCCATCGGCGCCCTCGGCTCGCTCTTCGGCGCGGCGCGGACCGCTGCCTGGGTGGCCGTGCTGACGACGATCGCCGGCACGCTCCTCGCCGAAGCCGAGGCCGCCCGCTACACCCACCTCATCATCAGCTACCGCACGACCGCTCGGCGGCTCGAGACGCTGCGCGATCGCTGGCGCGAGCTCGCGCAGTCGGTCCCGCTCGCCGAGGACGAGATCGCGCGCTTCGTCCGCCAGTGCGAGGAAGCGATTTCGATCGAGAACCAGGCCTGGATGGCCGAGTGGATCAAGGAGAGCTGAGGCGCGCAGCGGACACATGCTAAGATGAACATCAGTCTCTTCGTGGAGCAGGTAGGGTCAGGATCCGCAGTCTTGCCGGAGGATTGCGCCGTATGCCGCTGACGCCGCTCGACATCCAGAAGACCCGCTTCCCGCAGAAGATGCGGGGGTACGACCCGCGCGAGGTGGAGGGCTATCTGGCGATGGTCGCCGAGGAGCTGGCGACGCGGCTCGCGCAGGTGGACCGCCTCGAGCGCGAGAACAAGTACTTCCGCCAGCGGCTCGACGAGGCCGACGAGCGCGAGCACCAGCTCCAGCAGACGCTGCTGCGGGCGCAGAAGGTGTCCGAGGACATCACCGCCGCCGCGCGCAGGGAGGCCGAGCTGCTGGTCAAGGAAGCGGAGCTGACCGCCGACAAGGTGGTGCAGCAGGCGCTCGAGCAGTCGACGCGGTTCGAGCTCAAGATCCAGGAGCTGCGCACCATGCGGCGCGAGCTGCAGCTCAAGTTCAGGAACACCCTCGACCTCTTCCAGAGCATCCTCGACGCGGAGATGGAGGACGAGCGGACGACCGCCACGATCCGCACCTTGCCGCGCCGTAAGAAGGAGGCGTAGGCGGCCGCGATGGCGGCCCCGCCGCTGCCGGCCGGCGCGCGCCGTCTCTTCCCGCATCACCCGCCCGAGGACCTGACCGCCGAGCGGGCGCCCGGGCTCCTCATCCCACGTCTGCTCGAAGACGGCGACGCCGCCGATCTCGCCTGGCTCGTCGCCGCCTACGGCGAGGAGCGGCTCGCCGCCTGGCTCGCGGCGCGCGGCGGCCGCCAGCTCTCGGCGCGGAGCCTCGCCTTCTGGGCGCTGGTGCTCGGCCGGGCCGCGGCTCCCGCCGGTTCCGCCGCCGATCTCTGGCCGCTGTGACGCCGCGCCACGAAAGCTCGCTCGCCCCGGAGTCGCGCGCGCTCCTGGCGCGGCTCGGCGGGCGCCCCTGGGTCGAGGACTTCTACCTCGCCGGCTCGGCCGCACTCGCCCTCTACACCGGCCACCGGCCGGTGCGCGACCTCGACCTCATGAGCAACGCCAACCGCCTGACCCCGCCCGAGCGGCGCGACCTGCTCGGCGATCTCCAGGCGCTCGACCC
Source organism: Thermoanaerobaculia bacterium (assembly GCA_044866775.1). GTDB lineage: Bacteria > Acidobacteriota > Thermoanaerobaculia > Multivoradales > UBA5704 > DASUNQ01. The sequence continues at coordinate 16,530 of JBIOUG010000091.1, read as the reverse complement.
CGCGGCCGAGGTGGAGACGGCCCGCGACGGTTATCTCTTCGTGCACGCCGGCCGTGTCGGGCTGCGGCTCTTTTACTATCCCTACCCGTTGGTCGACCCCTTCGCGGACGTCGCGGGCGTGGCGGTCGTCTCGACGGTCGACCTCGGTCTGATGAAGGTGGCGGCGATCATCAGCCGCGGCACCCGGCGCGACTTCGTGGACCTCTACCTGCTGTGCCGTACGCTGCCGCTCCCCGAGCTGCTGGCGCGCGCCGAGGACAAGTTCGGCCACGTGCGCGACTTCCAGCTCCAGGCGCTCAAGGGGCTGGCCGACACCTCGCTGGTCGAGGGCGAGCCGATGCCCTCGCTCGCCACGCCGCTCGCCTGGGAGGAGGTCGAGGGCTGGTTGTGCGAAGAAATAAGACGGCTGGGTAGAGAAAGAGTAGGGTTGGCGTGAGCGATCTTTTGGTTTTCAAACTTTCCGAGGTGGCGACTCCGGAAGGATCAGAGCCGCGCCGCGGCGCCGAGCAGGCGCGGGTGCGCCGGCTTCCCGGCGCCGAGGTGCTCTGCCGCGACGGCCGGATCGCCTTCGTCGGCCCGGCCGGCGAGCGCGAGCGGCTCTTCGGCGCGCTCCCGGAGGCCGAGCGCCTCGACGGCCGCGGCGGCACGCTGATCCCCGGCTTCGTCGATCCGCACACCCACCTGCCCTGGGCCGGCAGCCGCGAGCAGGAGTTCGCGCTGCGTCTCGCCGGCGCCACCTATCAGGAGATCGCCGCCGCCGGCGGAGGGATCCTCTCGACCGTCGCCGCCACGCGCGACGCGAGCGAGGAGGAGCTGGCCGCGCGGATGCGCCCGCGGCTCGACCGCATGCTCGCCTGCGGCACGACGACCGCCGAGGCGAAGAGCGGCTACGGCCTGTCGCGCCCCGACGAGCTCAAGCAGCTCCGGGCCATCCGCCGCGCCGGCGCGGCGCACCCCGTCGACCTCGTGCCGACGCTCCTCGCCGCGCACGAGGTGCCGCCCGAGCACCGCGCCGCCCGCGGCCGCTACGTCGACTTGATCTGCGAGGAGATCGTTCCCGCCGCCGCCGGCGAGGGGCTCGCCCGCTTCTGCGACGTCTTCTGCGAGCGCGGCATCTTCTCGACCCAGGAGTCGCGCCGGGTGCTCGAGGCCGGCGTCGCACACGGCTTGGCGCCGCGCCTCCACGCCGACGAGTTCGCCCCTTCGGGGGGCGCCGAGCTGGCGGCGCAGCTCGGGGCGCTCTCGGCCGACCACCTGATGGCCGTCACGCCGCACGGGATCGACGCCCTGGCCCGCGCCGGAGTGACCGCGGTCCTCCTCCCCGGCACCAGCTTCTTCCTGATGAATCACCGCTGGGCGCCGGCGCGGCGGCTGGTCGCGGCCGGGGTGGCGGTGGCGCTCGCCACCGACTGCAACCCCGGCTCCTCGTACACCGAGTCGATGCCGATGGTGGTGACGCTGGCGGTCTTCGAGCTCGGACTCTCGGTCGAGGAGAGCCTGACCGCCGCCACCCTGAACGCCGCCTGCAGCCTCGGTCTCGGCGCCGAGATCGGCTCGGTCGAGGCGGGCAAGCGGGCGGACCTCGTCCTCCTCGCCGAGCCCAACCTCCACCACCTCGCCTACCACTTCGGGGTGAATCCCGTGGCCGCCGTGGTCAAGGACGGGCGCGTCGTCCACCGCGCCGCCGCCGCGGGCGCCGCCCGGGACGAGGTGGCGTAGAATCCCGCCCTCGCGGCGGCCCCGCCGCGCTGGAGGGGACCCGATGATTCGCACGACAACCTTCGCGCTGGCGTGCGCGCTGCTGCTGGCGCACGCGGCGGCGGGCCAGAACGAGGAGAAGGGGGAGAAGCCGTTGCCGCCGCCCAAGGAAGTGACCACACCGTCCGGCCTGCGCTACATCGACATCGAGCCGGGGGAGGGGGCGGAGGCGAAGCCGGGCAGCGTAGTGGCGGTCCACGTCACCGGCTGGCTCGAGGACGGCACCAAGTTCGACTCCAGCCGCGACCGCAACGACCCCTTCCGCTTCAAGCTCGGCGCCGGTCAGGTGATCAAGGGGTGGGACGAAGGGGTGGCGGGCATGAAGGTCGGCGGCAAGCGCAAGCTCCTGATCCCGCCCGACCTCGGCTACGGTCCGCGCGGCGCAGGGGGCGGCTTGATCCCGCCCAACGCCGAGCTGGTCTTCGAGGTCGAGCTGCTGGACGTCCGCGAGCAGACGTAGAAGGGCCTACTCCAGGACCAGCTCCGTCGTCTGTCCCGCCTGCACGGCGGCCGCGCCGCTCCAGACGCGGCCGCTCGCGGCGCGCACTTCCACCGTCCAGGCGCCCGGCGGCAGATCGTCGAGCCGCAGCCGGCCGCGGCCCATCTGCCACTCGGCTTGCACGCCGCTGCCCCACTCCGGCATGCGGAACGGCGTCCCGTCCACGCCGCGCACGGCGACCCGCGCCGTGCTCGCCTCCGCCTGCAGCGCCGGCACCCGCAGGTCGAGGACCCCGGCCGGCTCGAGCACCAGGCGCACGGGCGGGCCGGGGACGGCGGCGGCGGCGCGCGCCACCGCCAGCCCGTCGGCGGCGGCCAGCACCTCGTAGCTGCCGGCCGGCACGGTCGAGAGCCGGACGCGGCCGTTCTCGCCGGTCTCCTGGAAACCACCCGTCACCGCCTGCCCGGCGCCGTCGAGAACCGCGAGCAGGACCGAGGAGGGCGCGCCGCCGGTCGCGCGCACGACCTCGACCACCAGCCCCGAGGTGGGCTCGAGCGCGACCTCGAGGTCCTCGACGTCCGCCCCGCCGCGCACCTCGAGCTCGCGCGCGACCGCGCCGTAGCCCTCGCGCTCGACGCGCAGCCGCCACCTCCCGGCCGCCACCTCGGCGAGGCGGAAGCGCCCCTGCGCGTCGGTCGCGACCGCGCTCTGGTCCCACCAGAACGACCGCTCGCCGGCTTCCGCCGGCTCGAGGTGGACCGACGCCCCGGCGATCGGCGCGCGCTCGGTCGTGTCGATGACCCGCCCGGCGACCGCCGCCACCTCGAGCTCCAGCACCACCTCGCGGTCGCCCTGGAGCGCCACCTGCTCGCGCACCTGGGCGCCGCCGGCGCGGACCGTCACGTCGTAGGTGCCGGCCTCGAGGCCGGTGATGCGGAAGCTCCCTTCGCGGTCGGTGTCGGCCGAGCCGTAGTCGGCGACGTCGCTGCCCACGACGTCGACCACGGCGCCGGCGACCGGCGCAGCGCCGCGGACGACGCGACCGCTGAGCGTCAGGCCGGCGCCGAAGTCGAGGTCCAGCACCGCTTCGGCAGCCCCGGGCTCGAGGGTGACGCGGCCGTCCGCCCGGCGGCCGGAGCCGGGAAGCTCGGCGCTCACCCGCCACTCGCCGGCGGCGAGGGCGGCGAAGCGATAGCGCCCCTCGAAGTCGACGACGCCCTGCTGGAACTGGAAGGAGCCGCCGCCGCCCGCCCGGTTCGCCCGCACCATGACGCGCGGCAGCGCGTCGGGCTCGAGGCCGAGCACGCGGCCGGTGATCGCGCCGCCGCCCTGGAGGCGGATCTCGAGGCCGGTGACCGGCGCGCCCGCCACCTTGAACGGGTCGGACTCGGCGGCGGCGTAGCCTTCCTTGCTCGCCAGGAGCCGGTACTCGCCCTCGCCGACGCCTTCGAGGACGAAGCCGCCGCCGGCGCCGGTCGTGACGCGCTGCTCGCCCCACCCGCGGTTGGGAGCGGCCAGCGCCACCTCGGCGTCGGCCACCGGCGTCCCTTCGGCGTCGACGACCCGCCCGGCCACCTCGACGCCGCCGCGGAAGCGCAGGTCGAGACGGTTGCTGCCCGGACGCACGTCGAGGTCGCCGACGGCGCGGCGGCCCTGGTCGTCCTCGGCGGCGATCGAGCGCGGGCCGGGAGGCAGCCCCTCGATGCGGTACCACCCGTCGCCGTCGGAGGTGCCGCCGCGGAACATCATCATCATCCGTGTGCCCGGGCGGTCGGGCTCGACCGGGTTGACGAGGACGCCGGGCACCGGCCGCCCGTCGGCGTCCGTGACCCGCCCCTCGACGGTCGCACCGGGCGCCAGGACCAGCTCCAGGCCTTCGACGTCCCTGCCCGGCGGCGCCGCGATGCCGCCGAGCTCGGCCGGCTGCCGTCCCTCGGCCGTCGCCGTCACCCGCAGCGTGCCCGGCTCGACCTCCTCGATCACGAACCGCCCCTCCTCGTCGCTCTGCGCGCGGCCGCCGGTACGCATGGCGCGGGCGCCGCCGCGCTGGCGCTCGGCGAACGCCATGACCTGCGCGCGGGGCACCGGCTCGCCGCCCGGATCGACGACGCGGCCGGAGACGCGGATCGCCGGCTGCAGGGTGACGGCGAGCGGCTCGGCCGGGAGCTTCACCCCCGGGACCTCGGCGGTGGAGTAGCCCTTACGGGTGACGACCACCGTGACGGGCTGGCCCGGGACGAGGTCCGCCACCCGGAACCAGCCCGTGACATCGGTCCAGGCGTCCGCGGTTTCGCCCTGGCGCGCGAAGAGCGCGAAGACCGGATCGCGGCCGGCCGCAGCCACCCGCACCTCGGCCTCGGCGACCGGCTGGCCCTGCGGGTCGGTCACCCGCCCCTCGAGCGCCTCGCCGGGCTGGAGCAGGACCGTCCCGAGATCCTGCTCGCCGTCCCCGGCGGGGATCTCGAGCCCCGGCACGACGCGCGGCGCGAAGCCCGCGGCCCTGGCCTCGAGGTCGAAGCGCCCGGCCGGCAGGCCGGCGAGCGCGAACTCGCCGCGCGCGCCGGTCGTCGCCTCGTAGGTCTCCTGTTGCTCTTCGCCCCTCGCCATCATCCGCATGCGGCTGCGCGGATCGCCGCCGGCGGGGGCGGAGCGGAGGGTCACCTTGGCGCCGCCGATCGGCTGCTGCTCGCCGTCGACCACCCGGCCGACGGCGCGGCGGCCGCGGTCGAGCGCGTAGTCGAGCACCACGAGCGACGCGCTCGGCTCGGCCGGCGGGATGGGCGGGAGCTGCTCCCGGCGCGGCGCGTAGCCGGCGCGCCGCAGGTGCAGCTCGTAGGGCGTGTCGTAGGCGAGCCCGCGCAGGTCGAACCGGCCGTTGGCGCCGGTGCGCGCGATCGGCTCGCCGCCGCCGCCCGGGAAGCGGAACCGGCCCATGGCGCCTGCCGGCGCCTCGCGGGCGCGAACCTCGACGCCGGCGAGCGGCTTCTTCGTCGCGGCGTCGACGACGGAGCCGTGGACGCGCAGGGCCGGCTCGAGCGCGAAGCTCGGGCCGCGGCTCGCGCCGCCGGCCTCGGCGGCCACCCGCTCGAAGCCTTGGTGATAGCCGGTGGCCGCGGCGCCGAGGCCGGTCTGCCCGGTGGGAGCGGCGGCGAGGCGGTACTGGCCGCCGGCGTCCGTGCGGGCGGCTGCCGCGGGCTCGCCGGGCCACCAGACCAGGGCGCCCGGGATCGGCGCGCGCTGGCGGGCATCGACGACCTGCCCGGCGAGCGGCACCGCGGCGGGGAGGGTGATGACGGTCGCGGGCGGTGGCCCGGCGGGGCGCGCGGGGTGGCCCGCGGCGGCGGCCGGCGGCGGCGGACGGAGCCGCGCCGAGCCGCGGCGGCCGCCGCTCGCGACGGCCTGGACCTGCTCGTCGTCGCCGGCGCCCGGGAAGACCGCTTCGAGGCGACCGTCGGCGCGCGTCCGGCCGATCGGCCACGATCCCTTGCCGGCGAGGACCAGGACGCCGGCGGCGGGCCGGCCGGCGGCGTCGCGCACCTCGACCGCCTGCGGCGCGGGCGCGGCGGTGAGGCGCAGGGTGACGGCCGTCTTCCCCGGCGTGACCTCGGCTTCCGCCTCGCGCATCCCCGGTACATAGGCGCGGACCGTCAGCCGCTCGGCCGCGCCGCGCGGCAACCGGGCGGGACCCGGCGCGCTCGGGCGGGCATGCCGCGGGGTGGGCCGCCAGCCGTCCTCGGTCATCATGGCGCGGAGGCCCGTCGCCGTCGCCGCTTCGGCCGCCACCCAGGCGCCGGGGACCGGCCGGCCGTCGGGGCCCTGCACCTCGACCTCGAGCGGCCGATCGGCGGGTAGGGTCACCACCGGTAGCTCGATCTCGTCGAGGAGCGGCGCGAGGTCGAGCACGTGCGGCAGGTGGCCCGGCGCCTCGACGCGCAGGGTCCAGAACCCGGCGGCCGGCGCCGTCACGGCGAAGGCGCCGCCGGCGTCGCTCTTGGCCTCCGCCGTCGCCGCCAGCTCGGCGCCGCCGTCGAGCAGCCGCTCGCGCAGCTCGCGGTCGCCCTCGAGCGGCAGCAGTGAGAGGCGAGCCCCCGCCAGCGGCTCGCCGCCGGGGCCGAGCACCTGCCCCCGCACCGTGATCCCGCCCGCGCCGCGCTGTTGCGCCGTGGCGGCCGCCACGCCGAGAACGACGAGGAAGAGAGCGAGCGTACGCCGCATCATCGATCTCGGTCAGCGCCCGGCCGCCGCTCCGCCGGGCTGGTAGGCGAAGCTCGCCCGCACGTCGACCGGCACGTCACCGAGGCGCTCGATCGCCGCCAGGAGCTGCGGCGTCGCCTTGCCGTAGCGGGCGAGGAAACGCTGCGTGCCGGGGTAGTCGCCGGCCGCCTGGAGCAGGAGCATCTCGCGCAGCAGGTCGCGCACCGCCGCCGGGAAGCGCTCGGAGACGGCGCGGAAGCGCCCGCCGGCGTCGACCTCGAGCGCACCCTTCTCGAGCAGGTAGTTGAACTGCGCCGTCACCCCCTGGCCGTGCGCCTCGGTCACCCCGAAGCGGGCCGAGCGGAAGAGGCCGGCGACGTAGGTGGGCTCGAGGGCGCGGCGCAGCTCGGCCGGCATCTCGCCCTCGTCGATGAGCGCCAGGATGTTGTAGACCGCCATGACGTCGGCCTTGGCTTCTTCGAGCGTATCGTAAAGCTCTTTCAGCTCGTGCCGTACCTCGGTCTGCCGGCCGCCGACGGTGATCGAGCCCGGCCCGAGGCCGTGCGACAGCTCGTGGTGAAGCACCTCGTCGAAGAAGGCGTCGAAGGTGACGTCGGCCACCTGCTCGGGGACCAGGACGCGCTCGGCGATCGGCCGCAGGATGCGCTCGTACTTGGCGCGGATGGCGTTGCGCAGCATGACCTTCTTCGAGCCCTTGGCCTCGCGCACGCGCTCGTCATTGGGGAGATTGAAGGCGAGCGTCTGCACGCCCGAGCGGGCCTCGCCGGCGGTGAAGACCAGGTCCACGACGCGGATCGGGCTCTCGGTGCCGCGCTTCCGGTTCTTGTGCTCCTCGGGGATCGGCAGGTTGCCTTCGAGCCAGGGGAGGCGCTGCTTGTAGCGCGCGAGCTTGGCCGACTCGGCCGGCAGCTCGACGGTGACGAAGGACTCGAACGCCGCCTTGTAGCCGAAGAGGCCGTCCTCGTAGGTCTCGTAGGGGCCGATCGTCAGCTCGACCGGCGCGTCGAGGTCCATCCAGGCCATGTCGCTCGCGAAGTAGTCGTCGCTGGCGAAGGCGTCGGCGCGGGTGGTGAGGAAGCGCTTGAGCGAGGCGTTGCCGGTCGCCGCGGCGGCCTGGCGCAAGAGCCGCGCCGAGGCCTCGAGCCACTGCGCGTACTCGCGGGAGTAGGGGACCGTCACCAGCCGGTCGCCCTCGCGGCGGATGACGGTGGTCGTCGAGAGCAGGGCCTCGCGGTCCTCCGGGTGGGCCGCCACCCAGGCTTCGAACTGTTCCTTGGTCAGGTCCTCGGGATAGAAGCCGGCGCCGGCCGGGTGGGGCTTGTCGCCGATGAAGGGCTCCATGTCGGCGAGCCGGTCCCAGCGGCCGAAGTTGAGGTCGAAGTACTCGCGCGCCGCGCGGGCCGCCTCGCCCTGCCACCCGGCGATGGTCTCCCGCAGCGCCGGGTTCCCCATCCACACCTGGCGCAGGTAGATCTCGTCCATCGGCCGCGAGGCTGCGATGACGAGGTCCAGCACCCGGCGGTCCTCGGGCGTCAGCGCCGCGAGGTCGGCCTCGAGCCGCACCGGCTCGAACTGCGCGAGCCGCTGCGCGATGTCGGGGGCGATCGTCATGGTCGGCGCTCCCTCACCTGGCGCGGCGGCCTGCCCGGCCCCGGCCTCCTCACCGGGGTCGCGCGGCCGGCAAGCGCCGGGAACCAGGGCCGTGACGAGAAGCATGAGAATCCAGACCGTTCCGCGCATCGCATCTCTCCCCTCAAAGCGCCGTCTTTCTTCACCCGAATCTTTTTTCTTCGTCTAGTGATCGTCCCGCAACGCCGCCTTGGCGGCCAGATCGAGAAACTTCTCCCCGGCCACCAGGTACGTCCGCTTCTCCTCCACCACGAACACCAGCTTCATCTCCGCCTCGTCGTCGTCGAGCAGGGCCAGCAAGTCAGCCGGCACCTCGGCCGCCGGATAGACCCAGGACTCGATCACGATCCGCCGCGTCGTCATCACCGGTTTGCCGCCCTGGTGCCCGCGGTCCCAGGCCGGCGCCTCCTGCTGGCCGTAGCGCAGCAGCGGCGGTGGCCCCAGCAAGACGAGCGCCCGGCCGCGGTCGGTCATGCTGCCGCGCACCCCTTCCTCGGGGTAGAGGTGGTCGGCGGCCTCGACCCGCTGCTGGAACTGCTCGGCGAAGGGGTTCGCGCGATCGGCCGGCGTGGGGTCGCGCCGGCGCCAGAACTCCTCGAGGAAGCCGATCGCCTCGCGGCCGGTGCGCAGCCGCCGCACGCGCTTCAGCTCCTCGGCCGTCATCAGCCAGCGCACCGGGCCGTCGGCCCAGGCGGTGACGCCGGCGCGCTCGGGCGGCTGGCCGGCGCGCGCCGGCAGCGACAGGGTGGCCACGACCGGCAGCGCCAGCCCGGCCTTCCGCCATCGCGTGCGGGCTCCGGCCGTCATGGCGCGCACCGCGGCTAGTGGATGTTGCCGTCCCCGGCCGGCTCCGGCGCCTCGGGGATCTCGCCGAAAGCGCCCTCGTACCGCTCCAGGTTGACGGCGAGGGCGCGCAGGATCCGCTTCAGGTGCCCGGGGCTGGTGACGATCCGGGCGGTGACGATGCCTTGCGGCGGCACCAGGTTGATGAAGTCGAGGATGAACTCCTCGCGCGTGTGGGTGATGCGCAGCAGGTTCGAATAGCGGCCTTTCAGGTCCTCGTCGCTGATCTTGACGTTCAGTCCCAGGTCGGGCGCCGGCGTCGCCATGCGGACCTCCTTGTGGCACCGTGTGCCGGCATCGTACTACTGCTCTCCGCTCTCCCACCGCACCCCCCCCGAGAACTCCCAGCGGTGCTCGGGGAAATAGATCCCGATCCCGCGCTCGGGCGAGGTGACGGTGAAGGAGAGGGCGCGGCGGCGGTAGTCGTAGGGCGCGCCGTCGCGGGCGTGGACCGCGACGTCCACCGTGTAGTCGCCGGGGGCGAGGCGGAGGGCGGGGCAGACGACGCGCACCACCGCCTCGCCCGCGAAGACGCCGGGCCTGAAGTCCGCGAGGTCGGTGTTGGTGCCCCAGCACTCGACGCCGCGCGGGGTGGCGATGGCGATGCCGAAGACGAAGTCGGCGAGCGGCCGCGCGGCGCGGGCGGCGATCTCGAAGACCGCCGTCTCGCCGGAGAGGAGGTGATAGCGCTCGGCGAAGTCCGCTCCGAGGACGCTGGCGGCGAGCAGGCGCACGCCGGTGATCTCGGCCTCGCCCGAGCCCCAGCGCAGCACCTCTCCCGACGCCGCCTCGGCCGCGCCGCCGTCGCTCTCGCGCTGCTCCTTCTCGGCGCGGTGGGCCCGCCCCTCGGCCTCGGCGACCGCCTGGCGATAGGCGTCGATCACCCGCCGCGGCTCGCCGATCAGGCGCTGGCGGCCGCCGTCGAGCCAGAGGGCGCGGTCGCAGACCGCCTCGACCAGGTCGAGCGAGTGGGTGACGAAGAGCAGCGTCTTACCCGCCGCCAGGTGCTCCTCGATGCGGCGCAGGCAGCGGTGGGCGAAGGCCTCGTCGCCGACCGCCAGCACCTCGTCGACCAGGAGGACGTCGGGATCGGTGTGCACGGCGACCGCGAAGCCCAGCCGCACGTACATCCCCGAGGAGTAGTTCTTGACCGGCTCCTCCATGAAGTCGGCGAGGCCGGAGAACTCGACGATGTCGGGATAACGGCGATCGATCTCGCGGCGCGAGAGGCCGAGGATAGCGCCGTTGATGTAGACGTTCTCGCGGCCCGAGATCTCGGGGTGGAAACCGGCGCCGAGCTCGATCAGGGCGGCGACGCGGCCGTCGACGACGACCTGCCCGGCGGTGGGGCGCAGGATGCCGGCGATCAGCTTGAGGAGAGTGCTCTTGCCCGAGCCGTTGCCGCCGACGACGCCGAAGGCCTCGCCGCGCGCGACGGTGAAGCTCACGTTCTCGAGGGCGGCGATCGACTCCTCGCGGCTGAGGCCGCGGGTCAAGCTGCCGTCGAGGAGCGCGCTCTTGAGCGTCCGGAGCTGCTCGCCCGGGGCGGCGCGCCGGAAGAGCTTGGTCAGGCCCTCGACGCGGATGGCGTCGGCGCGCGGCTCGGTCATGGCTAGACGGCTTCCACCAGCGTCTCGCGCAGGCGGTCGAAGAGCCAGGTCCCGGCGGCCCAGGCGGCGAGCGAGACGAGCGCCATCTGCGCCCAGAGCAGCGGCTCCGGCCAGGTGCCGGCGAAGAGCGTCTGCTGATAGGCGAGGGTAAAGGGGGCGAACGGGTTGGCGCGCACCAGCCAGCGCAGGACGTCGCTCTTGACGGCGGCCAGCGGGTAGAGGATCGGGGTGAGGAAGAAGAGGAGCGTCAGGAGGTTGGCCAGCAGGTCGCGGACGTCCTTGAAGTGGACGTTGAGCGCCGCGATGCCGATCGCGAGCCCCGCCACCAGCGGCAGTTGGAGCAGCACGACCGCCGGCAGCAGGAGCGCCGGCATGCCACCCACCGCCGGGTTGAGCAGGTGCCCGGCGACGAGCGCCACGCCCAAGATCGGCAGCGCGAGGAGCAGGTGGACGAGGTTCGAGAGCACCGACACCACCGGCAGCAGCTCGGCCGGGAAGACCGACTTGCGGAGCAGGCCACCGTTGGCGATGAGCGACATCGATCCCTCGAGCAGCGAGGTCGAGGCCCAGATCCAGGGGAAGAGGCCGGAGACCAGGAAGAGGGCGTACGGGCTCGCGCCCGCCACCCGCGGCTCGAAGACGACGTCGAAGACGAAGGTGTAGACGGCGAGGAGCAGGATCGGGTTGGCGAGCGACCAGAGGAAGCCGAGCGCCGAGCCGCGGTAGCGCGCCTTGAGCTCACGCGCGGTGAGCGTCAGCAGCAGGCTGCGGTAGCGGACGAGGTCGCGGAGGATGCGGAGCATGGGGCGCGCGGGCCGCTCAGGCGAGACCGGCGGACCGCTTCACGGCCTGCCCCAGAGGTCCTTCTCGCTCTTCGGCGCCGCCGGCCCCCGCCCGCGCCGCTGCCGTACCGCCGCCACCTCCTCGAGGGCCCCCGCGAGCGCCGCCCGCTGCGCATCCGCCAGCTCACGAATGCCCTTGAGCGCCAGATCCACCATGGCGTCCATCTCGTCGCGCCGGAAGCTCCGCCGCTCGCCCGTTCCCTGGATCTCGACCAGCGACCCCTCGGCGGTGGCGACCACGTTCATGTCCACCTCCGCCACCTGGTCCTCCACGTACTCGAGGTCGAGCAGCGGCACGCCGCCCACCAGCCCCACCGACACCGCCGCCAGCGGCCCCAGCAGCGGCCACTCCACGATGTCGCCGGTGAGATAGATCCGCGCCAGCGCCAGCCCGGCCGCCACGTACGCCGCGGTCACCGCCGCCGTGCGCGTGCCGCCGTCCGCCTGCAGCACGTCGCAGTCGAGGATCAGCGTCTTGTCCGGCATCGCCGAGAGGTCGACCGCCGCCCGCAAGCTGCGCCCGATCAGCCGCTGGATCTCGGCCGTCCGTCCCGACGGCCGCCCCTGCGCCACCTCGCGTGCGCTGCGCGTGTGGGTCGCGCGCGGCAGCATCGAATACTCGGCGGTGAGCCACCCCTTCCCGCTGTCGCGCAGGAACGGCGGCACCCGCCCCTCGACGCTCGCCGCCGCCACCACCCGCGTGTCCCCGAGCTCGATCAGCGCGCTGCCTTCGGCGAACTTCATCACTCCGGTCTCCAACCGGAGCGGCCGCAGCGCATCGGGCGCGCGGCCGTTGGGGCGCTGGACGAGGCGGGGCGCGGGGGTCGTCACGGAGGGGGATTGTAGCGGTGGCGGCCGAAGACGCAGATGCCTCGCGATTTGTCAGCCTGATGGCACTGCCTTCGCATCCTTCGTCTTGCCCGAAGGTGGCCGCCCGGTTGGACGCGGCGGGCCGGCAGGCGGAGGCGAAGAAGCTGATCTCCGAGGCGCTCGCCGCGATCGCGGCAAAGCCCGAGGAGTGGGACCTCTTGCTGGTGCTGCTCGCCAACGAGTATCCCGGCGCCGGCGCGCCTCTCGATGCGGAGCAGAGCGCTCTGCTGCGCGGCCTCGTCGTGAGCGCCGGCCGCTAGACGACTTCCACCCACTCGAGCGCCACGTGCTCCTCGGCCAGGTCGTGGCCGAGGATGCGCGCGGCCATGCTGCGGAAGGTGTCGCCGGCGTCGGTGGCGCAGACGCGGTAGGTGGGCTGGCCGTCGTGGCCGGCGAGCCCCGCTGCTTCGAGACCGTCGGCGACCGACTCCGCCACCGCTTCGGCCGAGTCGACGAGGGTGACGCCGGGCCCCGCGACCCGCGCCAGCACCGGCGCGAGGAGCGGATAGTGCGTGCAGCCGAGGACGAGCGTGTCGATGTCCGCCGCCAGCAACGGCTCGAGGTAGCGCCGCGCCACCGTCTCCGTGACCGGGTCGTCGTGCCAGCCCTCCTCGACCAGCGGCACGAAGAGCGGGCAGGCGCGGGAGAGCACCTCGAGCTCCGGCCGCGCGGCGTGCAGGGCGCGGGTGTAGGCCCCGGAGCGGACGGTCGACTCGGTGGCGATGACGCCGATCCGGCCGCGCGAGACCTCGGCCGCCCGCCGCGCGCCGGGCTCGATCACTCCCCAGGTCGGGAGGTGGGGCTCGAGATGCGAGAGGGCGAGCGCCGAGGCGGTGTTGCACGCCACGACGACCGCCTTCACCCCGCGCTCCTCCAGGAACTCGATGTTGCGGCGCGTGTAGCGGGTGACCGTTTCGGGCGACTTCGAGCCGTAGGGGAGGCGCGCCGTGTCGCCGAGGTAGAGGATCGACTCGCGCGGCAGCCGGCGGCGGAGCGCCGCGGCCACGGTGAGGCCCCCGAGCCCCGAGTCGAAGACGCCGATCGGCTGCTGGCGGGAAGCCATTCGCGCCTCCTCCTAGCGCGCCACCAGCGTGCGGTTCGGCAGCAGCGGCCGGCTGGTATCGAGGTGGCCGGAGAAGGTGAGGCGCTGGCTGCCGTTCCAGAGCAGGGCCACGCTGCGCACCGAAGGCACGCTGTCGGCGACCGAGTTGACGATGGCGTAGACCATGTGCTGCTCCTCGGTCGAGCCGGCCGGCGGCGGATCGGGGCGCTGCTGCGCGCGGAGGTCGACGTAGGCGGTGCGGTCAACCCCCAGCACGACCGCCCCCACCCGCACGTCCTCCGGGAAGGCGCGCGCCGCCCCCTGCCGCTGCGGGCCGCTCAGGACCGCGCGCACCACCGACCAGACCTGGTGCGCCGGCTCGTCGGTGGTCCGGATGCGCCGCCGCTCGGGCTGCAGCAGGCCGGCGGGGCCGGGGAAGTAGAGGGTGGCATCGATCTCGATCCGCTTGCCGGTGCTGATGGGAGGAGCGCCCTCGGCGCTCACGTCCTCGCCGCGCCGGCCGCGCACCAGCCACCACACTCCGGCCCCGACGACCAACAGGGCGACGGCGAGCACCAGGCCCGCCACCCTGCGATTCATCGCCGGCGGTTCCCGGTGGTGCCGGGCTGCGCGGTCTGGAGGGGAGCGGCCGGCTGCGACCCGCCGGGCAGCGCGCCGCCCGGCGCCGCGGCGCCGGGAACCGCCCCGGCAGCCGCCGGCTCGGTCTGCTCGACCGCCGCCTTGTAGCGGCCGATGGCGCGCGCCAGGGCCGCCACCAGGTCGGCCTGGTAGGCGGCGTCCTGGAGCTTCTTCTCCTCGTCGGGGTTCGAGAGGAAGCCGAGCTCGACCAGCACCGCCGGCATGGCGGCGCCCATGAGCACCCGGAACGGCGCCTGCTTGACGCCGCGGTCGCGCAGCGCGAGCGCCATGTTGAGCTCCTGCTGCACCATGCCGGCGAAGCGCTGGCTCTCGGCGAGGTGATGACTCTGCGCCAGGTCCCAGAGGATGAGCTGGAGGTCGTAGAGCGGGTCGCCCGCGCCCTCGCCGCCGGTTTCCGCGGCGCCGGCCGCCGGCGCGTTCTCGGCCGCCGCCGAGCTGGCGGCGCGCGGGTCGGTCGCCTGGGCGCTCAGGAAATAGGTCTCGGCGCCGTGGGCGCCGGCGCCGCGCGAGGAGTTCAGGTGCAGCGAGACGAAGAGGTCGCCCTTGTTCTGGTTGGCGATCGCGGTGCGGGTCTCGAGGCCCAGGCTCGCGTCGTCGGTGCGGGTCAGCACGACGCGCACGCCGAGCTGCGCCCCCAGCCGGTCGCCGAGCGCGCGGGCGAGCTGCAGCGTCAGGTCCTTCTCGGCCACGCCGCCGGGGCCGATGGCGCCGGTCTCGTTGCCGCCGTGCCCGGGGTCGAGGACGATGGTGCGGATGCCGCTCGGCCGCGCCGGCGGCGTGAAGGCCGGCCCGGCCGGCTGCGCGAGCTGCGCCGCGTGGACGTCGAAGACCAGCCGGAACGGGTTCTCGAGGACGTAGCTGTCGGCCTCGACGCCGGGGGCGAGCTCGATGCGCACCCGCTGCGGCTCGACCGTCACGCCCGCGACCAGCGGGTCCTGCACGACCGGCTGACCGGCGACCGACAGGCGGTCGGCGAGGATCTCGACCGCGATCCCGCCCGGCTGCTCCACGACGCGATAGCTCGGCATCTGGTCGAACTGCAGCACGACCGTCGTCGTCTCCTGGAGGTGGACGACGTCGACGGCGAGCGGCAGCTCCTTGGCGCTGCGCCGGCCGATCGCCAGGCGCGCCTCGGCCGGCCGCCAGTCGAACGAGTAGCCGGCGAGCGCGCCGAAGGTGCGGTCGAGGAAGTCGACCGGCACCTGCGGCCCGCCCTCGCCCGGCGCCGGCGGTTGCGAGAGCGAGACGATCTCGTCGCCCACCGTCACCACCGAGCTGCCGGCCGCGAGCACCACCTCCTTGTCGCCGATCGTCAGCGTCCAGCTCCCGCTCTCGGGGTCGCGCTCGAGCCGGCCTTCGAGCGCCGCGGCGAGCGGCGCCAGGGCGACCAGCGGCCCGGCCGGAGCCAGGGTGACCGGCACCGGGAGGAGGCGGCCGTCGAGCGCGACCGTCGGGGCCCTGCCGCCGCCTTCCACCTGCGGCGCCGAGTGCGCGCTCTGGGTCGCCAGGAGCAGCGGCAGGAGGAGCGCGGCGGCGAGCGTCAGGAGACGGAAAACTGCGGATTTCACGCGGCGAAGGATAGCATCGGGGTTGATCGGACCGGCGCGAAAGCCTTCGCGCCTTGATCGCGCGTCTGGACCGCCACAAGGAGGGGTGATGGACATCCGTCAGTTTCGGGTCGTGGTGCGGGCGAAGCGCTTCGACGCGACCTGTCGCTTCTACGGCGAGTCGCTGGCGCTGCCGCGCCTCGGGAGCTGGGAGCGGGCCGACGGGCGGGGCGCGCTCTACCAGGCCGGCCCCGGAGTGGTCGAGGTCCGCGGCCGCGCGGCGGAGGACGACCCCGACGCCTACGACGAGCTCTACGACTACCAGGGACCGCAGCACAAGCTGATGCTGGTCTTCCAGGTCCCCTCGGCCGAGAAGGCCTACGAGGAAGCGCTCTTCCGCGACAAGAACATCCCCGGCGGCCTGCGCCGCGACGCCGAAGGGCTGCTCTTCGAGACCCACGACCCGGACGGGGTCAAGATCCTGCTGCGGCAAGCCGACGCCTAGATCGAGCCGTCTCCCTTCCCCTTGACGTTCGACAGGAGTCGTTCTACGCTCTTCCTGTCGATCGTCAAAGGGAAAGAAGAGCGCGCATGGCCGCCGACAAGTCCGACCTCCTGCAGGGCACGCTCGACATGCTCATCCTCCGCACGCTCCAGTGGGGCGCCCAGCACGGCCAGGGCATCGCCCAGATGATTCGCAGCAGTTCCGGCGACGTGCTGAAGGTCGAGACCGGCTCGCTCTACCCTGCCCTGCATCGACTCGAAGCCAAGAGGTGGATCTCGGCTGAGTGGAAGCTCTCGGCCAAGAATCAACGGGCGCGCTACTACCGGCTCACGCCGCTGGGGAAAAAGCAGTTGACGATGGAAGAGTCGCAGTGGCGGCTGCTCGTGAAGGCGATCGCGAAAGTGCTCAAGCCGGCATAGAGAGGAGGCCCAGGTGTCTCTGTGGACCCGCATGTTCTACCGCGCTCGAAAGGAGCGGGACCTCGACGACGAAATCGCCGCCCACCTCGCGATCGAGACACTGGAACGGATCGAACAGGGTGACGGTGCCGACCAAGCACGTGCCGGCGCC
>JBIOUG010000090.1:0-35782 GCA_044866775.1 Thermoanaerobaculia bacterium | reverse complement strand
CGGCGGGCTCGTCGTCGACGACGAGGATCGAGCGCGGGCGCGCGCTCATGGCTCGGTGATCGCCGGCGTCGCGGCGGGAAGGTCGAGCTGCGCCATCGCTCCGCCGCCAGCGCGATCGGCCAAGCGCACCGCGCCGTCGAGCGCGGCGGCCAGCGCCTGCGCGATCTCGAGCCCGAGCCCGCGGCGCGCCACGTCCGAGGCGGGCTCGGCCGCGGCGTCCGCCCCGTTCCGCCCGGCGGGCAGGGAGATCCCCGGCCCGCGGTCCAGGATCTCCAGCCGGACCAGCCGCTCGTCGCTCGGGTGGCGCCGTGCGCGGAGGGTGACCGGCTCCCCGGGAGGCGAGGCCCGGTCGGCGTTCTCGACCAGGTTGACGATCACCTCGAGCGCCAGCGACGGATCGACCTCGACGTCGGGGCACTGGGGATCGACCTGCACCTCGAGCGGCCGCGAGCGGACGATGAGCGAGAGGTTCTCGCGCGCCGCCCGGAAGAGATCGGCCGGCGGCGTCGGCTCGCTCGCCAGGACCAGGCTGCCGGCCTCGAGACGGGCCATGGCGAGGAGCGCGTCGATGCGGCGCCGCAGCCGTCCCGCCTCCGCTTCGAGCGACTCGACGAGCGGCAGCGCCGCGGGCGTCGCCTGCCGCTTCAGCCGCGCGGCCTGGAGGGCGATCGCGGTCAGCGGCGTCGTCAGGTCGTGCGACACCGCGCGCAGGAGCGAGGTCTTGTGGGCGTCGCTCCGGTAGAGCGTCTCGATCTCGCGCTGCCGCGTCCTCGCCTCCTCCGCCTCGCGGCGGATGCGGGCGACGAGCCGCCCGGCGAGGATCGAGGCGACGAGGAAGCAGACGAGGGCGACCCAGTTCTCGGGGTCCTCGATCGTCCAGGTGTGGAGCGGCGGCAGGAAGAAGAAGTTGAGGCAGGCGGTCGCCAGCAGGCTCGCCACCACCCCGCCCATCACCCCGCGCCACGCGGCGACGAAGAGGACGAGAGTGAGCAGCACCAGGGCGATCGTCGTCGGGTTCTGGCCGAGGAGGGAGCCGGCAGCCGTCGCGCCGCCGATCGCGGCGATCGCGATCGCGAGCTCGCGGGCGAAGCGGACGAGGCGCCGGCGCATGTTCGGGATTTCTTTCGGATCTCTTCCGGACTTCTTTCGCCGCCGCTCGCTACCTTGGGCGCGATGCGTAGCCGGATCGCTGCGGACCCACGGAAGCGCCACGGCACGCTCGAACGAGCGGCGGTCGCCGCTGCCGGAGTGTATCTGACCGCGACCGGCGTCTCGGCCCTCGCCTCCGGCCGATTGATCTACGCGAATTATCTCGACGCGCCGATGCTCGCGCCGCTGGCGATCCTCGCCGGCGCTCTCCTCCTCGCGGTCTCCCTCTTCGGCTGGAAGGCGGTCGCCAAGCACCTTTGACCTCGCTCCAGTCGACGACTCCCGCTGTCGCAGCCGACCGGGTCGCAGCCACTCCCGCCGGCCATGTCCCCCATGGCGAGCTCTCGCCACGCCGCCTCGCCTTCCTCTGCCTGACCGCCGTCGGCGTCGTCTACGGCGACATCGGGACGAGCCCCCTCTACGCCGTCCGCGAGTGCTTCTTCGGCCCGCACGCGGTGCCGGTCGACCGCGCCAACGTGCTGGGGGTGCTGTCGCTCATCGTCTGGACGCTGGTCATCGTCGTCACCTTGAAGTACCACGTCTACGTGCTGCGCGCCGACAACCAGGGCGAGGGCGGCATCCTGGCGATGATGGCGCTCGCCACGCGCACGGCGCGGCGGCGCTCCTGGCTGCTCGTCGGGCTCGGGCTATTCGGCGCCGCGCTGCTCTATGGCGACGGCATGATCACGCCGGTCATCTCGGTACTCGGCGCGGTCGAAGGCCTCAAGGTCGCGGCACCGCAGCTCGAGCCCTACGTCGTGCCGGTGTCGATCGTCATCCTGGTGCTCCTCTTCCTGTTCCAGCGGCGCGGGACGGCGGGCGTCGGGATCCTCTTCGGGCCCGTGATCCTCGTCTGGTTCGTCACCATCGCGACCCTCGGCATCGTCAGCATCGCGCAGGAGCCGGGGGTGCTGGCCGCCTTCAACCCGCTTCACGCCGTGCGGTTCTTCGCCCGTAATGGAGTGGCCGGATACCTGGTCCTGGGGGCCGTCTTCCTCGTCGCCACCGGCGGCGAGGCGCTCTACGCCGACCTCGGACACTTCGGCGAGCCGCCGATCCAGATCGACTGGTTCTCGATCGTCGCGCCGTCGCTGCTCCTCAACTATTTCGGCCAGGGGGCGCTGGTGCTGCGCGACCCGGCGGCGGCGGACAACCCGTTCTACCGCCTGGCTCCGGGCTGGGCGCAGGTCCCGCTGCTCATCCTCGCCACCATGGCCGCGGTCATCGCCTCGCAGGCGGTCATCTCCGGCGTCTTCTCGCTCACCCGCCAGGCGGTTCAGCTCGGCTACGCGCCACGGATGGAGATCATCCACACCTCGGCGCGGGAGATCGGCCAGATCTACATCCCGCTCGCCAACTGGGCCCTGATGGCGGCGACGATCGTCCTGGTGCTCGGCTTCCGCACCTCGAGCAACATCGCCGCCGCCTACGGCATCGCGGTGACGACGACGATGATCATCACGACTCTCCTGGCCTTCGTGGTGGCGCGGAAGCTCTGGGGCTGGACGCTGTGGATGGCGGTGGGGGTGACGGCGGTCTTCCTCACTGCCGACCTCGCCTTCTTCGGCGCCAACATCGTCAAGGTGGCGCAGGGCGGCTGGTTCCCGCTCGCGGTCGCGGGCGGGACCTTCGTCGCCTTCATCAGTTGGCGGCGCGGCCGCAGCGCTCTCGCGAAGCGGTTGGCGGAAGGGTCCCTGCCTCCCGAGCTGGTCATCCAGGACGTGGCGCACCGCGACGTCCTGCGCGTCCCGGGCAGCGCGATCTTTTTGACCGGCCAGACCACCGGCGCGCCGCCGGCGCTGCTGCACAACCTCAAGCACAACCGGGTGGTGCACGAGCGGAACCTCTTCCTGACCGTCAAGACCGAGGAGGTGCCGCACGTCGCCGGCGCCGAGCGGACCCGGGTCGAGGACCTCGGCCACGGCTTCTACCGCGTCGTCGCCCGCTACGGCTTCATGGAGGATCCCGACATCCCCGCCGTGCTCCGCGGCCTCGCCGAGAAGGGGCTCGAGATCGACCCCATGCGCGCGACGTTCTTCCTCAGCCGCAGCACCGTGCTCTCGCGGCCCAAGAGCCTCTTCGGGCGCCTGCTCGACCGCCTCTTCATCTTCATGGGCCGCAACGCCCAGATGCCGACGCAGTTCTTCCACCTGCCCCCGAACCGGGTGATCGAGATCGGGATGCAGGTCGAGATCTGACTGCCGTCGTCTCTCCGGAAGGCAGCGGCACAGGAGCCGCCGTTGCTTTTGGTCGAGGGGGGCCGCTATCCTGGCTCCGGCCGAGGGGAAATGATGACCATCCCAGCCACGTCGTTTCTGAGTCCCGAGGAGTACCTGGCTCTCGAGCGCAGCTCGGAGCTTCGGCACGAGTACGTCGACGGGCAGATGGTGGCGATGACCGGCGCGAGCCGGAATCATTCCTTGATCGTCACTAACTTGAGCGGCGAGCTGCGGCAGCAGCTCAAGGGCCGACTGTGCGAGGTCCACACGAGCGACCTTCGCATCCAGGTGTCGGCGACTGGGCTGTACACCTATCCTGACGTCGTGGTCGTCTGCGGCGAGCCCAGGTTCGAGGACGCGCACGTCGACACCCTGCTCAACCCGACGCTGATCATCGAGGTGCTGTCACCCACGACCGAATCGTACGACCGCGGACGGAAGTTCGAGCAGTACCGCACTCTGGAGTCGCTCCAAGAGTACCTCCTGGTCTCGCAAGACCGCCCGCGGGTGGAGCAGTTCCTGCGGCAGGACGGCAACGTCTGGCTTTTTACCGAAGTCGCGGGACTGGACCAGACTGTCTCGCTCCCCTCGATCGAGTGCCAGGTCGCCGTCGCGGAGATCTACGAGAAGGTCGCCTTCCGCTCTTGATCCCTAAGGCAGCACCACCCGCCGCCCGCCGAGGATCGTGCCGGCCGGTGCGCCGGTGAGCTCCCAGCCGCCGAAGGGCGTGTTGCGCGACTTGCTGCGGAAGGCGGCGGCGTCGACGCGCAGCGGGCGGCCGAGGTCGATCAGCGTGACGTCGGCCGGGCTGCCGGGAGCGAGGGTGCCGCCGGGGAGGTTGTAGGCGCGCGCCGGGCCGGTCGAGAGCAGCTCGACCAGGCGCGCGAGGCTCACGATCTCCGGCCGCACCAGCCGGTCGAGGCAGAGCGCGAGGGTGGTCTCGAGCCCGACGATGCCGAACGGGGCGAGGCTGAACTCGACGTCCTTCTCGTCGGGGTGATGGGGCGCGTGGTCGCTGGCGATGGCGTCGATCGTGCCGTCGGCGAGGCCGCCGAGGAGCGCCTGGCGGTCGGCCTCAGAGCGCAGCGGCGGCTTCATCTTGGTGTCGGTCGAGAACTGACTCCGCCACACCTCCTCGTCGGTCAAGAGGAGGTGGTGCGGGGTGACCTCGCAGGTGACGCCGAGCCCGCGCGCCTTCGCCGCCCGCACCATCTCGAGCGTCCGCGCGGTCGAGAGATGGGCGACGTGGTAGCGCCCGCCGGTGTCCTCGACGAGCATCAGGTCGCGCGCTACCATGACGTCCTCGGCCGCGCCCGGCAGGCCCGGCAGGCCGAGCCGCGTCGACCACTCGCCCTCGTGCATCACCCCGCCGGCGGCGAGGTGGAGGTCCTCGGCGTGCTGCACGACCGGCAGGCCGTAGTGCTGGGCGTAGAGCAGGGCGCGGCGCATCAGCTCGGCGTCGGCCACCGGCTTGCCGTCGTCCGAGACCGCGACGACGCCGGCGCGCGCCATCTCGCCGAGCTCGGCCAGCTCTTCGCCGGCCAGCCCCTTCGAGACCGCGCCGACCGGCCAGACGCGCGCATAGCCCCAGCGCCGCGCCTCGGCGAGGATCAGCTCGGTGACCGAGCGGTTGTCGTTGACCGGGTCGGTGTTGGCCATGCAGACGACGGCGGTGAAGCCGCCCGCCGCCGCCGCCGCGGTGCCGCTCGCGACCGTCTCCTTGTACTCCTGGCCCGGCTCGCGCAGGTGGACGTGGATGTCGATCAGTCCCGGCGTCACCACGAGCCCCGAGGCGTCGAAGACCTCGGCGCCCGCGGGCGGCTCGATCCGCTCGTCGAGCCGCGCCACGCCGCCGTCCTCGAGCAGCAGGTCGAGGCGGCCGTCGAGGCCCTGCGACGGATCGACGACGCGGCCGCCGGCGACGAGGAGCGGCCTCATCCCCCCTCCTCGTGCACGCCGGAGAGCAGGTAGAGCACCGCCATGCGCACCGAGACGCCGTGGGTCACCTGCTCGAGGATCACCGAGTAGTCCGGGCTGTCGGCGACGTCGCTCGCGATCTCGACCCCGCGGTTCATCGGCCCGGGGTGCATGACGATGACGTCCTCCTTCGCCGCCTTGAGGCGCTCGCGCGTCAGGCCGAAGAGCTGGAAGTACTCCCTGACCGAGGGGAAGAGCATGCGGCTCTGCCGCTCGAGCTGGATGCGCAGCATCATGATGACGTCGGCGTCGCGGATCGCCTCCTCGAGCGAATAGGCCACCTCCACCCCCAGCGCCTCGACCGCCACCGGCATCATGGTGCGCGGGCCGGCGACGACCACCCGCGCCCCGAGCTTGCGCAGCAGGTGGACGTTCGAGCGCAGCACCCGGCTGTGCTCGATGTCGCCGACGATCGCCACCTTGAGCCCGGCGATCCGCCCCTTGTGCTGGCGAATGGTGAAGGCGTCGAGGAGGGCCTGCGTCGGGTGCTCGTGGGCGCCGTCGCCGGCGTTGATCACCCCTGCCTTGAGGCGCCGCGCCAGGAAGTGCGGGCTCCCCGGGTAGGCGTGGCGGATGACGATCAGGTCGGGCGCCATCGCCTGCAGGTTGAGCGCCGTGTCGACCAGACTCTCGCCCTTGGTCAGCGACGAGCTCGCGGCCGAGAAGTTGAGGCTGTCGGCCGACAGCCGCCTCTCGGCGATCTCGAAGGAGGACCGGGTGCGCGTCGAGGACTCGAAGAACAGGTTGACCACCGTCTTGCCGCGCAGGGTCGGGACCTTCTTGATCGGCCGCTCCCCCACCTCGCGGAAGGACTCGGCGGTGTCGAGGACGAGCTCGATCTCCGCCGGCGACAGCTCCGCGATCCCCAGCAGGTCCTTCCGCGTCCAGCGCGAGGGCGCGGCGGGCGCCGGCATCAGGCGAGCTTCTCCAGCAGGCGCACCTGCTCGGCGCCGTCGGTCGCGTCGAAGTTGACCTCGACGACCTCGTTGCGCGCGGTCGGCACGCGCAGGCCGACGAAGTCGGCCTGGATCGGCAGCTCGCGGTGGCCGCGGTCGACCAGCACCGCGAGCTGCACCTGCCGCGGCCGGCCGTAGTCGACCAGGTGGTCGAGGGCGGCGCGCACCGTGCGCCCGGTGTAGAGGACGTCGTCGCAGAGGACGATGACGCGGCCCTCGATGGGCAGCGGCAGATGGCTCTCGCGCACCACCGGCTGCGGGGCGACCAGCGACAGGTCGTCGCGATAGAGGGTGATGTCGAGGACCCCGCGCGGCACGGGCTGGCCGCCTTCCATGCGCTCGATCTCGGCCGCCAGCGCCTCGGCGAGCGGCACGCCGCGGGTGCGGATCCCGACCAGCAGGAGGTCGGAGACGCCGCGGTTGCGCTCGACGATCTCCCCTGCCATGCGGCGGATGGCACGAGACATCTGACCGGCGTCGAGGAGTGTCGTCTTCGGCGTCAGGTACGGGTGGGCCACGCGCTCTCCGGGTCCGCGGCATGGTAAGGGCGGGCCTGGAGGTTGTCAACGCAAAGCCCCACAGTATGACCGTTGGTGCTACCATGGCTCGCTATGCCTGCCGCGAAGATTGCCGTCTCGTTGGACCCTGAAGCCCTCAAGGAAGTGGACCGCCTCGTGCGGCGCGGTCTGTTCCCCAGCCGCAGCAGCCTGATTCAGGACGCGCTGGCGGAGAAGCTGGCCAGAATCCGCCGCGTGCGCCTTGCCCGCGAATGCGCCAAGCTCCGGCCGGCCGCTGAGCAGGGCACCGCCGAGGAGTTCCTGCCCAGCGAGGCCGAATGGCCCGCATACTGAGGGGCGACATCCTCTGGGCTGACTTGGATCCGGTACGTGGCCGCGAGCAATCCGGCCGGCGCCCCGTGGTCGTCCTGAGCGAGGACGTGTTCAACGAGCGGTCGGGCACGGTGATCGTGGTCGCCGTGACGAGCCAGGAACCTTCGGCGGGCTTCCCGCTCACCCTCGAGATCCACTCGGCGCGCCTGCCCAAGCGATCGTGGATCAAGGTCGGCCAGATCCGGACCCTGTCCACCTCCCGCCTGAGCGGTCGTCTCGCGCGGCTCTCGCCTGAAGAAATCGAACAGGTCATCGCCGGGCTCAACGAGATTCTCGGCGGCTAGGGAGCGGCGAAGTGCTACTCTCGCGCTTCCTGCCGATGCCGCCGAAGAACGCAGCCGTGGCGGCGCCGCGCTCGGGCCGCGCCGAGGTCCGGTTCCTCGCCGTCTTTCTCCTCCTGCTCGCCGGCGGCTTCACTCTGCTCTCGCTGCGCTGGGTCAATGACCATGCGGTCGAGCCGTTCACCGCCGGCGTGGCGGGGGTGAGCGGCGCGGCGCTCGATCTCCTCGGCCAGGAGGTGCGGATGGAGGGCACCATCGTCCGCGGCCGGCGCTTCGCGGTCAACATCAGGAACGGCTGCAACGGCCTCGAGACGCTGCTCATCTTCGGCGCCGCCGTGCTCGCCTTTCCCGCGTCCTGGCGCGCCCGGCTCGCCGGCCTCGCCGCCGGGGCGGTGCTGATCCAGCTCGTCAACCTGGTGCGGGTGGTGGCGCTCTATCTGACCGGCGCCTACCTGCCGCGGCTCTTCGACGCCTCCCACACCGTCGTCTGGCAGACGCTGGTGATCTTGTTCGGCGTGCTGCTCTGGGTGGGCTGGGCACACCGCTTTGCGCTCCGCGAAGCCTAGCTGGCCGCTCCGGCTGCTGCGCGACGCTCTGCTCTGGCTGCTGCCGGTGTGGGCGCTCTGGGCGGCGGCGGCGCCGCTCTACAACGCACTCCTGCTGCGCACGGCCGAGGCCGCGCTCAACCTCGCCGAGCGTCCGGACGTGACCGAGCTCATGCTGCGCCAGGGGGGCCACGACGCCTATGTGGCGCGGCGCGACTTCCCGCCGGCGCGCACCCTCGTCCAGGGCTTCCGCGTCACCGACCTCCACTTCCACCTGGTGCTGCTCGGGACGCTCTTCCTCGCCGTGCCGGGAGTGCCCTGGCGCGAGCGCCTGCGGAACCTCGCCTGGGCGGCGTTCGCGACCGTCGTCTTCGACCTGCTGCTGCTCGTGGTGTACGTCGAGGCCGTCTACGCGACGCGGCTCGGCGCCTGGAGCCTGGCGCACTACGGCGCGGTGGCGCGCAACCTCTGGGGCATGGCCGAGCACCTGCTCGACCTGCCGGTCAAGCTGGCGCTGCCGTTCGCGTTGTGGGTGGGGTTCTACCTGCGGTTGCTGATGCCGGAGCGAGAGCTGTAAAAGAAAAACGCCCGGGACGTGGCCCGGGCGCTACAGGATGACAGCGGATGCCTCCTCAGGAGATGTCGATCTTCCGCGGGCGCGCCGCGTCGGCCTTGGGGACGGTGATCGTCAGCACGCCGTCCTTGAAGTTGGCCTGGACGCGCTCGGCATCCACCTGGCTCGGCAGAGCGAACGAGCGCGTGAAGGCGCCGTAGGAGCGCTCGATGCGGTGGTAGTTCTCCTGCTTCTCGTCGCGCTCGAACTTCCTCTCGCCCGTCAGGCGGAGGATGTTGTTCTCGAGCGTGATCTGGATGTCCTCCCGCGACAGCCCCGGCAGCTCGGCGGTGACGGTGAAGGCCTCCTCGGTCTCGCGCACGTCGACCGGCGGCGTCCAGGTGCGGGTGGCGATGTCCTCACCCTGGTCCTGGTTGAACAGGGTCTCGAAGAGGCGGTAGAACGGCTCTCGGGAGAGGGTGGGGGACTGGGTCCAACGGCTCATCGAAGTGGGCATGAGGCATTCCTCCTTTGGAATGTGATCCTGGGCGTCTGTCGTGCCGGTCCGGGCGGCCGAGCCTCCAGCCTACCCCTCGACCTGCACGCCAAATTGATATCATGAAACTAAGATCGTGTCAAGAGCCCGGTGTGGCAGGAGCGGATCTTAGCTCTTTGGGCTCAACTCTGATGCGCTCCACCCGGAGATAAGATCCGCCCGATGCCCGCCAAACGCCTCGGGATCCTCACCGGCGGCGGCGACGCGCCGGGGTTGAACGCCGTCCTCCGCGCCGCCGTCCGCACGACGGAACGCGTGTACGGCGGCGAGGTGGTGGGCATCCTCGACGGCTTCGCCGGGCTCCTCGAGCGGCGCTTCCGCCACCTCACGGGGGCCGACGTCCGGCACCTGATCGGCCAGGGCGGCACCGTCCTCGGCACCACCAACCGCGCCAACCCGTTCGCCTACCCGACCGCCGGCGGCGGCACCGCCGACCGCTCCGCCGAGGTGGTGGCGAACGTCCGCACGGCCGGCCTCGACGCCCTGATCGTCATCGGCGGCGACGGCACGCTGATCATCGCGGCCGAGCTCGGCCGTCTCGGCGTGCCGGTGGTCGCGGTGCCGAAGACCATCGACAACGACCTTGCGGCCACCGACTACACTTTCGGCTTCTGGACCGCCATCGAGGTCGCGACCGACGCCCTCGACCGGCTGCGCGACACCGGCGAGAGCCACCACCGCGTCATGGTGCTCGAGGTCATGGGGCGCGACGCCGGCTGGATCGCGCTCCACGCCGGGCTGACCGGCGCGGCCGACGTCATCCTGATCCCGGAGATCCCCTACGCGCCGGCGGTGGTGGCGGCGGCCGCCGAGCGCTGCAGCAACCGCGGCCGCGCCTCGTCGCTCGTCGTGGTGGCCGAAGGGGCGGTGCGGACGGATGGCGATGCGAGCGTGGCGGAGGTCGACGCCGTGACCGGCGCGCGCCGGCTGGGCGGCGCCGGGGTGCGGCTGCGGCGCGAGCTCGGGCCGCTGCTGCCGCCGGAGATCGAGGTCCGCACCACCGTCCTCGGCCACCTCCAGCGCGGCGGCAGACCGGTCCCCTTCGACCGCCTGCTCGCCACCCTCTTCGGCGAGCGCGTCGTGCACTTGGCGATGCAAGAGCGCTACGGGCGGATGGTGCGGCTGTCGGCCGGGCGCGTCGACGACGTCGACCTCGCCGAGGCGGTGCGCGGGATCAAGCGCGTCGACCCGCAAGGCGAGATGGTGCGGGCGGCGCGGGCGCTGGGAGTCGTCTTCGGCGATGAGAGCTGAGTGCTAGCGAGCGGCTACGTCGACGCCCCGCTCATCTCCTCGTAGTCCTCGGGCAGCGCGAACTGCTCCGGGTCGTCGTTGCCGCAGACGGCGCAGATGATCTCCTGGACCTTCCCGGCTTCCCACTCGAAGACATAGCACGGCGCCTCGCAGTCGAGACAGATCAGGTAGTCGGGCTCGGCCATCGTCGCGCCGCCAAGTGTACCGCTACTCCGGCGACTGCTCGACCATCACCACGCTCGCGTTTTCGGTCGCGAGGTAGAGGATCGTGGGGTCCGCCGGGTCGACGACGACGTCCCGGACGATCGCGCCCTCGATCCGCGGCGCGGCCTGCGACCAGGTGCTGCTGGCGTCCTCGCTCTTGAAGACGCCGTCGACGAGGCTCGCCGCGCAGATCGTGGACGGATCGACCGGGTCGACCGCGAGCGCCGGGAAGAGGAGGTGCTCGGGCAGGCCCGCGCCGTGCATCGCCCACGTCGCGCCGCCGTCAGTGCTGCGTCCCACCGCGCCGGAGAAGGCGGCGTAGACGACGCCCGGCGTCACGGGATCGAAGGCGAGGTCGTCGGGGTAGGCGCCCCCCGCCAGCAGCGCCCACGAGAGGCCGCCGTCCGTGCTGTGGTGGAGGCCCTGCCCGAGGATCGCGGCGAGCTTACTCGTTCGTCTCGACCATGAGGACGCTGGCGCCGTCGGTGGCGAGATAGAGGGTGGAGGGATCCGCCAGGTCGAGGACGATCCCGAGCACGCTGACCTCCGGATCGACCAGCTCCGACCAGGTGACGCCGGCGTCGGTGCTCTCGAAAAGGCCCTCGTGGAAGAATGCCGCGTAGACCGTCGACGGATCGGCCGGGTCGACCGCTAGCGCCGTCAAGAACCCCCTCGCCGGCAGCCCTTCGCCGTGCAGCTCCCAGGTCGCGCCGCCGTCGGCGCTGCGTCCGACGGCGTTGGCGAAACCGCCGTAGACGACGCCGGCCTCGAGCGGATCGAAGGCGAGGGCATGGGGCACGACGCCCGGCGCGAGCAGCGCCCAGGAGTCGCCCTGGTCGGCGCTGCGGAAGAGCCCGGTCTGGGTCACGGCGTAGAGGTGGAAGGGCGGGTGCGGCGCCGCCGCCAGCACCTGGACTCCCGCCTGACCAGCGGCTTGATCGCGCAGGCAGGTGCTGCCCGTCGAGCTGAACCTGAAGCCATGGCAGCCACCCGGGTTCGAGCCGCAGCCGATGTAGAGGAAGGAGCTGACGTAGATGGTATCCGGCGCGCCCGGGTCGACGACGATGCGCGCGGGCCGCTGGCATGGCAGGCCGAAGGCGACCGGCCAGCGGCGGCCGCCGTTGTCGCTGCGAGCTACGGCGTCGAACAGGCCGGCGTACACCGCCTGCGGGTCGCGCGGATCGATCTCCACCGGTCCGGCATACGGGTACGGCGTGCTCAGGCGCAGCCAGTGCGCGCCGCGGTCGGCGCTCTTGAAGAGTCCCACCACGTCGTTGCCGCTGTAGAGCCGGGGCGGCGCCTGGCCGTCGGCCGCGAGACCGGCGCTGCGCAGGGCGGAGAGCCCGCGGCTCGACGGCTGCCACGAGACGGCGCGGTCGGCGCTCGCGAAGACGCCGTGGCCGTGGGTGCCGGCGAGCAGGCCGGAGCCGGTCGCCGCCACCGCCCTGACGAAGGTGACCTCGAGCCCCTCGCCCGCCGGCCGCCAGGCGGCCCCGCCGTTGGTGCTCCGGTACACGCCGCCCACCCGGGTGAGGGCGTACACGAACCCGTCTCCGGGGTCGAAGGCGATGGCGCGGATCGACTGCCGCCCGAGGCCGCGCGCCGACGGCCGCCAGGTCGCCCCGCCGTCCGTGCTCTTGAAGAGCGCGCCAAGCGTGAACTCGTTGGCGGCGAACAGGGTCTTCGGTTGCCGCGGATCGACCGCGATCACCTCGAACGCGGGCGTGGCGGGGAGGCCGCGCCGGACACGCACCCAGGAGGCGCCGCCGTCGGTGCTCTTGAACGGCCCGCCTTCGACGGAGCCGGCATAGAGGGTGCGCGGCCGGGAGGGGTCGATTACCAGCGCCCAGAGCGTGCGTGGCGAGCCGTCCTGCGGGCTCCACGTCGCGCCACCGTCCTCGCTCTTGTAGAGCGGCGCGCCGGGTGATGCGGCGTAGACGATGCGCGGATTCCGCGGATCGACCACGACCGTTTGTACCCAGCCTCCTTCACCGGAGGCCGGCGCGCTCAGGCGCGGGGCGGTACCGCTCCGACGACCGCCTCGTCGGCGAGCGGTTCGGCCGCCACCCGCGCCCGCCGCGCCTCGGCGGCCGCCGCCGCGCCGGCCGTCTCGCGCCGGAACTCCTCGATCGCCCCGACCAGCGCCCGCGGGCACTCCCAGTGGACGCCGTGGCCGCAGCCGGGCAGGACCTTGAGGCGGGCCTGCGGCAGGGCGGCGGCCATCGCCCGCCCGGTGGCGAGCGGGAAGACGCCGTCGTGCTCCCCCCAGACGATCGCCGACGGCACGTCGATGCGCGCCAGGTCCTGGTCGTCGTAGGTGTCCTCCTCGCGCGTCTGCCCGAGGACCGTGCGGACGCTCCGCGAGGTGTAGGCCCTGAGGAACCCCTTGCGGCCGCGGCGGAAAGCCCAGGGCACGCGCACGAAGAGCGCGCGGTAGAGGCGGTCGACCCCCGGCAGGTCGCGGACGGTGACCAGGTACTGGATCTTCTCCCAGTCCTGCTCGCGGTAGCCGCCGGCGTCGATCAGCACCAGCCGCCCCACCAGCTCGGGGCGGGCGATCGCCAGGCGCACCGCCATCCAGCCGCCGAGCGACAGCCCCGCCACCGTCACCGGCCGGCGCCCGAACTCGGCCTCGATCAACCGCGCCACGATCTTCGCCCCGTCCTGCACGCCGAAGGCGTCGCCCGGCGCGCGTGTGCCGCCGAGCGCCGACATCTCGGGGACCAGCACGCGGCACTCCCGGCGTAGCGCCCGCACCACCGGCGACCAGCTCACGCCGACCGAGCCCAGGCCGTGGATGAGCACCCACGGCTCGCCGTCGCGCGGCCCGACGCGGGCGTAGCTGAGAACGACGCGGCCGCAGCGGAGGCGATGGCGGGTGGCGCCGGCGAGCCGCAGGCCGAGCAGCGTGGCGAGCGAGAGGAGCTTGAGCAGCACGCGCGGCAGGATAGCGCGTCGCCGGCCGGAGCGGTCAGCGCTGCGCCAGCTCCGGCCGCCAGTCGCTCAGCAGCACGAGCGCTCCGCCTCCCGGTCTGCCGAGGTGCTCGGCGAGCAGCAGGCGTCCCGTCGTCGGATCCACGTCGGCATCGACGATGTTCGGCGTATTCACCGTCAGGTCGCCGAAAACGCGGCGCGGGGGGCCGACCTCCAGGCGGTCGCCGCGCATCGCCAGCGTGACGCGGAAGGCGCCGCCGTCGGCGGCGAAGTAGACGAGCTCGCTCGCGCTCAGCCACTTCACGCCGAGACCGAGCACGCCGTCCTTGGAGATCGGCCAGCGCCGGCCGGGCAGCGGAAAGGAGGCGACGTAGAGCTCGGGGCGGCCGGACTCGTCCGCAACGAACGAGAGCCACTCACCCCCGGGCGAGACCTCGCCGGCCAGCTCCATCGCCGGGCCCTGGACGAGCGGGCGCAGGCGCCGTTCTCCCCCGAGCTCGAGTGCTACGAGGTCGAACTGGCCGCCGGGAAGCGCGACCCGCATCAGCACCAGGGTCTTGCCGTCCGGCGACCAGCCGGTCGGGTGGTAGTCGTAGGCCGCATCCTCGAGGAGAGTCTGCGGCGGGTCGCCGCGGGCGACGTCGCGTCGGCGGAGGCGAGTGCGGGAGCTGCTGAAGTCCGTGTACGCGATCTCGCGTCCGTCTGGGGACCAGAGCGGGGTCGCCGGCTCGAGGTCGGGCGTCGCGGCGCTCTGCACGCCGCGCTCGAGATCGAGCAGGACGAGCCGCTCGCCGAGCTGCTCGTCCGCCACCGCGAGCACCGCCTGGCGCCCATCCCGCGCCAGGTTCATCTCGAGCAGGCCGCTCACCTCCGCGACGGTCGCCAGCGGTTCGCCGTCGCGGCCGATCCACCGCAACCGCTGGCGCCCGAGGTCGACGAGCTGGTACACCAGCCGACCCGTGCGCGAGAAGCTGACGTTGCTCGCCAGACGACCCGGCGTCAGATGCACCTTCTCCGCGATCGCGGTCGCCGGCCCGGTGGTGCTGGCGCGGTCCGCATCGAACGGCTGCAGCATGAGGTTCCCCTCGCGCACGAACGCGAGGTAACCGGGCAGGACGAACTGCGTCTCGCTCGCGACGGCCAGCAGGCGCTTGGCCTCTCGTTTCTCGAGGTCGAAGAGCCACACGCTTTCGCCGTCGCCGTCGCCCTCCCCGCGGAGGACGGTGTAGAGCAGATGCCGCCCGTCCGGCAGGAAGTGGGGCAGGCGGTGCGAGACCGAGGGGCGCGGTTCGGTCAGCGGCGTGGGCGAGCCGCCGGCGGCCGGCACCTGGAAGAGACCTCCGGTCATGCCTGGGGCGAAGGCGATGACGCCGCGCGAGCTCCAGGCGGCGCCGCGCCCGGTCGGCGCGTCGCAGAGGCTGTGGACGGCCTTGCCCGGAAGGTCGAGCCGCTTGAGCTTGCCGCCGGCGAAAAAGCCGAGCGCACGCCCGTCGGGCGCCCAGAAGGGGTAGCTCGCGCCTTCGGTCCCCGGGAGCGGCTCGATCTCGAGCCCGTCGAGCGCGCGCAGGTAGAGGCGCCGCTCGGTGTCGCTGGTGCTGTAAGCGACCAGAGCCAGGAGCGTTCCGTCCGGTGACAGCGCCACGCCGCGATCCAGATAATCGAGGTACGTCCCTTCGGGGGGGTCGATCGTCGAGCGGGTCGGGGGCGCCGGCGGCGGCGCGCCGCGCAGGAGCCAGCCGGCGGCCAGCGCCGCGGCGAGCGCAGCCGCGAGGCCGCCCGCAACCCGGAGCCTCCTGCCGCGAGCGTGCGGCCGCCGCGCGGGCTCCGGCCCACCCACCCCCTCGTCGTTCTCCCCGGCCAGGGCGCGCTCGAGCGCGATGCGCGCCTCGCCCGCGTCGCGCAGCCGCTGCCGCGGGTCCTTGGCGAGGCAGCGCGCGACGAGCTCGCGCACCCGCCGCGGCGTCGCCGCCGGCAGGGCCGCTAGGTCCGGCGCGTCGCGCATCACCGCCGCCAGGGTGTCGGGCACGCTGTCGCCGGCGAAGGGCCGCCGGCCGCTCAGGCACTCGTAGAGCACGGCGCCGAAGCCCCAGATGTCGGCGCGCTTGTCGACCGGCCGGCCCTTCGCCTGTTCGGGCGCCATGTAGGCGGCGGTGCCGAGGATCACCCCGTCGCTGGTCGCGCCGTGGGTGATCGTCGGCGACTGCGCGAGCTGCGTCGCGGTCAGCGACGACGGATCGCCCGCGAGCGCCTTCGCGAGGCCGAAGTCCAGGACCTTGACCTTGCCGTCGGGCGTCAGCTTGACGTTCGCCGGCTTCAGGTCGCGGTGGACGACGCCGTGCTCGTGCGCGTACTCGAGGGCCTCGGCCATCTGCAGGCCGACGGCGAGCGCCTCGTCGAGCGGCAGCGGCCCGTGGCTCAGCCGGTCGGCGAGAGTCGGGCCCTCGACCAGCTCGAGGACCAGGGCGCGGATGCCGTCGGACTCCTCGAGGCCGTGGATGCTGCCGATGTTCGGATGGTTGAGACTGGCGAGGACCTTCGCTTCCCGATCGAAGCGCGCCAGGCGCTCGCGATCGGCGGTGAAGGCCGCGGGCAGCACCTTGATCGCGACCTCCCGCCCGAGCCGCGTATCGGTCGCGCGATAGACCTCCCCCATGCCGCCTTCGCCGAGCTTGGCGGTGACGCGGTAGTGGGCGAGCGTCGAGCCGATCAGCGCCACTCCAGCCTACACCCACCCATCCGCCATCTATATCCAAAGTCATAGAAAGATCTGTCCTTTGCCGAATGGCACGGGCGGTGGCGGCGACGTAGATTGTTGCCATCGGTTGTCGACAAATCGGCCCGCACTCTCTCGGACGAAGGAGATCACGGTCATGCTGCTCAATACCCGCCCGCAACCACGAATCACGGCGCTCTGTCTGTTTACGCTTCTCCTGCTGGTGGTCGCCACGGCCGGCTGGGCGGCGCCGCCCAAGCCGAAGATGGACACGCCCACGGTGAGCTGCGCCGGCAGCACGGAGTCCTCCATCGACGTGACCGTCTGCGCCGGCGCGACCGGAGCCCCGGCCGGCTTCTCGCTACAGTGGATCACCGAGGCGCAGTTCAACGCCACCGGCTGGCCTGTCTCCGACAGCCTCGCCCTCTGCAAGGCCTCGTTCTCCGGCAACGCCAACGACAGCAGCTACAATCTCGGCGCCTTTCAGTGCGCGACGGTCAACATCGGCGCCAACCTCTTCGACGACCCCGGCGCCTCGACCAACTGCCCCGATCCCCTGGCGTGCGGCACCACCTACGTGTTCCGGTCGTTCGCGCACGCCAACAGCTCGCGCATGAGGAGCGACTTCACGGGCAACACGACCTGCAGCACGGACGCGTGCGAGAGCTGCACGCTGACGCAGGGCTACTGGAAAACCCACAACGACTCGGTCTGCGAGAGCAACCCCACGAGCCCGCTGTGCGTCGCCTGGCCGGCGACCAGCCTCTCGCTCGGCGACAACTCGTATACCCAGGCGGAGCTACTGGCGATCTTCAACCAGCCGGCCGCGGGCAACGGTCTCATCAGCCTGGCGCACCAGCTCATCGCGGCGAAGCTCAACTTCGCGAACGGCGCCGGCTGCGACGCCGTCTCGGGCATCATCGATGCGGCGGACGCGCTCATCGGCAGCCTGGTGGTGCCGCCGGTCGGAACGGGTTCCTTGCCCAATAGCGCCACCTCGGCCCTCACCGGCGCCCTGACCGCCTACAACGAGGGCGAGACCGAAGGCTGCTCCGACCACTGCGAGTAGCCCGTCCTACCGCAGGCTCGACGATCCATCCAGCAGGGCGGGATCCCCGCCCTGCTGTTTGCTTTTGGCGCCAGCCTCAGATCAGCCCCTTCTCCTCCGCGTAGCGCCGCACCGCCACCCGCGTCTCCAGGTGGAGCTTCTTGTAGACGTTGTGCAGGTGGGCCTTGACCGTGCCTTCGGTGATGCCGAGCCGCTCGCCGATCTCGCGGTTGCGCAGGCCTTCGGCGACCATGCGGATGAGCTCGATCTCGCGCGGCGTCAGCTCGCTCGCCGCCTCCCGCGCCCCCGCCTCCCGGCGCAGCACCTTCTCGAGCGCCGCCTGCACCGAGCGCTTCTCCACCCACTGCTCGCCGGCGTGGACCTTGCGCAGTGCCTGGACGAGCAGCCGCGGCGCCATCTCTTTGAGCACCACGCCGCCGACCCCGAGGCGGACGGCCTCGAGCAGCTCGTCCTCGCCGATCGCCGCGGTGAGGATCACGACGCGCGTCACCAGCCGCCGGTGCCGCATCTCGCGCAGCACGGCGAGACCGTCCATGCCGGGCATGCGCACGTCGAGCACGAGCAGGTCGGGCCGCCGCCGCTCGACCGCCCGCAGCGCCTCCTCGCCGCTGACGCAGCGCTCCACGACCTCGAAGTCGCCGGCGAGGCGGACGAGCTGCTCGAGACCGTCGAGGATCAGCGGGTGGTCGTCGGCGAGCACCAGGCGGATCGCCATGCCTAGGCTCCCGGGGAAGGGCGGGGCAGCTCGATGTCGAGGCGGGCGCCGTCGGCGCTCGAGGTGATCGCGAGCCGCCCGCCAAGCGCCGCGACACGCTGCTTGAGCGACACGGGACCGAGCCTCCTCGCCGTCAGGGTCGCGAAGTCGTACGTGCCCGTGAACGGAAACCCGCACCCGTCGTCGGCGACCGCGAGATGCACTGCGCGCTCGTCGAGGCGTACCTCCACCGTCGCCCGCGACGCCTGTCCATGGCGCGAGGCGTTGACCAGCGCCTCCTGCACGATGCGGCAGATCTGATGCGCCAGCTCGCCGGCGATCGGCTCCGCGGCAAGCTCGGCCCGCAGCTCCACGCCCAGATCCCAGTGGCGCGCGACGCGCTCGCCGAGCTCGGTGAGCCGCTCGGCGAGGCCCTCCTGGCGCGCCCCGGAGCGCTCCGGCTCGAGGTCGCCGATGACGTCGCGCAGCTCGCGCTGCTCCGAGACCAGGACGTCCTGGACCTCCTCGATCAGCCGGCCCGCCGCCGCCGGGTACGCGTCGAGCAGTTGCCGCGCGGACTCCAGCCGCAGCGCGGCGCCGGTCAGCGCCTGGATCACACCGTCGTGGAGATCGCGGGCGAGCCGGATCCTCTCATCCGCCAGAGCCGTCTGATGGAAGCGCTCGAAGAGCGCCAGCCGGTCCATCTCGACGGCGAGCCGCTGCGCCAGGATCTCGCCCAGGACCAGCTCGTCGGAGGTCATGTCGGGGCGATCGAGCGCGAAGAAGCGGCCGACGAGGCTCTCGCCGCGCAATGGCACCGAGAGCACCGCCCCGTAGCCGCAACGTTGCCGCAGGCCGGGCGGCGTGGGATCGCCCGCCCAGGACTTCAGCCCGCCGGGCGTCACCAGGCGGAGCGGAGCGTCGCCGCCGGGTCGCTCCGCGGCGAAGAAGGCCGCCTCGGCCAGCTCGCCGGGCGCCAGCGGCGCGAAGGCGTCCGGCGCCTCGCGCCGCCAGTCGAGCTCCCCCGCCGACCAGAGGGCGACGTGGCACCAGGGCTCTTCCGCCTCTTCCCAGACGAGCAGCGTGCGCGGCGTCGCGAGCGCCTTCGCCGCGTGTCCGAGCAGAGCCCGCACCACGCCCGCCGCTTCGGTCGGCATGCCGGCGGGCCACTCGCCGAGGCCCGCGACCTTGGCGCGCAGCCGGTTCTCGTAGGCGCTCATGTAGCCGAAGAGCACCGCCGCGACCGCCAGGTAGATGCTGCGGATGACGAAGCGGTTGAGCTCGAAGCCCGCCTCCGGGAAGCGGCTGGCCGAGTACAGCCCGACGACCAGGAAGGCGAGGAGGCTGGCGATCGCGGTCCACAGCGTGCCTGTCTCCTGCCAGCGCACGGCGGCGGCCGCCAGCGTGAAGACGAAGAAGACGAAGAAGGGGCTGCTCGGGCCGGCGGTGAAGTAGACGACGACACAGAAAAGCGCCAAGTCGATCGCGTGGACCAGCAGCGGCAGGATCGCCGGCGTCGCCTTGGCGCCCCACACCCAGAGCGTGAGCAGGGCCGAGTAGAGCGCATACGCCGCGATCAGCGCATAGGCGACCGGCGCGGAGTGGGCCGGCTCCGAGGGGTCGAGCCAGACGGCGAAGAGCGAGAACGCGGCGAGCGCGACGCGGCAGCCGGCGATCAGGCGCTCTCGCCGGATCGGCGTCCCCGTCATCGCGAGAGTCCTCGCGTCGGCTCGGCGAGTCACAAGGCTCCGGCTTCTCTTGGCGCTCGGTGGCGCCAGCGTAGCATGCCGCCCGTGCTACGATCCCGCGTTTGATCCCGGCCCCTCGGGCCAGCAGAATCCCAACCCGCAGGAGGCGCACCCGGATGCTCAAGGAAAGCGCTCCCCTCGCCCCCCTCGCCGTCGGCGAGCAGGCGGTCGCCGAGGAGCCGCTCGACGCCGAGGCGGCCGCCTCCTCCCCGCCGGCGCTGGCGCCCGAGGCCGTCCTCGCCGACTACCGGCTCGCCTTCCGCAGCCGCCAGGCGAGCCTGCTCGGCCGCCGCGAGGTGCTCACCGGCAAGGCCAAGTTCGGCATCTTCGGCGACGGCAAGGAGGTGGCGCAGGTCGCCCTCGCGCACGTTTTCCGCCCCGGGGACTTCCGCGCCGGCTACTACCGCGATCAGACGCTGATGCTGGCGCTCGGCCTGCTCACCATCGAGCAGCTCTTCGCCCAGCTCTACGCCGACCCCGACGTCGGCCGCGAGCCCTGCTCGGCCGGGCGCTCGATGAACGCCCACTTCGCCACCTGCCTGGTGCGCGCCGACGGCTCGTGGGTGGACCAGACCGCCGCCGTCAACTCGTCGGCCGACCTGTCGCCGACCGGCTCGCAGATGCCGCGCCTGGTCGGGCTCGCCTACGCCTCGCGCCTCTACCGCGAGCTGCCCGAGCTGGCCGCCGCGGCCGCCGCGTTCACCCGCAACGGCAGCGAGATCGCCTTCGGCACGATCGGCAACGCGAGCTGCGCCGAGGGGATGTTCTGGGAGTCGGTCAACGCCGCCGGTGTGCTGCGCGCGCCGATGCTGCTCTCGATCTGGGACGACGGCTACGGCATCTCCGTGCCGAACGAGCTGCAGATCGCGCGCGGCGACCTCTCGGCCGTCCTCGCCGGCTTCCAGCGCGCCGCCGGCGCGCGCGACGGCTACGACCTCTACCGCGTGCGCGGCTGGGACTACCCGGCGCTCTACGACGTCTACTGGCAGGCCGCCGAGGTGGTGCGCGCCGAACACGTGCCGGCGATCGTGCACGTGGTCGAGATGACGCAGCCGCAGGGGCACTCGACCTCCGGCAGCCACGAGCGCTACAAGAGCCCGGAGCGGCTGGCCTGGGAGGCCGAGGTCGACTGCATCCAGCGCATGCGGCGGTGGCTGCTCGACGCCGGGTTGGCGGGCGACGAGGAGCTGCGGCGGTTCGAGGACGAGGACCGGGCGCAGGTGCGCGACCTCCAGAGGAAGGCCTGGAGCGACTACCGGGCGCCGATCGAGGAGGAGCGGCGGGCGCTGGTGGCGCTGACCGAGGAGCTGGCGCGCGAGGCTGCGCCGGCTGCCGGCGGCGACGAGGACGAGACCGGCGCCGGCGCGGCGGCCGGCACCGGCGCGGCTGTCGAGCTCGAGGCCATCGTCCACGAGCTCAAGCGGCAGCAGGCTCCCCTGCGGCGCGACCTCTCGGCCGCCGCCCACCGGGCGCTGCTCGCGGCGCGCGAGACCGCCCCCGCCGCCCGCGCGCGCCTCGCCGCCTGGCGGCGCGCCTACGAGGCCGAGAACCGCGAGCGCTACAGCTCCGACCTCTACAGCACGACCGACCTCTCGGCGCTGCGGGTGCCGGCGGTCGCGCCGGTCTACGGCGACGACGCGCCGACGCTCAACGGCTTCGAGATCCTGAACGCCTGCTTCGACGCGGCGCTCGCGAACTACCCGCAGCTCGTGGCGATGGGCGAGGACCTGGGGCAGCTCGGCGACGTCAACCAGGGCTTCGCCGGCCTGCAGGCCAAGTACGGCTCGCTGCGCGTCGCCGACACCGGCATCCGCGAGACGACGATCATCGGCCAGGCGATCGGCCTGGCGCAGCGCGGCTTCCGCCCGATCGCCGAGATCCAATACCTCGACTACCTGCTCTACGCCCTGCAGATCCTCGCCGACGACTTGGCGAGCCTGCGCTATCGCACCAAGGGGCAGCAGCGCGCGCCGCTCATCGTCCGCACCCGCGGCCATCGCCTCGAAGGGATCTGGCACTCGGGCTCGGAGATGGGCGGGATCGTCCACCTGCTGCGCGGCATCTACGTCTGCGTGCCGCGCAACATGACGCAGGCGGCCGGCTTCTATAATGCGATACTGCGCTCGGACGACTCGGCCCTCATCGTCGAGGTGCTCAACGGCTACCGCGTCAAGGAGCGCCTGCCGGCCAACATCGGCGAGATGACCGTGCCGCTCGGCGTGCCCGAGGTGCTGCGGGAGGGGGCCGACGTCACCGTCGTCACCTACGGCGCCCTCTGCCGCATCGCGCTGGAGGCCGCCGAGCAGCTCGCCCAGGTGGGGATCGACACCGAGATCGTCGACGTGCAGACGCTCCTGCCCTTCGACCGCGAGGGCCGCATCGTCGAGTCGCTCCAAAAGACCAACCGCGTCCTCTTCCTCGACGAGGACGTCCCCGGCGGCGCCAGCGCCTACATGCTGCAGCAGGTGCTCGAGGTCCAGGGCGGCTACGACTGGCTCGACGCCCCGCCCCGCACCCTCTCCGGCCAGGAGCACCGCCCGGCCTACGGCTCCGACGGCGACTACTGGTCCAAGCCCAACCGCGAGTCGATCTTCGACGCCGTCTACGGCCTCATGCACGAGGCCGACCCGCGGCGGTATCCTCTCTTCTATCGTTAGAGCAACTACGTCAGGTGCCTGCTCTGCGGCTCTTTTTCAGAGTCAGTGTTCCCGAGATGATCGCCTCCGAGATCGCGCCGTACCCGACGAACCTCCCTGCCATTCCGTTCCCTCGGCATTCAACTCGAGAACCATCGTGCCGAACTGAAGCACGCCTGGATCTCGCGAGCGGTACTCGAACTTACAGCGTTCCTGGTCCTCCGCATCGCCATGGAGACCGTAACAGCCTCCTAGCGCCGGGGCGCGGGCGGCGGCGCCGTCCACGCCGAAGGACGGACGCGGGGCGAAGCGCCCTGGAAACAGGGCGGTTACGGCCCTCGACGCCGGGCATCCCGGTTGCTAGGCGGGGATACCGTGACATCAGTCCTCGCTGTCACGCTGGCTGTCATCCTCGCGGGCCCGCAGGGGCCGCCCGGCACCGCCGTCAACGGCCGCGTCACCGATCCGCGCGGCGCGCCGCTCGCGGACGTGCAGGTCTGGACCATCGCGCGGGACGGCGCGCAGGGACAGCCGGCGGTGACCGGGACGGACGGCCGCTTCGCGCTCGCCGGACTCGGTTTCAGCCACCGCATCGAGCTCTGCCGCCCCGGCTACCTGAGCGAGAGCCCGGCCTTCGGCGAGGTCGCCGATGGTGCCGTGGAGGTGGTCCTCGCGCCCGCCGCGCGCGTCTCCGGCCGTGTGCTCGACGCCACCGGCCGCCCCCTTGCCGGAGCCTTCGTCTCGGTCTGGGTGCCCGACCAGGTCTTCGTCTCCACTGAGACGCAGTTCGAAGGCCCTTGCCCGATGCGCCGCACCGCCCGCAGCGCCGTCGCCGGCGCGGACGGGCGATTCCTCGTCGACCACCTGGAGCCCGGCCGTTACTGGCTGGGCGCTGGCGCCGAGGGTCACCTTCCCGTTCTGCGCAAAGAGCTCGAGCTGGCGGCCGGCGAGACCTCCGTCGAGGACCTGCTGCTCGAGCGCGGCGCCGTGCTGCGGGGGCGTATCCTGGGCCCGGACGGCACACCGCAGGCCGGCCTCCGTCTCCACGTCCGCGGTGGCCGCTCCCAATCGTCCGAGCGCAGGAGCGAAGCCGACGGCAGCTACGTGCTCACCGGCATCGATCCGGGCCTGCGCGAGCTTCACGTGGCATCGGAGCAAGGGCTCACCGAGCGACATCAGGTGGAGGTCGGACCGGGAGAGAACGTCCTCGATCTCCGCTACCCGACGCGCAGCCGGCCCGAGCTGCGAGGAAGGGTGGTGGATGGCGCCGGCCGGCCGATCGGCGGCGCTCGCGTGCGCGCTCAGGCGCCCTCGACCGGCGTCAGCGAGGCGACAAGCGACCCGGACGGCGCGTTCTCGCTGGCGGTCGAGGACGGCCTCTACGAGCTGTGGGCGCAGGCGCCAGGGCACGGCCCGGCGAGCGCGCAGCAGCCGATCGAGGTTCGCGGCGCTTCGATCGACGGTCTCGAGCTGGTGCTCCTTCCCGGCGTGACCCTCCGCGGCCGATTGGCGGGAGCCGCGCCGGAACGGTTGCAGCACCTTTTCGCGTCCGCCGGGCAGGGCAAGGTGCACCGGACCTTCGAGGTCGACGAGGAGGGGCGCTTCGCGATCGTGGACCTGGGGCCCGGCGTCTGGCGCGTGGGCGTCGGCGGGCGCGACTTCGTCGCCGAGGGCGAGGCGCGGATCGAGCCCGGCGACCACGAGGTGAGCCTGGAGCTCGCGATCCAGAATGTGTGGCAGGTCGAGGGGCGCGTGCTCGGCCCGGACGGCACACGGAGACGGCAGGCCGTCATCCAGGTGCGCGAGCAAGGCCAGCGGCAGGCGACGCGCCATCTCACGCGCGAGGACGGCACCTTCTCGCTCCGCCTCGTCGAAGGAACCTACCTGCTGGTCGGCTCCGCCCCGGGCTTCGCCAGCGTCGCGGCCGACGAGCCGCTGCGGGTCGAGGGTGCCGCGATCACGGGCCTCGAGATCCGCGTGCGCGAAGCCGTGCCCCCGCTCACTGGGCGCATCGTTGGCCTTGAGCCCGCCGATTTCCCCCTGGTGGTGGTGACGGCGCGGCAGGGCGAGATCGAGCACCGCACGCAAGTCGACCGTGACGTCAAGTTCGAGCTCCTGGAGCTGGGTCCCGGCGACTGGGACATCAGCGCTCAGGTCGGGAAGCGCGTCGCCCGCTCGCGCCTCGTGCTCGGCCCGCAATGATCGGGGCTCTGGCGCGGCGTGCGCCAATGGCGCACGCCGCACAATAGCGGAGCGCCGCTACCGCTTCGCTAAGGTCGACACCAGGCACCCCTGCAGCGCGCCGGCCTGACTCGGGGCGATGATCCCGAAGTCGGCCAGGCTCGCCAGCGCCATGGCGGCGTCGTGGGCGACCTTGCTGGCGAACTGCCCGTGGTTGCCGCCGGCGAAGAGGCCGAGCAGGTCGACCAGGGCGCCGGTGCCGGCCGAGCGGTCGCAGAGGCTCGCCGGCGTGATGCCGCCGACCGGCAGGCCGACCACCTGCGTCGTGCCGTCGGAGGAGGCGATCACGATCGTCGACGAGGTCTCGACGAAGCCCGGGGGCACGGCCTCGATCGGCTGCGGCTTGCACCCCGGCTCGCCGGACCGGCAGCGGGGCTGCGGCGCCGCGGTCGACCAGAACAGGGGGATGTCGGGGGAGTAGGTGACCACGGTGTCGATCTCCAGCTCCACCTGGACGTTGTGGCCGTTGAAGCCCACCGCGCAGTCGACGGTGTCGGCCTCGTCGGTGATGTCCTCGCCGTCCTCGAACACCCGGAAGGTGTTGTCGCCGAAGCAGCGCACCTCGTAGAGCTCCAGCTCGCCGTCCTCGAAGACGTTGAAGGTGACGTCGAAGAACGAGCCCGGCGGCAGCGGCTGCTGGTGGAGGAGCAGGTCGTACATCAGGAGCAGCCGCGGCGGCGCCGTGCTCTGGTCGGTCCAGACGACGGCGCCGGCGCTGGTCCCCAGCCCGGCGAGGAAGCTGATGTCCGACCACTCCTCGACCTCGCCTCCGGGGCTGCAGTCGGTGAAGGCGCCGTCGGTGACGTGACAGAACGCCGACGGGCCGGTGGAGAACGCGTCGGCGCCGGCGGGCGGGACGATGGCCGCCAGGGCCAGGACGAGGATGGAGACCACTGCGGCGCCGGCGGTTCGGTGCGCAAGCATGATGACCTCCTTGCAGAGAGACGGGCATCCCGGGGGGTCCACGCGCACCGTGGTCTCCCGGCTCGACGCTTGCCCGTTTGGTTGGTTGGGATGTTTCTAAATCAGGTGTCTAGCACGCGCCACCGCGGCGGTCAAGGGAGGTGGCGCCTACGGTTGGCGGTACGCCGGCGGCAGCTCGCCGCCGAGCTGGCGGTAGCGGTCGCGGAGGCGGGTCTGGCGGGTCTCCATGGGCATCTCGACGCCGCCGATCAGGACGTGATCGGCGAAGGTGGTGACCTCGAGCGGGTCGCCGTCCCAGACGACGACGTCGGCCTCCTTCCCCACCTCCAGGCTGCCGAGCCGGTCGGCGAGGCCCCAGAGGCGCGCCGGCACGATGGTCATCGCCGCGAGCGCCGCCTCCCACGGCAGACCGTAGGAGACCGCGTTGCCGGCGCCCTGCTTCAGGTTCCGGGCGTTGTGCGCGTCGCCGGTCATGAAGGCGAAGGTCACCCCGGCCGCGTGCAGGCGCGCGGCGTTCTCGAGCGTCGCGCCGAGGGCCTCGAAGCGGTCCGGCAGGTTCACCATCGGGTTGACGAGCACCGGCACCTGGGTGGCGGCGATCTCCTGCGCCGCCAGCCAGCCCTCCGCGACGCCGGCCAGGATCAGCCGCAGTGGGTAGCCGCGCAGCGCCAGGGCGGCGCGGATGTCGGCCGCGCGATCGACGCCGACGACCAGCGGGATCTTCCCCTCGACCACCGGCACGAGCGCCTCGAGGTCGAGCCGCGACAGCGCGTAGGACCGTCGCTCGCCGCGCTCGAAGGCGGGGCGGTGGGCGGCGTAGTCGCGGGCGTCCTCGAGCGCCTCGCGCAGCCGCAGCAGCGCTGCGCCGCGGGCGCCGCCGGCGAGCTCGGCGCCGCTCTCGCCGAGCACCGCGAACATCGCCGCCGGCGCGCGCACCACGAGGTCGGCGCCGAGCCCCAGGTGGATGATCGCGCCCTGCCCGGCGATCAGGCTCTTGCCGGGCTGCGGCGCCACGACGGCGCGCGTCAGCCCTTCGACACGGTTGATCGGGATCAGCGTCGAGCGCGGGTTGAGCGCCGGGGCGACGGTGAGGGCGGCGGTGATCTCGTCGTCCTCGACGCGGTAGTCGCGCGTCGTCGCCACCTGGCCCACCTCGACCAGGCCGAGCTGGGTCAGCGAGTCGAAGAGGCCGGGCGTCACCACCTTGCCGCGGGCGTCGACGACGCGGGCGCCGGCCGGCACCTCGACCGCGGCACCCACGGCGGCGATCATGCCGTCGCGGACGAGCACCGTGCCGCCCTCGATCGTCCCCTGCGGCCCGAGCGTGTGCACGGTGCCGCCGACGACGGCGATGGTCTCAGCGGCGAGCGGCGCCGGGATCGTCACGCCGCCCACCGTCAGGACCGTGACCGCAGCCGCGAACATCGCCCCTCCCGATCCCAATGTTCCGCCCCTCATCGGCTCCCCTCCTGTCCGAGGCTGAAGTCGGTGCGCGGCGTCAGCGCCGGGTTGCCGCGCTCGTAGACCAGCGCGCCGTCGACGTAGACCTGGTCGGCCTTGCTGTAGACGCTGAACGGGTCGCCGCTCCAGACCACGACGTCGGCCATCTTCCCCGGCTCGAGCGAGCCGGTGAGGTCGCCGATCCCCATGGCGCGCGCCGGGTTGATGGTGAGCCAGCGGATCGCCTGCTCGCGCGTCACCGGGATGCCGGCGCGGTTGGCGGCCGCCATCGACTTGGCGGCCTCCTGGTTCAGGCGTTGGATCCCCTC
Organism: Thermoanaerobaculia bacterium; assembly: GCA_044866775.1. Lineage (GTDB taxonomy): Bacteria > Acidobacteriota > Thermoanaerobaculia > Multivoradales > UBA5704 > DASUNQ01. Next base: position 8,473 of record JBIOUG010000090.1, on the reverse strand, counting down.
GGCGGAGTCGGAGTGGACGATGGCGCAGCCGCCGGCGGCGTCGACCAGGGCGATGTTCTCGCGGATGCCGTCCAGGGCCTCCATCTTGAAGCCCCACCAGTCGGCCCACATGGCGCCGCAGGTGCCGGCCTGCGCCAGGAGGTCGGCGACCTTGTAGGCCTCGACGGCGTGGTGAAAAGCGGCGATCTTGAACCCGAACTCGCGCCCGAGGTCGAGCATCACCGCCATCTCGTCGGCGCGGTAGCAGTGGTTGTGGACCAGGATCTTGCCCTCGAGCACGCCCGCCAGCGTCTCCATCGCGAGGTCCACCTCGGGCGCGTCGTTGTCGTGGTCGCCCTCGTCGTCCCGGCTCCCGCCGCCGCCCTCCTCCTGCTCCTTGCGGTAGTCGTCCCACTCCTGGCGGTAGCGCTGCGCCTCGATGAACGCCGCGCGGTAGCCGGCGACGTTCCCCATGCGGGTCGAGGGCGCGCGGTTGCGGTTGCCGTAGACCCGCTTCGGGTTCTCGCCGCAGGCCATCTTGAGCCCATAGGGAGCGCCCGGGAACTTCATAGCCTGTACGGTCCGCGCCGGCACGTTCTTGAGCGTCACGCTCCGCCCGCCGATCAGATTGGCCGAGCCGGGCAGGATCTGCATCGCGGTCACGCCGCCGGCGAGAGCCAGCGGGAACTGCGGGTCCTGCGGCCAGACCGAGTGCTCGGCCCAGACCTCGGCCGTCACCGGATCGGTCGCCTCGTTGCCGTCCGAGTGCGCCTCGACGCCGGGCGAGGCGTAGACCCCCAGGTGCGAGTGGATGTCGATCACCCCTGGTGTCACCCAGCGGCCGCTCGCGTCGACGACCACCGCGTCCGCCGGCGCCTGCACGTCGCGCCCGACCGCCGCGACCTTGCCGCCGACGAGCAGCACCGAGCCGCCTTCGATCGCCGGCCCGGCGGCGGTCAGCACCGTCGCGTTGCGAAGGAGCGTCGGGCGGGAAGGGAGCGGCTTGTAGGTGGACGGATACGGATCGGCGGTGGCGCCTGGCGAGGACGCCGCAGTCGCCGGCCTGCTCTCGACCTTGGTGGGCTTCGCGTCGCCCGCGGGCGGACCGCCGGCGGCGCTGGCGCAGGCGGCAAGCAAGACGGCGGCGAGCGCCACCGAGCGCGCGCAGAGGCCGGCCATGAGACGGGAACATCGCATGCGCGGGACCCCCCCTCTGTCGGAAACGCGCGGGATGCTAGCACGCAGAGCCCACTCCCACGCGGGCGGAGACACGCTCCGCCCGACACGGAACTGGAATCTGACCCACCGGTTCGGTTGGCTGAAGCGTTGGGTAGCCGCGGCACCGCTCTTGAATGCCTTTCGCTCGGGGTGGGCCCACCGCTCAGCCCTGCCGTCCGCCCCCCCATGCCCCTCAGCCCGCGCTACGATCCCCCACCCTCCAGAGGAGAGACGCAATGTCGCTCGTGGAGCGCCGCCGCCCCGACCCCGCCTATCCCTACCCAGTTCTTCGTCGTCACCGCTACCCGGTCGCACCACTCACCGCCGTCCTCGTCTGTCTCGCCGCCCTCGTCCTCCCCGCCCCCGCCGCGGCGCAGTACTTCGGCCGCAACAAGGTGCAGTGGGAGAACTTCGACTGGCAGGTGCTCTCGACCGAGCACTTCGACGTCCACTTCTACCCCGAGGCCCGCCGCGAGGTCGAGGACGCGGCGCGGATGGCCGAGAGGTGGTACGACCGGTTGGCCACGGTCTTCGGCTTCCAGCTCGCCGAGCGCAAGCCGCTCATCCTCTACGCCAACCACAGCGACTTCCAGCAGACGACGGTGGTGGGGAGCCTGATCGGCGAAGGCACCGGCGGCCTGACCGAGCCGCTGCGCACCCGCGTCGTCATGCCGCTGACCGGCTCCTACGCCGAGACCGACCACGTCCTCGGGCACGAGCTGGTGCATGTCTTCCAGTTCGAGATCCTGCTCGGCGGGCGCGACACTCCCGCCGGCCGCCAGCAGGCGCAAGTACCGCTCTGGTTCATCGAGGGGCTCGCCGAGTACCTGTCGCTCGGCCGCGAGGCGCCGCACACCGCGATGTGGCTGCGCGACGCCCTGGTGCGCGAGGACCTCCCGGACTTGAAGCGCATGAGCCGGCAGTCGCGTTTCTTCCCCTACCGCTGGGGGCACGCCTTCTGGGCCTACGTCGGCGGGCGCTGGGGCGACCGGGTGATCGGTAACCTCTTCACCGCCGGCGCCACGCTCGGCCTCGAGGGCGGGATCGAGGAGGTGCTCGGGATCACCGCCGAGCAGTTCTCCAAGGACTGGATCGCCGCCATCCGCAGTGACTACGACGCGGTGGTGCGCGCGCGCACGGCGCCGAGCAACGCCGGGCGGCGCCTGCTGCCGCGGGGCGAGCTGCGCGACGCCTACGTCTCGCCGACGATCTCGCCCGACGGCAGCAAGATGATCTTCCTCTCGACGCGCCGCCTCTTCACCTTCGACCTCTATCTCGCCGACGCCGAGACCGGCGAGATCGAGAGCAAGCTCGTCTCCTCCGACGCCGACCCGCACTTCGACGCCCTGCGCTTCCTCGACTCGGCCGGCACCTGGTCGCCCGACGGGCGCAAGTTCGCCTTCGTCGTCTTCGCCAAGGGCGACAACGAGATCGCCGTCCTCGACGTCGCCTCGCGCAAGATCGAGCGGCGGATCAAGCCGCGCGGCCTCTCGGCCCTCTGGAACCCCGCCTGGTCGCCCGACGGGCGGAGCCTCGCCTTCTCCGGCGCCGTGGGCGCCGCGACCGACCTCTACGTCCTCGACCTCGAGAGCGAGGAGCTGCGGCAACTGACGGACGACCTCTACGCCGACCTCCAGCCCGCCTGGTCGCCCGACGGCAGGACGCTGGCCTTCACCTCCGACCGCGGCGAGCGCACCGACCTCGTGTCCCTGCACTACGCGCCGCTCGCGATCTGGCTGGTCGACGCCGCCGGCGGCACGCCGCGGGCGGGGGCGCCGTTCTCGACCGCGCAGCAGGTCAACCCGGCCTTCGCGCCGTCCGGCCGCGAGCTCTACTTCCTCTCCGACCGCGAGGGGGTCAACGACCTCTACCGCATGGAGCTCGGCGGCGAGATCGCGCAGGTGACCCAGATCGCCACCGGCGTCTCCGGCATCACCACGCTGTCGCCGGCGCTCTCGGTCGCGGCGCGCAGCGGCCGCGTCCTCTTCTCGGTCTTCGAGGACACCTCCTACGCGATCCACGCCCTCGAGCCGGCGGCGGCGCGCGGCACGCCGGTCGAGCGCGATCGCACCGAGCCCGCCGTCGCCGCCCTCCTGCCGCCGGTGCGCGCCGAAGGCCGGTCGATCGTCCAAGCCTATCTCGACGACACCGCTCCCACGCCCGCCGAGGCGCGGCGCCAGTTCGATCTCGCCGACTACAACGCCAAGCTGCGCCTCGACTACATCGCGCCGGTCGCCGGCGTCTCGGTCAGCAGCTTCGGCAACGTCGTCGGCGGCGACCTCACGGCGCAGTTCGGCGACATGCTCGGCGAGCACACCGTCGGCGTGACGCTCTACGGCGCCAACGGCGGCACGCTCGAGACCTTCGGCACCGAGGCCTTCTACCTGAACCGCGAGCGGCGCTGGAACTGGGGCGTGGCAGGGGGCCACGTGCCGATCATCTCCGCCTTCACCACGGTGCGGCCGGTGACCGTGGACCTCGACGGCACGCAGGTCGAAGGGCGGCTGCTCGAGCAGGTGCGCGAGACCGTCACCCTCGACCGCGCCTCGTTCATCAGCCACTACCCGTTCTCGGTCCGTCGCCGCGCCGAGGCCGCGGTCGGCTATACGCGCATGAGCTTCGACCTCGAGATCTTCCAGGCGGTGGCGGTGGGCGACGAGATCGTCGACCGCTCCGAGCGCCAGCTCGCCGGCGAGGACCCGCTCGACCTCTTCCAGGGCTCGTTCGCCCTGGTCGGCGACAACTCCTATTACGGCTTCACCTCGCCGGTGCGCGGCGAGCGCTACCGGCTGGAGCTCGAGCCGACCTTCGGCACGCTGCGGTTCCAGTCGCTCCTCGCCGACTACCGGCGCTACTTCTTCCGCCGGCCGGTGACCCTCGCCTTCCGCGCCCTCCACTTCGGCCGCTACGGCCAGGACGCCGAGAGCGTACGGCTCTCGCCGCTCTACGTCGGCCACGACACGCTGGTGCGCGGCTACCGCATCGGCTCGATCCAGGCCGACGAGTGCACACCGGTGCCCAGCGACCCGAACGCCTGCCCGGAGTTCGATCGCCTGATCGGCAGCCGCATCGGGGTCGCCAACGTCGAGCTGCGGTTGCCGCTCTTCGGCACCGAGGGGTTCGGCCTCCTCGAGCTGCCGTGGCTGCCGACCGAGCTCGCGGCCTTCGTCGACGCCGGAGTGGCCTGGACCGCCGACGAGTCGCCGAAGCTGCGCTTCAGCGAGGACTCGGTCGAGCGCATCCCGGTGGTGAGCGCCGGCGTCGCCGCCCGCATCCTCCTCGGCGGCTTCGCGGTGCTGCAGTTCTACTACTCCGTGCCCTTCCAGCGGCCGGAGGAGGAGCGGGTCACCGGGTTCGTGATCGCGCCGGGGTGGTAGGAGGGAGGCGAGGCGCGCGGCCTCAGGTCCCCTGCTTCGCCAGCAGGAGGACGCCCGACCAGATCTGCTTGCCAGCGGGGAGCTTGGGGTCGGGGAAGATCGCGGCCATGAGCTGCATGAAGAGCGGCAGCCGCCGGAGCTGGGCCGCGGTGCGGAAGAGCGAGCGCACCTCGACCGGGCCCCAGCCGTACTTGGTGAAGAACCCCGGCCCTTCCTCGGACGCGAACTTGAACGGGGCGCTGGCGCGGTCGAGCTCGCGGCCCATCTTCCTCTTCATCATGCGCAGGAGCCCGGGCGAGACGAGGTCGACGATCCAGCGCTGAAAACTCGTCGGGGCCGCGAGGTCGCGGGCGAGCGCGCCCACCTCGTCGGCCGCGAGGTAGAGGAGGAGCCCCTCGGAGATGATGAGCGCCTTCCGCGCCCGGTCGCCCAGGCGGGCGAAGAGCGCGCGGCGCGCCGCGACGTCGGCGAGGTCCAGGCGGACCCGCTCGAGCGCGCAGCGCGGCGCCTCGCCCGCCAGCACCTCCTCCTTGTAGTCGAGGAGGCCCGGCAGGTCGACCTCGACCCATTGCAGCGACGGTGACAGGTCCATGCGGTAGGGCCGGGCGTCGAGCCCCGCCGCCAGGTTGACGACCATGTCGACGCCCTGCCGGAGCTGCTCGGTGATGAAGTGGTCGAAGAGGTAGGTGCGCGCCGTCCAGCTCCAGGCGTGCTTCTCGGTGAAGCGCACGCCGGCGGCGATCTGCTCGCCGCGCTCCCCGGCCAGGCGCTTCGCCAGCGGGTCGTGGAAGAGGGCATCCGCGCGCTCGCTCTCGCGGGCGCGGTAGACGGCCGCCCAGCGGGCCGTGTCGGAGATGTCACGAATGAGGGGCTCGGTTGAAGAGGGCACCGTTTCGTCCGGGGCCTCCGCTGGAGCTGAGCGAGTGGAGGTGCTGCTTCCAACTTTACTGCGTTGACCCGATCTCCCTCACCCCTGGCCCCTCTCCCACATGGGAGAGGGGGACGTAGGCGGGGGTCAGCGGGCGGCGCGCACGGCGGCCGGGGCCTCGGCGCCGGCGGGTACGAGGCGGCCGGCGAGGCGGGGCTCGTCGGGGTGGTACGAGAAGAGGAAGCTGCCGCCCTTGATGGTGTCGATGACCTTGGGCGCCGCGGCCTCGGAGAGCGCGGGGCAGCCCCAGCTCCGGCCCAGGCGGCCCTGGCTGCGCGCCTGCTCGGGGCTCACGTACCAGGCGCCGTGCATGACGATGGCGCGCGACTCGGCGCGGTCGTTCAGGCCCGCGTCGAGGCCGGAGAGCCGCAGCGAATAGCCGTTGCCGCCCTGGTAGGTGCCGCCGGTCAGGAACAGGCCGAGGCTCGTCTGCCGGCTGTCCTGGGTGTTCGAGAAGCGCGTCGCGTAGTTCTCGCCCGTGCCGCGCCCGTGCGCCACCAGCTCGTGGAACAGCACCTCGCCGCGCCCGAGGTCGAGCACCCAGAGGCGGGGCTCGGTCGAGGGGAGGGAATAGTCGATGACCGTCAGCAGGTCGTCGCGGCCGGAGATCCCGCCGGCGCGGGCGGCCTGGACCGCCTCGAGCGCCAGGTCGAGGACGTCGCGCGACAGGCCCTGGGTGTCGGCGAACGAGGGACTGGCCGGCGCGGGGGCGACTGCCTCCGGAACTACCGGCGCCGGAACGACGGCAGGAGCCTCCGTGAGGACGGCAGGAGCCGCCTCCGGCAGGGAAGCCGGGGCGTCGAGGCTCGCTGGCGCCGGAGCGACAGCCGCCGGCGTTGCCGCCACCGGGGCCGAGGGTTGCACGGCGAGGCAGGTGCCGATGCCGAGGAGCGCGAAGAGGACAGGGGAATATTTCCGCACGGCTCTCTCTCCCATCCTTGCAGCTTGCGGGCTGCGTAAGTCGAGCAGGTCCTGGATGTTGCGCAGCTCGCCAGTGGCGAAGCTTGAGCGGTTTCAGGGTATGAGAACCCGCGACCGGCACCCTTTTCTTCCCGCCTGACTACCCGGATTCACTCCTACCGCCCGCTCTACGCACTGCTCCCGAACCCGGCTGCCGCCAGGAGGTCCGGCACGCTGTAGGGGGTGCCCGGGAGGCGCTCCCAGGCGGGGTCGCCGGGCTGGCACTGCAGCATGTCGGCCCAGTGGACGCCCAGGTCCGTGGCGCCCGTGCCCATCTGCATCTCGAAGGCCCAGGCGCCGTCGCGGCGGCGGCACCTGCCGGTGCCGGCGGTCGCCTGGGAGGCGCCCCTCCGGGTCTCCGGCATGAAGGACATCTGCACGCTGCCCTCGGGCGTCAGGGAGCCGGCCAGGCGCCGGCCCATGACCCGTTGGTCGCCAGGATCCTCGCCCCGCTCGTAGAGCAGGATGGCGGTATTGCCCCAGAAATAGGGAAGCTGCGTTGGCTGCGGGCGCCATCGTCCGCTCCGGCAGAGGAGGAGGTGGGTCTCGTGCCGGATGCTATCAAAGGCGCCGCGTGTGACCTGGTTCTTGATCGCCGTATTCATGAGTTTCTTGGTCCTGAACTCATCGAATGTATGGATTGGCGGCTGGGTAGAGGACCTCGTGGACCCCCACCGGCGCGCTGGAATCCGCCTGCAACCGCCCGCTACCGGGCCGTTTCTCCACCCTGGCATTCCTCTTGCGGAGCGCCCACCAAGATCGGAACGACCCAGGGAGGGACACCGATGTCCAACGACTCCGTTTACGGACTGTCTCGATTCGTGCTGCGCAGCGCGTTGCCGGTGATGCTGGTCGTGATCGCCGCGCTCCTGATGCCGCCGTCCGCCACCGCGCAGAGCTGCGTTCTCACCCGCCTCGACACTCCCGTCATGGACGCCTTCGACGAGGACTTCAACCCCGCCGGCGCCCACCAGCGCTTCCAGGCCTCCCTCGGCCACCGCTACGGCTACTCGTTCCGCCACTTCGTGGGCACCGACGAGCAGGAGGAGCGGCTCGCCGAGCACAGCCAGGTCGTCAACAACGTCAATATCGTCGACCTCTCGATGCGGTACAACATCAGCTCCCGGACCAGCGTCACGGTGGGCGTCCCCTACCTCACGGCCAACCGCGACGGCGGGCTGCGCAACGCGGAGGGGCACGTGATCCTGCGCTACACGCGCAGCCAGACCGAGGGGCTGGGAGACATCACGGTGGTCGCCAAGCGCCTGCTCTGGAACCCGGCGGACCATCGCCGCTCCAACCTCTCCGTCGGGCTCGGCCTCAAGCTCCCGACCGGCGACTACAAGCAGAGGCAGAGCACGCTGTCGATCCGCAACGGCCAGATCGTGCGCAGCGACGGGGGATTCGCCGACTATTCGGTGCAGCCCGGCGACGGCGCCTGGGGGATCATCACCGAGGCGAGCGGCTACCGCGTCCTCAACCAGAGCGGCTCCTTCGCCCTCTACGGCAGCGGCACCTACATCTTCGAGCCCGAGACGGACAACGGCGTCGCGCGTCCCAACGCCAACATCGCCGAGGAGTTCGTCTCGGCCACGGACCAGTACGTGGCGCGCATCGGCGTGCAGATCGGCCCCCGCTCCTGGCACGGCATCGGCGTCGGCCTGGGCGGCCGCATCGAGGGCGTCCCGCCGCACGACGTCTTCGGCTCGAGCAACGGGCGGCGGCGCCCGGGCTACATGGTCTCGGTCGAGCCGTCCTTCAGCTACTCCTGGGGCGTCAACTCGATCTCGATGTCGGTGCCGTGGGCCGTCGAGCGCAACCGGCAGCGCAGCGTCTCGGACCTGCTGCGCGGCTCGCACGGCGACGCGGCCTTCCCGGACTACGTGATCCTCACCAACTACGGGGTCCGGTTCTGATGCGGGGAGGCGACGGCTCGTCGCTCTCGAAGCGGCCGCCGCGGCGCCGCCGGTCGGTGGCGGCGGCGCTCGCCCTCGTCGTGGCGGCGGCCCTG
>JBIOUG010000089.1:0-45827 GCA_044866775.1 Thermoanaerobaculia bacterium | reverse complement strand
GCCGGCGCGCCTACCCCCGTCTCTGCACATAGCGGACCCGCAGCCGGTAGAGCAGGTCCTCGAGGAACGCGTTCTCCTGGACCGTGAGGTTGCCTGCCGTCTTCTGCCGCAGCACCTCGAGCAGGTCGATGTGCAGCTGGGCCATCTCGAGGTTCTCGGCCGTCTGGCCGTCCGGCAGCTCGACGTCGCCGAGGTAGATCGGCACCGGCTCGGCGAGGACCGCGGCGAGGTCGTAGAACGTCGGGCCGAGCCCCGGCGGAGGGGCAGGAAACTCGAGCCGCGGCGCCGTCTCCCGCTCCGGCTCCGCCGGCGGCGGCGCGGCGGCGCGCGATCGCGGCGGTGGCGGAGGCGGCGCCGGCGCGCCGTCGGGAGGCGCCGGACGCTCGCTCGGCGGTGGCGCCTCGGCGGCGGCGGTCGCCGCGTCCTCGAGGAAACGGTACTCTTCCCGCAGCTCCCCCTCGGGAGTGAAGATCCGCTTGTCGAGGACCTTGATCTCCTTCTCGCTCACCGTCCCGGCCCTGCCTTTCTGTGGAGTCTCGCCGTCGCTCGACGTCATCGTCTGGAGCACAAAAGCGTAGCAACTGCCGTTGCCGCCCCGCAATGAGGAGCGACCGCATGCCGGAGCCCAAGACTACCCCCGACCTGCAGCGGCTGGTCGATCTGGTCGCGCGCCTGCGCGCTCCCGACGGCTGCCCGTGGGACCGCGAGCAGGGCCTGGCCGACCTGCGCGCCTACCTTCTCGAGGAAGCGCACGAGGTCGCCGGCGCGATCGACGAGGAGGACTGGGCGGCGCTCGCCGGCGAGCTCGGCGACCTGCTCTTCCAGGTCGCCTTCCTGGTGCGCTTGGCCGAGGAGCGCGGCACCTTCGATCTCGCGCAGGTGGTCGCGGGGATCCACGCCAAGATGATCGCCCGCCATCCCCACGTTTTCGGCGACGCCGTGCTGGCCGACGCGCAGGCGGTGCGCGCGGCCTGGGAGCGGCGGAAGCTCCGCGAGGAGCCGGCGCGGGAGTCGCTGCTCGCGGGCGTGCCCGCGTCGCTCCCAGCCCTCCTCGCCGCCTACCGAGTGACGCAGAAGGCGGCCGGCGTCGGCTTCGACTGGCCCGACGCGGCCGCGGTGCTCGCCAAGGTGGACGAGGAGGTGGCGGAGCTCAAGGCCGCGCTCGGCCGCGGCGAGCCGGCGCGCGACGAGGCCGTCGAGGAGCTCGGCGACCTCCTCTTCACCGCCGCCAACCTGGCGCGCAAGCTGGACGTCGACCCCGAAGCCGCCCTCGCCGCCGCCAACCGCAAGTTCCGCCGCCGCTTCGCCGCCATCGAGCGGCGGCTGGCCGCGCAGGGCCGGTCGCTCGAAGAGGCCACGCTGGAGGAGATGGATGCGTTGTGGGAGGAGGCGAAGAGCGACGCTACTCCAGGATCGTGATCCCTGCCTTCTCGGCGGCGGCCTGGACCATCTCGAAGCCGGCCCCGAGCGCCAGCGGCAGCGGCACTTCGTCGATCGATAACGAAGCGCGGTCGACACGGTCCCCAAAGAGGACCAGGGAGCGAGAGGTGTCGTGCTGGCGCGAGATCCACACCAGTCCATCGGCGTCCACGCACAGGGCGTGGAGGGCGGATGCCCAGCGGGTGGTGACCGGGTAGGCGTCGGCTTCCGAGTCGATCAACTGCGCGCGCGTGATACCCAACCGGCGTAGCCCGTAGCCGTGGAGCTGGATCAGCCTGAGGTCCCGATGCACGGTGAGCGCCGACAGCAGCATCGGCCGCAGCGAGGAGCGGCGCACGGTCTTCTGTGCCCCGCGCGCGGGCACGGCATGGAACACGGTTTCGGCCAAAGCACCGTCCTTGGTGTCAGAGCCATAAAGCACTGACACGCGGCCGCCATCTGGCCTCGCAAAGGGATGAAAGCGGCCTCTTCCCAGGCCAGGGTTGAACTCCGTGGCGCCGAAGCGGCTGTCGTGGCAGCGCTGGATGCGAACGCTGCCCGCCCAGACTTCGTAGAGCGGCTCCGGCAGATCCGCAGGCTCGGGGAGCCGCGGGTCAGGAGACAAACCCGGCGGCCTCGCGCTCGGCCGCCTCGATCACCACCTGCGGCTCCAACTCGAGCAGGTCGACGGGCCGGCGCCCCCCCAGCCAGCCGGTGCGAGACACAAACCAGAGCGCCAGCTCCCAGTCGCTGCTCTCGCTCCCGAGCGCCCGGACGACCTCCGCGATCACCGGTTTCGGGCGCCCCTGCTCGTCGAACTGGAACCCCGGGAAGAGCGTCACCCCGTGGCGGGTGACGCTGAATATCCTCCCCTCCTGCTTCCACCGGTTGGCGAGCGCCGCCCGATTCTTCGCCTCCGAGCCTGCCATCTCGGCAACCTCCGAGCTGGTCAGGGCGCCGAACTCGTGCAGCAGCGCCTCCCGTGCCTCGGCGTTTCGACGCGCCTGGAGCACCGCGGCGGCGCTCGGCACGGTGGTCGCCGGGAGGAGCGACTCGATGAGAGCTTCCATCTGTGCGCGCTGGGAGCGCTCGGTCTGCCGCACGAGCTCGCGTGCCTCTACGGCCGCTGGCTCCGCCACGATCGCCTCTCCAGATGCTGGCAAGGCATAGCTCGCCTCCGGCGGACGGTCCTCCGCTACTCTGTTCACTGCCTTGGGAACGGTGATGGTCAGCACGCCACTCTCGAACGCGGCCTGCACGCGCTCGGCGTCGACTTGGCTCGGGAGGGGGAACGCCCGCGTGAAGGCGCCGTAGGAGCGCTCGATGCGGTGGTAGTTCTCCGGCTTCTCGTCGCGCTCGAACTTCCTTTCGCCGGAGACGCGGAGGATGTCGTTCTCGAGCGTGATCTGGATGTCCTCCCGCGACAGTCCCGGCAGCTCGGCGGTCACGATGAAGGCGTCCTCGGTCTCGCGCACGTCCACCGGCGGTGCCCAGGTGCGGGTCGCGACGTCCTCACCTCGGTTCTGGCCGAACAGGGTCTCGAAGAGACGGTGGAACGGCTCACGCGCTCCCAGCCACTCAACACTCCTTACCTTCATGCCGTGACCTCTCCGGCAACCGAGCCGGTCGCGGACCGCCCGGAAACCGGGGAAAATGATAGCAGTGATCCGAGCTACGATCCAGCCGGCAGATCATTCCGCCGCGCCGGCAGCACCTCGCTCAGCACGGACAGGACGTTCTCCGCCACCCGCTCGTGCCCGCGGGCGTTGGGGTGGATGCCGTCGCCGAGGTTGAGGTTGGGCTCGCCGCCGACCCCCTCGAGCAGGAACGGCACGAGCAGCACGTCGAGGTCCCGCGCGATGCGCGGATAGACGGCGGCGAAGGACGCAGCGTAATCCGGCCCGTAGTTCGGCGGGATGCGCATCCCGAGCAGCAGCACCTCCGCCCCCGCCGCCCGCGCCCGTCGCACGATCTGGTGCAGGTTCCACTCGATCTCCCCCACCGGCAGCCCGCGCAGCCCGTCATTCGCTCCCAGCTCCACCACCACGACATCCGGCTTCTGCCGCAGCACCCAGGCCAGCCGCCGCAACCCCCCGGCGGTCGTGTCCCCGCTCACCCCCGCGTTCACCACCCGCACCGGCAGCCCTTCCTCCGCCAACCGGTCCCGCACGAGCGAAGGAAACGCCTCCTCCTCCGCCAGCCCCAACCCCGCCGTCAGGCTGTCGCCCAAGAACACCACCAGCGGCGCGTCGCTCTCCTCGTCAGGGACGCCGGTCGTCGCCTGCTCGGGCTGCGTTGCCGGCGCCGCTGGCGCCGCCGCGTCGCTCTCGCGAGCCGCACTGCCGCTTTCAGGTAGGGAAGCAGACCGCTCCTGCTCCGTTCCTCCGCACGCCCCTCCCACGAGCAGGAGCGCCGACACGACAAGCAACAAGAGCTTCTTGGTCATCTCTGGGAGCAACGTCCGAGTAAGCACTGGCATTTCCCCTCGGAGTCTTCCTCCCCGCAGCCCAACGTCGCCCTCACCTTCCGAGTCATGCGGCCACTGTCGGTGCCGCGCGGGTCCGCGCGGGACGCGAAACACGGATGGTAATCTCCGACCCGCCTGCACCGTATCTGGAATATGCGCTCCGCAGCGCCGTTTCCGATCTCCGTGACCCTTCCGCCCCGCATCGAGCTCCGCAGCCTCACCAAGCGCCTCCCCTCCGGCGACCGCGACCTCACCATCCTCGACCGCGTCGACCTCGCCATCCACCCCGGCGAGTTCGTCGCCGTCCTCGGCCCCTCGGGCAGCGGCAAATCCACCCTTCTCGCCCTGATGGCCGGCCTCGACCGCCCCACGTCAGGCGAGGTCCGCATCGACGGCGCCCCCATCCACGACCTGTCGGAGGACCGCCTGGCCCTCCTCCGCCGCCGCACCATCGGCTTCGTCTTCCAGAGCTTCCAGCTCCTCGGCAACCTGACCGCGCGCGAGAACATCCTCCTGCCCCTCGAGCTCCTGGGCCGCAGCGACGCCCGCCGCCGCGCCGACGAGCTCCTCGCCGCCGTCGGCCTCGCCGAGCGCGGCCACCACTACCCGAGCCAGCTCTCCGGCGGCGAGCAGCAGCGCGTCGCCCTCGCCCGCGCCTTCGCGGCGCGGCCGCCGATCCTCTTGGCCGACGAGCCCACCGGCAACCTCGACGGCGCCACCGGCCGGCGCATCCTCGAGGTCCTGACCGAGCTGCGCCGCGGCAGCGGCACGACCCTCGTCCTCGTCACCCACGATCCGGCCGTGGCCGGCCTCGCCGACCGCCTGGTGCACCTGCGCGACGGCCGCATCGAGCGCGAGGAAGTCTCGACACCCGCGCGCCCCGCGGCACACGCCGGCGATGCGCGCGCCGCCGCCGAGGCGCGGCGGTGAGGGCCGCCGCCACGCTCCGCCAGATGCTCCGCGAGTCGCGCGGCGCGCGCGGCCGCCTCCTCTTCTTCGTCGCCTGCCTGGGCGTCGGCGTGGCGGCGGTCGTCGCCGTCGCCGGGCTCTCGTCGAGCCTCGATCAGGGCATCCGCCGCGAAGCGCGACAGCTCCTGGCCGCCGACCTCGCCATCGAGGGGAGCCGCGCGCTGCCGCCGGAGGTCGGGCGCGCCGTCGCCGAGCTGCCGGGCGCCCGCAGCACGCGGGTGCGCGAGACGGTGACCGTCGTCGCCGCGCCGTCTCGCGCCGGCCGCCCCGGCCCGAGCCAGCTCGTCGAGCTCAAGGTGATCGACGGCGAGTACCCGTTCTACGGCCTCCTCGACGTCCAGCCGGCACGGCCGCTCGCCGCGCTCCTCGCGCCCGACACCGCGGTCGTCGCGCCGGAGCTCCTCGCCCGCCTCGGCCTCGCGGTCGGCGGCACCCTGCGCATCGGCGGCACCGCCTTTCGCGTCACCGGCACGGTCCGCGCCGAGCCCGACCGGCTGAGCATCTCGCCGAGCCTGGGGCCGCGCGTCTTCCTCTCCGGCGCCGGCTTCGCGCGCACCGGCCTCGAGACCCGCGGCAGCCGGGTCGAGCAGCGCCTGCTCGTCAAGCTGCCCGACGGCGAGCGCCCGGGGAGCGTCGAGATGGCCGCGGCGCGCCTCCGCCGCGCCCTCCCCGATCCTGCCTACTTCCGGATCGAGACCTACAAGGAGTCGCAGCCCTGGCTGCGCTCGAACCTCGAGCGCATCGGGCGTTTCCTCGGTCTCGTGGCGCTGCTGTCGCTCTTCGTCGGCGGCATCGGTGTCGCGCAGAGCGTCCGCGCCTGGCTCGCCGGGCGGCTCGATGCGATCGCCGTCTTGAAGTGCCTGGGGATGCGCCCGCGCGAGGTGCTCGCGCTCTACCTCGGGCAGACGGCGGCGCTCGGCCTCGCCGGCAGCGTCGCCGGCATCGTGCTCGGCGCGGCCGTCCAGTGGGCGCTGCCGCCGCTCTTCCCCGACCTGATCCCGGCCGAGCTCATCCACCCCTGGCAGCCGCTCGCGCTGCTGCGCGGCCTGGCCCTCGGCGTCGGGGTGGCGGTCCTCTTCAGCCTGCCGCCGCTCGCCGACGTGCTGCGCGTGCCGCCGGCACGCGTCCTGCGGCGCGACGCCGAGCCGCTGCCGCGCACCCGCTGGGTGGCGGCGGCGACCCTGATCGCGCTCGTCGCGGGCGTCCTGGCGATGGCCATCGTGCAGTCGGAGTCGACGACGCTCGGGACGCGCTTCACCGCCGGGCTGCTCATCGCCGCCGGGCTGCTCGCCGCGGCCGCCTATCTGGTGACCCGCGCCGTCGGCCGCCTGCCGCGCGACCGTGGCGGCCTGGCGCTGCGCCACGGCCTCGCCGCCCTCGCCCGGCCCGGCGCGGCGACGGTGGGCGCGATCGTCGCCCTGGGCCTCGGCGTCCTCGTGGTGCTCGGGATGTGGCTGGTGCAACGGCGGCTGGGCGACGAGCTGACGGCCGACCTGCCGACCGGCGCGCCGTCCGCCTTCCTGATCGACATCCAGCCCGATCAGTGGGCCGGGGTCGAGCGCTTGCTCGCCGGCCAGGGCGCCGAGCACGTCGACTCGGTGCCGGTGGTGACGGCGCGCCTGGCGGCGATCGACGGCCGCGACGTCGACGCCCTGTCCCGCGGCAACCGCGCCCGCCGCTGGGCGCTGACCCGCGAGCAGCGCCTGACCTACATGCGCGAGCTGCCGGCCGACAACGAGGTGATCGCCGGCGCTCTGTGGACCGACCCGCGGCGGGCCGAGGTGAGCGTCGAGGAGGAGTTCGCGGGCGATCTGGGCGTCGAGCTCGGCGACGTGCTGCGCTTCGACGTCCAGGGCGTGCCGCTCGACCTCCACGTCACCAGTCTCCGCAGCGTCGACTGGCGCACCTTCGGCATCAACTTCTTCCTCGTCGTCGAGCCCGGCGTGCTCGAGCAGGCGCCGCAGTACCGGCTGGCGGCGGCCGAGCTGCCGCGCGGCCGCGAGCAGCGGGTGCAGGACCTCCTCGCCGCCCGCTACCCCAACATCACCTTGATCCAGATCCGCGCCGTGCTCGAGAAGATCGTCTCCGTCCTCGACCGCATCGGCCTGGGCATCCGTTTCCTCGGCGGCTTCACCGTGCTCGCCGGCGTCGCGATCCTGGGCGGCGCGGTCGCCGCCGGCTCGTCCCGCCGCGGCCGCGAGGTAGCGCTCCTCAAGACCCTCGGCATGACCCGCCGCGGCGTCGCCACGGCCCACGCCGTCGAGTACGCCTTGATCGGCCTCGTCGCCGGCGCGATCGGCGCCGCCGGCGGCGCGCTCCTCGCCTGGCGCGTCTTGGCCGAAGGCTTCGAGCTTGCCTGGCGCCCGCAGCCGCTGGCGCTGGCGCTGGCGGTGGCCGCCACGGCCGTCCTGACCGTCACCGCCGGCCTCGCCGCCAGCGGGCGCGCGCTCGAGAAGCGGCCGATCGAGGTGCTGCGGGGGGAGTAAGGGCTGGCTGCATCGCCTCCGAGCGGCCGTCCGCACCCACTCGCGGCGGCGATCCAATCCACTCCACGCGGCCGTTGCATCGAGTCGATGCAGCCATCGAAGCCATTCGCTGCGGTCGCTGCATGGAGTGAATGCGAGGCTGGATCCACTCGTGCGGTCGTCGCATCCAGTGGATGCGATCACCGAACCCACTCACGGCAACCGTCGCATGGAGTGGATGCGACCGCCGAACCACTCGCTGCGGCCGTCGCATGGAGTCGATGCGATCGCCGAACCCACTCGCTGCGGCTGTCGCATGGAGCGGATGTGATCACCCAATCCGTCGCTGCAACCGGTCCGCGCAGGTCATCGGGCCGACGACGCCGGACGGCGGCGGGCGCTCAGCCCTGCGGTCGGGCGAGGCGGCTCGTCGCTTGGCGCAGCTCCTCGGCGACG
This sequence comes from Thermoanaerobaculia bacterium, assembly GCA_044866775.1. Taxonomy (GTDB): domain Bacteria; phylum Acidobacteriota; class Thermoanaerobaculia; order Multivoradales; family UBA5704; genus DASUNQ01. The sequence continues at coordinate 38,051 of JBIOUG010000089.1, read as the reverse complement.
AGCTCGATGTCCGTCAGCTCGTGGCGGACGATGCGATGCAGCTCCTCGGCGGTGACCTCTCCGTAGAAGTGCGTCATCCGGTTGCGATAGCCCGCAATCTGGACGAACTTGTCCCGCGCGCCTGGATCGAGCACCAAGCCGCGCCCGCCGGCCGGCCGTGCCACGTCCGCATACTCGAGGGCGCGCTCGCCAACGCCCTTCGCAAGGAGGTGGCGGGCGACATCGAGCAGGGACTCGAGCGCTCGCCTGAGCGACTCAGCCGCCGCGGCGTTGCGGAAGTCGGCGAGGAACAGCTCCAACGAGTCGGCGGGGAGCGCTCGCAGCTCACGCAGGCAGCCGCGGACGTAGTCGAGCTTCTCTTCGACGCGCTTGAGGTCGACCGTGGCGGGCGTCATCGGTTGCTGAAGCCGAAGACTTCGATCTCGAAAGCGCGCTGGATGGGCACCAGCTCGGCCGCCTTGCGCATGACGAGGAGCTCGTAGGAGTCGGCGGCGTAGTCATCGAGCGCGAAGACGCGGTGGCCGTCGATCGCGTCCGCCTGAAACAACGAGTCGACGCGCTGCAAGGCGACGACGTCCGCACGTAGCGGCGCGAAGACCTCAGCGAGCGCGGTCTCCGCGGCCACGAGCTTGTCGAGCGAGGGCGCACCGTCGGGGAACACGATTCCGACATCGATATCCGACCCCTCGTGCGGCACTTCCTCGCTGCACAGCAGGCGCAAGCCGTCGTCGGCGCGCGAGCCGAACAGGTAGACAGCAAGTATCCCGTGCTCGCAACAAACGCGCTCTAGCTGGTCCCGGCGTGACATGCGGCGAGTATACGACCCACCTTTCTCTCGCTGCGACCGAAGAGCGGCCAGCGCGCAGCCCCGAGCCGCAGCAGCAGGAGATGCGTGAGCAAGAGGCCGGCGGACATCTGCCAAGCGGCCGCCACGGTGAGCGCGCGCAGCGGCGGCAGGGGTAGCGCCCGCGGCGAGCGGGACGGCGAAGAAGGCGCCCGTCAGGAGCAGGTGACCGGCGGCGGCGCGCCAGGTGAGCACCGGCCCGCCACCAGCGCGCGAGGGCGGCGAGGAGGGCGGCGCCGGAGAGGAACGCGGCGGCCCGCCGGCGCCCGCTACTCCGGCGGCTCGCCGGTCTGGTCGAGGAGGTAGCTCACCGGCACGAACCGGTAGCCGTTGTCGCGCGCCAGCGGCACCGCGCGGCTGAGGGTCGCGAGCGTCGCGGGATAGGGATGACCGATGGCGATGGCGGCGCCGCGGGTGCGCGCCAGCTCCAGGAGGCGCGCGAACTGCTGGCGGATCGCCTCCGGCGCGGGGTCGGTGTCGAGGAACACCTGGCGCTCGGCGGCCGGGATGCCGAGCGAGCGGGCGATGCGGTAGCCGACGCTCTCGGGGCTCGTGCGCGAGTCGAGATAGAAGAGGCCGCGGCCGGCGAGGACGTTCAGGATCGATTCCATTGAGCGCGCATCGGCCGAGAGCCCCGAACCCATGTGATTGTTGACGCCGACCGCGCCCGGCACCGCCGCGAGCGCCGCCTCGGTCGAGCGCGCCAGCTCGTCCTCTGCCATGCCCAGCCGCAACGCCCCCGGCCCGGGATCGGCGCCGTTCCTGGCCTCCATCGGCAGGTGGCAGAGGATCTCCCTGTCTTCCGCCGCGAGCTCCGACACCACCGCCGCCGTCTGCTCCTCGAAGGGGAGGACGGCGTAGGAGACCGGCACGCCCAGGCGCGACAGCGGCGCCAGCGGATCGAGGCTGGCGCCGAGGTCGTCGATCACCAGCGCGACGTGCGCGCCGCCGCCGGGAACGATCGCGATCTCCGCCGGCGGTTGGGCGCCTTCAGGTGGCGAGGTGGTGGTGGGCTGCCCCGGTGCGCCGGAAGGCTCGCCCGTGCCGCTGCCGCTCGCGCTCGGCCCCTCCACCCGGCGCCCCTCGTCACCCTCGCGCACGCGACATCCCAGATAGACGGCGCCCGCCCCGATCAAAACGCCCACGAGTACGAGAAGCAGGGCGCGGCCCGCGCGGGGGCTCCTCGAGCGGCGGGACCGGCGCGGCATGATGGATCGAGTGCGGCGGGCGCCCGCTACGCGGCGATGCTGCGCGCGCGGGCTTTCTTACCCGGATTCTTCATCGCGCCGCGCCTCCACCCAGATCCCTCGCTCTCGCTCGGGATGACGGGGGTGAGAGCTATGCGCTGCACGGCCAGGGCGCCCCTTAGGCGGCCTTGGCGGCGGGCTCGTCCTCGCCCCGGAGGCGGCGGAGGCCGCGCTGCAGGATCAGCTCCTCGATCGGCGTGTCCTTCTCGAGGAAGGTCCGGGTCCGCTCGCTGACCACGACGTCCGGCTCGAGGCCGTCCTCGATCGGCTGGCGGTCCGGGCCGGCGTAGAACGCGTCGGTGAAGAGCAGGCGCCCGCGCGAGGACAGCTCGAGCGAGGTCTGCCGGCCGGCGTAGCCGAAGGTCGGCTCGCCCACCAGCTCGGCCGCGGCCTTCTGGCGCAGGACGGTCGCCAGGATCTCCGCCGGGCCGAGGGTGCCGCGGTCCACCAGCACCACGAGCTTGCCCTGCCAGACCGGCGCCTCGGCGCCGTCGAAGCCGGCGATGCGCTCCCCTTTCTGCAGCAGCGCCCCGAGCTCGCCGCGAGCGAACAGCTCGGCGACGCCGTAGGCCGACTCCGGCTCGCCGCCGCCGATCCCGCGCAGGTCGATGAGCAGGCTCCCCTCCTTGCCGAGGGCGGCGAGCGCATCCCGCACCTGGCCGGCGGTCTCGCCGTCGAAGACCGGGATGCGGAGCACCGGCGCCTCCTCCACCCGCTCGATCGCCGGCCGCGGGATCTCGTAGGCGCGCAGGTCGAAGGAGACCTCCTTCGGCTCGCCGACGCGGATCAGCTCGAGCTCGACGTGCTTCCCCGGCGTGCCGGCCAGGATCTCCTGGATCTCCCAGAGCGGCATCAGGCGCGTCGAGCGGCCGCCGATCTCCGAGACGATGTCCGCCGGCCGCACCCCCGCCGCGTGCGCCGGGCTCCCCTTGTCCACCGTGACCACGTAGGCGACGCCGCGCTCCTTGAGCAGCCCGAGGCCGCTGTGCCGCCGGCCGACGCGGTGCGCCTCGAGGTACGCCTCGACGTGACGCGCCGGGACGTAGAGCGAGAACGGATCGAGCGCGTCGGTCGTGCCGTCGAGCGCGCCCCCCATCAAGGCGTCCAGCTCGGACGGCTCGACGTAGGCCTGGCGCACCAGCGACAGCACCTCGCTGAACACCGACAGGTACTTGTAGAAGGAGTCCTCGCGCGGGCTCTCCTCCCGCTCGGCGGCGCCCAGCAGGGCACCGGTCAGCAGCGGCAGGACGAGGACGGCCGAGAGGAGCAGGAACAGCAGGCGGACTCGTGTCATGGTGAGCGCAACCAGGTCAGAGGGTTCTCGGGGCGGTTCTCGACCCGGATCTCGAAGTAGAACTTCGACGAGGCGAGGCCGACGACATCGCCGAAGGATACCATGGCTCCCTGCCCCACCCGCAGCTCGCCGAGCCCGGCGTAGAGGGTGAAGACGCGCCCCGGATGGTGCACGACGACGGTCGTGCCGTAGCCCTCGAACGGCGCCGCGAAGAGGACCTTGCCCGGGAAGACGGCGCGTACGTCGGCGCCGGGAGGCGTCGCCAGGGAGAGGCCGTTGTGCGGCACCCGCGTGCGGTAGCGGGGATCGAGGCGCGGGCCGAAGCCGGCGATCAGCTCGCCGCGCACCGGCCAGTCGAGCACCCCCTTGTAGCGCTGCAAGGGGCGCCCCGCCAGGGTGTCGCGATTGCGGCCGTAGAGGAGGTCGACGAACTCGGCGAGGCGGGAGACCTTCTCTTCGAGCTCGCCGGCGCGCGCCGTCAGCACGCCGCCCTCGCGCTCGGCGGCGGCGAGCAATGAGGCCTGCCGCCGCCGCAGCGCGATCAGCCCGCCGCGCCGCCCGCGCTCCTGCTCGATCCAGCGGTCCAGCTCGGCGCGCCGGGCGAGCAGCGCCCGCCGCTCCGCCTCGAGCCGCCCGCGCGCCGCGGTGTGGCGGTCGATGGCGGCGCGGTCGCGGCGCGCCAGATACCTCACCCAGCGCACCGCCGGCACCACCTCGGCGGCCGGCCGCATCGAGAGGAGGAGGCGCAGGTAGCCCTGGCGCCCGAGCCGGTAGAGCCCGACGAGGCGCCGCCGCAGATCGCGCCGCGAGGCGGCCACCAACTCCTCCAACCGCGCGACCTCGATCTCTCCCGCCCGCACCTGCTCCTCGGCGAGGTCGCGCGCCGCCTGCGCCTCGGCGATCCGCCGCGCCTGCAGCTCGAGCTCGAGGTCGGTGCGGCCGAGCTCGCCGGCGAGCCCCGAGCGCCGCTGCCGCGCGGTATCGAGCCGCGCCTCGATCTGCGCGATCTCCGCCCGCAACGCCTGAAGCTCCTGCTCGCGGGAGGCGGGCTGGGAAGAGGCCGAAGAGGAAAGTGAAGAAGAAAAGATCAGGTAGAGAACGAAGGGCGCGAGGCTGGCCGGCAGGCGCGTCGCCGCCCGGCGGGCCGCGCCCCGCACCTGGGCGGCTTCGCGCGGGCCTCGCCCGGCGGCTGTCATCGGAAGCCGGTCCAAGGGCAGGCCGGCCCCTTCCTAGCTGGAGCTTTTTCGTCGTTCACGCGAGCCTCTGCACGGCCCGGCGCGCGCGCTCGCCGCTACCCGCCCTTCCGTAGCAAGCTCCGCCCGTCGAGCTTGACCTTGGGCTGGACGCCGTAGATCGCGAGGAGCGTCGGGGCGAGGTCGCCCATGTAGGCCTCGCGGGTGTCGAGCGGCAGGTTGCTGAAGAGGATCCCTTCGACGAGCGGCGGGTAGACCGAGCAGTGATCGCCGCTCCAGATCTCGGTGTTGTCCTCGACGACCTCCTTGGCGATGCCGCCCAGGCTGTCCTGCCAGCCGACGCGGAAGCCGTCGTTGTTCGAGGGGATGAGATCGGGGATCAGCTCGGGGTCGTAGACGCCGTAGGCCTCGTCGCGGGTGAAGACGTGGGCCACCGGCTTCTCGCCCGTCACCGGATCGACGAACGCCTCGAGGCCCGCTCTGATCGCCGCCGTCACCTGCCGGTACTCCGCCCCCGGCTTGACGATCCCCTTCGCCTCGCGCCCGGCGAGGTTGACGTAGACCTGCCCGAGGCCGAGGGCGTAGGCCTTGGTCTTCGACCAGTCGACGTTGACGAAGAAGTCCCCCTGGTCGAAGAGGTCCTCGAGGTTCTTGCGCTCGGCGTCCTCGCCGGTCAGGGTCATGAAGCCGTTCTTCGCCAGCCAGGTGTTGTAGTTCATGCTGCGGCGGAACGACGCGAAGCCGTGGTCGGAGACGACGAAGATCCGCGTCCCCTTCGGCATCCGCTTCATGGTCTCGCCGACGATCGCGTCCATCTCCTGGTAGGCGGCGAGGATCGAGCCGCCCCACTTGGCGGCGCCCTCGGCGGTGTAGAGCGGGTGCTTGGGATCGAAGAGCCGGAACATCATGTGCTGCACGCGGTCGGTGAACTCGAAGTAGTCGACGAGCACGTCCCAGTCGTCGTCCCCGAGCAGGCCGTAGAGGATCTCCTTGTCCTTGTCGACCGTGTTCCGCACGTCCTCGAGGAAGACGTCCTCGTCGGCGGTGCCGTTGCTGATCGACCAGGTGTCGATCGTCCACCCCTTGGTCTTGAAGAGGCCGAAGCGGCCGGTCAGCTCGTCCACCCAGCTCGAGGGATAGGTGATGGCGAGCCCCGGCGGCAGGTGCTCGGGATCGAACTCGATCGGCGAGAGGTAGAGCCGCACCTCGGGGTCGAGCGATAGGAGCCGGAAGCGGCCGATCCCATGCACCTTGATCAGCCGGTTGAACGGGAAGGTGAAGCGCACCCAGTTGCTCCACTCCCCGGGTGCGAGCGAGAGCTTCTGGCCCGAGACCTCGATGTCCAGCCGCTTGCGGTCCTCCGGCACGGTCAGGGTCATCGGGATCACGACGTAGTCGCCCTGGTCGGGGAAGAGCTCGTTGGGCGGCCCCTTGATCTCGGTCTCGATGACGCCGCGGTTGTCGACCAGCTCCACCACCTCGACCGAGAAGTCGCCACCGCCCTTGGGCGTGAAGAAGAGCTCCGAGGTGAAGTAGAAGGGCTTGCCGATGCGGCCCGAGATGTCCGGCGTGCCAAGGCCGGTCAGGAGCTCTCCGTGCTCGTAGGGCTTGGGCGGGAAGGTGACCGGCATCCGCACGACGCGCACCCGCTTGCCGCTCGCGCCCAGGAGCTGCCAAAAGGTGTCCCCCTGCTGGCGGTTGATCGCCACCGGCCGCTCCTTGGGCAGGAGGCGCGCCGCGGCCACCCCGGCGCCGACCCCGGCGCCGATCGCCACCACCGCGACGACCACCGCCGCGATCAGCTTGCGCACGCGGAAGAGGCGCAAGGCGAGCAAGAGAAGGAGCGCGAGCGCCAGCGCCGCCCCCGGCCCGAGCACCCAGGGGTTCTTGTCGCCGAAGAGGAACGGCTCGCGCCCCTCGTCGTACATGGCGAAGCTCGGCCGGTAGGTCGCGGGGTCGCGCTTCAGGAAGTCGAAGATCGCGTGCCGCCCGGGGTTCAAGCCGGTCGAGAAGGTGGACCAGGAGACCGGCGTCTGCGACGGGATCGTCGACCGCAGCGGCGCGAAGCTCCCCTGCGCGCGCAGGCGGGCGAGGTTCGGGAGCTTCCCTTCGTCCATCCACTGGCGGGTCATGTCGGCGTCGACGCCGTCGAAGCCGAGGACGACGACCTTCGGCGTGTCCTTGGCCACTGCGGGGGTCGCGGCCAGCGGAAGGAAAACGAAGACAAAGAACAGGTAAGGAAGAAGCAACTGCGGCAGGCGGCGAATGGGCATGGCTCCTCTTGGGCTGGGGCAGGATCTCGATGCGAGTTCGGCCGGCGAGTATAGCCCGGCAGGGAGGCGCCGTTCCGCACGCAGGTTAGCTGTCTTGCGGGCGCCGCCAGCGTCATCCCCGAGCGCCGGCCTGTGGCATTCTGAGGGCATGCGGCCCTCGCTCTCGCTCGGGATGACGTCCGGGGCTCCAGCGATCTCCCGCCGCCGCCTCCTCCTTACCTGGGTTGTTTTTCTATCGCTCCCGTGGACCGCCTGCGTCCGCGCGCGCGGCCCCGTGTGGCCCGAGGCGAACGAGCTGGTGATCGCGCTCGAGTCGCCCCCCGCCAGCCTCGACCCGCGGGTCGCCACCGACCAGTCGTCGGCAAGGGTCTTCGCCGCCCTGCTCAACGGCCTCTGCACCAAGGACGAGCGCGGCAACCCGCTCCCCGACCTCGCGCGCTGGGAGACCCTCGACGGCGGCCGGCGCTATCGCTTTCACCTGCGCCGCGGCGTCCGCTTCCACGACGGCCGCCCGCTCACCGCGGCCGACGTCGTCTGGACCTTCGGCACCATCCTCGACGGCAGCGTCGCCACCAGCAAGCGCGGCGCCTTCCCGCAGCTCCTGCGCGTCGCGGCGGTCGATCCGGCGACCGTCGACTTCCACCTCTCCGAGCCGTTCGGGGCGTTCCCGCTCGAATTGACGACCTCGATGGGCGTCGTGCCGGACGGCACGACGGCGGAGGAGATGAACCGCCGCCCGGTCGGGACCGGCCCCTTCCGGCTCGTCGAGCGGACGCCCGAGCGCGTGGTGCTCGAGCGCTTCGACGCTCACTTCGCCGGCCCGCCGCAGCTCGACCGCATCGTCTTCAAGGTCGTCCCGGACGCCACCGTGCGGGCGCTCGAGCTGCTCAAGGGGTCGGTCCAGCTCGTGGTCAACGATCTCCCGCCCGACGTCGTGCCGCGCTTCCGCCGCGACCGTCATTACCGCGTCGTCGAGGGTCCGGGAGCCACCTACTCCTACATCGGCTTCAACCTCGAGGACCCGCTGCTGCGCGACCCGCGCGTGCGCCGGGCGCTGGCGCACGCCATCGATCGCGAGCGCCTGGTGGCGACCCTCTGGCGCGGCTTCGGCGTCGTCACCGAGACGATGATCCCGCACGAGCACTGGGCGCACCACGACCGACTGCGCCGCATTCCCTACGATCCCGCGGCGGCGCGCCGCCTCCTCGACGCCGCCGGCTACCCCGACCCCGACGGCCCCGGCCCCGCCCCGCGCTTCTCGGTCACCTACAAGACCTCGACCAACGAGCCCTACGTCCTCCAGGCGCAGGCGATCCAGGCGATGCTCGCCGAAGTCGGCATCGATCTCCGCGTCCGCGTCTACGAGTTCGCCACCTTCTACGAGGACGTGCGCAAGGGGAACTTCCAGCTCTTCGCCATGCTCCGCACCGGCGTCCTCGACCCGCAGGTCTACCGCCTCGTCCTCCACTCGGCGAGCATCCCGCCCGCCGGCCAGAACCGCGGCCGCTACCGCAACGCCCGCTTCGACTGGCTGATCGAGCAAGGCGGCCAGCTCACCGACCCCGCGGCCCGCCGCCCCTACTACCTCGAAGCCCAGGAGATCCTCGCCCGCGACCTCCCCTACCTCAGCCTCTACATCAAGACCAACGTCGCCGTCATGCCCGCCGAGCTCGAGGGCTACCGGAGCTACCTCAACGGGGAGCTCCTGAGCCTGAAGGACGTGTCGTGGAAAGGGACCTCAAAAGAGGTCGATGCCAAACCGGAGGGCTGAAGTCCGCAGGTATTCTTCTTCGAGCTCGAAGGCGATCCACCGCCGGGCCTGGGATTCGGCCACGGCTCCCGTCGTGTTGCTTCCGGCAAATGGGTCGATGACGAGGTCCCCTGGCTTGGAGGTGAGCTTCAGGAAAAACTCTGGCAGCGCTGGTGGAAATCGAGCCGGGTTGAGCTTCACGCCTCGCTTTGTGCACAGTTTGAGAAAATCGGAATTGCTCTCGTTGTTCCCCCGCTCGAGGAGATTCGGCGGAATCGACCCGCCATTCCGCCAACCGAACTTCTTCGTAATGTTGTGCCCGCTTGGCCGCCGCTTGGGCCGATATCCCTTCGTGATCAACCGCTCCATGTCTGCGCTGTATGGAATGAGCACCTCGCGGTTGTCCGCCGCAGGCCATTCCGACGGGGAGAGCCAAAAGACGTACTCCACCGAGTCCTTGATGCGGAACCGCCGTACATTCACCCACTCTGCGGGCGCGGGAAGCTTGGCGGGGTTGTACCAAAAGCACTCCTGCGCAAGGTGAAATCCAACTTCTTCACAGAGAGCGATCAGGAGCTTGAAGTGATAAAGAGAACGCGTCGGGACTCCTGGGTTATAGCTGCCACCAATATTGAGGATGAAGCTTCCATCGTCTTGCAAGATCCGCTTAATTTCTTCTGCAAACGGAAGGAACCACGCGACATAGTCGGCCTTATCGACGTTGCCGTACTCTTTCTTGAAGTGCAGAGCGTATGGGGGCGAGGTGATCACTGCATTGACTGACCCCGCTGGGAGCGTCCGCATCAAATGCAGGGAGTCTCCTACGAAAGCCGCCCCGAACCCCGTCTCATAGAGTGGCTTTAGCCCCTCCACGAGGCGCGAGGGATGACTATCCGGGCTCGGAGCGAGGAGTGATCTCTGGCCGAGCATCAGCGCTGCCTCCTCCTGGATTGCTCCCACGCCTTGGTTCGCCCTGCCTACCACCAAGTCTAGCATGCTCACGGCCCCCTGAGGAAGAACACGGAGTCGGGGTGCCAAATCTTTCAGTCATGGCATCTCTCGCAGTTCAGCCGACCTCCTCCTCCTCCTCTACACCCTTCCTGGCAGCCTCTTTGGTGGAGCTGATGGCTTGAGCTCTCCAATAGGCGAGGAACTCATCCTCGGAGCTGAAGTCACCAAGTTCCCTCCGTAGGTCCGCCACCTTCTTGGCGGCAGCGATATAGCAGCGCGTGCCGCTCGACCGTCTCTTCGTTGCGATTCGCCACTTCTCGACCACCAGGAGCTCCACGTCCCGAGCCGTCCCCCCGGCGTAGGTATAGAGCGCGAGGAGTGAGAGGTGAGCCGTGTAGCTAGAGTACGGCATCATGATGTTGGGAGCCTTGACGCCAGGATTGCGGAAGTAATCTGCATCGAAAGTACCAATCGTTATCGCCGACACCGTTCGCTCGCCGCTTCCGTCTCTGCGGGCGCACTTTACATCCAGTGCGAACCGATGAGGATTAATGAGTGGGCCGTTGAAGGTCACGTCCGGGTAGACCCGGTCGCTTGACGCGGGAATTGACTTGAGCTGCGGCACTTGGAGCAGCCGCCGAGCCAGATATTCCTGGATCGAGATTTCCAGCACCTTGCCTATCACTGCTGGCTCTCGAGGGAGCGGCCGCACGGTCCCGCCGGTCAGGTAAAGGCCCTCCACATCGAACCTGTAGCCCTTCAGCAGACCAACAACGAGGTGTTTGAAGCTGTCGACCGGGTTCTCCGGGTCAAAGGTCCCCAGTCCGGCCGTGCTTTGCGGTGTCATCGGCTGAGCACCGCGTACTCAAGCACCTGCTGGACGTCCTCGCGCTCGAGGTAGGGAAAGTCGCCCAGGATTTCCTCGACCGTGGCACCGTGGGCGACCTGGCCCACGATGTGGGCGACCGTGATCCGCATGCCGCGGATGCACGCCCTTCCCCCCATGATTTGCGGATCGAACGTGATGCGGTCGAACATGTCACCTCCCGTGACTGTCCCCGGATCTACTACGACGACTGTCGTCGTTGGCCGTAGTTGCCGGACAGAACCCCCCGGATGGACAGATCCTCGTCCAGATGGTAGCGCATTGCCCGCGCGTGCTGACTAGTCCGTCTCGACGAGTACTCGCAGCGGTGCGACTGGCACTCGAAGTTCGAGGGGTAGCCCTTCGCCGGGCAGTCGGCCGTGCTGTCGCACACTCGACCACGCACTCGCCGTAGCGGCAGACCTTGCCCTCCTCTGCGCAGGCGAAGGCGTCGGGCTTTGCGCACAAGTGGTCCATGCAGCGCGCCTTGCCGGTCGGATAGTCGCTGTAGCACCAGGCGCCGCTCGAGTTGAAGAGGCGCTTGCAGTCGGCGAGGCAGGCCCACGAGGGGGGATGGCTCTTTGAAGCAGTGACCCACGCCGCCGTTGAACGTCTGGTCGCCGAAGCACGAGCCGACCGCGCACGGGCGGCCGTCGTCGCAATCGCAGCCGGGCCTGCGGAAGGTGTCGCACTTCTTGCAGATCCCCTCCGTGTGCGCTCCGAAGCTGGTCTCCATGCAGGTCATCTCGCCATCGTTGTCGGGGCACCAGCGATCGGCGCGCCAATCGCCGTCGGGCTCGAAGTACTCGTTGAGCGGCCAGCTCGAGGCGTCCTCGCAGAGGCAGTTCTCCCTCCTCTCGCACTCCGGTGGCTGCGGCGTCGGCGGGGTCGGCAGCGGCCACTCGACCAGCGTGCCGCGGTAGACCCGGTCGCCGATCGCCTTGACGAACTGGGCATAGGTGTCGTTGTTGCGGACGTTGCGCGGCAGGTGCCCGCAGTCGTTGCCGTTCGAGTTCCGGTAGGTCGCGAGATGGCGGATCTTGTCCTCGCCGTAGGCCGCGTCGCTCTTCGGCTTCAGGCCGCAGCCGAGGCCGTGACCGTGGTAGTGCCGGTCCTGGAGCGCCACCCAGATGTTGCCGTACTGGACGAACAGGTGGTGCAGCAGCTCGTGCGCCACGAGGCGCCCGCGGTCGGCGTCGTCGTGCCGGTCGCTGTCGAAGAACGAGGCGCAGAGGTCGAGGTAGCCTTTCACGACGTGGTGAGCGGCAGGCTCCACGGAGAAGCAGCCGTTGCCCGGGTTCTGCAGTTTCTGGGGGCACCGGAGATGGATCGCGAGGTCGGGACGCTGGGTGACGGCGGCGCCGGCGAGCAGACCGCCGTTCCTGTGGCCGCCGATCGCCAGCCGGTCGCGCGCCGTGTAGCGGTTGGCGATCAGCCACTCGGCGGCGGCGTAGGCGTCGTCGAAGACGTTCTGCTTCCTGAGCTTGCTCCCCGCCTCGTGCCACGCCTCGCCGTACTCGCCGCCGCCGCGCAGGTTGGGGATCGCGAGGACGCCGCCCATCTCCATCCAGACCAGGTTCTGCACCGAGAAGGTGGGCGTGAAGGGGATGTTGAAGCCGCCGTAGCCGTAGAGGTAGGTCGGGTTGCGGCCGTCGAGCACGAGCCCCTTGCGGCGGGTGATGAACATCGGCACGCGCGTGCCGTCCTTGCTGGTGAAGAACACCTGGCGCGTCTCGTAGTCGCTCGGGGTGAAGGCGATTCTCGGCTGGCGGAAGACCTCGACCGCGGCACGGTCGAGCGCGACGCGATAGACCGTCGTCGGCGTGGTGAAGCTGGTGAAGGTGAAGAAGCTCTCGCGGTCGGCGCGCCGCCCGCCGAAGCGGGCCGCCGTGCCGAGGCCCGGGAGCGCCAGCTCGCCGAGCGGCCGGCCGGCGAGGTCGAAGCGCACCAGGCGCGAGTGGGCGTCGTGGAGGTAGTGGACGAGGAAGCCGTCGTGCACGACCCGCGCGGACTCGAGCGTGTCTTCCCCTTGCGGCACGAGCTCACGCCAGCGCGCTCGCTCAGGGGTCCGGGTGTCGATGGCCATGACGCGCCCGCGCGGGGCGTCGAGGTTGGTCTGGAACCAGAAGACCGGGCCGTCGTTGCCGAGGAACAGGTAGGCGGCCTCGAAGCTCGTCAGGAGCTCGACGACCGGCGCGCCGGGCGCCGTCAGGTCCTGGTAGAGGACGCCGTTCTCGATCTCGGTCCCCTTCCAGACGTGGATCACGAGGTAGCGGCCGTCGTCGGTGACCGTCCCCTGGAAACTCCATTCCTTGTGATCGCGCCGCTCGTAGACGAGCCGATCCTCGGATTGCGGGGTCCCGAGGCGGTGGTAGTAGACCTTCTGGTAGTAGTTCGCCGCTTCGAGCGCCTCCCCCGCCGCGGGGGCGTCGTAGCGGCTGTAGAAGAAGCTCTTGCCGTCGTGGGTCCAGGAGGCGGCGGAGAACTTGACCCACTCCAGCCGCTCCGGGAGGTCGCGCCCGGTCGCCACCTCGCGCACCCGCCACTCCTCCCAGTCGGAGCCGCCCGAGGAGGTGCCGTAGGCGATCAGCGAGCCGTCCTCGCTCGGCTCCCAGGCGGTCAGCGCGATGGTGCCGTCGGCCGAGAAGGTGTTGGCGTCGAGGACGGCGCGCGGGGCGCCGGCGAAGCCGTCGGCGACGTAGAGGACGGCCTGGTTCTGGAGGCCGTCGTTGCGGGTGAAGAAGTAGCGGCCGGCGCGGACGACCGGCGGGGTGTAGCGCTCGTAGTCCCAGAGCTCGGTCAGGCGCCGGCGCAGGGCCTCGCGGCCAGGGGCGGCTTCCAGGTAGGTGGAGCTCAGGCGGTTCTGGGCGTCGATCCAGGCCCGGGTCTCGGGGCTGTCGCTGTCCTCGAGCCAGCGGTAGGGGTCGGCGACGGTGACGCCGTGGAAGACGTCGACCTGGTCGGCGCGGCGGGCCGGCGGATATGGCGACGCGCTCTGCTGCAGCTCGGCGGCGGCGGCGGCGGCGGCGGCGGCGGCGAAGGAGGCTGGGAGGAGAAGGCCGAAGACAAAGAGCGCCGCGCGGCGTCGAAAGTGGCCGCGTGGGGTGCCGGCCCGCACGGCGCTCCACAGGCGCGCCGCTTCGCGGTGCTGGTAGGTGGCGGTGGGGGCCTGCGGTTCGCACTCCGCTACGCGGAGTGCATCACTACGGTGTTGCCAGGCGAGGGGGCGCGCGCCGGTTCCGCGCCCTGCGGGCCGGCACCCCACGCGGCCGCACGATCCTGGTAGTCCCGGCGACGTCGGGCGACGTTCCTTGCTGCCCAGAACCTTCGACGCTCGGTGACCTGATCGCTGTCCTTCTTCCCTACCCAGCATCTTTTTTGGTCTCCAGGTTCGGTTAGAGATATCCGAGCGAACGCAACCCTTCCAGGTACTCCTTGTCTTCCCGCGCGGTGGCCGCGCGGTCGATCGGGGTGCCGTAGGTGGCGACCTTGGCCGGCGGCGGCGGCCAGCGGCAGGTCGGTGGTGGGGGCGGGAGCTCTTCGCTTTGGGGGAGGCCGAGGGCGCGGAGGAGGGCCGAGGCGACCGCCTCCGGGGCGATCGCGGGCTTGCCGGCCGCACGGCAGCCGGCGCGGCGCCAGAGGAGGACACGGCCTTCGCCGCCGGCGCGGCGGCGGCCGGGGTCGACGACGACCGCGACTGTGCCGATGCCGGCGAGCGAGGCCGCGAGCAGGCGGTCGGTGGCGATGAGCTCGTGGCGGACGAGGTCGGCGAAGGCGACGTCGCCGCCGCGCCAGGCGTCGGCGGCGATGTCGAGGCCCGGGAGGTAGAGGGCCGCGGCGCGGGGGTTGGCGGCGAGGAGGGATGAGAAGGCGCGGCGGTAGAAGAGATCGGGGAGGAGGGCGCGGTCGAGGACGGCGCGGTCGTCGGTGGGGCGCAGCGATGCTCCTAGGAGCGATCGCAGCTCTGGCGGCGGGGCGGTGGACAACAGGGGCTCGAGACGTGAGGCCGACTCGGGCGGCGCGACGGCGCCCGGGACGCCGCGGCGGAGGAGGTGATAGGCGCCGTGGGCCACGACGACTCCGGGAAGGGGCGCCGCGGGGTAGGTGCCCCACCAGTCGACGGCCGCGACCGGGGCGCCGCCGCGGGAGGCGAGCTCCCAGACGGTGAAGGCGCGGCGGCGGTTGGCGAGGACCGCGCGGTGGCGGGCGAGCCCGAGCGGCACCGCGACGCGGCTCCAGTAGGCGCGCAGCGGGCCGTTGCGGGCGAGGGGGGTGCCGACGCCGAGCGGCTGGAAGCTGTCGACGGCGGAGACGCCGTGGCGGGGGCTCGCGAGGCCGGTGGCGATCGAGGTCCAGAAGGCGGCGGGGACCTCGTCCGGCCGCTCGTAGGAGAGGACGGCGCCGGCGGCGGCCAGCCGGCCGAGCGCCGGCAGGTCGCCGCGCGCCAGGAGGTAGTCGACCTCCTCCGCGAGCACGCCGTCCACGCCGAGCAGCAGCACGCGCTCGCCGGTGGCCGTCGGCAAGAAGCCCGGGTACCGCGCCGGCCGGCCGCCCGCGGTGAGCAGCGCCGGCAGCATGAGGAGCGCCGCCGCGCCGAGCGCCGCGAGCGCGAGCCGGCGGCCGGAGACCAGGCGGGCGCGCGGCGGCGCGTCGGTCAACTGAATGGCGAGGGTCAGCAGGCCGTAGTTGACGACCCGCACCAGCAGGTAGAGCGCCGCCGCCGCGCCGAGCGCGAAGAGCGCCAGCGGCCAGGCGGGGCCGCCCGCCAGCCAATCCTCCGCCCAGCGCACCGCGAGCGCCAGCCCCGCCACTCCGGCCAGGGCCGCCGCGGCCAGCGACAGCGCCTCGATGCGCCGCACGTGGGTGAGGCGGAGAAGAACGACCAGCAGCGCGCAGAGCGTCAGGAACGCCGCCGCGACGGCGACGGTGATCGGCGGCAGCAAGTGGAGGAAGAGCGGCAGCAGGTCCGCCGCCGCGGCGCCGTTGCCGGCGGCGAGGGCGAGCGCCAGCGCCGGCGCCAGCACGACGCCGGCGAGGAGCCCCACCTTGGCGGTCAGCCGCACCAGACCCCAGCCCAAACCTCTTGGGCGCAGCGCGTCCTGCAGCAGGAACCGCTCGAAGCCGTGCGACAGATAGCCGAGCCGCTTGAGCTCCGACCTTACGCGCTCGAGGTCGTCGGGAGAGGACACGACCGCTGAGTGTAACCGCGGCCCGTCGCCAGGGTCTCGGGCGGGCTATGTTCCCCTCTCCCATGTGGGAGAGGGGCAAGGGGTGAGGGAGATCGGATCAACGCAGTAAAGCTGGAAGCAGCTCGAACTCTCCCTGACCGCGACGATCGCAGCGAACAAAACGGTGCCCTCTTCAAACCGGAGGAGCCAGGGGTGAGGGAGATCGGGTCAGCGCAGTAAAGGTGGCAGCAAGGGAACAGTCCCTGGCTCCTAATGCCCCCGCCGGCTCACGAACGCCGCCAGCTCTCTCAGCCCATCGGCCTTCCTTCCGAGCGGCTCGAGCGAGACGACGGCGAAGCCGAGAAGCTCCTCGGCCAGGGTCTGCGCCCCTGCGACGCCGAGGAGCTTGACGAAGGTCACCTTCTCCGCGTCCTGGCCGGTGTCCTTGCCGGTCTCCTCCGGGGTGGCGAGGACGTCCAGCAGGTCGTCCGAGATCTGGAAGGCGAGCCCGAGGTTCTTGGCGTAGCGCGAGACGACCTCGAGGTCGCGCCGGCGCGCGTCCGCAGCCATCGCCCCGAGCTCGGCGGCCGCCATGAAGAGCGCGCCGGTCTTGTGGCTGTGGATGTACTCCAGGCGATCCAGGTCGAGCTCGTCCGGCCGCGACAGCAGATCGAGCGCCTGGCCGCCGATCAGGCCGTGGCTGCCGATCGCCGCCGCGAGGTGGTGGAGGATGTCCTCGCTGGTGTAGCGCGCGAGCGCCAGGCGCTGGGCGCTCGCGGCGGCCAGGGCGTAGGCGCGGTTGAGCAACGCGAGCGCGGCGAGCAGCGCCACCGCCTCGCCGAAGACGCGGTGCACCGTCGGGCGGCCGCGGCGCAGCGCCGCGTCGTCCATCGCCGGCAGGTCGTCGAGGACGAGCGAACAGGCGTGCACCATCTCGACGGCGCAGGCGAGGTCGAGCACGGCCGCCGACCTCTTGCCGAAGATCTCCGCCACCGCCAGGGTGAGCACCGGCCGCACGCGCTTGCCCCTGCCGGTCAGCGCGTACTCCATCGCCCGGTGCACTTCTTGCGGCCGCTCCTCGGCCGCGGGCAGGAGGGCCGGCAGGCGCGCCTCGACGCGCGCCCCGAGCGCGGCGAGCCGGCCGGAGAGGCCGCGGGCGCGCGGGGCGGCGGGGCTCAGGCTCTCACGCGCCATGGTGGGTGCGGCGGCCGGCCCATTGACTGGAGCCCGGCGCGAAAGCCTTCGCGCCTAGCCGGCCCGCCGCCGCCGGCGGCTCACGCTCCGAAGGAGCGGACCGCCTCGTCCTCGCTCTCGTAGACGTCGAAGACGGTGATGAGCTGGGTGATGGTCAGGACGTCGTTGACCTTCTCCGGCAGGTGCGCCAGCTTCAGCGTGGTGCCCCGGTTGGTGGCCGTGGTGTAGGAGCTCACCAGCTCGCCGACCCCCGAGGAGTCGATCGTGGTGACCTCGCGCAGGTTGAGGACGATCTTCGTCGCGCCGCTGCCGAGGGCGTTCTGCACCGCCTGGCGCAAGGCGAGGTCCCCCGCGCCGATGGTGATCTTGCCCTGGATGTCGAGGATCGTGACGTCGCCGCGGTTGCGCTGTGTGATCTTCATTGCCCCTCCTGAGGGATATCTCCGTTCTCCGCCGGGCGGCCGGGCAGCCGCTTGCGCAGCACGACCTCGGTACCGCCGTCCGCCGCGGAGTGATAGTCGATGCCATCCATGAAGCTGCGCATGTAGAAGATGCCGCGGCCGCTCGGCTTGAGCAGGTTCTCCGGCGCCAGCGGGCTGTCGAGGTGCCCGGGGTCGAACCCCTCGCCGTGATCGCGCACCCGCACCTGCAACTCTCCCGCCTCCACTCCCCAGTCCACCTCCACCTGCTTGTGCGGGTCCTGGCGATTGCCGTGCTTGATCGCGTTAGCCACCGCCTCGCGCACCGCCAGCTCCACCCAGTGCCGCGTCTCGGAGTCGATCCCCATGCCTTCGAGCGCGTCGTCGAGCACCACCTGCACCAGCTCGATGTTCTCGAACCGGCTGTGGATCGCCAGGTGTGCGTGGGGCTCGTCGGACATGGGCGAACCTGTCTGGGAGTCTAGCATCGAGAGTTGCCGCCGCCCGGCCGCTACGGCAGGGCCGCCACCGGCGCCGCGGCCGCCTGCCGGCCCAGCAGCTCCAGGGCGGCCGGGATGATGATCAGGAGCTGGATGCCGTCGAAGAAGGCGTGGGCGGTCGCCGCCACGACGACGTTCTGCCGCCAGCGCACGAGGAAGGCGTAGACGAGCGACAGCAGGGTGACGCCGATCAGCATCAGCGGCTGCCCATAGGAGGCGTGGGCGAGGGCGAAGAAGGCCGTCGACAGGAACATCCCGGCGCGCGGCTGCAGGAAGCCGCGGAAGAAGGCCTCCTCGACGACGCCGGCCGAGAGGCTGATGAGGACCCGCACGCCGACCGGCAGCGCGGCGACCCACGGGATGAGGGCCGGCGGCGCCTTGGGCAGGGCGTCCTCACCGCCGAGGACGTAGACCAGCACGCCGACGACGAGCAGCGCCCCGAGCACCGCCGCCCAGGCGGCGATCCCGAGCAGCAGGCCCAGGGCAACCTCGCGCACCGGCCGCGGGACGCGGAACCCGAACTGCGCCGCGAACTGGCGCAGCAGGCCCGACGGCCGCGGCACGGTAACGGCGGCGGCCTCTACCGAGTCGGTCGGCGCGCCGAGTCCCACCCCAGGCCCGCCGGCCGGCGCGCCGATTCCTGCATACCCGAGGAGGAACCAGGCGACCAGCGTCCCCAGCAGCAGCCCGTGGAGCAGGAAGAGGCGCGGCACCGTGAGTCCCGAGAGATCCTGCTCGATCTCGAGGCCGAGCATGCCGAGCGGCGCGAAGACGCCGAGCCAGAGGACGCCGGCGAGGAGAGCGTTGGCGACGGCGCGCCGCCAGGGGACGGCGAAGCCCGGCGGCAGGAGGCCGCGCCGGGCGCACAGCGTGTCGACCGCCACCGCCGCCGCCAGGCCCAGGAACACCGGCCCGGCGAAGCGCAGCAGGTCGAGTGGGGTCATGGGGCCGGCAAGGCTAGCAGATCGCCGGCCGCCCCCCGCGCCGCTACTCGACCTCCTGCGCCAGCCCGCTCGCGATCGCCCGATCGAGCAGCTTCCGCAGCTCGCTCTGCGCCTTGGCGGCGAGCGCCGCCTGCTGCCGTCCGAGCTCGGCCTGCTTGCGGCCCAGCTCCGCCTGCTTGCGGCCCAGCTCCGCCTGCCGCCGTCCCAGCTCGGCCTGCGCTTGGCCCTCGCGCATCGTGCGGCCGAGCTCCGCCATGTCGTCCCGCAGGCGCTCGACGTCCTTCTCGAGCTGCTCGCGCTCGTCGCCGTCGGCGCGCATCAGCCGCGCGGTGAGCTCGGCCTGCTCGGCGGCGAGCTGGCCCTGCCGCGCCGCCAGCTCGCCTTGCTTGCGGCCGAGCTCGCCCTGCCGCCTGCCGAGCTCGCCCTGCTTCTGTCCCAGCTCGCCCTGCTCTCTGCCGAGCTCCCCCTGCCGCTGCCCGAGCTCGGCCTGCGGCGCGAAGAGGTCCTCCGCCGCGCGCAGGGTGGCCGCGTCGCGGATGACGTACTCCTTGCCGCCGCGCTCGAACCAGATGCCGGGGCCGCGCTGGCCGAGGACCTCGCGGGCGCGGCGCATGTCGGAGGTCGAGCCGATCGTCGTCGTGATGCCTTCGCCGTAGAGGAGGACGAAGGCGTCGTCGTCCTCGCCGCCGAAGGCGTAGGCGAAGCCGCTCTTGGGCTCGGCCTTGACCGCCGCAACGGCAGCGACCGCGGCCGCGGCCGGAACCGGCGCCGGGCTCTCGGCCGAGGCGACGGCGGACACCGCCGAGGCGAGCGCGGGCGCCGTGACGGCGAGCACCGGCGCAACGGTGGCGACGGCCGGCGCTTCGGCGACAGTCGCCGGCGTCGCCTCGGCGACGGCCTCCGCCGGTGCCGCCGCCGTCGCGGGTTCCTCCTGCTCGGCCTGCATACTGAAGGGAACGAGAACCACCAGCGCCAATGGCGCGACGGCGAGCCACCAGGCGCGGCGCACGTGGGTACGGCCGGTCGATTGCTGCAGCATCTCGAGTCTCCTCTTGAGGGTGCGGAAGGTCGGGGCGGCGCCGGCGGCGGCCCAGCGCGGCAGCCGCGGCGCGACGCCGAGACGCAGGAGCAGGCGCCCGTAGGCGTCGGGCGCTGGGTCCATCAGGCGGAGCACGGCGGCGTCGCAGGCGGCCTCGCGGGCCAGTGCGTACTCGCGCGCCGCGAGGCGGGCGAGCGGGTGGAAGAAGAAGAGCCGCTGCGCGACGGCCGGCACCCAGCCCAGCCAGAGGTCGCCGCGGCGGACGTGGACCAGCTCGTGGCAGAGCGTCATCGCCAGCTCCTCGCGCGACAGCCGCGGCAGCGCAGCCGCCGGCAGCAGGATGCGCGGTCGCAGGACGCCCAGCACCTGCGGCGTCGCGATCTCCGGCGAGGTGAGCACCTCCACCTCGCCGCGCACGCCGAGCCGTGCACGGAGGTCCCCGATGAGCTCCTCCACAGCCGGCCGCTGCATCCGCACCGCACGCCGCACAACGGCGCGAATCTCATGCAGATGGACCGCGGCGAGCGCGAGCTGTACCAAGACTCCGGCGGCCCACAACGCCATCAGAAGACCGATCCAGGTCGTGGCGGCGAGGACGCTGCGGAGCGACCTGTCTTTGGCGCCCGCTCGCGCTTCGGCTTCGAGACCATGCACGGGAAAGACGGCAGGTAGAGAGGAAGCCTCGAGAGAGGCACCCGCCTGCTCCCTTAAGCGAGTCAGCCCGTTCGCCGGCATCACAGGCGGCGGGACCGAGGCGGCACCAGGTGCGGCAGGGGCTTGCGCCGCCGCGAGAGGCGCTCTCGGCTTCTCCATTACCTGAATCAGTCCGTCCGGCAGCGGCACCGACGCAGTGATGACGCGAGCCAGTCCGCCCGCCGGCAGCCCCGGCACCGGCACCGGCGCGGTCCCGGCGAGCGCCACCAGCAGCCTCAGGCAGGCCAGCCACCAGAGCGCGCAGCGGAGCGCGGCGGGGAGACGCGGCACGAGCCGGCAGACCGCCCAGACCAGCGCCACCGCGAGCGCCCCCTGGAGCGAGGCGCGGAGGAGCGGCTCGGCGAGCGCTTCGAGGCCCATCTCAGTCCTCCTCCTGCTTCCTCGCCTTGAGCCGCTCGACCAGCTCCTCGAGCTCCGCCAGCTCGTCCGCGGAGACCTCGTCCGCCTCGGCCAGGTAGGCGACAAAGGGCGACACCGAGCCGGCGAGCGTCCGCTCGACGAACGACCGCACGGCGCCGCGCAGCAGCTCGCCCTCCGGCACCGGCGAGGCGTAGCGGTAGAGCCCGCCCACCTGCCGCCGCTGGAGGTGCCCCTTGCGCCGCAGCCGCTCCATCATCGTCAGCACCGTCGAGCGCGCCAGCCCGCGCGCCTCGCCGTACCCCTCCGCCACCTGGCCGACGGTCAACGGCCCGTTCTCCGCGACGTAGCGCAGCAGCGCCAGCTCCTGGTCGCCGATCGATCGCGCCTTCATCCACGGCCCTCCATGACGACACCTGTCGCTATGATAGCCGGTGACTACATCTGTCGTCAAGAGGGATCCGGCGGCCCGGCCGCGGGAGTTTCAAACCCGCGTGCTATCCTTGCGCGGCCGCGCGCTCCGCCGCGCCGTCCACACCACACCACCGCGAGCCGCCGGCAGCGCCGGAGCCGCGCGAGGAGCCCGTCGCGCTGGGCGCGCAACGGACGGCACTCCTCGGATTGGTTGGAGCCCCGCGCGAAAGCCTTCGCGCCTTAAGGAGGACCCTCGTGAGCCGCTTCCCCGGAGTCGATTTCCTCGAGCTGGACGCCCTTCTCTCGGAAGAGGAGCGGCTGGTCCGCGATACCGTCCGCGAGTTCGTGGACGACCGCGTCAAGCCCATCATCGAGGAGTGCCACCGCGAGTCGCGCACGCCGCTCGAGCTGGTGCCCGAGATGGGCCGCCTGAACCTCTTCGGCGCCACCATCGCCGAGCACGGCCTGCCCGGCCTCAACAACGTCGCCTACGGCCTCATCATGCAGGAGCTCGAGCGCGGCGACTCGGGCCTGCGGAGCTTCGTCTCCGTGCAGAGCTCGCTCGTCATGTACCCCATCTACACCTTCGGCTCCCCGGAGCAGAAGGAGCGCTGGATCCCGGCTCTCGGCAGCGGCGAGGCGATCGGCTGCTTCGGCCTGACCGAGCCCGACTTCGGCTCGAACCCCGGCGGCATGCGCACCACCGCCCGCCGCGACGGCGACGGCTGGGTGCTCAACGGCTCGAAGCAGTGGATCACCAACGGCACCCTGGCCGACGTCGCCGTCGTCTGGGCCAAGACCCCGGAGGGCGTGCGCGGCTTCCTGGTCGAGAAGGGCACGCCGGGCTTCACCTCCTCCGACCAGCACGGCAAGTTCTCGCTCCGCGCCTCGACCACCTCCGAGCTCGGCCTCCACGACTGCCGCATCCCGGCCGCGAACCTCCTCCCCGGCACCACCGGCCTGAAGAGCGCCCTGATGTGCTTGAACCAGGCGCGCTACGGCATCGCCTGGGGCGGCATCGGCTCGGCGATGGAGACCTACTGGACCGCCCTCGAGTACGCCAAGCAGCGCGTGCAGTTCGGCGGCCAGCCGATCGCCTGCCACCAGCTCGTGCAGGACAAGCTCGTCTGGATGGTCTCCGAGATCAGCAAAGGGCAGCTCCTCGCGCTCCAGCTCGGGCGGCTCAAGGACCGCGGGCGCCTGAAGCCCCACCAGGTGTCGCTCGGCAAGCGCAACAACGTCTGGGTGGCGCGCGAGTGCGCGAAGCTGGCGCGCGAGATCCTGGGCGCCAACGACATCGTCGACGACTACCCGGTCATCCGCCACATGCTCAACATCGAGTCGGTCTACACCTACGAGGGGACGCACGACATCCACGGCCTGGTGATCGGCGAGGCGATCACCGGCATCCCCGCCTACAACCCGCCGGAGCGCACGCCGCACGCGGAGCGGCGGCAGCCGGCCCCGGCGCCGGCGGCGGAGCCCGTGCGGCGATGATCCTCGACCACTTCCTCGAGCACGACTTCATCCGCGTCACCGAGCAGGCGGCGATCGCCGCCGCCAGGACGATGGGCTACGGCGACCGCCGGCAGTCCGACCAGGTGGCCGTCGAGGCGATGCGGCGCGAGATGGACAGCCTTGAGATGGACGGCCGGGTGGTGATCGGCGAGGGCGAGCGCGACGAGGCGCCGATGCTCTTCGTCGGCGAGCAGCTCGGGGCGGCGCGCGGCAAGGATGGGGCGCTCGGGGTCGACATCGCCGTCGATCCCCTCGAAGGCACCAACCTCTGCGCCCTCGGCGCGCCCGACGCCATCGCCGTCTTGGCCGCCGCCGAGCGCGGCGGCCTGCTCTACGCGCCCGACATCTACATGGAGAAGATCGTCGTCGGCCCGACCGCCCGCGGCTCGATCCACATCGACGCGCCGGTGGCCGAGAACCTGCGCAACCTAGCCACCGCCTTCGGCCGCAAAGTCAGCGACCTGACCGTCGTGGTGCTCGACCGCGAGCGCCACCAGCAGTTGATCGCCGACATCCGGAACGCCGGCGCGCGCATCCGCCTGATCGCCGACGGCGACCTCTCGGCCGGCATCGCCGCGGCGGTGCGCGGCACCGGCGTGCACGCGGTGATGGGGATCGGCGGCGCGCCCGAGGGCGTGATCACCGCCGCCGCCATGCGCTGCCTGGGCGGCGAGATCCAGGCGCGCCTGAAGCCGATCGGGTCGAAGCAGGAGGCGCGGGCGAAGGAGATGGGCTACGACGACCTGACCAAGATCTACCGCACCGAGGAGCTCGCTCCCGGCGAGCAGATCCTCTTCGCCTCGACCGGGGTGACCGACGGCGAGCTCCTCCGCGGCGTGCGCTTCTTCGGCGGCGGCTCGCGCACCTCGACGCTCTTCATGTCGCTCTCGCGCCGCCTCATCCGCTTCGTCGACACGATCCACCGCGACCAGCTCAACATCCCGGTGCGGTTTGTCTAGCGCGGCGTGATCAAGCCGGACACGTGGATCCGCGCCTGGGGCCGGGCCGGCGGCGTCGAGCCGTTCCAGGAGGACCAGGTCAACGCGGCAAGCTACGACGTCCGCGTCTCCGACCACTGGATCTGCCCGACGCGCGAGCCCGAGGAATCCCTGGCGCCGCACATCAAGCTCTTCCCCGGCGAGGTGGTCCTCGCCTCGACCATCGAGCACGTGCGCATCCCGCGCGACGTCGCCTGCGACCTCAAGCTCAAGTCGACGCTGGGCCGGGTGTGGATCAACCACTCCCTCGCCGGCTGGTGCGACCCGGGCTTCGAAGGCAACATCACCCTCGAGCTCCAGAACCTCGGCCCCGAGCCCTTCGTCCTCGAGGCCGGCCGCCGCATCGCCCAGCTCATCTTCATCGCGATGGAGTCCGAGCCCGAGATCGCCTACGGCGAGCCCGGCTCGCGCAGCCACTACCAGGGGCAGAAGGGGACGACGAAGGCGCGGCGGTAGGAGCCGCGGACGCCGAGATCAACCGCACGGTCCGCGACGCCATCGAGTCCTACGGCCTCCAGATCGCGGCGTACAAGGCCGGCATCCTGCTGGTCGAGGGGCGGCGGCTCGAGCCGCGGCCCGACCTCCTGCCCGCCGCCGACAGCCGCTACGCGGCGGCGATCACCCAGGACGGCGCCAAGATCGGCAACATCTTCGTGGTGCGGCAGGGACGGATCGTGCTGAGCGTGCTGAGCCTGGGCCTGGCGTTCGAGGACCCGGCCGAGGCGGCGAGCCTGCTGCAGCCGATCCTGGACGAGGCGAGAAAGCGCGGCGGCTGACCGCGAGCCTGGGTTCGGCTACGCAACGGGGAGACCGATGCCGGGGTCCTGATCCCCATGAATGCTCGCAGCCGGTTCGCCTTCCTGGCGCTCATCCTGGTGCAGGCGGCGCACTCGATCGAGGAGTACGCCTTCCGGCTCTACGACGTCTTCGCTCCGGCACGCTTCATCAGTAGTCTGGTGAGCGACGACCTGGCGACGGGCTTCGCCATCGCCAACAGCGCGCTCGTCCTCTTCGGGCTCTGGTGCTACGCGATGCGGGTCCGACCGCAGCATCCGTCGGCGCGCGTCTGGGCATGGCCGTGGATCGCCGTCGAGCTCGCCAATGGCATCGGCCACCCGGCGATGGCGCTGGCGCGCGGCGGATACTTTCCGGGCGTCGTCACGGCGCCCGGGTTGCTCCTGGTCTCGCTCTACACGGCATTCCAGATGATGCAGCCCGTGCGGCGTGAACGGGCCACGGCATAGGCAGATGTCTTCGCGCCTCGCCTCCACCGCCCATGCCGTCGGCGCGTGGCTCCTCGCGGCGCTGGCCGTCCTTCACATGGCGACGACGTGGCGGCTGCACAGCGCCACGGCGTTGACGCGCCTCTGGTTCTTCGGGACCGGCATCGCCATGGCCCAGGTCGCCGCGCTCAACTTCCTGAATCGGAGCTATGGCCGAACGGCTCCCGGGCTGCGCTGGACGACCCGGGCTTGCAACGCGGCCCTCCTCGCCTTGGCGGCCGTAGCCGGCTTGCCGAACCGTTTGGAAGACGAACCGGAAGCCTCGGACAGCTTCCCGAAGCTAGAACCCCGTGAACAAGAGGTCGAGAGCCGCGATGATCTCCGCCCGGTGAGGCGCCAAGCTCGCGACGGGCTCTCCGAGATCCTTGACCGAGACGCCGGCGAGCTGCGGGGTGATCAGCACGAGCTTCCTGCCCTCGACCTCGAGCTCGGGTGCCAGCCTCGTCATCGGCTTGCCGCCGGACGCCGTCTTCGAGTAGAGCGGAATCACTACTCGGGTGTGGAGCTCGCTCAAGAGGTCACTCTGGACGTCGAGCAGGAAGGGAATCCGCCCCTTGGACCTCGAGCTCTTGTTGCGGTAGACCGTGAACTGCGACATCAGAACGACCGCGAGCCGTCACTGAAGACGCCGTGGGCCTCGACGTGCTCGTTGTAGGCGGCGATGGCCCGCCGGTTCTCGGCCAGCCATCGTTCGCCGAGCCGGCGCTTGACCACCGTTTCCAGCGCCTCTTCCAGGACCGACGACAGGTTGATGTCCAGCTCGCGGGCCTGCCGTAGGAGGTCGCTGTTCAGGCTGAGGTTCGTGGGCTTCTTCGCGGCGCTCGCGTCGTAGATCGGTAGCATCACGATTCTCCGGGCGATTCTCCGGCGGTATGCGCATAGGTTATGCGCATCAACGGCGGGCGTCAAGCGGGGAAGCCGATCCTGGACGAGGCCCGGCAAATGAGCGACGAATTGGCGGAGGGGGCTCATCCGCCGGCTTCGGCACGCGCCGCCGCGGTCAGGCGCTCGTCGAAGGCGGAGAACTGGACGGGCTCGGCGAGGTCGGCAGAGAAGAGAGACAGGAACGAGGCGAGATGGAGGCTGTCGAAGCCGCGTAGCGCGTGGCGCTCGGCGAGGTCGCCGGCATGCCGCCAGATCCGCTCGCTCACCTCGAGAGCGAGATAGCGCGGCCAGTCCTGGTCGAGATCCGTCTTCAGGAGCTCGGTTTCGCGGTCGGTCACCGCCTGCTCACGCCGTAGGCGCGCGAAGGCGCTGCGCGCCTCCGGGTACGCCACGACGGACGTGGCGACGATCGAGGCTCCTGCAACGAGTCGCCGGATTCCATCGGACCCCTCTTCCGCGACGTAGAGCTTGATGAGGCTGCTGGTATCCAGGTAGAGGATCACCCGCGGTCTTCCAGCACGATCGCCGCCGCGCGGTTTCCAGCGAGGCGCGGCGGGTGCTCCGCCCCGCGCGGCTTGCCCCCGTTCCAGCTTGCCCGGCCCGCCGCGACGAGCGCCCAGGCGCCGCGCGCCGCCGCGCCTTGCTCGATGGGCGCGAGCAGCGCGATCGGACGCCCGCGATCGGTGATGACGATCTGCTCCCCTGCGCCGACGCGGCGGAGGTACTCGCTCAAGGCGTCCTTCAAGACCTTCACACCGACCTGGGTCATCGCCCCTCCGTAGTGGCTACATCGTAGCACAAAAGTGGCCACCTGGGCGGGCTGGCGGCGCTCGGATGGCGAACCGGCTGGCCGGGACGGCTTACCGAACCGTTTGGAAGACGAACCGGGAGCTCCGGTTAGCTTGCCGAAGAGTTCGGATCGCGATCCGGAGGCTCCGGTCAGCTTGCCGGAACGTTCGGATCGCGATCCGGAGGCTCCGGCTAGCTTGCCGAAAACGTTCGGATCACGATCCGGAGGCTCCGGCTAGCTTGCCGAACGCTTCGGAAGACGAACCGGAAGCTCCGGACGGCTTCCCGGACGCTCCGGATCACCATCCGGACGTCCCGGTCAGCTCAGGTTGTGAAACACCTTCTGCACGTCCTCGTCCTGCTCGATGTTGTCGAGCAGCTTCAGCACTTCGGCCGCCTGATCCTCGGGGAGCTCGACCGGCGTCAGGGGGATGTACTCCGACTCGGCCGAGAGGGGGGTGATCCCGCGCTCCTCGAGCGCCCGCTGGAGTTGGCCGAAGTCGGCGAAGGCGCAGCGGATGACGATCTGGGGCTCGCCCTTCTCGCCGGCGCTGTCGCCCATCTCCTCGAGGCCGTGGTCGATGAGCTCGAGCTCGAGCGTCTCGCGGTCGATGCCGTCGGGGTCGAGGCGGAAGACGCCCATGCGCTTGAAGGCGAAGGCGACGGCGCCGCTCGAAGCCAGGTTGCCGCCGCCGCGGTTGAAATGGGTGCGCAGGTTCGAGACGGTGCGCGTCGGGTTGTCGGTCGCGGTCTCGACCAGGACCGCCACGCCGTGCGGCGCGTAGCCCTCGTAGAGGATCTCGTCGTAGCTCGTCGCGTCCTTGCCCGAGGCGCGGCGGATCGCCGACTCGACCTTGTCCTTCGGCATGTTGACCGCGCGCGCGTTCTGCATGACGCGCCGGAGCAGCGGGTTGGCCGCCGGGTCCGGACCGCCGGCGCGCACGGCGATGACGATCTCCTTGCCGATGCGCGCGAACTGCTTCGCCATCCGGTCCCAGCGGGCGAACATCGTGTGCTTGCGGGTCTCGAAGATCCGTCCCATGGGGCTCGGATCGTAGCAGGCCGCTCGGTCCGCCTGGAATGGCAGAATGCCGGAGCGGCCGCCCTCGCGGCCCTCCGCTCGCCGTGCTCGAAGCCGACCTCGTCCGCCTGGCCCTCGGGCCGTTGTTCCTCATCTGCCTGGTGGTCGTCGTCCTGCTGCGCGTGCGCAAGGCGGCGCGCCTGCTCATGGTCGTCGGCGTCCTCCACATCCTCGGCGGCGCCTGGGTCGGGCGCGAGCCGCTGCTGCGCATCGTGCGGGAGGGATTCTTCGGCGCGGCCGACTCGGGCCTCGGCAACGTGCCCGGGGCGGCGGAGAAGGAGATGGTCTTCTGGTTCGTGCTCTGGGGGGTCTACACCTTCGTCCTCGGCCAGCTCCTGTCGTCGATGGAGCGGCGGGGCCAGCGGCCGCCGGCCTACCTCGGCTGGGAGCTCGTCGTCATCAACCTGATCGCCGCGGCGCTGCTGCCGAAGGGCGGGTTCTGGCTGGTCCTCATCCCGTCGTTCCTCATGATCCGCGAGTCGCGACGGCTCGCCCGCGGGAGCTAACCGGCGGCCGGTCGCACCGCCCGCCGCAGCCGGCGGTCGAGCAGCTCGAACGCGCCCCAGAGCGCCACGCCGGCGACGCCGCAGGCTCGCCAGACGGCGTCGACGCCGTGATGCTGGTAGATCCAGGTGCCGAGGACGGGAGCGACGGCGAAGGCGATCGCGAAGGCGAGGCTGGAGAGCCCCATATAGCGGCCCTCGGCGCGGCCGTGCGCACGGTCGCCGGCGAAACCCTGGATGAACGGGAAGGCGAACATCTCCCCCGCCGTCCAGAGAACGACGGTGAAGAGCACGAAGGCGAAGCCTCCGCGGACGCCCACCGGCAGGAGGCCGAAGCCGGCGCCGATCAGGACCGCGCCCACCGCGACGACGCGCAGCGGCCGCAGCCCGCGGAGGAGGTGCACGAGGACCATCTCGACTGCGACGATGATCGCCGTGTTGACGCCGAAGGTGACGCCGACCAATGCCTCCGAGAAGTTGTAGAGCGTGCGCAGCGTCAGGGGGTAAGTCGAGAGGATCTGGAAGAAGACGATCGAGAGCAGCGTCGACAGCAGCACGCTGGCGAGAAACGGCCGGTCCCGCCAGGGCGAGCCGCCGTCGGCGTGCTGCCGTTCCGCCGCCGCGGCCGGCGGCGCGCCCGCCGCGCCGAACCTCGCCCACAGCAGCGCCGCGGCGGCGATGCAGGTGCCGCCGTCGCCGAGGAAGAGCCAGGAGTAGCTGACCTGCGCCAGGAACCCCGCGACCACCGGGCCGATCATCATGCCGAGGTTGACGGCCAGGCGCAGCAGCGCGTAGGCGCGGGTGCGCACCGCCGGCGGCGCGGCGCGCACCATGGCGGCGCTGACGGCGGGACGGAAGGCCTCCCCCACGATGCTCAGGAAGAGGAGCGCAGCGGCGATTGCCAGACGCCCGCGGAGGATCCCGAGAACGAAAAAGCCGAGCCCGCCGAGGACGAGGCTCCCGCCCATGACGTGCCGTACGTCGATCCGGTCGGAGAGCCAGCCGCCGAGGTAGGCGCCGGCGATCGCCCCGACGCCGTAGAGCCCGAGCAGCGCCCCCGCGCCCTGCGCCGTGAAGCCGCGCCGCTCGGTCAAGTAGAGGGCGAGGAACGGGATCACCATCGTGCCGCTGCGGTTGACCAGCGTCACCGCGCAGAGCAGCCAGACAGGGCGCGGCAGGCCGGCGAAGGCGGCGCGGTAGGTGGCGGCGACGGTGCGGAACGGGTTGCGCCGCGGCGGTGCGGCGAGGACCTCGCTCACCGCCCCCCCCACGGCAGCGGTCGCGAGACGTGCGGGTTGCCGCGCACCGCGAAACGGAGCGGCCAGCCGGCGGCCTCGCCCGCGTAGTCGACGCCGACGCGCGGCCCGGCGGCCACCTCGGCGTCGGCGACGGCGGCGCCCCGCGCGATCCAGAGCGGCGCCCGGTCGAGCGGCGCGCCGTCGAGGGCGCGGTCGATCGCCAGCGCCAGGCAGAGCCGCCCCGGGCCGCCGGCGACCTCGCCGCCGCGCGGCGGCCGCGCGAGGCCGCGCAGCGCCCGCATCCGCTCCTCCCCCGCCACCGGCTCGCCGGCGCGGATGAGCACGGCGCTGCCGATGCCGGAATCGCCGGTCACCGCGTTGAGGCAGAAGTGCATGCCATAGATGAAATAGACGTAGGCGTGACCGCCCGGCAGATAGAGGCTCTCGTTGCGCGCCGTCCGCCGCCCCGCCCAGGCGTGGCTCGCGCGATCGGGCGCGCCCAGGTAGGCCTCGGTCTCGACCAGCCGCAGCACCAGCCGCTCGCCGTCCACTTCGCGCACCAGCAGGCACCCGAGAAGGTCCCGCGCCACCTCGGCGGCCGGGCGGCGGTAGAAGTCGACGGCGAGTGGAGTCAGCGGACGAGGAGACACGGGAGCGGCAAGCTATCACCGGCCTCGTGCGATGCGTCTGAGACGCGGGGCGTCGTCAGGCGAACGGATCGAGGATCCTCACGCCCGCGGGCGCGAAGTCCCGGCCGTTGCGGGTCACCATCGTCAGGCCGTGGACCAACGCGGTCGTGGCGATCATGCTGTCCTTGATGGGCATGGCTCTTCCGGCGGCGCGAAGATCGGCCAGGAGCTTCGCCCACCGGAGTCCACTCGCGGCTTCCCAGGGGAGGCACAGGATGTTGCCGACGCCGGCTGCAAACCAGCGCTCGAGGCGCCGGCGGCGCTTGCCCGCCGGCAGCAGGTAAATGCCGAACCTGATCTCTCCCAGAATGATCGGGTCGACGGCGATCTCGCTCTCGTTGCGCCGCAGCCACTCGACGACCAACGGCGAAGAGGTCGGCCGGGTCGGCTCGCTGAGGACGTTGGCGTCGACGAGGTACCTCACAGCTCGTCAGTCGACTCTGACTCGATGGGCTCGAAGAAGCCCTTTTCGGGGCAGGCCAGCAGCCAGTCCACGAGACCAGCGTTCGGCGGCGGCGCCCGGCGCAGCAGCCGGTACTCCCCGCGGTCGATCCGCTCGATCTCGAACTCCTCCCCGGCCTCGATTCGATCCTGACGCCGGAGCTCGGCGGGAATGACGATCTGCCCCTTGGTCGATACCGTCGTCACCATGCATGTAAGATAGCGTCTTACCGGCGCACGGTCAACCCAACGGCGCTACCAGCCGATACCGCTGGCGCGCGCCGCGGCCAGGTAGGCGAAGAGGTAGTCGAAGAGCTCGAGGTAGTGGACGCCGGAAGCGAGATCGGCGGCCCAGACCGTGAGGCCGTGGTCGCGCACCAGGAGGCCGGGCAGGCGGGGCGGGGCGGCGGCGAAGCGGGCCTCGACCTCGGCGGCGATCGCCGCCACCTGCACGTGGTTGCGAAAGACGGCCACGGCGACGCGCGGCTCCTCCTCCCAGACGCCGAGCCCTTTGAGCATCTCGAGCGGCGGCAGCGGCAGCTCGTCGCCTTCCGTCATGCGGGCGGCCAGGTTGGACGGGATCGAGTGGACGTGCAGGCAGGCCCGCGCCGCGGGGAAGAGGCGGTAGACGGCTTCGTGGATCGCGGTCTCGGCCGACGGGCGGTCGCCGGGGGCGCCGCGCTCGAGCACTTCGCCGCCGGCGCCGACGCGCAGGAAGTCGCGCGCCGCGAGGCGGCCCTTGTCCTTGCCGCTGGCGCTGATCCAGAGCGCGCCGTCGTCGAGGCGCGCCGAGAGGTTGCCGGCGGTGCCGGCCATCCAGCCGCGACGGTAGAGGCGCCGCGCCACCGCCGCCAGGCCCCGGCGCGGATCGCCTTCCACGGGGCTCATGGGGCGCGCACGTTAGCAGAACGGACCGGCCCGGCGGGGAGTCCCCGCGGCGGACACCTCTGCTACATTTGTTGTGTGGAGGTGCCGCACCATGGCCACCGTGACGCTGCGTGACGACAACCGCGTGATCGAGGGCGAGGAGCGGGACGCGCTGCTGGCGAGCGCCGGCATCTGGTTCCGCCGCTTCGAGGGATCCGATCGGCTCCCGGAGGACGCCGGCAACGAGGAGATCCTCGCCGCCTACGAGGAGCCCATCCGCGCGCTGATGGCCGAAGGCGGCTACGTCACCGCCGACGTCATCAACGTCAACCCGGAAACCCCCGGCATCGAGGCGATGCTCGCCAAGTTCAACAAGGAGCACTGGCACGACGAGGACGAGGTGCGCTTCATCGTCCACGGCCGCGGCCTGTTCCACATCCATCGTCCCGAGGGGCCGGTGTTCTCGATCGAGGTCGAGAAAGGGGACATGATCCGGGTGCCGCGCGGCACGCGCCACTGGTTCGACCTCTGCTCGGACCGCACGATCCGAGCGATCCGCCTCTTCCAGGACCCCTCCGGCTGGACGCCGCACTACACCGAGTCGGGCGCCGAGGCGCAGTTCCAGCCGCTCTGCTTCGGGCCGAGCTACATCCCCTTCCACCAGGGGCTGTAGGGCGGGTGACCACCAGGACGGCGTCCCCGCTCCCCGCCGGGGTGCGCGCCGTGCTCACCGACATCGAGGGGACGACGACCTCGATCCCCTTCGTCTACGAGACCCTCTTCCCCTACGCCGCGGCCCGGCTCGAGGATCTCTGCGGACAGGCGCACCGCAGGCGCGACGTGGCCGAGGCGCTCGGGCTCCTGGCCGAGGAGTACCGCAAGGAGGCGCGCCGGCGCCCGCCGCCGGCCGACCTGCCGTCCTTCGGCAACGGCGCCGCCTATGCCCGTTACCTGATGGCGAAGGACAGCAAGTCGACGGGCTTGAAGCAGCTCCAGGGGCTGATCTGGGAGGAGGGCTACCGTGACGGCGCGCTCCGCAGCCACGTCTTCCCCGACGTCCCGCCGGCGCTCGCCGCCTGGTCGGCCGCGGGCGTGCGGCTGCGCGTCTTCTCCTCCGGGAGCGTGCAGGCGCAGCGCCTCCTCTTCGCGCAGACCGACCACGGCGACCTGACCGGCTACTTCGAGGGCTTCCACGACACCACCACCGGCGAGAAGACCGAGCCGGCCTCCTACACCGCCATCGCCGCCGCCTACCGCCTGCCTCCCGAGGTGATTCTCTTCCTGAGCGACAAGCTGGACGAACTCGCCGCCGCCGCCGCGGCCGGCATGCGCACGGGACTCCTCGTCCGCCCCGGCAACCCGCCGGCCGCTCCCGGACCGTACCCCGTCTATCGCAGCTTCGCCGAGCTCGTGGGCGTTACGGCGAAGGGTTCACCGGGCGATTAGCCGGCAAGAGTTTCTTCCAGAATGCGCGGAGCCGGCCGGTGATGCTGTTATCGGGGGACCACCTACCTAAGCCAGCAGCATCGAGATAGCTGTTGAGAAGCGTGCCCGTGAGCTCCACCAGACGACCGACCTGGTTGTACGTGATGTTTGCCTCCGCGAATACATCATCGAACTCACTGACGGCACTCAGGTGGGCGACCACCTTGTTCCGGATCGGACGGAGCTTCGTCCAGAGCCGGGCGGCTTCTCTCCGTTCCTGGCGCACCGCCTTCGTGTCGACCTGGACATTCGCAGCTCGAGCTGCTCTGGCCAGCGTAGCGAAACCGATCGCATCCGGGTCGTCGTCGTGCAACTTCCCGAGCGCGATCACGGTCGCCGTGAAGTGGGCGTTCGTCACGAGCTGTACGTAGAGATTGGCTCGTCTGAACGCTGGGACGAACTGCTGACGAGTCCTATCCCCCATGTAGAACCACCACCCCTGCCAGTGCGCCTCGGCCGCAAGCAGTACCTGATACGCGTCTTCAGCGAGGTCACAGAATGAACGTAGCTGCTTGGGCTTCTTCGGTTGCTTCACGGGCAGCTGACCTCGTTCTGCAGTGCTCGTGCCTGTCGAGTTGTCGTGCCCCTTACGGAGAACTCACCCGCGCGCGACTGAGGATTTCTCCCAAGCTCATTCCCCGGAAGTGCTGGTCGCGCCAACTCTGATAGTCGAAAGGCTCGCGGCTCACCAGAGCGAGGAACCGCAACGCCTGGACAGGCCCGAGATGCTCCTCGAGGACCGCCACGCCTTGGGCGCGAAGGGCGTCGTCTGCTAGTGGTTCAGCCATGTTCGAGACTCTCCAGGCACTCGATCGGGTTCTTTACCATGATTCGCTTGTCCGTGCGGCGAGCTCGCCAGATGAAGCGGTCATCACAGGTGACCAGGCAGCCGCAACCGCCCACCTCGGCACACGCGAGGTGGGCAGCGTCGAGAGCGCCGAGGCCCACAGCGTGCAGCTCGGCCGCCCGTACCTCCACCTGTGCGTCCACCCTGATTCTGACACGGGCACGCTGGCTCCAGCTCCCGATCTCGGCGCGGCGGTCCGACAGCGGGTGTTGGCCGTTCTCGAAGTCGAGGACTTCCGACCAGGCGAGCTGGTCCACGCCGTCGACGATCCGCTGGAGGATCGTCAAGACGGCCGCTGCCTCCGTGGCGATCCGCTGCTGGCCCTGATCATCAAAGGGGCGGAGGTATTGTCAAGAGTTGTGGATCGGGCGCGCATGATCAGGCGGCCTTCTTCCGCGACTCGGCCTTGGTGATCTCCCGTTCTTGTTGGGTCCCATCGACGAATCTGACACCGGCGCGCACGAGGGGGAGGAGCTCTGCACCGTTGAGCTTGCGCCACCGGAGCTGGGCCATATCGAGGAGCTTGTAGGCCATGAGCAGTCCCTTGGTCCGCGAGCCGGCACCCTTGGTGACGCGTTGCCGAAGGCGCACGGTGGAGAAGGGCGACTCGATGACGTTGGTCGTGCGCAGGTGCCTCCAGTGCTCGGCCGGGAAGTCGAAGAATGTCAGCAGCTGCTCGCGCTCGCCGCTCAGCGTCTCGACGGCCTTGGGGTAGCGCGCTCCGTAGTCGGCCGCGAAGCGGTCGATTGCCTCGTCGGCCTGCTCACGGGTGGCGGCATACATCACCTCGTGCAGCGCCCGCTTGGCCTGGCCCTGCAGGCGCCGTGGCAGCTTGTCGAGCACGTTGCCGAGGCGGTGGAACCAGCAGCGCTGCTCCCGCGTCTCGGGCCAGACGTCACGCACCGCCGCCCAGAAGCCGAGCGCTCCGTCGCCCACGGCGACGGCCGGCGCCCGCATCCCCCGGCGCTTGAGACCACGCAGCAGCGTCGCCCAGCTCTCGGTGGACTCGCGGTATCCGTCCTCCACCGCGATCAGCTCCTTCGTCCCGTCGGGCCTCACGCCGATCATCACCAGCGTGCAGAGCCGATCCTCTTCCAGCCGGATGGTGAAGTGCACGCCGTCGACCCAGATGTAGACCTAGTCCTTCTCGTCGAACCGCTGCTGACCGAACGCCCGGTACTCGCCCTCCCACTCCGCCGTCAGCCGCGTGATCGTGGTCGGCGACAGCCCCGCGGCGTCCTCGCCCAGCAGTGACTCCAGGGCCGGGCGGAAGTCCCCTGTCGACAGGCCTCGCAGGTACAGCACCGGTAGCACCTCGGCCACCTTCGGAGAGCGCCGCATGTAGGGCGGCAGGATCGCGCTCGTGAACTTCTGCCGCTTATCCTCGACCACCCGCTGGTCGTTGACCCGCGGGGCCTGCACCTCGACCGTCCCCGCGCCCAGCGTGACCTTCCTTGGCTGCGCGTGGCCGTTGCGGACCACCAACGCATGGCCCTTCTCGGCGCGCTCGCCTCGGTGCTCCTCGAGGTACTGCGCCACTTCCACCTCCAGCGCCGCCATCAGCATCCGCCGCGCCCCCTCCCGTGCCAGCTCATCCAACGTCGGCCGCTGCGCGGCCGCCTCTTCCTCTACGACCCGCTTCTCGACTACTCTGAGCATCGGTGGCGTCTCCTTCCTCCCGGCCCCCGCCGGGGTCGCGTTTACCTCACGCGGAAGGATACGCCGCCCTTCTCACCCGCCCCCCGATCCACAACTTCTGGGTATACCTCAAAGGGGCGGTTGAAGCAGTTCAGATCGAGGTAGAGAAGCACTGTGGTCCAACCGTCAGCGTATCTTGACCCGCAACTAGAGCGTAAGTATATCCAAGGTGGGGAGCGCGACGCGCGCCTTCCGCCGAGTACGATCTCTCGCCATGATCCCGAAACCGCACGCTTTGCTCCCCCTGCTCCTGTCGCTCGCCATCCCGGCGCGCGCCGCGGACCCGGCGCCGCAGGTCGATCCCGAGCGCGCCCGGTGGGTGGCCGAGCACGCGGTCGCGGTGCGCTCGATCGATCCGGCGGACGAGGACTTCGCCGACCTGATGCCGCTGGTGGGGGTGATCGGCAAGGCGCGGGTGGTGCAGCTCGGGGAGGCGACGCACGGCGACGGGGCGACCTTCCTCGCCAAGGGGCGGCTGATCCGGTTCCTGCACCAGGTCATGGGCTTCGACGTCCTGGCCTGGGAGGCGGGGCTCGTGGACGTGCGGCGGGTGGACGCGGCGCTGCGCGCCGGGCTGCCGGCGGCCGAGGCGGCGAGCCGCGGGCTCTATCTCGGCTGGCGGGCGCCCGAGGCGCTGGCGACCCTCGACTACGTGCGGGCGACGCAGGGGACGGAGCGTCCCATCGCCACCGTCGGCTTCGACTGCCGCGTCTCGCTGCCGCAGGTCCGCGCCGAGGTCTTCCCGCAGATGGTCTTCGCCTTCTTCGATCGGCTGGACCCGGCGCTGATCTCGAAGCCGGAGCGCGAGGAGCTGACCACGATGTCGGTCGGCTTGGTGCCGGCCGAGTACTATTACAAGCCGGGCCTCCGCCATTACAACCGCGAGCTGCCGAAGCGCCTCGTCGAGACGATCGACCGCCGCCGCGCCGAGCTGCTGGTCCATTTCCCGCCGCGCGAGATCGACTACCTCCGCCAGAGCCTGGTGAGCCTGCTGGCCATCGACCGCGTGCTCGGCCCGGGCGACGCCGAGCCCGGCGCCAGCGGCTACAGCCGGGACCGGGCGATGGCCGAGAACCTCCTCTGGTGGCTCGCCGGCCCGCTCGCGGACCGCAAGGTCGTCGTCTGGGCCCACAACTACCACGTGATGAACGACCTCTACCTCGGCCAGGAGACCCGCGCCGCCGCGCCGGCGGAGGAGAAACCGACGTTCGGCCCCATGGGGAGGTTCCTCAAGGCGGAGCTGGGGTCCGATCTCTACACCATCGGCTTCGCCTCGCACAGCGGCGAGTTCCTGGACATGGACGCGGAGAAGGGGCAGCCGGTGGTGCCCGGCGAGCTCGAGGCGCTGCTCCACTCGGTCGGTCGGCCCTGGCTGTTCCTCGATGTCTCGCGCTTGCCCGCCGACCACTGGCTGCGCACGCCCTGGACCGCGAGCTTCTACTTCCACCAGCCGGTGCGCTCCACCTGGACGCGGGTCTACGACGGCGTCTTCTTCGTCGACGTGCAGAAGCCGGCGACGCCGGCGGCCAAGTAGATTCGGCGGGAGCTAAGATGGCGGCATGGCCGCCGAGCGTGATGCGGAACCGCCGACTGCTCCCTCACTGCCGCCGCTGTTCGCCGCTCTCCCCCCGCCGCTCGCCGCCTGCTACGACCCGGCCGCGCCGTGGGAGCTGCTCGGCGACGCACTGGCCAAGCTGCTCGCCGCGCTGCCCGACGACGACATCCAGAGCGGCATCGGGCCCGGCGTGCACCTCGCCGGCAACGGCATCGTGATCTGCCGCGGCGTGCGCCTCCACCCCGGCGCGACGATCGAAGGGCCGGTCTTCCTCGGCCGCGACGTCGAGGTCCGCCCCGGCGCCTACATCCG
Source organism: Thermoanaerobaculia bacterium (assembly GCA_044866775.1). Lineage (GTDB taxonomy): Bacteria > Acidobacteriota > Thermoanaerobaculia > Multivoradales > UBA5704 > DASUNQ01. Next base: position 696 of record JBIOUG010000089.1, on the reverse strand, counting down.
CGGCGGCGCCTGGATCGGCGACGGCTGCGTGGTGGGGGCGAACACCGAGATCAAGCATGCCATCCTGCTGCCGCACGCGAAGGCGCCGCACCTCAACTACGTCGGCGACTCGGTGCTCGGGGCGGGCGTGAACCTGGGGGCCGGCACCATCCTCTCGAACTTCCGCCACGACGGTGGCGCCATCCGCATCCCCACCCACGGCGGGCCGCTCGCGACCGGCCGGCGCAAGCTGGGGGCGGTGCTCGGCGACGGGGTTCTGACCGGCTGCAACTGCGTGCTGCACCCGGGGGTCGTCGTCGGGCGCGGCACGCAGATCTATCCCGGCGTCCAGCTCCGGCCCGGGATCTACCCGGAGGGGAGCATCGTCAAGCTGCGGCAGGAGATCGAGGTTGTGGCGCAGCGTGACGACGACGGGTAGGGGCGCGCCCCCCTCCCCGCGCGGGGCGGATAGTCGCCGTGTGGGGTGCCGGCCCGGAGGGAGCTCCACAGGCGCGCCGCTTCGCGGTGCTGATAGCAGGGGGTGGTGGACTGCGGTTCGCACGCGCTGCGCGCGTGCATCACAACGGTGTTGCCAGGCGAGGGGACGCGCGCCGGTTCCGCTCCCTCCGGACCGGCACCCCACGCGGCCGGTTGACTCGAAACGGTGCCGGCGACGTCGGTAGGAAGAGTCGCCCGTTCCTACCTGATATTTTGCGA
>JBIOUG010000088.1:0-3090 GCA_044866775.1 Thermoanaerobaculia bacterium | reverse complement strand
GTCCCTGCCGCCCACAGCGGCAGGGGCGGGGACGTCTGGGGCGCGCGCCACTTCCCCAACGTCGTCCTGACCACCCACGACGGGCAGCGGGTGCGCTTCTTCGACGACCTGATCAAGGGCAAGGTCGTCCTCATCAACTTCATCTACACGAGCTGCCCTGACACCTGCCCGGTCGAAACCGCGCGCCTCCTCGAGGTGCAGCGGATCTTGGGCGACCGCGTGGGCAAGGACGTCTTCTTCTACTCGATCACCATCGACCCCGAGCACGACACGCAGCCGGTGCTCAAGGCGTTCGCCGAGACGTGGGGCATCCCCGAAGGCTGGAAGTTCCTGACCGGCGATTACGACGACCTCGTCCTGCTGCGCCGGAAGCTCGGCGTGTCGATCGAGGACGTGCGGACCGCGAAGCTCAAGAACCACGACCTCAACCTGGTGATGGGCAACCAGGCGACCGGCCGCTGGATGAAGCGGTCGCCCTTCGAGAACTCCTACGTGCTCGCGAACCAGCTCGGGAGCTGGCTCCACGACTGGAGGACGGCGAGCACCGTCGAGCGGGACTACGCCGAGGCGCCGGAGCTGCGGCAGATCAGCAACGGCGAGGACCTCTTCCGCACCCGCTGCTCCGCCTGCCACACGATCGGCAAGGGCGACGTCGTCGAGCTGGCCGAGCGGCGCATCGGGCCGGACCTCTACGACGTGACGCGGCAGCGGGAGCGCGCGTGGCTGGTGCGCTGGCTGGCCGAGCCCGACAAGATGCTGGCGGAGAAGGACCCGCTGGCGATGTCACTGCTGGCGCGCTACAAGAACATCCCGATGCCCAACCTGAAGCTCGGCCCGGCGGACGTCGCGCAGCTCCTCGGCTACATGGAGCAGGAGAGCCGCCGCGTCGCCGAGCTGCGGGCCGCCAAGGAGGCACCCGCCGGTCCTGGTGCTCACGAGCACCACGGCCACCACGGTGCGCCCGCGGACCCCGCCGAGCCCGCCGCGCACGGAGAGCACGCGCAGGACTCGGGGACGCCCTAGCCTGAGGACGGCCGGGAATGACGGCCGACGACCCCTTGGCCGCACCGGCGGCCGCCCGCCCCGCCCTGTCCCGAGGGCGGAGGCGGGCGTTCGCCGTCCTCACCTCTCTGCTCCCGTTCTGCTTCCTTCTGCTGCTCGAGGCGGGGCTGCGCCTTGCGGGCTTCGGGCAGTCCTACCCGCTCTTCGAGCCGGTCCCCGGCGCCCCGGGCTTCCTGCGCGCCAATCGTGACGTGGTGCGCCGGTTCATGGTCAACGAGGAGGACACGCCGAAGCTCTGGATCCGTCCGGTGCCGTTCGAGCGCGCCAAGGGACCCGCGACCGTCCGCATCGTCGTCCAGGGGGGCTCGACCGCCGAAGGCTACCCCTACGGCTACGGCGCCTCGCCGGCGGGCATGCTGCAGCAGCGCCTGCAACGCACCTTTCCCGCGCGCCGGATCGAGGTCGTCACGACGGCCATGTCCGCGGTCACCAGCTACACGCTCCTCGACTTCAGCGGCGAGATCCTGGAGCAGCGCCCGGACGCCGTCGTCATCTACGCCGGGCACAACGAGTACGTGGGCATCCTGGGCGTGGGCTCGGGCTTCTCGGTCGGGCGCCGCCGCCCGATCGTCCTCGCGTTCCTCCGGCTCAAGGACCTGAGGCTCTTCCAGCTCGGGCAACGCGCCCTCGCGGGCCTCGGACCGCAGCGGCCCCCGCGGGAGCGGCGACGCAACCTCATGGCCACCATCGTGGCCGAGAAGCAGATCCCCTACGGCTCTCCCCTCTACCGGCGCGGCCTCGAGCAGTATCGCGGCAACCTGCGCGCCCTCCTGCGCCGCTATCGCAAGGCGGGTGTCCCGGTCTTCATCGGGACGGTGGTCGCGAACGAACGGGATCAGCCGCCGTTCATCAGCGGCCACGGGCCGGGCGTGGACGTCGCAGCCTGGCGCCGGCATGTCGACGCCGGCCGCAAGGCCCTCGCCGCCGGCGACCCGGCAGCGGCCCTCGCCGCCTTCGACGCCGCCCTGGCCGTCGACGACGCCCACGCCGAGGGCCACTTCAAGCGCGGCCGGGCGCTCGAGAGGTTGGGGCGCTACCGCGAGGCACGCCAGGCGTATCTCGCCGCCAAGGACCGCGACGAGCTGCGCTTCCGCGCGCCGGAAGCGATCAACGCCATCCTCCGCGAGGTGGCCGCCGAGCACGGCGCCCACGTCGTCGAGGTGCAGCAGGCGTTCGTCCGCGCGGCCCGCGACGGCATCGTCGGCCACGACCTCATGCTCGAGCACCTGCACCCCAACCTGGACGGTTACTTCGTGATGGCCGACGCCTTCTACGACGCCCTGCGCGCGAACGGGATCATCGGCCCGTGGGTCGCGCCGATCCCGCGCGCGGTGGCCCGCGAGGAGATCCCCGCCACCGAGGTGGACCGCCTGTACGGCGAGCACCGCATTCGCGGCCTCACCTCCGACTGGCCGTTCTCGAACCGCAAGACCCGGTTCCGCATCGCGCCGGCGGCCGACGCCGTCGAGAAGATCGCTCAGAGCTACTACCGGGGGTGGATCGCGTGGCCCGAGGCCATGCGCAGCCTGCTCGCCCACTATCGCTCTACCGGCGACGACGCCGCGGCCGCCAAGGTCGCCGTGCTCCTGGCCGAGGCCTTCCCCTACCGCGCGGAGGACCAGCGGGTTGCCGCCGAGCTGCTACGCCGCGCCGGGCGGCCGGATGCTGAGGTCTACCGGTGCCGCGCCGGGGAACGGCAGGCTTCGAAGCCTGCCGGGGATTAAGTCGGACCTAAGATGGGAAGCCCGTCCTCTAAACGTACCTTGAGCCAAAGCCGCCGTGGACCTGCCCCGGTTCGGTGGACAGTTAACGTTTGGGCGGCTTCCCCCGCAGGAGAAGTGCCGCACAGCCCTTCAGACTCTCGGTGACGTGTCGCCAAGGGCCGAATTGGATCCTCGCACGTCATGCCGCTTGCCTGCGTCGTTCGAACTCGGCCGGGCTGAGATAGCCCAGCGACGAGTGCCGGCGATGGGGGTTGTACCAGCCCTCGAGGAAGTCGAAGACAGCCATCCGCGCCTCGGCCTGAGT
>JBIOUG010000087.1:0-17647 GCA_044866775.1 Thermoanaerobaculia bacterium | reverse complement strand
CCCTCGGCCGCCGGGGGAATACCCCGGCGGTTTTTTTTTGTTGCGGAGCCCGGTTATAGACTCCCGTCAGCCCCCGCGCAGCGGGGCGGCAAAGCCACCACAGGAGGGTCTCCCCATGGTTCGCAGCATTCGCACTGTCATCGCGCTCATCGCCGTTCTCACGGCTGTCGCCCTCCCCCTCTCGGCGCAGGACTGGAAGGGCCGCGGCCGCCTGCAGGGCATCGTCACCACCGGCGACAATCAGCCCGTCGAGGGCGCCAAGGTCACGGTCCGGAAGGAAGGCACGCAGGAAGGTCCCGCGCCCGTCACCACCGACAAGAAGGGGCACTGGTCCGTCGGCGGCCTGGCCACCGGCAACTGGGAGGTGGTCGTCGAGGCCCCCGGGTACGTCTCGGCCGGCGGCGCGACCAAGGTGATCGAGTTCAGCGTCGGCGAGACGCTCCGCATCTCACTCCGGCCGCAGACCAACGAGCCGCAGCAGGCGGCCCAGGTCTCGGCGAGCGCGGCGGCGATCGCGCAGGGCAACGAGTTCTTGAAGCAGGGCAAGTACGCCGAGGCCCGCGCCGAGTACCAAAAGGCGCTGGCCGAGATCCAGGAGGTCGAGAAGAAGGCGCCCGTGCTCTTCGGCGTCGCCCAGACCTACGCCGCCGAGGGCAAGAAGGCCGACGCCATCAAGACCCTCGAGGAGTCGCTGACCTACAAGCCCGGCGACGAGAAGACGCTGCGGCTGCTGGTCAGCATCCTGGTGGCCGAGGGGCGCGAGCAGGACGCCCAGAAGTACCTCGCCCAGCTCCCGCAGGGCGCGACCGTCGATCCCGACACGCTGCTCAACATGGGGATCGAGAAGTTCAACGCCCAGGACCTCAAGGGCGCCCTCGAGTACTTCGACCGCGTGGTGCGGGAGAACCCCAACCTCCCGGACGCCTACTACTACCGCGGCCTGGTCTACCTCCAGCAGAGCAAGACCGCCGAGGCCAAGGCCGACTTCCAGAAGCTCCTGGAGCTCGCGCCGAACCACGAGAAGGCGGCGGAGGTGAAGGGGTTCATCGCCGAGCTGTAGGGTCTTTCTCGCACCTTGGGTAAGCGGCGGCGCGGCGGGCGCGGGGCGGCAGACGGGCGGCGCGACGCGCGGTTGCCGCCGGCGGAGCGCAGCGCGCCGCCGGCGAGCCCGACCTGGCGCCCGGCCGCCGGCGGGCGCTTCCCGGACGGCCGCCCGGCCGCCGGCCGGCGCGCCGCCGCCGCGGCGCTCGCCCTGGCGCTCCTCGCCGCCGCCGGCTGGTGGCTCTGGGCCCACCGGCCGGGGGCATCGGCGGCGCGCGGCGCCGACGTCCTGCTGGTCACGATCGACACCCTGCGCCACGACGCGCCGGGCTTTGCCGGCAACCGCCGGGCGGCGACGCCCACCCTCGACCGGCTGGCGGCCGCCGGCCGCGTCTTTCCCGACACCCACGCCCACAACGTGGTGACCCTGCCGTCCCACGTCAACATCTTGACCGGCCTCTATCCGCACCAGCACGGGGTGCGCGACAACGGCGGCTTCACCCTCGACGCCCGCTTCCCGACCCTCGCCACGCTGCTCCACGACGCGGGCTACTCGACCGCCGCCTTCGTCGGCGCCTTCCCGCTCGACGCCCGCTTCGGCCTCGGCCGCGGCTTCGACGTCTACGACGACCGCTATCCCGAGGGCTCCTCGCCCACCGCGTTCGTCATCGCCGAGCGGCGGGGCGACCGGGTCGTCGCCCCCGCGCTCGCCTGGTGGCGCTCGCACGCCGGCGGGAAGCGCTTCCTCTGGGTGCACCTCTACGACCCGCACGCCCCCTACGCGCCGCCGGAGCCCTGGGCCTCCCGCTATCCCGCCGATCGCTACCTCGGCGAGGTGGCGGCGACCGACGCCTTCCTCGCCCCCCTCCTCGCGCCGTTCCTCGACGGCCGCGAGCCGCCGGCCGTCGTCGCGGTGACCGCCGACCACGGCGAGGCGCTGGGGGACCACGGCGAGCTGACGCACGGCCTCTTCGCCTACGAGGCGACGCTCAAGGTGCCGCTGGTGCTCTGGGGCGCGGGGGCGCCGCGCGGCGTGGACCCGCGGCGGGCCGGGCACGTCGACCTGCTGCCGACGCTGCTCGCGGCCGTCGGCGTCGAGCCGCCGGCCGGTCTTCCCGGCCGCTCGCTCCTCGCGACCGCGAGCGGCGACGACGGCGGCCGGCAGCTCTACTTCGAGGCCCTCTCGCCCTATCTCAACCGCGGCTGGGCGCCGCTGCGCGGCATGCTGGGCGGCGGCCGCAAGCTGATCGAGCTGCCGCTCCCCGAGCTCTACGACCTGGCGCGCGACCCGGCGGAGCGCACGAACGTCTTCGCCCGCGACCGGCGGCCGGCGGCCGCCCTGCGCGCGGCGCTGCCGCGCGAGGCGGTCTGGCCGCCGCGGCAGAGCGCGGTGTCCGGCGAGGAGGCGGCGCGCCTGCGGAGCCTCGGCTACCTCGGCGGCTCGAGCGGCGGCAAGACCCGCTTCACCGCCGCCGACGACCCCAAGCGGCTCGTCGCCCTCGACCGCAAGCTCCACCAGGTCGTCGATCACTACTCGCGCGGCGAGCTGCCGGCGGCCGCGGCGCTGGCGCGCGAGGCGGTGGCCGAGCGGCCCGCCATGAGCGCCGGCTACGAGCACCTGGCGCTCATCCTGCGGCAGCAGGAGAAGCTCCCCGAGGCGATCGCGGTCCTCGAGACGGCGCTCCGGCGCGGCGCGGCGAGCGCGGCGCTGGTGCGCGAGCTCGGGCTCGCGCTCGCCGAGGTCGGGCGCGGCGGCGACGCGATCCGGGTGCTCGAGCCGGTCGCCGCCGGCGGCGAGGACCTCGAGGCGATGAACGCCCTCGCCGCCGCCTACTTCACCGCCGGCCGCCTGCCCGCGGCCGAGGCGGAGCTCGGGCGGGTCCTGGCGCGCGACCCCGGCAACGTCAAGGCGCTCGAGACCCTGGGCGCGGTGGCGCTGGCGGCCGGCCGCGCGCGCCAGGCGGCGCAGCACCTCGACCGCGCTCTCGCCGCCAACCCCGCGCTGCCCATCGCCTGGAACACGCTCGGCGTCGCGCGCTACCGCCTGGGCGATCCCCGCGGCGCCGTCGCCGCCTGGGAGCGCTCGGTCGCCCTCGACCCGCGGCAGTTCGACGCGCTCTACAACCTGGGCGTCGTCGCGGCGGAGACCGGCCAGCCGGGCAAGGCCCGCGCCGCGCTCGAGCGCTTCGTGGCCACGGCGCCGGCGGCGCGGTTCGGGAAGGACATCGCCGAAGCGCAGCGGCTGCTGCGCGGGCTCTAAATACCGCAGCGGCTGCTGCGCGGGCTCTAAATACCTCGGCGGCTGCTCCGCGGGCTCTGAACGACGCGCCTTCCCGGGTGCTAGGCTCCGCTGCGCTCACAGACTGCAGGAGACGCCCGCCATGCTGCATCGATTCGCACTGCTCGGCCTCGCGGCCGCGCTGACCGCCACCGCCGGGGCGGCCGCCGTCCTCGACGACCACGCCACCGCCCACGATGCGCCCGCCCCGCCGACCGCCACCGCGAACGAGCTGGTGCACCCGGCGAACGACGTCGGCGTCGCCACCCTGGCGGCGCGCCGGCAGGCGCAGCTCGCGGCCGCCAGTGGCTGGCGGGTCGAGCACGACTTCCGCTTCGCCGACCGGCAGCCGGAGAGTGGCATCACCTTCAAGCACGGCATCGTCGACGACGCCGGGAAGACCTACAAGGCGGCCCACTACGACCACGGCAACGGGCTGGCGGTGGCCGACGTCGACGGCGACGGCCTGCTCGACGTCTACTTCACCACCCAGCTCGGCGAGAACCAGCTCTGGCGGAACCTGGGCGACGGCACCTTCCGCAACGTCACCGGCGAGGCCGGCGTCGGCATGGCGGACCGGATCAGCGTCACCGCCTCGTTCGCCGACGCCGACAACGACGGCGACCCCGACCTCTACGTCACCACCGTGCGCAAGGGCAACGTCCTCTTCGCCAACGACGGCAAGGGCCGCTTCAAGGACGTCACCGCGCAGTCGGGGCTCGGCTACGTCGGCCACTCCTCGGGGGCGGTCTTCTTCGATTACGACCGCGACGGCCTCCTCGACCTCTTCCTCGCCAACGTCGGCGTCTACACCACCGACGAGGTGGGCCGGGGCGGCGCCTACGTCGCGCGCGCCGACGCCTTCGCCGGGCACACCCACCCGGAACGGACCGAGCTGTCGCGCCTCTATCGCAACCTGGGTGGCCTGCGCTTCCAGGACGTCACCGCGGAGACCGGCCTCGAGGACGGCGGCTGGAGCGGCGACGCCCTGGCGGTCGACGTCAACCGCGACCTCTGGCCCGATCTCTACGTGCTCAACATGCAAGGGCACAACCACTACTGGGAGAACCAGGGCGGCAAGCGCTTCGCCGACAAGACCGCCCAGCACTTCCCGAAGAACCCGTGGGGGGCGATGGGAATCGCCTCCTTCGACGCCGACAACGACGGCCTCTTCGACTTGCTGATCACCGACATGCACTCGGACATGCTCCGCTCCTTCGCCCCCGACGAGGAGAAGCGGAAGTTCCCGCCGGGCGACGTGGCCGACGCCGACAAGCACGTCTGGGGCAACGCCTTCTTCAGGAGCCAGGGCGACGGGCGCTTCGTCGAGATGGCGGAGGCGATGGGGCTCGAGAACTACTGGCCGTGGGGCGTCTCGGCCGCCGACCTGAACGCCGACGGGTGGGACGACGTCTTCATCACCGCCAGCATGAACTACCCCTTCCGCTACGGCATCAACTCGCTGCTGCTGAACGACCGCGGCGAGCGGTTCCTCGACGCCGAGTTCGTCCTCGGCGTCGAGCCGCGGCGCGACGGCCGCACCCACACGCCGTGGATGCAGTTCGACTGCTCGGGCGCCGACCGCGCGCTGCCGCCGTGCGCCGACCGCACCGGCACCCTGACCGTCCTCGCGACCCTCGGCAGCCGCTCCTCGGCGCTCTTCGACCTCGACCGCGACGGCGACCTCGACATCGTGACCAGCGAGCTCAACTCCGCCCCGCAGGTGCTGGTGAGCGATCTCGCGCAGCGGCAGAAAGACCTCCACTGGCTGCAGGTCAAGCTCCGCGGCACGACGTCGAACCGGGACGGCCTGGGGACGGTGGTCAAGGTGACCGCGGGCGGCAGGACCTACCAGCGGACGCACGATGGCAAGTCGGGGTACCTCGCGCAGAGCGCCATGCCGCTCTACGTCGGGCTCGGCGACGCCCGCAAGGTCGAGAAGGTGGAGGTCCTCTGGCCTTCCGGCCGCGCGCAGACGGTGCCGGGCGATCGGGTGAAGCCGAACGCGACGCTCGAGCTGACCGAGCCGGCGAGCCCCGGCGGCTCCTAGCGGCCGGCGCCCTCGCCCGGCACCCCGGGCGTCGGCTCGCCAAGCACCAGGTAGCGCCCGAGCGGCGGCTCCAGCACGCGCTGGCGGGCGCCGGAGGGCCAGGTCACCTCGAGCGCTGCGGCGTTCGCTCCCGCCGGCAGGGCGAAGAGGGCGCGCTTGTCGCCCGAGGAGAGGTAGCTCTCGCCGGCCAGCAGCCAGCGGCTCTGCGTGCCGGCCGAGGTCGCGAGCCGCACCACCGCTCCCACCCCCTCGCTGTTCGCTCCCCGCCCCCGCAACACCACCCCGACCCAGCCCGCGCCGCGCGCCTCGTTGCGCAGCAGGGCGAGCGGCCGGTCGTTGTTCTGCACCGCCACGTCCGGGTCGCCGTCGTTGTCGTAGTCCGCCGCCGCGGCCCCCCGCCCGAGCCCCGGGCGCTCGCCGTAGACCGCGCAGACCTCGGCGGCGAAGCGGCCGCCCGCGCCGCCGATCAGGATCAGATTGGGCTGCTCGTAGCTCACCCCCTCGCGCGGCGGGCGCTCGAAGACGTGCCCGTTGGCGACGTAGTAGTCGCTGCGCCCGTCGAGGTCCAGGTCGGCGCCGACGATGCCGAACCCCAGCAGGTTGAACGACGGCGGCCCGAAACCGGTCTCCGCCGAGTCGTCCTCGAACTGGAGGCCGCCCAGGTTGCGGTAGAGGGTGTTGGTCTCGAAGTCGAAGTTGGTTACCGCCAGGTCGGGATCGCCGTCGCCGTCGGGGTCGGCGACCGCGAGGCCCATGCCCGCCTCCGCCATACCGTCGCGGTTGACGGCCGTGCCGGAGACGAGCGAGACGTCCGCGAAGGCGCCGCCGCCGCGGTTGTGGAACAGCAGGTTGATCGTCTGGTCGTTGGCGACGTAGACCTCGGGGCGGCGGTCGCCGTCGAGGTCGGTGAAGACGACGCCCAGCCCCTTGCCGAGCGGGTCGACCAGCCCCGCGGCCCGCGACGCCTCGGCGAAGCGCAGGCCGCGATTGACGAAGAAGAGGTCGGGCGCGCCGCGGAAGAGCGACGGGTCGCAGTACTCGCGGCGGCCGCTCGCGACGTCGCCGCAGAAGAGCGCCTCGTCGGGGTCGAAGTCGACGTAGCGCGCGACGTAGAGGTCGAGGTCGCCGTCGCCGTCGGCGTCGGCGAAGGCCGCCGAGGAGCTCCAGCCGGCGGGCGCGCTCGCCAGGCCGGCGCCCGCCGTCCCGTCGGCGAAGCTGCCGTCGCCGCGGTTGAGGAGCAGGACGTCGCGGCCGAAGTTGGTGACCAAGAGGTCGGGGTCGCCGTCGCCGTCGGCGTCGGCGGCCACCGCGCCCTGGCCGTAGCCCCGATCGCCGGCCCCGGCGTCGCCCGCCACCGGCGTGAAGACGACCCGCCCCGCGGCGTCGGGCCCGCGGTTGCGGAACAGGCGATTTCCCGCCTCTGGCCCGCCCGCCGGCGGGAAGCTCCCCGACTGCACCAGGTAGAGGTCCCACCAGCCATCGCCGTCGTAGTCCAGCCAGGCGAGCCCGGAGCCCATGGTCTCGGGGAGGTGCTTGGCGGCGGAGGCGCCGGAGCGGTGGCGGAACGCGACGCCGGCCGCCGCCGCGACCTCGCTCAAAGCGACGCGCCGGCAGGCGAGGCGCACCTCGGCGGCCGCCGCAGCGGCGGGCGCGGCTTCGTGCAGCCGTTCGACCTCCACCACCGGCCGCCCCTCGTCGCGCCGCGCCCGCTCGCGCTCCTCGCGGGAGGCGCGCTCCTTCTCGGCCGCCAGCAGGCGGGCGTACTCGGCAAGCTCGCGCCGCGCCCCCTCGGCGTCGCCCGCGCGCTGGAGCAGTAGCGCCAGCGCGTAGCGCGCCTGCGTCAGCTCCGGGTCGCGCGTCACCAGGCGGCGGTAGACGGCGATCGCCTCGGCAGCGCGCCCCGCCTCCTGATAGGCGCGCGCCAGCTCGAGCTGCAGCTCCTGGGCGTCGGGCGCGAGCGCCGCCGCGCTCTCGAGCAGCGGCAGCGCTTCGGCGTGCCGCCCCTGCCAGAGCAGCAGCCGCCCGAGCTGCTGCAGCGGTTGCACGGCGCCGCCGGTCGTCGCGACCGCCTCGCGGAAGGCCTTCTCCGCCGCGGCCACGTCGCCGGCCTCCCAGAGCGCGGCGCCGAGGTAGAGCCGGGTGGCGACCGTGGGGTCGCCCAGGGCGAGCGCCTGGGCGAGGTGCGAGGCGCCCTGCTGGAACCGGCGGTCGAGGGCGAGGGCGCGGCCGAGGAGGGCGTGCCCGGCGGCGCCGGGCTGAAGCGTCAGCGCCCGCTCCGCCGCCACGACCGCGGCAGCGTAGTCGCGCGCGGCGATCCGCCGCTCGGCCAGCTCGCGCAGCGCCGCGACGGCCTCGGCGGTGCGGCCGGCCGCGACCAGCGCCTCGACCTGGGGCTCCGCCGCCTCCTGGGCGCGCGCCCCCATGGCGGCGATGGCGATGACGCCAACGATCCAGAGGCACCGGCGACGACGCGACATCGGCGCGGCAGGATAGCAGGTGAAGCCGTTGAAGAAGGCACCGTTTCCTCGCTGCGACCCGTTCCGGGTCAGCGAACGCTGGAGCTGCTGGTTGAAGAGGGCACCGTTTCCTCGGTGCGACCGTTCCGGGTCAGCGAACGCCGGAGCTGTTTCCACCTTTACTGCATCGATCCGATCTCCCTCACCCCTGGCCCCTCTCCCACATGGGAGAGGGGGACGTGGTCCCGCACCTGGGCTGCTGGGTGTATCATTATTGGTCCCGCCGGAGCCGACCGCCTCCCCCCGACTCATGACGCGCCGCATCCGCCTCCTCCCGCTCGTCCTGGCACTGCTCGCGGCCGCCGGCTGCGGCGGCGGCGGCGGCGGCGAGGTCTTCCGCGGCGCGCCGGTGGTGCTCATCTCGATCGACACCCTGCGCTCCGACCACCTGCCGGCCTACGGCTACCGCGGCGTCGAGACCCCCGCGATCGACGCCCTGCGCCGCGACGGCGTGCTCTTCGAGCGCGCCTACAGCAACTACCCGCTGACCCTGCCGTCGCACGTCTCGATCCTGACCGGTCTCTTGCCGCCGGACCACGGCGTGCGCGACAACAGCGGCTACTCGCTCGACCTCGACAAGGTGCCGTTCCTGCCGCGCGAGCTCAAGAAGCTCGGCTACGCGACCGGCGGCGCCGTCTCCTCGTTCGTGCTGCGCGGCGAGACCGGCATCGGCCCGGGATTCGACTTCTACGAGGACAGCATCGAGACCAAGAAGGGGGCGCCGCTCGGCGGCCAGCAGCGTGCCGGCGGCGAGACGCTGCGGCAGGCGAGCGACTGGCTGCGCCGGGTCGCGGGCGGCAAGTTCTTCCTCTTCTTCCACGCCTACGAGCCGCACACGCCCTACACGCCGCCCGAGCCCTTCGCCGCGCGCTACGCGAGCCCGTACGACGGCGAGATCGCCGCCGCCGATGCCCTGGTCGGCCGCCTGGTGGCGCAGCTCGAGGAGCTGGAGGTCTACGACGACGCCCTGATCGTCCTGCTCTCCGACCACGGCGAGGCGCTCGGCGAGCACGGCGAGGACGAGCACGGCATCTTCCTCTACCGCGAGACGCTGCAGGTGCCGCTGCTGATCAAGCTGCCCGGCGCGCGGCTCGCCGGCGAGACGGTCGCGACCCCGGCGCAGCTCATCGACGTGCTGCCGACGGTGCTCAGCATGGTGGGGGCGCCGGTCCCCAAGGCGGCGCACGGCACGCCGCTGCTCGCGCTGCGCCGGCAGACAGAACCGCGGCCGATCTACTCCGAGACCTACTTCGGCCGCCTGCACATGGGCTGGAGCGAGCTCGCCTCGGTGATCCAGGCCGACCGCCACTACATCCAGGCGCCGGCGTCGGAGCTCTACGACCTCGCCGCCGACCGCGGCGAGACGCGCAACATCCTGCAGCAGGAGCGGCGCACCTACGCCGCCCTGCGCCAGGAGGCCGAGCGCTTCGACAAGCCGCTCGCGAGCCCCGAGGCGGTCGACCCGGAGACGGCGCAGAAGCTCGCCGCTCTCGGCTACCTGGGGAGCCCCAGCCTGGGCAAGGACGCGGGTCCGCTCCCGGACGCCAAGACGCAGCTCCACGTCCTCGCCGACCTGCGGCTCGCCGGCCAGCACTTCTTCCGCAAGGAGTACGACCAGGCGGTGCCCGTGTTGCAGCGGCTCCTGGCCGAGAACCCGCGCATGCAGGATCCGCGCGAGCAGCTCGCGCTCTCGTTCTGGCGCCTCGGCCGCTTCTCGGAGGCCGCCCAAGCCTACGAGACGGCGCTCGAGATGTCCGGCGGCTCGGCGCAGTACGCGCTCAATCTCGCGGCCCTCTATCAGGAGATGGGGCGACTCAAGGAGGCGCGCGAGCACGCCGAGCTGGCCCTCACCTCGATCCCCATCGCCGCCCACTGGCGCCTCGCGGACATCGCGCTCGCCGACAAGGACCTCGCGGGCGCCGAGCGGCACGCGCGGGCGGCGGTGGCCGACCGCGGCACGGAGGTGCAGCCGCTGGTCGGGCTGGCGCAGGTGCTGGCGCGGCGCGACAAGGTCGCGGAGGCGGCGGCGCTGCTGCGCCAGGCCGAGACCGAGCTGGCCGGGCGCGAGCAGCGCGAGGACCCCGCCGGCTTCCACTTCGTCTACGGCGACGTGCTCGCCCGCCAGGGGCAGGCGGACGCGGCCAAGCGGCAGTTCCTGGCCGAGCTGCAGCGCTATCCCGAGAACCTCGACGCCTACACCCGTCTCGCCGTCCTCTACGTCGCCGCCGGCGATCCGCGGCAGGGCGTCGCGGCGCTGCGGGAGATGGTGGAGAAGAACCCCTCGGCGTCCGCGTACGCCGCCGCCGTCGAGACGCTGCGGGTGCTGGGCGACGCCCGGGCCGCCGCGGCGCTGCTGCAGCACGCGCGGCGCGTCCATCCGCAGTCCGAGCAGCTCCGGGCGCTCGCCGGCTGACGGGCGCGCCCGCCGGGACTAAGATAGCCGCAACCCGATGAAGCTCACGACGTCCGTGCTCGTGCTGGCGTCGCTGGCGCCGGCTGCCGCGTTGGCAGACGCGCCGGCCGAGGTGTCCGCGACGAGCGCGCCCGAGGAGGCGCCGGGCCTGCCCTCGCCGGAGGAGACGCGCGCCGAGTTCGAGGCGGTCTGCGCCGCGCTCCGGCGCGGCGACGATCGGTTCTACGGCGAGCGCGGCGAGGCCCTGGCGCGCGCGGCGCTCGCCGCGGCGGGAGACGACCCGGGGCGGCGCGCCGCGGCGTCCCTCAACCTCGCCCGCCATCTGCTGCGTCTCGATCGCCCGCGGGAGTCGGCGGCGATCCTGGAGCAGACGCTCGAGACCGTGCAGGCCTCCGGCTTCACGCCGGCGTTCCGGCAGTCGGTCATGCGCGCGCTGGCGATGGCTCTGCTCCAGGAGGGCGAAGACCGCAACTGCGTGCACGATCGCCAGGCCCCGAGCTGCATCCTGCCGATCACCGCGGCGGCGATGCACCGCGACCCCGGCCCGGTGCGCCGCGCGGCCCGGCTCTACCTCCAGCTCCTGCGGCAGGGAGTGGACGACCCGCTGGTGCGTTGGCTCGCGAACCTCACCGCCATGCTCGCCGGAGACTACCCGGCGGGTGTGCCGGAGCGCGTCCGCCTGCCGGCCGGAGTCTTCCAGAGCGCGGCGCCGTTCCCGGCCTGGCGGGACGTCGCGCCGTCGCTCGGCGTCGCCAGCTTCGACTGGGCGGGCGGGGCGGTGGTCGACGACCTCGACGGCGACGGCTTCCTCGACCTCGTCTCCTCGAGCATGCATCCGTGCGCGCCGATGAAGGCATTCCGCAACACCGGGGCGGGAGCCTTCGACGACGTCGCGCACCGCTGGGGCCTGGACGCGCAGCTCGGCGGCCTCAACCTGCAGCAGACCGACTACGACGGCGACGGCCGCCTCGACCTGCTGGTGCTGCGCGGCGGCTGGCAGGGGGAGCACGGCCGCATCCGCCGGTCGCTGCTGCGCAACGATCTCGCCGGCCCCTCCGGGCGCTTCGTCGACGTGACGGCGGCGGCGGGGCTCGCCGCTCCCGCGTATCCGAGCCAGACCGCCGCGTGGGCCGACTACGACGGCGACGGCGACCTCGACGTCTACGTCGGCAACGAGGGGACCGCGGACCTCGTCTACCCCTCGCAGCTCTTTCAGAGCCAGGGCGACGGCACCTTTCGCGACGTCGCGGCGGCGGCGGGGGTCGCCTTCCCCGGCTTCGCGAAGGGCGTCGCCTGGGGGGATTACGACGAGGACGGCGACCCCGACCTCTACGTCTCCTGCGCCGGCCCCAACCGCCTCTACCGCAACGAGGGCGACGGCACGTTCCGCGACGTGACCGCCGCGGCGGCGGTGGCGGAGCCCTCCGGCAGCAGCTTCGCCACCTGGTTCTTCGACGCCGACAACGACGGCGACCTGGATCTCTGGGTCAACGGCTACTCGGCGCCGCCGGCGGCGGTGGTCGCCTCGTACATGGGCGCGCCGCCGGGCGCGCCGGGCAACCCCGTGCTCTACCGGAACCTGGGCGGCGGGCGCTTCCAGGACGTCTCGGCCGAGGTGGGCCTGACCCGACCTCTCCTGCCGATGGGCTCGAACTTCGGCGACCTCGACGGCGACGGCTTCCTCGACGTCGTGCTCGGCACCGGCATCCCCGGCCTCGAGGCGCTGATGCCCAACGTCGCCTACCGCAACGACGGCGGCGCCCGCTTCGATGACGTCACCTTCGCCGGCGGCTTCGGCAATCTGCAAAAGGGCCACGGCGTCGCCTTCGGCGACCTCGACCACGATGGCGACCAGGACTTCTTCCAGCAGCTCGGCGGCGCCTATCCCGCGGACGCCTTCTACAACACGCTGCTCGAGAACCCGCTCAATCAACCGCCCGGCAGCGGCGCGCGCTGGCTGACCCTCCTCCTCGAAGGCCGGCGGGCGAACCGGCCGGCGCTCGGCGCCCGCATCGAGGTGCAGGTGCGCGAGGGGGAACGGCGGCGCAGCATTCACCGCGTCGTCGGCTCCGGCGGCTCGTTCGGCGCCTCCACGCTCCGCCAGGAGATCGGGCTCGGCGCGGCCGAGGCCGTGGAGTCGGTGGTCGTGCGCTGGCCGGGGAGCGGCGCCGTCCAACGATTCACCGATGCCGAGCCCAATCATGCCTACCGCGCGATCGAAGGGGAGGCCCGGCTCGTCCCTCTCGACCTGCCGCCTCTCACGCTCAGGAGCTCTCCACGATGAAGTCGCTTCTCGCCCTGCCGCTGCTCTTGCTCGCCGCGCCGCTCGCGGCGCAGGCGCCCGCGCCCGCCGCTCCACCAGCGGCCGCAGCGCCGGATTCCTCGCCGACCACGGCGGCGCTGGCGCAGGCGCAGGCCCGCTTCGAGGCGGGCGACCTGCCCGGCGCCATCGCCGCCCTCGAGCCGCTCCGGAGTCGGGCGGACACGCCGCCGATCGTGCTCTCGCTGCTCGGCGGCCTCTACCTCGAAGCCGGCCGCGCCGCCGACGCGCTCAATCTCCTCGCGCCGCTCGCCGAGCGCCCGGACGCCGACCCGGCGGTGCTCTACAACGCGGCGCGCGCGGCCAACGCCGGCGGCTACGCCGAGCAGGGCCGCCGCTACCTCGAGCTCTCGGTCCAGAAGCAGCCGGTTTCCCCCGCCGGCCGCGACCTCGGACACCTGCTGGCGCGGGAGGTGCGCACCGCCGAGGCCTACGCCCTGCTCCGCCCGTGGGCGCTGGCGCACCCCGAGGACCTCGACAGCCGGCTCGCCGCGGCCCTGCTCGCCCTGCAGTTGAGCGAGACCGCCGCCGCCGAGGAGCTGCTCGCCGGCGCGCCGGAGGACAACCCGAAGGTGCGGCTGCTGCGCGGCAAGCTGCTCATCACCAAGGGCGATCCGCGCGCCGCCCTGGCCGCGCTCGAGCCGATCAAGGACCAGCATCCGCCGGAGATCGACACCGACCTCCGCCGCATGCTGGCCAACGCCTACATGGGGATCGGCGACTCCGCCTCGGCGATCGCCCAGCTCGAGAAGGGCCGCCTCGACGATCCCGGGATGGCGCTGCTCCTCGGCGAGGCGCTCTACCAGCACGGCGAGGTCGAGCGCGCCCTGGCGGTGGTCGAGCCGCTCGCCGCGGCGGTGCGGGATCAGAAGCGCCCGCTCGAGCGCGAGGACGCCCGGCTCTTGGCCGGCGCCATCGCCCGCGCCTACGGCCGCATGCTGGTGGCGGCGGGGCGGCACGCCGAAGCGGTGACGATCCTCGAGAAGGCGACGCAGCTCGCGCCCGACGACCTCGAGGCCTGGCAGAGCTACGGCCAGTCGCTGGTCGGCGCCGGCCGGCGCGAGGAGGCGCAGAAGGCCTTCGCGCGCTTCTCGGAGCTGTCGGCGGCGGCGCGGGAGAAGCTGACGGCGCCGTCGGCCAAGGCGGCCGCGCCCGCCGATCCCGAGCTGCAGCAGGCGCTCAAGCTGATCGAGCTGGGGCACTACGAGAAGGCGCTCGAGATCGCCCGCGCCGAGGTGGCGCAGGCCCCGAACGAGCTCTGGCCGCGGGTCATCACCGTCCGCGCCCTGCTCCTCCTGCGCCGCAACGAGGAGGCGCTGCAGGTCGCCCAGGAGATGCTGCGGCTGGCTCCCGACAACCCCGACGCCGTCTACCAGCGCGGCGTCATCTACCTGGCGCTGCAGAAGCTGGCGGAGGCCGAGGCCGACCTGCGGCGGACGCTGCAGCTCGCCCCGACGCACGTGCCGGCGATGAACGACCTCGCGGTGGTCTTGATGACGCGCGGCGAGACCGCCGAGGCGCGGCAGCTTCTCGAGCGGGTGTTGCAGTTGCGGCCGGGGGATGCGCTGGCGTCGCGGAATTTGGAGAGGGTTAGGAGAGGAACCGGTAGCTCGCGACCAGAGTCCGAGTAGACGGAGCGTCTGAGCTCGTTCCGCCTTTACGGCGTTGATTCGATCTCCCTCACCCCTGGCCCCTCTCCCACATGGGAGAGGGGGACGCCTGCGGCGTGCTGCGGATCGCTCTCTCACCCCTGGCCCCTCTCCCACATGGGAGAGGCTCGGGGGCATCCTGTAGCGCCCGGGCTACGTCCCGGGCGTTTTCGGAGGACCGCCCGAAATCTCCTACGGCCCCTCGATCACCATGAGTATCCGGCCGGCCGGCAGCGCCTCGAAACGCTGGCGGCGGCCGGAGGGCCAGGTGATTGTGAGCCGGTCGGCCGTCGGGCGGGCGCCGAGGCCGAAGGTGAGGGTCAGGTCGTTCTGCGAGAGGTAGGAGGAGCCGGTGACCAGCTCTTGCGCCTGCCTGGTGCCGCCGGCCTCGACCTCCACCTTCGCCCCGACGCCGAAGCCGTCGCCGCGCAGCCGCACCGCCAGCCACCTTCCCCCCTCCGAGACGTTCTCGTAGACCTCCGACCAGTCGTTCGAGTTGCTGATCGCGAGATCCACGTCGCCGTCGCCGTCGAGGTCGCCGGCGGCGAGCCCGCGGCTGGCGCGGACGACGTCGACGCCGGCGTCCCGGCGCTCCGCGAAGCGGCCGCCGCCCAGGTTCTCGAAGACCTGATTGCGCTGCCGGTAGAGGCTCGCGCTGCGCATCTGCTCGGCGTTGTCGGCGATGTGGCCGTTCGCCACCGCCAGGTCGGGGTCGCCGTCGAGGTCGAGGTCGGCGAAGGCGGCGCCGAAGCCGACCATCGGCAGCGACGGCTCGGCGAGGTTGGCGCGGTAGCGGTGGTCGGCGAAGAGGAGCCTGCCCTGGTTGCCGTAGAGGGCGTTGGTCTCGAGGTCGAAGTTGGTGACGAAGAGGTCCGGCCAGCCGTTGCCGTCGGCGTCGGCGAGCGCGATCCCCATGCCCGCCTCGGTCTCCCCGAGGCCGTTGTAGGCGCTGCCCGAGAGGACCCCGACCTCCTCGAAGGTCACGCCCGCCGCCGGCCGGTCGCCGCCGCGGTTCCTGTAGAGCAGGTTGGGCGTCGTGTCGTTTGCGACGTAGAGGTCGGTCCAGCCGTCGCCGTCCAGGTCGGCGGCGACGATGCCGAGTCCCTTGCCGGCCGGGTCGGCGATCCCGGCGGCGGCGGCCCAGTCCTCGAAGGTGCCGTCGCCGCGGTTCCGGTACAGCCGGTCCGCCTGCGGCTCGAAGGGCACCGGCGGGCAGTACACCCGGAGGTTCCGCTCGCGGTCGCCGCAGAAGTAGTTCCTGTCGGGCGAGAACTCGACGTAGGAGGCGACGTAGAGGTCGAGGTCGCCGTCGCGGTCGAGGTCGGCGAAGGCGGCCGAGGCGCTCCACAGCGGATCGGAGAGGCCGCTCGCCGCGGTGGCGTCGACGAAGCGGCCGTCCCCCTGGTTGCGGAAGAGCTGGTCCGGCCCCCAGCCGGTGACGAAGAGGTCGAGGTCGCCGTCGTTGTCGACGTCCCCCGCCACCGCTCCCATGCCGTAGGTCGCCAGCGTGATGCCGGCCGCCGCCGTGACGTCGGCGAAGCGGCCGGGGCCCTCGTTGCGGAACAGGCGCGCGTGCGGCGGCGGCCCGGCGAAGCCCGGCACGCGGCCGCTGTCGACCCAGAAGACGTCGACGTCGCCGTCGCCGTCGTAGTCGAAGAGCACCACCCCCGAGCCCATGGTCTCGACCATGAACCGCTCGCCGAAGCCGCCGTGCTGGTGGCGGAAGGCCAGGCCCCAGGGCGCCGAGACCTCGCGGAAGCGCAGGACGCCGCCCGCGGCCGGGTCGGCGGCATGAGCCGGCGCCGGAAGGAGCGCCGCGAGGAGGATCAGCAACGTCATCTCCAAGGCTAGACCGGCCCTCGCAGCCGCCGCAGGAACGCCTCCGCCTCCGCCCGGCGCCCGCGCTCGGTTGCGGTCGCGAGGAGGAGCCTGGCGGCGGGGTCGAAGCGCGGCTCGCGCGCCAGGAGGTCGCGCAGCCGCGCCTCGGCCCGGTCGGGTCGCCCCTCGAGCCGGTCGAGCATCGCCCAGCCGAGCCCGACCGCGGGCGCCTCGGGGCCGAGCAGCTCCTGCGTGCGGCCGAGCGCCTCGCGGGCGGCCTCGGCGTTGCCGGCGTCGAGCGCCAGCATCGCGAACAGCACCCAGGCCTCGGCCGAGCGCGGCTGGAGCCGCGCCGCCGTCGAGGCGAGCTCGAAGCCGAGGTCCGGCCGCCGCCGCGACCCTGCGATGCGGGCGAGGGCGAGATAGGCGGCGGCGCTCTCGGGATCGCGCTCGAGCACCTGCCGGTACAGCCGCTCCGCCTCGTCGACCTGGCCGCGGACGAGCAGCACCTCGCCCAGCTCGCGCAGGCTGGGGACGTCGCCGGGGAAGAGCCAGAGCGCCCGCCGCAGCTCGCGCTGCGCGCCGGCCAGGTCGCCGCGCCGCTTCAGGACCGATCCGAGATTGAGCCGCGCGCGGTGGAAGTCGGGCGCCAGCCGGGCCGCGGTCGCGAAGGCGCGCTCGGCGCCGGGGAGGTCGCCGTCGCGCTCGGCGAGCCGTCCGGCGACCGCCCAGGCCAGCGCCGACTGCGGATCCGCGGCGAGCGCCTTCTCGACCGCCTGCCGCGCGCCCGCGAGGTCGTCGTGGGCCTCGAGCGAGGTGGCGGTCATCGCCCACTCCTCGGCGAGGTTGCGGCTGGGAGCGTGGTCGCGGAGCTGGGTGACGGCGAAGCCGGCGGCGAGCAGCGCCGCATAGGGAGCCAGCTCTCGCCAGCGCCGCGCCCGCGCCGTCTCGACGAGCCGGACCGCCGCCCCGCCGGCCAAGGCGGCGAGCGCCGGCACGAGCGGCAGGCGGTAGCGCGAGGAGACGACGATGCCGATGCAGGAGGCGGCCATGACCACGAGGTAGACCGCGAGCGCCGGCGGCAGGCTGCGCCGGGCGGCCGCGAGCGCCAGCCCGCAGAGGGCGAGCGGGAAGAGGACGGCCCACCCCGGCAGCGCCGCCAGCAGGCGCGACTGGCCGCGGAAGAAGTAGAAGCTGTGGCTCTCGCGGATCTCCTCGTCCTGGAGCAGCCAGAGGGCCTTGCGCCCGAGCCCGCGCAGGAACCCGAGCGGCTGCCGGCGGATGTCGCCGAGCGCCCGCCGCGTGAACCAGCGCTCCTGCGCGGCGACGCCGGTGATGCCGCGGCGCAGCGGCTCGTTGCTCAGCCGGTCCCAGTCGCCGCCGAGCCGGGCGGTGGGGACGCCGGGGGCGCCGGCGCGGTTGCCCATGTAGAGGTTGAGGCCACCGAAGCCCTGCATCGGCAGCCAGCTCCCCGCCGCCTGCCGCACCTGCACCAAGACCGGCAGGACGACGACGAGGGCGGCGCCGGCGAGCGCCGCCGCGGCGGCGCCGCGCCGCGGCCG
>JBIOUG010000086.1:0-41425 GCA_044866775.1 Thermoanaerobaculia bacterium | reverse complement strand
GGCCGTCCGGAGAGGTGCCGCGCAGCTTCTCGAGCGCCACCTCGCCGGCGAGGCCGCCGAGGAGCGCCGGCGACGTCTCCGACCGCGCGGCGCGCCCCGCGTCCGCCCACACCCCCCGCCCGTGCGCCAGACGCAGCACCGCGCCGGCGGCCGTGCCGCTCACCCGGTAGGGCGTCGAGACCAGGAGCGCCGCCCCGTGCGCCGCCGCGGCGCGTCCCAGCCGCACCCAGAACGGCTCGGCCCCACGCCCGCCGGCGAGCGGCGGGATGCCCAGGTCCAGCACCACCAGCGGGAACCCGCCGGTGACCGCCATCTCCGCCGCCGCCAGCGCGTCGCCGGTCGTCTCGGGACGCAGCCAGAGCAGGCGCGCCAGATCCACCCCGGCGTCCGCCGCCCCCTGCGGATCGAGCTGATCGCCCAAGTCCACCAGCGCCGCCGCCTCGCCGGCCGCCGTGGCCGCGGCGAGCGCCGCGAGCGCCAGCGCGAACCGCCCGCTCGTCTTCCCCCCGAGGAGCTCCACCAGCCGCCCGCGCGGCAGCCCGCCGCCGAGCAGCCGGTCGAGCGCCGGCGCCGCGGTCGGCAGCGGCGACGTCTCGCCCGCCTCGCGCCGCTGCCGCACCAGCTCGGCGCCGCTCCGCACCACACCGCGCAGCGGCTGGGGGAGGGCGGCGCGCAGCCGGTGGATGGCCGGGGGAAAGTCAGGTGGCGTCGGCAGCGGCAGTGGGTTGCGCAGCGGCTCGGTCATCGCTCCTCCCGTGCTCGACCATAGCGCAACAAAAGCGTAAGTCAATGCCGGGAAGACGACACGAAGTCTTTCCTATTCAGTGAATTGTGAGTGGAAGAAGGGAAAAGAAGAACAGGTGGGGAAACGAGTTGCGGACGGAGAGAACGAGGCGAGATTTCGCGGCGCAGCCGGCGTCCGGGCTCAAGGCGCCAGCCGCTCGCGCGACCACCCTTCCGCCGTCCGCCGGTAG
This sequence comes from Thermoanaerobaculia bacterium, assembly GCA_044866775.1. Lineage (GTDB taxonomy): Bacteria > Acidobacteriota > Thermoanaerobaculia > Multivoradales > UBA5704 > DASUNQ01. The sequence continues at coordinate 40,451 of JBIOUG010000086.1, read as the reverse complement.
AGGAAGCGGTCGTGCAGGCGGCTCGGCCGCCCTTGCCAGAACTCGACCGTTCGAGGCGCCAGGCGGAAGCCGCCCCAGTGGTCGGGGAGCGGGATCTCCTCGCCGAACCGCTCCGCGAGCTCGAGCATCTTCTCCTCCAGCTCCTCGCGGCCGCCGAGCGGGCGGCTCTGCGGCGACGCCCAGGCGCCGAGCCGCGCGCCGAGCGGCCGGGTGGCGAAGTAGGCCTCCGACTCCTCGCGCGAGGTGCGGGTCACCCCGCCTTCGATCCGCACCTGCCGGTTGAGCGGCGCCCAGTAGAGGACCAACGCGGCGTGAGGGTTCTCCGCCAGCTCGCGGGCCTTGCGGCTCTCGTAGTTGGTGAAGAAGACGAACCCGCGCCCGTCATAGCCCTTGAGCAGCACCATCCGCGCCGAAGGGTGGCCGCCAGCGTCGGCGGTCGCAAGAGTCGTCGCCGTCGGGTCAGGCACCCCCGCGGCCACGGCCGCGTCGAACCAGGCGCGGAACTGCTCGACCGGATCGGCGGCGAGGTCGGCGAGCTCGAGGCCGTGCCCCTCGAACTCGCGGCGCAGGTCGGCGAGGTCCATGAGGAGTGGATGATACGGCCTCGCCCGCGCCGGAGGGCGCCGGTTCTCGTGACCGCGCCTCTACGGGCAGCCGACCGTCTGGATGCTGTCGCTGCCGGTGAAGGCGTCGCCGCCGAGCGTCGAGCCGACCAGCGTCGCCGTCGTGTCGCCGCACTGGATGCCGGACAGCGGCGTCGCGAAGTGCAGCACGAGGTCGAGGTCGCCGTCGCCGTCGACGTCGGCCGGATGCCCCTTGCCGTGCGCTTCGGGCGCGCCGCCCGGGCCCGAGAAGCGCACCGTCGCCACGTCGATCGTCAGCGCGTCGAAGCCGCCGTCGCTCAGCACCGCGACCGGGATCACCCCGTTGCCGTTCGGGTTGACGCTGTTCGGGAAGCTCCCGGGCTTGACGTCGATCGCCACCGCCGCCGGCGCGTCGAGCGGATCGAACTCGAGGAAGTTGTAGTTGAAGTCGGCCGGGAGGACCGGGTTGTCGAGGACGGCGCCGGTCGCGAGGTCGAGCCCGAAGATGCGCCGCACGCCCGAGCCCTCGGCCTGGAACGTGCCGGCGAAGTAGAAGACGTCGTTGTTCGGGTCGACGGCCGAGACCCCGCTCGAGACCAGACAGCAGCCGGCGACGCCGCCGCCGAGCGGCGTCAGCGCGCCGGTCCCGGCGTCGATCGCGGCCAGCGACTCGGTCGTCGTGGCGGTGTCGAAGACGACGCCGTAGAGCGTGCCGGGGCTGCGGTCGAAGCCGAGGAAGTTGTAGTTGAAGCCGGACGGCAGGAACGGGCTCGACAGCACCGCGCCGCTGGCGAGGTCGAGAGCGAAGATGCGGAAGTCGTTGGGCGGATCGGCGTTGAGCTTGCCGACGAAGTAGAAGACGTCGCCCGCGGCGTCGAGCGCCGAGAGGCCGCTCGGCACGCCGCAGCAGGCGGCGATGCCGCCGCCGATCGGGGTGACCGCGCCGGTGCCCGGATCGATCGTGACCAGGATCTCGGTCGTGGTGACGGTGTCGAAGACGACGCCGTAGAGCGTGCCGCTCCCGGGGTGGAGCTCGAGGAAGTTGTAGTTGTTGGTCGCCGGCAGCACCGGCTGCGAGAGGACCGCCCCCGTCGAGGCGTCGAGCGCGAACAGCCGCTGCGTGCTCGGCGGATCGGCCTGGTAGGAGCCGACGAAGTAGAAGACGTCGGCGCCGGGGTCGAAGGCCGAGACGCCGCTCGGCACGAGACAGCAGCCGGGGATGCCGGCGCCGACGCTGGTCAGCGACCCGGTCGCCGGATCGACGACGACGAGCTCTTCGGCCGTCGCCGTGAGGTCGAAGACCACGCCGTAGAGGGTGTCCGAGGCGTGCAGCCCGGCCGTGCCGAGCATGCCCGCCGTGACCCAAACCAGCACCCGGATCGCCGTCGCTCGCATTCCCGTTCCTCCCCGTGGAGCCGGCGGCGAGTGTACACGATCCGGCGCCGGCGGGCGCCCGGCGCACAGCGCCTAAGTATCTGCGATGGCGCGACTTGCGGCTACGGCCCTACTCCAGCGCGTCGGCGAGCCTTGGCAGGAGGTCGGCCGGCAGCCGCACCTCGACCCGCCCGTCGTGGCGGTCCACGACCTCGATCTCGACCGTGTCGCCGCGCTTGACGATCTGCACCGAGTCGCCGCGGTCGCGGACGTCGACCAGCACCGCGTCTTGCGCGGCGGCCAGCTCGCGGAGGGCGGCGGCCGCCACCGGCGTCCAGTCGCGGATGCGGTGGGCGCCGTCGAGGTCGCAATCGAGGTCAGGCCCGAACCGCGCGGCGAGCGCGGCGAGCGGCACGACCACGGCCGGCACCGGCACCAGCAGGTCGACGTCGCCGTCGGGCCCGGAGGAGTGGACCTCGACCGTCACCAGGCCGGACTTGACGACCGCCGCCGCCAGCAGCAGCCCCGAGCCGACCAGCACCAGGAGCATCACCACGAATGCCACGCAGACGACCTTGACGAACGTCCTCATCGCCGCCTCCTCACGCCTTCGATCCGTCTTCCCGGCCTACCGGCGGGGCTCCGCCGTGCCGTCGATCCAGATCCGCACCGTCTCGTCGTCGCCGGACACGGTCACCAGCTCGCCCTCGCCATGGCGCGCGAGCGCCCGGATCGCGGCCGCCACGTCCAGCTCGTCGCCCTCGTCGCCCGAGAGCAGGGCGTCGACCACCGCCGCCGGCATCTTCACGTGCACGTCCTCGCGGTCCCAGGGGCGCTCGTCCGAGGCGTCGCGCACCCGCAGGTGGAGGTAGCCGCCGTGCCGCCAGGCGTAGACGCTCTCGTCGTGGTCCTCCCAGGCGGCGGCATGCTTGCCACCGCGCCTGATATCGACGAGGCGGACGTTCTCCCCTTCCTCGAGCGAGCGCCAGAGCGCGCGCAGCTCGGCCGGGGTCAGCTCGACGTCGTCGATCACCACGCGCCCCCGGCCCTGCGTTCCGGCGGGCACCATGTCCGCCACGCGCTGCACCAGCGCCAGCGGCAGGTTGATGCGCACGTGCGCGCCGCCGTGCCCCTCGTCGACCCGCAGGTGGATCCAGCGCCCCTCCGCCGCCGCGGTGCCGGCGCCGAGCAGTGCGAGCGACAGTCCGATCAGGATGGTTCTCTTCGCGTTCATACCCCCATAGACGAGAAACGGCCGCCGCATGTTTCATCCGGTCGCGGCGCCGCTACAATCTTCGTCTTCGACCGAGAGGAGACCGCGATGCGCGACGACCGCAGTGAGGCCGGGAGCCGCCGTGGGCTCGACCGGCGCCGGTTCCTCGCCGGCTCGGCCCTGGGGCTGGGCGTGGCGGCGGTGCCGGGCTGGGCGCAGGAGGCCGCGAAGGACCCGACCGGCGGGCTGGCCCGCGGCGACCTCGCCGCGGTCGAGAAGCTCGCCGGCCTCGCCTTCACCGACGCCGACCGCGACCTGATGCTCGAGGACGTGGCCGAGCTGCGCGCCGACTACGAGGCGCTGCGGGCGGTCCACCTCGACAACTCCGTGCCGCCGGCCTTCCGCTTCGACCCGGTCTTGCCGGGGACGCCGCTGCCGCGCGGCGAGTCGTCCTTCCGCCTGCTGCCGGGGGCGCCGCCGGTGCGCCCGCGCGACGACGAGGAGCTGGCCTTCCTCCCGGCGACCGCGCTCTCGCGCCTTCTCGCCTCCGGCGAGGTGACCTCGGTCGAGCTCACCCGGCTCTACCTCGAGCGGCTGAAGCGCTACGACCCGGCGCTCCTCGCCGTCGTCACCCTGATCGAGGAGCCGGCGCTCGAGCGGGCCGAGCAGTTGGACCGCGAGCTGGCGGCCGGCCGCTCGCGCGGCCCGCTGCACGGCATCCCGTGGGGCGCCAAGGACCTCCTCGCCGCCCGCGGCCGGCGCACGACCTGGGGGGCGGGGCCGTTCCGCGACCAGGTGATCGAGGAGGACGCGACGGTCGTCGAGCGGCTCGAGCGGGCGGGCGCGGTCCTGGTCGCGAAGCTCACCCTGGGCGAGCTCGCCTGGGGCGACGTCTGGTATGGCGGCACGACGCGCAACCCCTGGAAGCTCGACCAGGGCTCGAGCGGCTCGTCGGCCGGCTCGGCGGCCACCACCGCTGCCGGCCTCGTCGGGTTCGCGATCGGCAGCGAGACCCTGGGGTCGATCGTCTCGCCCTGCACCCGCACCGGCGCGACCGGCCTGCGCCCGACCTTCGGCCGGATCAGCCGCCACGGCGCGATGGCGCTCTCCTGGACGATGGACAAGCTGGGGCCGATTGGCCGCAGCGTCGAGGACTGCGCCATGGTGCTGGCGGCGGTCGCCGGCCCCGACGGCAAGGACGCGACCGTCGCCGACGCGCCGTTCGTCTGGGGGCCGGGGCTCGACCCCGGCCGCCTGCGGGTGGGGTACGTGAAGGCGCTCTTCGACGCCGAGCCCGAAGAGGAGCAGCAGAAGGAGTGGCACGCCTTCAACCTCGCCACCCTCGAGGTGCTGCGCGGCCTCGGCTGGGAGCTGGTGCCGATCGAGCTGCCGCAGCTCCCGGTCTCGGCGCTCGGCCTCATCCTCTCGGTCGAGGCGGCCGCCGCCTTCGACGAGCTGACCCGCAGCGGCGCCGACGACAAGCTGGTGCGCCAGATCCGGCGCGCCTGGCCCAACGTCTTCCGCGTCGCGCGCACCGTGCCGGCGGTCGAGTACGTGCAGGCCAACCGCGTGCGCACCCTCCTGCAGCGCGACATGGAGCGGCGGCTGGCGGACGTCGACGTCTACGTCTGCCCGCCCTTCGGCGGCGAGAACCTGCTCATCACCAACCTGACCGGCCACCCGTCGGTCGTGCTCCCCAACGGCTTCCGCAAGGACGGCACGCCGACGAGCATCACCTTCCTCGGCCACCTCTACCGGGAGGCCGAGGTGCTGGCGGTGGCGAAGGCGTACCAGGACGCGACCGGCTTCCACCTGCGGCGGCCGCAGATCCCGGTCGTGAGCGCGCCGCCGCCGATCCCGCCGCCGCCGGGCTGAGCCCGTGCCCGCGTCCTTCTCACAACCCGTCCCGGCCGCACACCCCGGCGGCGGCGACATCGACCCGCTCCGCCCCTTCCACCACCTGATCCACGGCGGCTACACGGTCCTGGTCGCGCGGCCCGACGGCGGCCTCGGCGGCGAGGGGCGCGAGGGGCTCTACGACTACGACACCCGCATCCTCTCGTTCTGGCGGCTGACCCTCGACGGCCACGCGCCCGAGCCGGTCTCCTCCTGCACCATCGCGAGCGACCGCTGGGGCGGCTTCCTCCGCCTGCCCCTCCCGGGCGGCGAGGCGGCGGGACCGCGGCTGCCGCAGGATGCTCTCGACGTCGAGATCGCGCGGCGCGTCGGCCGCGGCATGACGGAGCGGATCACCGTCGCGAACCGCAGCATGGAGGCGACCGCGGTCGAGCTCGCGCTGGTGCTCGATGGCGACTTCGCCGATCTCCAGGAGGTGATGGGACGGCGCGAGCAGCGCGGGCGCACGCGGGCCGGGTGGGACGAAGAGGAGCGGGCGCTCGCGATCGAGTACGTCGTGCGGCACGGCGGCCGCGTGCTGCGACGCGGAGTCCGCGTCCGCGTGGTCGCCGCCGGCAGCCCGCCCGCGGCGAACGCAGGCGCGCGCCGCGGCCTCCGCTTCCGGCTCGAGCTCCCGCCGCGCGGCGTCTGGACGGCGCAGCTCGCGTACGAGTCACTGGTCGACGGCGCGTGGCGGCGCCCGCTGCCGCTCGAGCCGCTCCCCGCAGATTCCCGCGAGCGGGAGCGGGAGCGCTGCCACCCGCGCCGACTGCGCGTCGAGGCTGCGAACCCGGTGGTCGAGCAGGCCTGCGAGCGCGCCGCAGAGGACCTCGTCGCGCTGCGCAACTGGGAGCTGGATGCCGCGGCGAGTGGAGGCGCGGGGAGCGGGCCGAGCGGGCATGCGGCGGCCCTGGGCGAGCCTGCCGAGACTGCGGGCAGCGCCGAAGCCTGGGTGCCGAACGCCGGCGTCCCGACCTACACCGGTTTCTTCGGCCGCGACGCGCTGACCGCCGGCTGGCAGGGCGCGCTCCTCGGCCCCGAGATGCTGCGCGGCGCGATCCAGCTCCTCGCCGCGACCCAGGCGACCGAGGACTCGCCGTTCCACGACGCCGAGCCGGGGAAGATGCTGCACGAGATGCGGCGCGGGCCGCTGTCGGAGCTCGAGATCATCCCGCAGCGCGCCTACTACGGCACGCAGACCTCGGCCGGCATGTTCGTGGTCACCCTTACCGAGCTCTGGCACTGGACGGGAGACGACGGGCTCCTCACCCGCTACCGCGGCGCGGCGCGGCGCGCTCTCGCCTGGGCGCGCGATCACGGCGACGCCGACGGCGACGGCTTCCTCGAGTCGACGAAGCGCTCGCCGCGAGGGCTCAAGAACCAGGGCTGGAAGGACTCGGACGAGGCGATCCGCTATCCCGACGGGCGGCTGGTGGACAACCCCCTCGCGACCGTCGAGGAGCAGGCCTTTCACCTCCTCGCCCTGCAGCGCATGGCCGAGATCGCGGTGGCGCTCGGCGACGACGGCGAGGCCGGCGAGATCCTGGCGCGTGAGCGCGAGCTGCGGCGGCGCTGGCACGACGCCTACTGGATGCCCGAGGAGGGCTTCTACGCCATGGCGCTCGACGGCGCCAAGCGCCAGGTGCGCGCGATCGGCTCGAACCCGGGGCACGCGCTGGCGGCGGGCGTCGTGCCGCCGGAGTGCGCGCGGCGGCTCGCCGACCGCCTGCTCGCCCCCGACCTCTGGAGCGGCTGGGGGGTGCGCACGCTGTCGCGCGACCACCCCTCCTACAACCCCTTCGCCTATCACCTGGGAGCGGTCTGGCCGGTCGAGAGCGCCACCTTCGCGCTCGGCTGCAAGCGCTACGGCCTCGACGAGCACCTCGAGCGGCTGGCCGCCGGCCTCTTCGCCGCCGCCGGCCACTGCCACCGGCTGCGGCTGCCCGAGGCGCTGGGCGGCCACGGCTGCGACGAGTCGCCCGTCCCCACCCTCTACCCGCGCGCCAACAGCCCCCAGGCCTGGAGCGCCAGCGCGGTGCTCCAGATGCTGCAGGCCCTCGTCGGCCTCTACCCCTTCGCGCCGGCCAAGGCGCTGGCGCTGGTGAGCCCGCGCCTGCCGGAGTGGCTGCCGAGCGTGACGCTGCGCGGAGTCCGGGTGGGAGAGGCGGAGGTCGCGCTGCGCTTCACCCGCCGCGCCGACGGCGGCGCCGAGCACGAGGTCCTGGAGCGGCGCGGCACGCTCCACGTCGTCGCCGCCCCGCCGCCCGACGACCTCGCTCCCGAGCGCGAAGCATGGCGCGAGCGCCTGGCCGGCTGGGCGCTCGACCACGCCCCCGGCAGGATCGGCCGGGCGCTGCGGATCGCGATGGGGGAGACCGGCGCGTAGCGCGCTCGGTCTATAGTCCCGGTCGCCAACCGACCGGAGATCTCGTCATGCGTCCTGCCCTCGCCGCGTGTGTGGTGGTGCTCGCGCTCGCCGTCCCCGCGGCCGCCGACGTCGAAGACAGCTTGAACGCCGCCTGGCGCGGCGGCTGGGCGCTGACTCGAGTGCCGGTGCAGTCGGACTGCGCCGGCATCTACACCGACAACGACGTCGCCGGCACGCTGGTGCGCAGCCGCGGCGCGCGGCGCTTCGCCGCCGGCGAGCTGGTGCGCGTCGAGCGGATCGGCGTCAAGCGGGCGCGGCTCGACCTCTTCCTCGACCTCGACGAGCCGGTGCTCGAGCCCGAGCGCGACGGCCCGTTCACGCTCTACGAGGAGCGGCGCTGCAAGGCGCAGCTCAAGGTCGAGCTGCCGGCGGAGGTGGTGCGCGACGCGGCGCGCGCGGAGGCGGCCGTCCGTGGCCTGCTCGAGGTCTACCCGACGCCCGAGGAGGCGCAAGCCGCGGCGCGCTGGAACCGCCGCCAGCGCGAGCCCTATCCCGAGGACTACGAGCGCACGCTCGCCGAGCACGCTGCCTGGAGAGCCGCCGAGACCAACGCCGCGGTGCAGGTGAAGATCGACCAGGCGACCGAGGACGGCACCCGCGTCGCCGACCGCATCCGCGACGACCCCGAGTATCTCCAGGGCTTCGCCGCGGGAGTCGACAAGGCGCGGGACCGCTCCCTGAGCGATGACTGCGGCTCGCTCCTCGGCAGCACCGCCGGCGGCTTCGCCGGCTCCACCCCCTCGGGTCACCCGCGCGAGTGGCAGCAAGGCTTCGAGGACGGCCAGCGGCTGGTCTACAGCCTGGAGCTCCTGCGGCGGCTGCCGCGCTGCTTCGTCGCCGTGCCGCCGGTCCGCTGAGCCCACCCCCTGCGGCGGCGGGCTCGACGCCGACCAGCCAGGGTTCCAGGCGGCCGGCGAAGGACGCGGCCAGCGCCTCCGGGCGGCGCCTCACCGCGCGCTTCGCGGATGACCTTGAAGAGATCCAGGCATCTCAGCCACCTATCGGCGAAGCGCCTTGGCCCTCCTGATCGCCGCAGCACCCGTAGCGCTCGCCGCGAGACCTGATGTGCTGTGCGCCGGCCACCTTTGGACCCGTTCCGGAGAGCCCCAGCCATGCGTAGGCCATCCCTCGCGTGCGCGCTGCTTCTCGCTCGCAACTCCCGCCGCCGCCGATGTCGAGGACACGCTCACGCATGCTGGCGCGGCGGCTGGGCGCTGACCCGAGTGCCGGTGCAGTCCGACTGCGCCGGCATCTACACCGACAACGACGTCGCCGGAACGCTGCGGCTGCCGCGGTGCTTCGTCGCCGTGCCGCCGCCCGGCTACACCCCTTCCAGCTCGTCGATCATCCCCTGCACGACGTCGAACCCGCCCTGCCAGAAGGCGCGGTCGGTGACGTCGATGCCGGTCTCGGCGAGGATCTCCTGGGGGCGGGCGGAGCCGCCGTAGGCGAGGAGCTTCAAGTAGCCGGGCTTGAAGGCCGGGCCTTGCTCGCGGAAGCGGCGGTAGAGGGCGAGGACCAAGAGCTGGCCGAAGCTGTAGGCGTAGCAGTAGAAGGGCGTGTGGTAGATGTGCGGGATCGACAGCCACTCGTGCTGGAACTCGGGGGCGAGCTCCAGGCTGTCGCCGAACTGGTCGTGGAGCGTCTCTAAGTAGAGCTCGGAGATGTGGTCGAGGGAGCAGCCTTCGAGGATCGCGCGGTGGGCGGCGAGCTCGAAGCGGACGAAGCAGGCCTGGCGCAGGACGGTGGCGTAGACGTCGTCGACCGCCGCCGCCAGCAGCTCGCGGCGGGCGAGCGGGTCGTCGACCTCGCGCAGGAGGCGATCGGTCATCAGCATCTCGGCGAAGACCGACGCGGTCTCGGCGAGCGGCAGCGAGGAGTGCTGGGTGAGGATCGAGTGCCCCTCGGCCATCATGCTGTGGATGGCGTGGCCGAGCTCGTGGGCGAGGGTGGCGACGTCGCGCACCTTGCCGGCGTAGTTGACCAGCACCCACGGCGTCAGCCGCGGCAGCACGGTCGAGCAGAAGGCGCCGGCGCGCTTGCCCTTGCGCAGCTCGCTGTCGACGTGGCCCTCGCGGAAGACGCGCTCGGCCTGGGCGGCGAAGAGCGGGTGGAAGTCGGCGAAGGTGTCGAGCACCGACTGCACGGCCTCGGAGTAGGGGATCTCGCGGTCCGAGCCGGTGAGCGGCGCGTAGAGGTCGTAGCGGCGCAGCGTGTCGACCCCGAGCCAGCCGGCCTTCATGCGGAAGTAGCGCTGGAAGAGCGGCGCGTTGGCGAGGACGACGTCGAGCAGCACCTCGACCGCCCGGTCGGGGACGTCGTTGTCGATGTTGCGCACCGCGATCGGCGAGCCGTAGCCGCGCAGCCCCACCTGCTCCTCGTGCCAGTCGCGCACGCGGTTGACGTAGATCTGCCCGAGCACCGTCGCCTCGTGGCCGTAGACCCGGTAGAGCTCCTGGTAGGCGGCGGCGCGCAGGTCGGCGCGCGGCGAGAAGGCGTAGCTCATCAGGCCGTCGCGGGTCAGCACGCGGCTCTCGCCGTCGACGTCCAGCCGGAACTCCAGCCGGTTGGTGAGCATCGAGTAGATGGTCAGGACGGCGCCGATGCCGTTGTCGTCCTTCAGGTTGATGAGCTGCTCGGAGCGCTCCTCGAGGGTGTAGGGCTTCAGGCGCCGCAGGTCGAGGAGGTAGTGGCGGTAGTCGGCGTTCTCCTGCGGCGTCGGCAGCAGGGCCTCGGCGTCGGCGTCGTCCAAGCCCTTCCACCAGAGGCCGAAGAAGAGGACGCGGTTGTAGGCCGAGGTGAGCGCCTGCTGCACGCGGTTCTTGAGCGCCAGCGCCTCGCGGCTGCCGGTGTCCTCGGAGAAGCGGAGCGAGGCGTAGCCGCCGAGGACGCTCATCTGCTCGAGCAGTGCCTCGTACTCCGTGAGGAGCATGCGGAAGGCGACGCGGTCCATCCCCGGGTGCAGGCTGGGCCGGTGGGCCTCGAAGACGCCGACGGCGCGCTCGAGAGCGCCCAGCCGCTCGGCCACCGCCGCGTCGGTGGCCTCCGGCATCAGCTCGGAGAGGTCCCAGGCCGAGAGCCGGTACTGCACGTCGGTGTCGGTGATCAAGGTCATATGGCCAGTATTCCAGCAAATGTTCTGGGTTTCGGCAACCGGCCGGACGACCGATTCGCCACGAGCTGATGGCGACATTCTAGACCAGAGCGCGCGATTGCCCGTGCTCATCGTCTTTGATTCATAGATGTACATAGGAGTCTATCGCGAGACGGACGCGCCGCGCGCGCACCGGCTTCACCGCCGCTTGAACCTCCGGTGTCAACGCGAGGACTCACGCAGTGTTAGCGCGGCGTGGACGAGTCGCTGGCGCGCTGCGGCCGAGTCGTCCCAGCGCCCGGCCCGGAGCGTGACGGCGGCGCGTCCACCCGCGGCGGCGCGAGAGGCTCCGGCGTCGCCCGCGGCGCGGTGAGGGCCGCGCTCTCTTGCACTCGGCCAGACACCCGTCTCGCGTCCCGTGCAGGCACGGCGAGATCCGCGAGGGGGTCCCGCCGCTGCCGAGCGGCGCGGGGAAGTCCCCTTTCTCCGCGTTGGTCGACGGCGTCGCTCTTTTCGAAGGCGACATCATCCTCTCCTTCGACCAGCGCGGGCGGGTGTCTGGCAGGGTGGTGCCGCGCGCCTACGCCGCGGCGACCACCCGCGCCGCCTGGCGACCGAGCGCGCGGATCGCCGCCGGCAGCGCCGCGAAGCGCGGATCGCGGGTCAGCCCCTGGCGGTAGCGGTAGTAGATCTGCTGCGCGATGACCGCGATCTTGAACAGGCCGAAGGCGTAGTAGAAGGGCAGCCGCCCGAGGTCGCGGCCGCTCGCCGCGGCGTAGAGGTCCACGAGCTCGGCCCGCCCGGGAGTGCCGGGAAGGCAGGTCGGGCCGAAGGCGAAGCGGCGCAGCTCCTCGGGATCGTCCGGCCCGACCCAGTAGCCGAGCGTCGTCCCGAGGTCCATCAGCGGGTCGCCGATGGTCGCCATCTCCCAGTCGAGGACGGCGCGGATGCGGGTCAGGTCGCCGGGATCGAGCACCAGGTTGTCGTGCTTGTAGTCGTTGTGCACAAGGCTTGCGCCGGCCGCGGCCGGGACGCTCGCCTGGAGCCACGCCGCGACCTCGTCGAGCTCCGGCACCGCGTCGGTCTGCGCGCCGCGGTAGCGCTCGGCCCAGCCGCGGGCCTGGCGCGCGGCGTAGCCTTCGGGACGCCCCAGCTCGGCGAGCCCGGCGGCGCGCCAGTCGAGAGCGTGGAGGCGCGCCAGGTTCTCGATCAGCGCCACGGACAGCCGGCGCGCCGTCGCCGGCGGCAGCGCGAGCCCGGCCGGCAGGCGGGCGCGGAGGATGACCCCCTCGACGCGCTCCATGACGTAGAACGGGAAGCCGAGGACCGCGAGGTCGTCGCAGGCGGCGAGCGGCCGCGGCACCAGGTCGTAGACGCCGTGGAGGCGCGAGAGGATCGCGAACTCCCGCCCCATGTCGTGCGCGGTCTTGACCGTGCTGCCGACCGGCGGCCGGCGGACGACGACCGCGCGCCCGCCGCCGCGCACGAGATAGGTGAGGTTCGAGTAGCCGCTGCCGAACTGCTCGACCGCGAGCGGCCCGGCGAGGCCGAGCGCCTCGTGCAGGAAGGGCGCGAGCCGCGCGGCGTCGAGCTCCTCGCCGGCGCGCACGGGGCCGGGGGCGTCGGCGAAGGAGGTCATCGCTCGCGCAGGTCGACGCCGTAGCGCTTCAGCTCCGCGCGCGCCACCACACTCTGGTGCACCTCGTCGGGGCCGTCGTAGATGCGGGCGGCGCGCTCGCTGCGCCAGAACCAGGCGAGCGGCGTGTCGTCGGTGACGCCGAGGGCGCCGTGGGCCTGGATGGCGCGGTCCAGCACCTGCCCGAGGACGCGGGCGGCGAAGAACTTGATGAGCGAGACCTCGGCGCGCGCAGCGCGCGGCCCCGCGGCGGCCATCGTCCAGGCGGCGCGCAGCACGAGGAGCGTCGCGGCGTCGATCTCGGCCCGGCTGTCGGCGATCCAGGCCTGGACGGTCTGCTTGCCCGCGAGCGGCTGCCCGGGCGCCAGCTCGCGCTCGGCGGCGCGCCGGCAGAGCAGCTCGAAGGCGCGCTCGCAGATCCCCAGCCAGCGCATGCAGTGATGGATGCGGCCGGGCCCGAGCCGCGCCTGGGCGACCGCGAAGCCGTTGCCGACCCCGCCGAGGACGCTCGCCGCGCCGGCGCGGCAGCCGGCAAGCTCGACCTCGCCGTGGCTCGCCCAGCCTTCGCCCGTGTGTCCCATGACCGGGATGTTGCGCACCAGGCGGAACCCCGGCGTGTCGGTGGGCACCAGGAACAGCGTCGCGCGCCCGTGCGGCGGCGCCTCCGGGTCGGTCACCGCCATGACCACCGCGAAGGCGGCGCCGTCGGCCGAGGAGGTGAACCACTTGTGGCCGTCGAGGACCCAGCCGTCGCCGTCGCGGCGCGCGGTCGTGGCCAGCCAGACCGGGTTCGAGCCCGGCAGCTCGGGCTCGGTCATCGCGAAGCAGCTTCGCAGCGCCCCCTCGGCCAGCGGCCGAAGGTATAGTTCTTGCTGCTCGCGGGTGCCGTGATCCAGCAGGATCTCGAGGTTCCCCGCGTCCGGCGCCTGGCAGTTGAAAGCGTAGTGCCCGAGCGGACTGCGCCCCAGCTCGCGCGCGACGAGCGCGAACTCCGCGAGCGCCAGGCCCATGCCGCCCCAGGCGCGGGGGAGCTGCGGCGCCCAGAGCCCCAGGACCTTGACGCGCTCGCGCCTCTCGCCGAGCGCCGGCAGCACCGCGCCCCAGCCGGCGGTCAGGAAGGTGCGCTCGAGCGGCACCAGCTCCGCGTCGACGAAGGCGCGCACGCGCTCGCAGACCGCGCGGGTCGAGTCCTGGATCGAGAAGTCCATGCGCGGCCGGAGGGGGAAATGACTCTAGCACCGCCGCGGTGCAGGCCGACGAGACGCCGGCATGGCCGATAAGAAGATCGAGTCCATCGAGCAGAGCGAAGAGCGCTTCCGGCTCCTCGTCGAGGGGGTCAAGGACTACGCCATCTTCATGCTCGACCCGCAGGGCCGGGTGGCGAGCTGGAACGCCGGCGCCGAGCGCATCAAGGGCTACACCGCCGAGGAGGTCCTGGGGCGCCACTTCGCGCTCTTCTATCCACCGGAGGCCGTCGCGACCGGTTGGCCGGAGCGCGAGCTGGAGATGGCGCGCGCCGAGGGGCGCTTCGAGGACGAGGGCTGGCGCCTGCGCAAGGACGGCTCCCTCTTCTGGGCCAACGTCGTCATCACCGCCCTCTGGGACGACCACGGCAACCTGCGCGGCTTCGCCAAGGTCACGCGCGACCTGACCGAGCGCAAGCGCATCGAGTCGCTCGAGAGCGCCGAGCGCCGGATGACCGAGTTCCTGGCCATGCTGGCGCACGAGCTGCGCAACCCGCTGGCGCCCATCCGCAACGCCATCCGGACCCTGCAGATGGCGCCGCTCGACGAGACCGCGCGCCGATCGTCGACGGCGATCATCGACCGCCAGGTGACGCACCTGGCGCGCCTGGTCGACGACCTCCTCGACGTCAGCCGGATCACCAGCGGCAAGATCGCGCTCCACCGGGAGCCGGTCGAGATCGCGGCGCTGGTGGCCCGCGCCGTCGAGGCCAGCCGGCCGTTCATCGAATCGCGCCGGCACAGCCTCGAGATCGTCCTCCCCCCCGAGTCGCTGTGGGTCGCCGGCGACCAGACCCGGCTGGCGCAGGTGCTCGTCAACCTGCTCAACAACGCGGCCAAGTACACGCCGGAAGGCGGGCGGATCGACGTCGAGGCGACGCGCCGGAGCGGCGAGGTCGAGCTGCGGGTCGGCGACTCGGGCATCGGCATCCCGGCCAGCCTGTTGCCGCACGTCTTCGAGCTCTTCCGGCAGGGCGATCGCGCGCTGGATCGGACGGAGTCGGGCCTCGGGATCGGCCTGACGCTCGTCAAGCGGCTGGTCAGGATGCACGGCGGCTCCGTGGAGGCCGCGAGCGCGGGGCCGGACCGCGGCAGCGAGTTCACGATCCGCCTGCCGCTGCTGGCCGAGAAGCCGGCGCGCCCCGAGCCCCCACCCGGTGACCACCCCGCGGCGCACGCGGGGCCGCGCGGCGCGCTGCGCGTGCTGGTCGTCGACGACAATCGCGACTCGGCCGAGACGATGACGATACTGCTGCGGCTCTGGGGGCACGAGGTCGAGAGCGCCGCCACCGGCCCGGCGGCGCTCGCCATCGCCCAGGGATTCCTCCCCAACGCCGTGCTCCTCGACATCGGCCTCCCGGGGATCGACGGCTACGAGGTCGCGCGCCGCCTGCGCGCCCTCCCCGGCCTCGGCGGCGCCCTCCTCCTCGCCATGACCGGCTACGGCCAGGAGCACGACCGCCGCCGCTCCCGCGAGGCGGGCTTCGACCACCACCTCGTCAAGCCGCTCGAGCCCGAGTACCTGCGGCAACTGCTCGCCGCGACGCCCGCACCGGCGGAGCGCGGCCGGTAGGCTGCGCTGGCGAACAGGGCGAGCGCCATGCCGATGAGGGCGCGCGTCGTTGCGATGAGGGTAGTGGGGTATCAGGGTGTTGCCGAGGAGGGAGGGGAGGGGGACGGCGTAGCCGCCCCCTTCGCCGCCGTTCAGGTTGCGCATCTCTGCTACCGCGAGACACTGACGCGGCAGGAGTTTGCGAAGGCATTTGCGCAAGGTCCGCCACGGAGGCAATGCGGTGCGTGGACGGTTTATCGCAAAGTGGGCTTGCGGCCCCCGATCAACGGCGACACATTCACTAGCGCATCGCTGTCGCTCTCATCGAACGGCCAGGGCTATTAAGCAAGAGTCCCGAATCCGTAGGACGCGAGGTTGTGCGGAAATAGCATAGGTAGCGTGTAAACGATGACTGAAACGCCCCTATCCGAGTTGATCGCCGACCACCTCGCGGCCGGTACGACACAGAGCTTCAAGCGATTCCTCTATGGATTCCGCAGGTCGACGCTGGGAGTGATCGCAGTTGGGATACCACAAGAGGTGGCCGGCGAGTTTGTCTCGACGGCCAAGCAACCCGTGTCCGTCGGCCTGACACGGCACGCCGGCGGACGACGGATGGTATTGGCGTTCGCGGACCCGGTTGCGTTCGCGCGGCGTTTCGGTCGCCGCTTCAACGCCGAGATGGCCGGTGAGGCGCTGCTGGCCACTGCCCTACTCAACCCAGAGTGCGAGGGGATCTTGGTCAACAGTGCGCTTGTCGAGGTGTCCGTTGTGATCGACCGAGCCACTGCTGAGTCTCTGACACGCGCCGCTGGCGGCGGTATAAAGGCAGGGCGGAAGCCCTGGTGGCGATTTTGGTAGGTTCTGGAGGGGATGGTGCGAGCGCTATCTTCGCGTATTCCTTTCCCCGGCTAGCCTTGGTCCATATCCTGTCTGAAGCTCGAGGCCAGTCGCCGAGGCACAAAGAATCGAACCGCTCCTGCAGAGCCTCGCGGCGCTTCGAGGTCGGGAGCCGCTCGATGCCGTAGGCGATCTCTGCAATATCCGGCTCCGGCTGCGCCACCTGCTCTCAGATTGCCGTCCGACCGCGCTCGACGACACGCGGCTCGCCCTTCATCAAGGCAGAAACGGCGTCGGTGCCGAGGCGCTACCTCACAGCCCTGTCGCAGGTTTCGACCGCCGCGCCTTGCGCACGTCGCGCAGCAACTCGTCGACGGCCTTTGCGGTGCCGGGATCCAGCTCGGACAGGCGCTCGAAGAAGCCGGTCGACCAACCCGAGGCCTCGTGAAGCTCGCGCTCGAGCGCGCGGACGATCAACTGGCTCCTGCTGATGCGCAGCGCTTTGGCCTTACGGTCGACGGCCTCGAGCAGGGGTTGCGGGAGATGCACGCTGATTGGCATGACGATACTGGCGAGTATCGTCGTCGCCGGCGCCGACGACAACCCGGCTGGCAACCGCCGTCGCTTGTCGACTCGCCCGCAGTAACGAATACGCATAACTAAACGCCTCCCTGGTCGTCCTGGCGGCGGGGCTTTCTGGATGCGGCTTCGGCACGAAGGAACCGCCGCCGACGGAGGAGACTCCTCCTCCGGCCTGCCCGGTGGGTTCCTGCGGCGGCGATCAGGTGCACCAGTTGACGGGGGCCGGGGCGCAGGATGACCCGTGCTCCTTCGATCCGATCGTCGTGCGCGGGAGCTGTTGCCAACTGCTCAGGCTCGACGTCGCGGTGAGCAGCGCGTCGCAGGTCCCGCCGGCGGTGATCTTCGAGAAGGACGGAGTTCCCTTCGAGCGGACCACGAACCCCGTGGGGTCCGGCTGGAGCGCCACCACGACCAAGTTCAATTGCAGCAGCGGTCCGGGCTGCGCCGACGGCACCTACACCGTGCGCCTCAGGCAGTTGGAGAACCCGATCCTCTGCTCGGAGTTCGGCGCCCCGACGCTCACGCTGGTCCTCCGCTGAGGAGGGACGGATTCACGGCGGGCCGGCGCTCTTGCTTTCCGCCTCCATCGGCGGCAGGTGGATCGCCGGCACCTCGCGCCGCCGCTCTTGACAGAAGCCCGCTGACCCGGCATAATCAAATATCACCTGAAACACAGTCGATACTAACGCGCCCGGCGCAGGCTGCGGGCAGAAGGGCAGCGCTCCGTCTCCATGGCCCGTGGTGCCAAGCCTCGCCCGCACGCCCCGAACAGGAGGTGAGCCTTGAAGCGCTCTTCGGTTCAGATCGCTAATGCCGCCGAGCCGCCGGAGAACCCTACGGTTGTGGAGAACCGACGGCCGGGCGACTCCGCGTGGACGCTCGGGGAGCCGGCGACGGTTCCCGAAATCCAAGGATACGCATCCCTGACGAGCCTCAATCGCGGCGAGCAGATCGATCTGTTCGTCAGCACGTCGGTCGCGACTTCCTACCGCATCGACGTCTATCGCCTCGGCTGGTATGGCGGCTCGGGAGCCCGTCTGATGACGTCCATCCCGCCGCCCGGCGCCCCGCCGCTCCCCGGCAAGCCCCAGAGCATTCCAGTGCCAGACGCAGCTTCAGGACTCATCGAATGCAACTGGTCCGACCCGTATCGGTTGGCCATTCCCAGCGGCTGGCCCAGCGGCGTCTATGTCGCCAAGCTGACGGCGCAGAGTCGCAAGCAGAGCTACATCGTCTTCGTCGTGCGCGACGACTCGCGCGCCGCGAAGCATCTGTTCCTCTCGAGCGTCAACACCTATCAGGCGTACAGCAACTGGGGCGGCAAGTCGCTCTACGACTTCAACAGCCTCACGCCGATCACGTGGCAGGTCCTCCGGGGCACAGTGGCCGTCTCGGGCAGCTCACTTTCGACGTCCAAACCCACGATCGGCTGGGACGCCGTTGCCCGCTCCGTCCAGGCGATCCAAGACGGCTACTTGGAGGTCGTCGCAGGCAACCCGCTGGTCATCTTCGGCCTCAGTAGCGATCAATCGGGGTTCAACTTCAATGGCCTCGAGTACTCGATCTTCCTCGACAAACAGTTCAAGGCGCGAGTTCGGGAGAGGGGACGGGTGGTGAAGGAGCTTGGTCCCTGGACACCCGGAGACCGCTTCCGGATCTCCGTGTTGGGACAAGACGTCCGGTATTCCAGGAACGGGGTCGTTCCTCCTGGCGCCACCCACATTCCCGGCGACACTCACCCCCCGCTGTTCGCCGCCGCCTTGCCGGGCGAGAAGGGCGCGACCGTTGCCAGCGCCGCCCTCGGAGGGCTCGCCGACTCGCGAGCTCGTCACGTCTCCTTCAACCGCCCCTATGCCTTCGTGGACGCGGCCGGTAATCAGTCGCCGCAGAACAGTGCCGGGCAGCTCCTGCACTACGAGTCTCACATGCTCCGCTGGCTGGAGCGTGAAGGCTACGACGTGACCTACGCGACCGACGTCGACCTGCACGCGAACCCGAGCCTGCTCGTGAATCACCGGGCGGTGCTCGTACCGGGCCATCCGGAGTACTGGTCGCGGGAGATGCGGTCATCCGTGGAGGCGGCTGCGGCGCACGGCATAAGCTTCGGCTACTTCGCCGCCAACGGCTGCTACTGGCAGGTGCGATTCGAGCCCAGCCGGGTGAACGGCGCGCCCAATCGCACCCTGGTCTGCTACAAGGACAATCGCGATCCCTTCGCGTCACGACCCGAGAAGAGCCCGTTGACGACGGTGCAGTGGCGCGATGCACCGCTCTCGCTCCCCGAGGACGCCTTCATCGGCGTGATGTACGAGCACCCTTCCGTCGACGCCGCGATCATCGTCACCAACCCTGCCCACTGGGCATTTGCGAACACCAACGTCAAGCGCGGCGACCGCCTACCTGGACTCCTGGGCTACGAGGCCGATAGGGTGTTCGAGAATGCGCCGGCGGGCATGGAGCTCCTCGCCCAATCGCCAGTGGGCGGGATCGTGAACCCACAGGGCGACCAGCCCCACTCGGACGTGGTCGTCTGCACCGCGCCGAGCGGCGCCATCACCTTCGCCACCGGCTCGATGTATTGGTGCTTGGGCCTCAACGGGCCGCGGCCAAACGCCGTCGCGGAGCAGGTCACGCGCAACGTGCTCGGGCGCTTCGAGTCAGTGATTCCCGCTCCTCAGCCCGTCGTCTGGACGAACGCCAAAGGGGTGAAGGTTTCCGGTCACGAGATCTCGAAAGTGGGCTCGACCGTGCGCTGGGACGCCGGAGCGTCGTCGGTCCAAGCCATCGGCGTCCGCGGCGGCTACCTCGAGTTCACAGCCACCGACCGCAGCGCGATCAGCATCGCGGGTCTGAGCCATCGCGACGCATCACAGTCGCACGCAGAGATCGAGTTCGCGATTCTCCTCGATGCGTCGCGTAATGCCTACGTCTACGAATCCGGCAGTGCGTTGGCGGGGTTGGGCCCCTGGGGGCCGGAGGATCGCTTTCGCGTCGAGATCCAGGTGGACGGCGCAGGCCACCTCGTCCGGTACGTCAAGTACCCGCAGGCCGGAAACGAAGCGCGCTACAGCCACCGTGTCGGACCGACGTTTCCTCTCGTGGCGGACATCTCTCTGTGCACCGAGGGCGCGACGGTGTCGAAGGCCGCCATGCTCGGGAGCCCGCTTGCCGAGCCCGTGGCCTGGATCGACACCCGCGGGATCACGATCTCGGGCAACACGATCCGCAAGACCGGTTCGACCCAGGGCTGGGACGCTGGAGCTTCATCGGCGCAAGTCATCATCAACAGCGCCGGCGGCTATGTCGAGTTCTCGGCGAGTGCGGCAAGCAGGGGCAGCATGGCCGGCTTGAACGCCAGGAAGGATGCCGCGGCGTCTTTTGACCAGATCGACTTCGCGATCTTGATCGACGATCGCGCTGAGGCGTGGATCCGTGAGTCGGGCCGCGAGGTCGCCAGCTTGGGTCGCTGGAACGCTGAGGACCGCTTTCGCGTCGAGGTCCGGAACGGCCTGGTCAAGTACTCCAAGCTCTCCAGGAGCGGAGACGCGAGCTTCACGAGCAGTGTCCCGCCGCAGTATCCCTTGGTGGCCCGCGCCGCCCTGCAGCGGGGCGGCGCGACCGTGTCGAACGCCGTCATGCTCGGCATCCAGTCCCTCGTCGGCCCCCTCCCCGCTGCGGGACGTAAGCCCACTCGCGCAAAGCCCCGTCGCCGGCGCGCCGCCCAACCAGGGGCTCGCTAGCCGCCCCGACGCTCGTCCTCCGGTAACGGCGGCAGGTGGATCGCCGGCACCTCGCGCTCGCGGACCAGCGTGTTGAGCGCGGGAAGGTCCGTCGTCCACACCGCTTCGAGCTTCGCCAGCTCCTGGTCGATCGCCGCCATCAGACGGTCGCGGACGGCGACGGCTTGCGCCGTCGGCGCGTAGTCGCCGCCCGCGACCTCGTCGGCCACCGACGCCAGCTTGTCGTTGAGGCGGATGGGGAAGTTGAGCGGGTCCTGGGAGCTGCGGTTCTTGGTCTGGTAGAGGGCTTCCTCGACGGCGGTGATCTTCTCCCTGATGCTTTTGGCGGCGTCGCGGATGGGCTGCGCGGTCTCGCCCTGGTCCTCCAGGCGCTCGGTGAGCTTGTCGAGCTCGCCGCGGACGGCGCGGATGCGGTCGATCTCGCGGTGGATCTGCGCAAGCTTGTCGCGGACGCCGACGAGGAAGGCGTGCTGCGCCTCGAGGTCGGCTTGGGTGCTCGACGAGCGCGGGTCGGGCTGGATCTCGAACGGCGCGGTCAGCGCCTCGCCGCCCGCGGTCAGGCGCACCTGGTAGGCGCCCGGGACGACCCGCGGCCCTTCGCCGCCGCCGCCCCAGAGGATCATGCCTTCGAACTCGTGGGCGGGCGGGCGGTGGAGGTCCCAGACGAAGCGGTTCATGCCCGGGCCGGCCACGAGCTTGCCGACGGTCTCGTCCTTCTTCTTCTTGTCCTTCTCCTCTTTCTCCTTCTTCTCCTTCTCCTCGCCTTCCTCCGCCTTCGGCTCCTCGTGCGTCTTGACCTCGGCCGGTGTCGTGGCGCCGGTCGCCTGCGGCGTCTGCGCCGCCTCGGGCTCGGCCGCCTCGGGGCCCTGGCTCTTCTTCGCCGCGGCCGCCTCGGGGCGCTCCTCGCCGGCCGGCGCCGCCGGCGGATCCTCGGTCTTCTCCCACGGCCGCTTCTTCCGCTCCTCGACCTTGCCCTCGAAGGCGCGCACCAACCGCCCGCCCGCGTCGAGGAACTCGAGCTTCACCTCGGTGCCCACCGGCTGGTCGAGCCAGTAGTGGACGACGACGCCGTTCGGCGGGTTCGTCCCCGAGTTGGGGAAGAACGCCGGCCCCTCCCCGGACGCCCCCTGCAGGCGGCGGCCCGGCCGCGGGGTGTAGAGGTGGGCGTGCCGGCCGGTGACCTCGCCGGCCATCTGGTGGAGCGGCGAGAGGTCGTCGAGGATCCAGAAGCCGCGCCCCTGGGTCGCCGCGACGAGGTCGCCGTCCTTGAGCGCCAGGTCGGTGATCGGGACGATCGGCAGGTTCAACTGCAGCGCCTGCCACGAGCCGCCGTCGTCGAAGGAGACCCACATGCCGCGCTCGGTGCCGGCGTAGAGCAGGCCGCGCCGCGCCGGGTCGGCCCGCACGACGCGCGTGAACTGGTCGGCCGGGATGCCGCGGTCGATGCGCGTCCAGGTCGCGCCGTAGTCGGCGGTCTTCCAGAGGTAGGGGCGGAAGTCGTCCCACTTGTACATCGTCGCGGCGACGTAGAGGCCGCCCTTCTCGAACGGGCTCGCCTCGATGCTGTTGATCTGGATCCACTCCGGCACCCCCTTCGGGGTGACGTTCTTCCACGTGGCGCCGGCGTCGCGCGAGAGGTGGAGGAGGCCGTCGTCCGAGCCCGTCCAGAGGACGCCCTTCTCGTGCGGCGACTCGACCGCGGTGAAGATCGTGCCGTAGTACTCGACGCTGGTGTTGTCCTTGGTGATGGGGCCGCCCGAGGGGCCCATCTTGCTCTTGTCGTTGCGCGTCAGGTCGGGGCTGATCGCCTGCCAGCTCGCGCCGGCGTCGGTCGAGCGGAAGAGGACGTTGGCGCCGGCGTAGAGGGTGTCCGGGTCGTGCGGCGAGACCAGGATCGGGAAGTTCCACTGGAAGCGGTAGGCGAGGTCGGCCGCCCCCGAGCCCATCGGGTTGTCGGGCCAGGGATTGATCTGCCGCGACTCGCCGGTGCGGTGGTTGTAGCGCTGCAGATACCCGCCGTAGGAGCCGCCGTAGACGACGTCCGGGTCCTTCGGGTGGGCCACCACCCAGCCGCTCTCGCCGCCGGCCGTGGGCTCCCAGTCGCGTGCGCCGATGCCGCGGAAGGAGCCGCGGCTCTTGATCCGCACCGCGGAGTTGTCCTGCTGGCCGCCGAGCAGCCGGTAGGGGAAGTCGTTGTCGGTCGAGACGCGGTAGAACTGCGCCGTCGGCTGGTTGTCCTGCGGCGTCCAGGTGTCGCCGCCGTCGCTCGAGACGTTGGCGCCGCCGTCGTTCGACTCGATCATCCGCCGCGGGTCGCCGGGATCGATCCACAGGTCGTGGTTGTCGCCGTGCGGCGTGCGCAGGGTCTTGAAGGTCGCGCCGCCGTCCTTCGAGCGGTGGAACTGGACGTTCAAGACGTAGACCACTTCGGCGTCCTTGGGGTCGGCGTAGATGCGCGTGTAGTACCAGGCGCGCTGACGCAGGTCGCGCGAGTCGTTGGTCTTGGTCCAGGTCTCGCCGCCGTCGCGCGAGCGGAAGACGCCCCCCTCCTCGGCCTCGACGATGGCGTAGAGGTTCTGCGGGTCGGAGGCCGAGACGGTGACGCCGATGATGCCGAGCGTGCCCTTGGGCAGCCCGGGCCGCGCCGTCAGCTCGCGCCAGGTGTCGCCGCCGTCGGTCGACTTCCAGAGCCCCGAGCCCGGCCCGCCGCTCTCGAGCGTCCACGGCCGCCGGCGCACCCGCCAGGTCGTGGCGTAGAGGACGCGCGGGTTGGTGGGATCGAGGACCAGGTCGACGGCGCCGGCGTCGCGGTTGACGAAGAGCACGCGCTGCCAGCTCCTGCCGCCGTCGCGCGAGCGGTAGACGCCCCGCATCTCGTTGGGGCCGAAGAGGTGCCCGAGGACCGCGGCGTAGACGAGGTCCGGGTCGCGCGGGTGGATGCGCAGGCGCGGGATCTGCCGCGCGTCCGCCAGGCCGGCGTGCCTCCAGGTCTTGCCGGCGTCGGTCGACTTCCAGACGCCGTCGCCGTGCGAGACGTTGCCGCGCACCGTCTTCTCGCCGCCGCCGGCGTAGATGACGTTGGGGTCCCACTCCGACACCGCCACGGCGCCGATCGAGCCGCCGAAGAACCCGTCCGAGACGTTCCGCCAGCTCCGCCCGCCGTCGATCGTCTTCCACACCCCGCCGCCGGTGCCGCCGAAGTAGTAGACGTCGCGCTGCTGTGGGACGCCGGCGACCGCCGCCACCCGGCCGCCGCGGTAGGGGCCGACCTCGCGCCAGCGCAGGGAGTCGAGCAGGCGCGCGTCGACGGCCGGCTTGCCGGCCTGGGCGCGCTCGCGCGCCGCTGCGGCAGGATCAGCGGAGGCGGTTAGAGCGAAAAGTACAGAAAGAAAAAGAACAGGTAGGGAGAACGAGGCGAGGCGAGCGGCGGCGCCCGGCTTGCGCGGCATGAGGTCCCTCCACGTTGTCGTGGCCGCCGGCGAGCGCGAATGGGGTCTGCCGCGGCGCCGAGGCCAGTCTGTGCGCGCGGTGTTCTACCACGAGCGGGGCGCACCTGCGACGGCTCGCTCGGTCCAGCCGAGCCGTCGAGCGGCGCCCTACCCGCGTTTTTCCCTACCTGAGCTTTTGTTGTTTCTTCTCCGCCGCTGCGTCCGCCCTACGGATAGTCCTCGAGCGTCGCGAAGGCGAGGCCGCAGGGGTAGAAGAGGTTGAAGACCGGCTGCTCGATGACCTCGGCGAAGCGGAGGAGGAGCGGCCCTTGCTCCTCGAGCGGCGTCGTGCCGGCCTCGATCTCCAGGTACTCGTCGCGCGAGATCTCGAGCGCCTGCGCCATCTGCTCGGGGCCCTTGCCGCGGCGCTCCCGGTGCTTGCGGATCAGCTCGCCCGCCTGCCCCGGCCGGCAGTCGGCGGCGCGCCCGCTCTCGGCGAGCAGGCGCGAGGTCGGCGTCTCGAGCTCGATGGCGATGAGCGCGAGCCGCGGACCCCAGGTCTCGGCCGGCGAGTCCCCGGCCTCCATCTCGGCGTAGCGCTCGAGCGGAATGCCCATGGCCTCCGCGACCTGCTCCGGCGTCAGCTTCTTCTTCTCCCGCTCCTTGCGCAGCACGTCTCCCTGCTTCACGATCCCCTCCTTGGCGGCGGCGATTGGCCAGGCGCCGCCCGCTTCGTATCCCAACGTGCGAGGTCGCGCGCGAAGAGGGACAGGGCCGCGGGCCGGCGTTGACCGAGGGCACACCCCGTGGTAAGGTCCGCCGTCCACGTGCGTCGTGCGACGCTTTATCGGAGTGTGTTCCCATGTATGCAGTGATCGAGACCGGGGGCAAGCAGTACCGGGTGCAGGCCGGTGACGTCATCGAGGTGGAGCGGCTGGAGAGCGCGCCGGACGGCGTGCGCTTCGACCGCGTGCTGATGGTCGAGAGCGACGGCGCCGTCCAGGTGGGCAACCCGGTGGTGTCCGGCGCGGTGGTCAGCGCCTCGGCCGTCGGCGAGGCCCGCGGCCCCAAGATCCGGGTGTTCAAGAAGAAGCGCCGCAAGGGCTACCGCCGGACCATCGGCCACCGCCAGCACCTGACGCGCATCCGCATCGACGACATCCAGCTTCCGGCCGCGGCCGAGAAGCACTAGGCAATAGACCCAGGAGATCGGCTCTCATGGCTCACAAGAAGGGACAGGGCTCCAGCCGCAACGGCCGCGACTCGAACGCGCAGCACCTCGGCGTCAAGCGGTTCGGCGGCCAGCAGGTGACGGGCGGCTCGATCCTGGTCCGCCAGCGCGGCACCAAGTTCTTCCCCGGCGACAACGTCGGGCGGGGCAAGGACGACACGCTCTTCGCGAAGGTGGCGGGCGTCGTGCGCTTCCAGGACAAGGGACGCCGCGGCACCTACATCCACATCCTGCCGGGCGACTGAGGCGCGAAAGCCTTCGCGCCGTGTTCGAATAGCACGCTCGCGCCGGCCGGCGCCGCCGGGCCACCCAACGGCCAATGTTCATCGACGAAGCGGTCCTCCACGTCCGCGGCGGGCGTGGCGGCAACGGCTGCATGGCGTTCCGGCGCGAGAAGTACGTGCCGCGCGGCGGCCCGTCGGGCGGCGACGGCGGGCACGGCGGCGCCGTCTACCTGGTCGGCGAGGCGCCGCGCAACACCCTCTACCATCTCCGGTTCCAGTCGCTCTTCGCGGCCGACCGCGGGCGCCACGGCGAGGGCTCGAACTGCACCGGCCGCTCGGGAGAGGACCTGCTGGTGCCGGTGCCGCTGGGTACCCGCGTCCACGACGCCGCGACCGGCGAGCTGCTCGGCGAGCTGCTCGCGGACGGCGAGCGGCTGCTGGTGGCGCGCGGCGGCCGCGGCGGCCGCGGCAACGCCCGCTTCGCGACCGCCACCAACCAGGCGCCGCGCCACCACGAGCCCGGCGAGGAGGGCGAGGAGCGGTGGCTGCGTCTCGAGCTGAAGCTCCTGGCCGACGTCGGCATCGTCGGGCTGCCGAACGCCGGTAAGTCGACCCTCATCAGCGCCATCTCGCACGCCCGCCCGAAGATCGCCGACTATCCGTTCACCACCCTCGTGCCGCAGCTCGGGGTGGTCGCCGAGGGGCCGCTCGCCGAGCCGTTCGTGGTCGCCGACCTGCCGGGGCTGATCGCCGGCGCGGCCGAGGGTGCGGGGCTCGGGGTCCAGTTCCTGCGTCACGTCGAGCGCTGCCGGGTGCTGGTGCAGCTCGTCGACCTGGCGCTCGCCGACGGCAGCGCGCGCGAGGACTTCGCGACCGTCGAGCGCGAGCTCGCCGCCTTCAATCCCGAGCTGCTCGCGCGGCCGCGGCTGGTGGCCGGGAGCAAGCTCGACGCGGCGCTGCCGGAGCGGCGGCGGGAGCTGGCCGGCATCGCCGCCGAGCGCGGGCTGCCGTACCTCGAGCTCTCTGCCGCCACCGGCGAGGGGGTGCCGCGCCTGGTCGCCGAGCTGTCGCGGCGCCTGCACGGGCCGGGGGGCGGCGCGTGAAGGTCGGCCTCTTCGGCGGCAGCTTCGACCCCATCCACCGCGGCCACGTCGAGCCGGTGCGGGAGGCGCGGCGCGCGCTCGGGCTCGACCGCGTGCTCTACCTGCCGACGGCGCAGCCGCCGCACAAGCCGAAGCGCCAGTTCGCGCCGGCGCTCGCCCGCTTCGCCATGGTCGAGCTGGCGCTCCTCGGCGAGGAGGGGCTGTACGCCTCGCCGCACGAGCTGACCCTCGGCCGGCCGGCGTTCACCGTCGAGTCGGTCGAGCACTTCCGCCGCGAGCTGCCGGGGGCGGAGATCTTCCTCTTCCTCGGCGCCGACTCGTTCCTCGACCTGCCGTCGTGGCGGCGCTGGCGCGAGCTGCCGGAGCTGGCGCGCCTGGTGGTGCTGGCGCGGCCGGGATGGCAGGTGGAGAGCGGGGCAGGGGAGTCCGGGGGCGGCGGCGCGGAGCTGGCGGCGCTCCTCGCGGGCGGCCGCGTCACGGTCCTCGAGCGGCGGCCGGTCGACCTCTCCTCGAGCCGCATCCGCGAGCTGCTCGCCGCCGGCCTCGAGCCGCCCCCCGGAGCGCTGGCGCCATTGGTGCTAGAGTACGTCCGCAAGTACCAGCTCTATCGATGAGCGCAGGCGCCGACACCATCCTCGAAACCAGCACCCGCGTCAGGGACGCCGTCGCCGCCGCCGAGGACCGCAAAGCGCGGGACATGCGCGTGCTCCACCTCGGCAAGGTGACCGACTTCACCGACTACTTCCTGATCTGCCACGGCACCAGCGACCGCCAGGTGCAGGCGATCGCCGACGGCGTGCTCGAGAAGCTGCGCGCCGAGCGCGTGCGGCCGCTGCACGTCGAGGGCTACAACCGCGCGCAGTGGGTGCTGCTCGACTTCGGCGACGTGGTGGTGCACGTCTTCCAGGAGGAGCCGCGCCGCTTCTACGCTCTGGAGCGCCTCTGGGGGGACGCCCCCGACGTCACCGACGACTTCCGTTCCTGACGGCCTCTCGCTCGCGCGCCTGCTGCGCGAGGCGCCGGTGCTCGCCGCGGCGCTCCCCGGCGCCGAGCGGGCGGCGGCGAGCGACGTCCCGGTGCTCGTCCTGGGCGAGCCGGGCAGCGGCCGCTCCACCCTCGCCCGCGCCTTCCACGCCGCCAGCCCGCGCGCCGCGGGGCCGCTCGTCGAGGTCGATCCGGCGGCCTTCCCGAGCTCGCTCTTCGAGAGCGAGCTCTTCGGCGACCGGGCCGGCGCCTTCACCGGCGCCGAGCGCGACGTCGAGGGACGGGTGGCGCGGGCGCGCGGCGGCAGCCTCCTCCTCGACCAGGTCGAGGAGCTGCCGCTCGCCGTCCAGCCGAAGCTGCTGCGCCTGCTCGCCGAGCGCCGCTACGCCCCGCTCGGCGGCCCGGAGCTCGACGCCGACGTCCGCTTCCTCGCGATCGGCGCCGAGGACCTCCCGGCGCGCGCCGCCCGCGGCCTCTTCCGCTCCGACCTCTTCTATCGCCTGGAGGTGCTCTCCTACCGCGTGCCGCCGCTGCGCGAGCGCCGCCCGGAGCTGCCGGCCTTGGCCGAGCGCATGCTGGCCGACCTCGCCGAGCGCCTCGGCCGCCCGCGCCCGGAGCTGGCGCGCGGCGCCCTCGACTGGATGCTCGAGCACCCCTGGCCCGGCAACCTGCGCCAGCTCCGCAACGTCCTCGAGCGCGGCCTCCTGCTCGCGGGCGCCGGCCCGATCGACCCGCCGCGCCCCGAAGGCGGCGGCGGCGAGCGCCCGCGGCGGTTGATCGAGGTCGAAGAGGAACAGATCCGCCGCGCTTTGGCGTACACCCGCGGCCACCAGGGCCGCGCCGCAGAGCTCCTCGGCATCAGCCGGAAGGCGCTCTGGGAGAAGCGGAAGCGGCTTGGGATTCCTTAGAGAAAGAGAGAAAGAAAGAAAACGGCCCGCGCGGGAAGGATAGTGACCGCGTGGGGTGCCGGTCCTCCGGTCGCTCCACAGGCGCGCCGCTTCGCGGTGCCGAGAGCAGACGGTGGCGGCCTGCGGCTCGCACTCCGCTGCGCGGAGTGCATCACAACGGTGTTGCCAGGCAAGGGGGCGCGCGCCGGTTGCGCTCCCTCCGGACCGGCACCCCACGCGGCCGCATGAGTCGAAACGGCGCCGGCGACGTCGGGGAGCGGCGAGATAGGCTCTGGGCATGCGTGTGTTGCATCCTGAACTCAGTGCCGAGGAGAGGAAGAGGCTCTTCTGGGTGGGGATCGAGAGGTTCAATGCCGGTCGGTTCTACGACTCGCACGATGCCTGGGAGGAGATCTGGCGGTCGACGACGCCGGAGCCCAAGGACCTCTTTCAGGGGTTGGTCCAACTAGCGGCCGGGATGCACCATGTGCTGGACCGCGGTAAGCCCGAGCCGGCGCGGCGGGTGCTCGGAAAAGGGCGATCTCGCCTGGAGCCGTTCGGCGCCGTCGCCCACGGTTTGGACCTCGCCAGCCTCCTCACTCTTGTGCGAGCCTGGGAGAACTGGCTCGAGAGCAACGAGGGATTCCCACCTCCACCGCCCCGAATCGACGTCCTCACCCCCGCCGACGTCCGCTAGCAGAAGTCTTTGACGTCGCCGGCGCCGCTCCGAGTCATGCGGCCGCGTGGGGTGTCGGTCCGGAGGGAGCGGAACCGGCGCGCGCCCCCTTGCCTGGCAATACCGTTGTGATGCACTCCGCGCAGCGGAGTGCGAGCCGCAGGCCGCCACCGTCTGCTCTCGGCACCGCGAAGCGGCGCGCCTGTGGAGCGACCGGAGGACCGGCACCCCACGCGGCCACTATCCTTCCCGCGCGGGTTCTTCTTCTTCTTCCTGTTCTTCTAAGGACGGGCTTCACGCGCCAGCGGCTTTCTTACGCCGCTCTCGAGGAGAGAATCGAACAGCTCCTGGGGCAGCGACAGTCCCGGGTGGACGTGCCGGCAGAGCTCGCGCATCCGGCGGAGCTCGACTTCCGGCACGTCGGCGAAGGCCTCCACCATCTCGGGATCGAGCTGCGTTCCCGCCACCTGCTTGAGCTCCGCCATCGCCGCCACGTGACCGCGGGCCCGCCGGTAGGGCCGGTCGGAGGTGATCGCGTCGTAGGCGTCCACCACCGCGAAGATCCGCGCCGGCACCGGGATCGCCTCCTTGGCGAGCCCGCGCGGGTAGCCGCCGCCGTCCCAGCGCTCGTGGTGGTAGTAGACGATGTCCACCGCCGCCGGCTGCAGGAACCGCACCTCCGCCAGCATCTCGAAGCCCCAGCTCGGATGCTGCCGCATGATCAGCCACTCGTCCTCCGACAGCGGCCCCACCTTGCGCAGCACCGCGTCGGGCACCACCATCTTGCCGAGGTCGTGCAGCAGCGCCCCCCACTCGATCGCCTTGAGCATCGCCCCGTCCACCCCCAGCGCCCGCGCCAGCGCCACCGCGTAGCAGGCGACGCGGAACGAGTGGCCGGTGATCTCGTGGTCGCGGGCGTCGAGCGCCGTCACGACCGTGCCCAGGGCCTCGACGTAGGACCGCTCGCGCGCCTCCTGCGACTCCTCGAGGGTCACCAGCAGCCGGCGCAGCGTCTCCTCGATCCCCTGCACCGCCGGCCCGCCGCGGGCGCTCTGGAAGTCGCTCCGCAGCTCGCCGGTGTCGGCCATGCCGGAGATCACCCCGACCAGCCCGGAGAGATGGGCGGTCTGGCGGCGCGCCGCGAGGCTCACGAGCTGGGCGGCGAGGAGGCCGGCGAGGAGGATCGAGGCCAGCAGCCCGGCGCGGAGCCCGGCGGCCGCGGCGCCGCCCTCGGCGCGGGCGAGCCGATCCAGCAGCCAGACGACCTGGACGAGGAACACCCCGCCGGTCGCCAGCAACGCGGCGACGTGCAGCCGTGTGCGAAGTCTCAACGCATGCTCTCGAAAAGTGCCGCCATAATAAGACAGTAAA
This sequence comes from Thermoanaerobaculia bacterium, assembly GCA_044866775.1. GTDB lineage: Bacteria > Acidobacteriota > Thermoanaerobaculia > Multivoradales > UBA5704 > DASUNQ01. The sequence goes on along the minus strand of JBIOUG010000086.1, from coordinate 10,364 downwards.
GATTCACGCGAGGCCTCAGACTTGGCGCGCGCGTAAATTCCCCCCACTGAGCATGTTGCTACCAGTCGAGGTGCCTGCAGGGCCGCGGAGCGTGACGGCGCTGCTACGATCGCGGGCCGCTCATGATGCCTCCGACCTCCTCGCGCGCGCCGCGCCGGTGCGCCGCCCTGGCCGCCGGCTGCGCCGTCCTGCTCGCCGGCGCCGTGGGACGAACCGCCGGGGATGCGCAGCCAGCCGCCGCGGGACCGGGACGCGCGGTCCCGGCCGCCGGCGGCCCGACCGCGCACGCGGTGGCGAGCGGGCTCGCCGCCTTCGGTCCCCGCCCGGCGGGCTCACCGGCGAAGGTGTTGGCGGCGACTTGGCTGCGCGAGCAGATGCGCCGCGCCGGGCTCGCCGGCGTGCAGGCGGTCGACGTCCCGGGCGTCGCGGGGACGCAGAACCTCGAAGGGGTGATCCCCGGCGTCCGCGGCGGCGGCGAGGTCGTGCTGGCGGCGCACTACGACACCGTGCCCGGCAGCCCCGGCGCCGGCGACGACGCCTCGGGGTGCGGCGTCGCCATTGCGGCGGCGGCGGAGCTCGGCCGCACGCCGCTGCGCCACACGGTGCGGGTGGTGCTCTTCGACGGCGAGGAGGCGGGCCTCCACGGCAGCCGCGCCTTCGTCGCGCGGCTGGGGGACGCCGGGCGGCGGCGGGTGCTCGCCGCCCTGAACCTCGAGATGCTCGGCTGGTCGGACAGCCCCGGCGCCACGATCCTCGCCTGGGGCGTGCCGCGAGGCGGCGCGCTGGTGCAGCCCCCAGCCTGGCTCGCCCATGCGCTGCTGCGCGCCGGCGCGGCGGTGGGCTGGCCGCTCGCGATGACGGACCCGACGCTGTCGCTCCCGGCGCAGCTCCTCGTCCGCTCGACCCGGCCCGCCTTCGGCACCGACGCCGACTCCTTCCTGCGCGCCGGCGTGCCGGCGGTGAGCCTTTCCGACAGCCCTCTCCTCGCCCTCGATCCGGCCTATCACCGGCCGGCGGACACCGCCTCGCGGCTCGACTCCGCGCGCCTCGCCGCCTGGACGCGCGCGACCGCGGCCGCCGTGCGCCGGCTCGACGGGCTCGCCGGCCGGCCGGTCGACGAGCAGGCGTATCTGGTGGCGTTCGGCCGCGTCTGGCAGCACCGCGACCTGCTCTGGGTCGGATTCGTGCTCTGGGGCGTGCTGGTGGTGCAGGGCTTCGTCGGACGGCGGGCCGGACGGCCCGCCGGCGCGCCGGCGCCCGAGCCCGAGGCCGCGGCGGAGCCTGCCGCGGACCCGGAAGGGCTTCGCGCCGGGCACCGGCGCATCTTCGCCTCGTTCCCCTTCCGCCTGGTGCTCCTCTTCGCCGTCGTCATGGACGCCGTCTTCGCGCTCCTCCTGTGGCCGGCCGCGGCGCTGGCGCTGGCGGTGCCGCGGCGGCGCGGGCGGCGCCTCCTCTGGATGGGCCTGGCGCTCCTCCCGGCGGCGATCTACGGCGCGGTGCTGGTGTGGGCCTGGAGCAAGGGGCTGGTCGGCAGGTGGGCGCCGCCGCTCCCGGGGATCCCGCTCGTCGCGGCGGCGCTGGCCGCCTTCGCCTACATGCTGAGCCGCGCCAGCAGCTCGACCGCCCGGTCGCACTCCTCCTCGGTGGTGTAGACGTGCGGCGCGAGCCGGATGCCGGCTCCGGGACGGTAGTCGCAGAGGACGTCGCGCGCCAGGAGCTCGCGGCAGAGCCGCTCGGCGTCGGGATGCCAGACGGTGACGGTGCCGCCGCGCCGCTCCGGCTCGCGCGGCGTCCGTACTTCGAAGCCGGCGGCGAGGGCGCCGTCGATCAGGCGTTCCGTCAAGACGAGTGAGCGCTCGCGGATGCGCTCGGCGCCGACGCCGCCGATGATGCGGTACCCCGGCCGGCAGGCGTAGAGGGCGGGCACGTTCGGAGTGCCGGTCAGGAAGCGCCAGGCGCCGCGCGCCGGCCGCACCGGGCCGGGCCGGAAGGCGAAGGGCTCCTCGTCCGCCTGCCAGCCGGTGAGCGCCGGGGCGAGTTGCTCGCCGAGGTCCGGCCGCACCCAGAGGTAGCCCGCCCCCGGGCCGCCGCACAGCCACTTCACCGAGCCGCCGACCGCGGCGTCGACGCCCCACTCCGCCAGCGCCAGCGGCACGTTGCCGGCCGACTGGTAGACGTCGAGGAGGAGGAGCGCGCCCACCTCGCGGCAACGGCGGGCGATGGCCGCCGCGTCCTGGCGCCACGAGCTGCGGAAGAGGACGTGCGAGATCGGTACGACGCGGGTGCGCTCGTCGATCGCCGCCAGCAGGCGCTCGAGCGGGATGCCGATGCCGTCGTCGGACGGCACGACCGCGATCTCCGCCCCCTTCCGCCGCTCGCCTTCGGTGACGTAGAGCAGGGTGGGGAAGTCGAGGGCGGTGTAGACGATGCGGTTGCGCTCGGGCGGGTAGTCGAGGCAGGAGAGGAAGACCGCCGCCGCGACGGTGACGTTCTGGTGCATCGAGACCTGGCCGGGGCCGACGCCGAGGATGGGGGCCAGCAGGTCGCCGGTCTCGACCGACATCTCCCACCACCCCTCGCTCCAGGCGCGTACGCCGCGCTCGTCCCAGGCGCGGGCGAAGGCGGCGAGCTCGGCGTGGACGCCGCGCGGCATGGCGCCGAGGGAGTTGCTGATCAGGTAGGTGGTGCGCGCGAGGATCGGGAACTCCTCGCGCAGGGCGAGGAGGTCTGGGGCGGGTGCGGGTGCGGGCGCGGGCGCGGGTGTAGGGGTGGTCATCGTGTCCGGAAGAGCCCCGCGCGGCGCCGACAGTCGCCGCGTGGGGTGCCGGTCCTCCGGTCGCTCCACAGGCGCGCCGCTTCGCGGTGCTGGTAGCAAGGGGTGGTGGCCTGCGGCTCGCACTCCGCTGCGCGGAGTGCATCACGACGGTCGTGGTGACTGAGAGGGGCGCGCGCCGGTTGCGCTCCCTGCGGACCGGCACCCCACGCGGCTGCATGGTCCAGACCGAATAGGGCCACGTCGAGGATGAATGGATGCGAGCTCATTCTCTCCACCCGAAGATCTTGTAGGCGTTGTCGCGGAGGATCTTGCGGGTGATCTGCTCTGGGAGGCCGAGGGCGAGGAAGTGCTCGATGTTCTCGCCCAGGTCGTGGACGCCGGGGCTCGGCCAGTCGGTGCCCCAGAGGACCTTGTCGGCGATCTCGGGCAGGCGGGGGAGGTAGTGGAGGAGGCGCTTCGGGGGGATGCCGGAGACGTCGAGGTAGACGTTGGGGTGGCGGCGGGCGAGGAAGAAGCAAGTCTCCATGAAGAGCGGGCGGCCGGCGTGGGCGAGGATCAGAGTGAGGTCGGGGAAGTCCACGGCCACGTCGTCGGCGGGCAGCGGATCGGCGTAGCGGTTGCGGGCGCCGGGGAAGACCGAGGTGCCGGTGTGGATCATGACCGGCATCCCGAGCTCCTGCGCCTTGCCGTAGACGTCCGCCAGGGCCGGGACCGCGTCGAGGTAGGCGTTGGCGGCGAAGACCTGGTGCGGCGGGTGGATCTTGAGGCCGCGGATGCCCATCGCGTGCAGCCGCTCGACCTCGCCGCCGGGGTCGGCGGTGTAGCGCGGGTGGACGCCGCCGAAGGGGATCAGCCGCTCGGGGGCGTGGCGGGCGATGCCGGCGGCGAACTCGTTGACCGAAGGCGTGAAGCCCATGAGGTCGGGCGAGACGTAGTTGATCATCACGATCCGCTCGATCCCGGCGCGGTCCATGCGCGCCAGGATCTCGTCGGGCCGGTGCATCAGCGCCGCCAGCGCCGCCTGCTCGGCCGGGCTCGTGCCGATCTTGGCCCGCGCCTCGGGACGCATCTGCTCCCAGGGCTGGATGTGGACGTGGACGTCCACGACCGGCACCGGGCGCGAGCTCGCGCCCGGATCGGAGACAGCCGAGGGCACTACCTCCCCTTCCACTGCGCCGGCCGCTTCTCCAGGAAGGCCGCCACCCCCTCTTCCTTGTCCTCGGTCGAGAAGCAGAGGCAGAAGAGGTCGCGCTCGTAGAGGATGCCGTCGTCGATCGCCAGCCGCTGGCTCGCCCGCACGGCCTCCTTGGCGATGCGCAGCGTCAGCGGGCTCTTGCTCGCGATCCTCCCGGCCAGCGCGAGCGTCTTCGCCCGCAGCTCCTCGTGCGGCACGACCAGCTCGACCAGGCCGATCTCCTTGGCCTCGGCGGCGCCGATCATGTCGCCCGAGAGCACCAGGCGCATGGTGTGGCCGAGCCCGACGAGGCGCGACATCCGCTGCGTGCCGCCGCCGCCCGGGATGATCCCGAGGTTGATCTCCGGCTGCCCGAAGCGGGCCTTCTCTGAGGCCACCCGCAGGTCGCACGACATCGCCAGCTCGCAGCCGCCGCCCAGGCAGAAGCCGTTGATCATGGCGATCACCGGCTTCGGGAAGACCGCCATCGCCTCGAAGATCCGCGGCTGGCGCATGGCGTGGCGCTGGTCCATCGGCGTCCGCCCCGCGAACTCGCCGATGTCGGCGCCGGCGATGAACGACTTCTCCCCCGCGCCGGTCAGGACGACGACGCCGACCCCGTCGTCGTGCTCCAGCTCGGCCAGCGCCGCGAGCATGTCGGTCCGGACCTGCTCGTTCAGCGCGTTCATCTTGTCGGGGCGGTTGACCGTCACGACCGCCACCCGCCCCTCGCGCTCCGTCAAGATCACGTCGCTCATCGTCTCCTCCAATGAACTACGAACCAAAGATCAGGTAGGAAAGAAGGCGGCTTCCAGTCCGCGCGGCGCTACTCTAACGGTGCCGCCAGACGGGCGGCCGCTTGGCCAGGAAGGCGGCGATCCCTTCGTCCATGTCCTCGGTCGCCCTCAGCTCCTCGAGGTAGATCCGCTCGCTCTCGGCGAGCGCCGCGGCGAACGGCCGCTCGCTCCCGGCCTGCACCGCCCGCTTGAGCAGGCGCGTCACCGCCGCGCTCTTGCTCGTCAGCTCCGCCTCCACGCGCGCGATGCCGCCGTCCAAGGTCGCGCCGGCACGCCAGGTGACGAGCCCCAGCCGCTCGGCCTCCGCGACGTCGAACGTGCGCCCCGAGGCGAGGAGCTCGAGGGCGCGCCCCGGGCCGACGCGGCCGGGGAGGATCGCCGCCGCCGCCGGCGGGAAGCAGCCGAGCTGGATCTCCGGCTGCCCGAACTGGGCGTCGTCGGCGGCCAGCACCAGGTCGCAGCCCAGCGCGAGCTCCATGCCGCCGCCGAGGCAGTGCCCGTGCACCGCGGCGACCGTGAGCGCCGGCAGCGCGCGCAGGCCGCGGATCGCGCCGTGCAGGGCGGCGATCGCCGGCCCGATCTTCTCGCGCGTGTGGTCCTGGACGGCGACACCGGCCGAGAAGGCGCGCGGGCCGGCGCCGCGCAGGAACAGGAGCTGGAGATCGTGGCCGGCGGCGAGCGCGGCGACGGCCCGGTCGAGGGCCTGGAGCGTCGGCAGGTCGAGGATGTTGAGCGGCGGGCGGTCGAGGGTGAGGATGGCGACCCGTCCCCGGTGCTCGACCAGGACGGTTTCGCTCATCGCGCCGCGCGCGCCGCCTCGGCGAAGGCGCGCCACAGCTCCCGCTGCCGGTCCAGGGTCACCAGGTTCTCGGGGTGCCACTGGACGGCATGCAGCCACCAGTCCGAGCCGGCCGGCAGCTCGAAGGCCTCGATCAGCCCGTCGGGCGCCACCGCCACCGGCACCAGCCCGGGCGCGAGGTCCTTGATCGCTTGATGGTGGCGGCTGTTGACCGGGAGCGGGTCGCTGCCCAGCGCGCCGCCGAGCGCCGTGGCGGGGTCGGTCACGCGCACCTCGTGGATCAGGGCGTCGGGCGGCGCCTCGGGCTGATGGTCCAGGTGAGAAGGGAACTGGGTGGGGAGGTCCTGCCAGAGAGTGCCGCCGAGGAAGACGTTCGCCACCTGCAGGCCGCGGCAGATCGCCCACACCGGCACTCGCGCCTCGCGCGCGCCCTCGAGCAATGCCAGCTCCAGCGCGTCGCGCCGGTCGTTGACCTCCACCTCGGCCTGGGGCTGGATCTCCTCGCCGTAGTGGCGCGGGTGGATGTCGACGCCGCCGGACAGCACCAGGCCGGCGGCGCGCGCGGCCAGCTCCCGCGCCTCCTCGACGCCGGGCGCGTCGCCGTCGGGCGTCAGCACCCGGACCCGTTCGGGTCCGATTCCCACTGCCGCCAGCGCCGCGACGTATGGCTCGGCCTTCTTGGCGTTGCTGGCTGAGACGAGGATTTCTTCCTTCACCTGAATTCTTGTCTCCTCCGTCCCCCTACGCCGCGTTCTCCATCTCGACCATCGCCGCAAGCCCCATGCCGCCGGAGACGCAGAGGGTGGCGATGCCGCGGCGGCCGCCGCGCTGGCGCAGGCCGTGGAGCAGGGTGACCAGGATGCGGGCGCCGGTGGCGCCGATCGGGTGGCCGAGGGCGATGGCGCCGCCGTCCGGGTTGACGCGCTCGTGATCGAACGGCAGCTCCCGCAGGCAGGCCAGCACCTGGCTGGCGAACGCCTCGTTGAGCTCGACCGCGTCGATCTCGCCGTAGCCGACGCCGCTGCGGGCGAGGAGCTTGCCGACCGCCGGCACCGGGCCGATGCCCATGATCCGCGGCTCGACGCCGACCACCTGCCAGCCGGCGAGGCGCGCCACGACCGGCAGCCCCAGCTCGCGGGCCGCGCGCCGCGAGGCGACGAGGAGCGCCGCCGCGCCGTCGGTGATCCCCGAAGCGTTGCCGGCGGTGACCGTGCCGCCGTCGCGGAAGACGGTGGGGAGCTTGGCGAGCGCGGCCGCGGTCACCCCGGCGCGCGGATGCTCGTCGCGCTCGACCCGCTCGTCGCCCCGCTCGTCGCCCTTCTTGCCGGGCACCGTGACCGGCACCACCTCGGGGACGAAGCGGCCGTTCCCCCACGCGCGCTCGCACCGCGCCTGGCTCGCCGCCGCCCAGGCGTCGGCCTCCTCGCGCCCGACGCCGGCCTCGACGGCCAGCTCCTCGGCCGTCTCGCCCATGACCAGCCCCGAGAGCGGATCGTTGAAGCCGTCGCGGTACATGCCGTCGACGATCTCGGCGTGGCCGAGCCGGTAGCCCCAGCGGGCCCGCGGCAGGAGATACGGCGTGTTCGACATGCTCTCGGTGCCGCCGGCGAGCACCACCGCGGCCTCACCGGTCAGGATGGTGCGCGCCGCCGCGAGCACCGCCTGGAGGCCCGAGCCGCAGGCCTGGTTGACCGTGTAGGCCGGGCGGTCGACGGGGACGCCGGCGCGGTGGGCGATCTGGCGCGCCGTGTTGGGGCCGCCGCCGGCCTGCCGGGCGTGGCCGAAGATGACCTGGTCGACGCGCGCCGGGTCGCAGCCGGCCCGCGCCAGCGCCGCCTGGGCGGCCGCCGTGCCGAGGTCGGCCGCCGAGAGCGGCGCCAGGACGCCGCCGAACTTGCCGATCGGCGTCCGCACCGGCGCGGCGAGGACGATGTCGTGCGCCTCCACCATCAGAGCCAAACCATTCGGCACGGCGGGCACGGAGGCCTGCCGCTACGTGGCGCCCGGGCCACGTCCCGGGCGTTTTCGCGCCAGTCTCCGCAGCTCATCGCCCGACGAACACCGACTTGACCTCCGTGTAGTACTCCAACGCCTGCCGCCCCAGCTCGCGCCCGAAGCCGCTCTGCTTGTAGCCGCCGAAGGGGGCGCCGGAGTCGTACCAGTTGTACTGGTTGATCCAGACCGTGCCCGCCTGGACCTCGCGCGCCACGCGGTGGGCCTTGCCGACGTCGCGCGTCCAGACGCCGGCGGCGAGGCCGTAGACCGAGGCGTTGGCCTGGGCGACCGCCTCGTCCGGGTCGTCGAACGGGATCGCCACCAGTACCGGCCCGAAGATCTCCTCCCGCGCCACCGTCATGTCGTTGGCGACGCCGTCGAGGATCGTCGGCTGCATGAACCAGCCCTTGCCGCCGACGCTCGCCGCCTCGCCGCCGGCCACGACCTCGGCCCCCTCGCGCCGGCCGGCCTCGACATAGCCGAGCACCGTTTCGCGCTGGCGCGCCGAGACCAGCGCCCCGAGCCGGGTGCGCGGGTCGAGCGGATCGCCCGGCGCCAGCTTCTTGGTGCGCTCGACCAGGCGCTCCAGCAGCTCGTCGTGGACCGCGCGCTCGACGAAGAGGCGCGAGCCGGCCGCGCAGACCTCCCCCTTGCCGTAGAAGATGCCGTTGTAGGCGCCCTTGACGGCGGCGTCGAGGTCGGCGTCGGCGAAGACGATGTTGGGCGACTTGCCGCCCAGCTCGAGGGTGACCCGCTTGACCGTCTCGGCGGCGCCACGCATGACCTGCTTCCCGACCTCGGTCGAGCCGGTGAAGGTGACCTTGGCGACGTCGGGATGGGCGACCAGGGCGTTGCCGACCTCGGAGCCGCCGCCGGGGAGGACGTTCAAGACGCCGGGCGGCAGCCCCGCCTGGCTCGCCAGCTCGGCGAACTTCAGGGCGGTGAGCGGCGTGTAGGAGGCCGGCTTGTGCACCACCGTGTTGCCGCAGGCGAGGGCCGGGGCGATCTTCCACAGCGCCTGGATGAGCGGGAAGTTCCAGGGCGTGATGGCGGCGACGACGCCGATCGGCTCGCGCAGCGTGTAGGTGAGGACGAACGGGCCGTGGCTGGGGAGCGTCTCGCCGGCGATCTTGTCGGCCCAGCCGGCGAAGTAGCGCAGGGCGTCGATCCCCGCCGGCACGTCGACGTAGCGCGACTCGAAGATCGGCTTGCCGTTGTCCAGGGTCTCCAGGAGCGCGAACTCCTGGGTCCGCGCCTCGAGGGCGTCGGCGATGCGCCAGAGCACGAGGCCGCGCTCGCGGGCGGTCATCTTGCCCCAGGGCCCGGAGAGGGCGGCGCGGGCGGCCGCGACGGCGCGGTCGACGTCCTCGGGCCCGGCCGCCGCGACCGCGCAGAGCGGCTCCTCGGTGGCCGGGTTCTCGGTCGTGAAGCTCTTGCCGCTCGCCGCCTCCACCCACTCGCCGCCGATCCACAGCCGGCAGGGCGGCAGCGCCGCGTCGACGCCGGAGGCGCTGGCGCTGGCGGCGGTCATCAGTACCCCTTGAAGCGCGGCTGGCGCTTCTCGACGTAGGCGTTGAGCCCCTCCTTGGCGTCCTCGCTCTGGAAGAGCTGCTGCTGGAGCTCGCGCTCGAGCGCGAGGGCGGTCTCGAAGGGGATCTCGGCGCCGGTCTGGACCGAGCGCTTGATGCGGCCGACGGCCTTGGCGGCGCGGTTCGGCGGGCAGAAGGAGACGGCGTAGGCGTGGACCTGGTCGAGGAAGTCGTCGCCCGCGTAGATCTGGTTGACGATGCCGAGCGCCTGGGCGTCCTCGAAGCCGATGAGCTGGCCGGTCGTCATCAGCTCGATCGCCTTGCTCTTGCCGACGATGCGCACCAGGCGCTGGGTGCCGCCGGTGCCGGGGAGGACGCCGAGGGTGATCTCGGGGAGGCCGACCTTGCCGGCGTCCTGCTTGGCGATGCGGAGGTCGGCGGCCATGGCGATCTCGAGGCCGCCGCCGACGGTGTGGCCGTTCAGGGCCGCGATGACGAGCTTGGGGGTCTGCTCGAGGCGGTTCAGGGTCTCGTTGGCGTGGAGGCAGAAGTAGTACTTGAAGACCGGGTCGGCGCCCTGGAGCATGCTGATGTTGGCGCCGGCGCAGAAGAACTTCCGGCCCATGCCGGTGAGGACCAGGACGTGGACGGCGGGGTCGAAGCGCGCCTCGAGGATGGCCTCGTCGAGCTGGCGCATCATCTGGTGGGTGTAGGTGTTGGCCGGTGGGTCGTCGAGGGTCAGGTAGGCGACGCCGTCCCTGACCTCGTAGTGAACCAGCGTGCGCTCGGCGGTCGCCGCGGCAGCGGTTGGCATTGCCATCTTGAGGTCTCCTCCCGTCGTGTTGATCAGGGCCCGGCGCGAAGGCTTTCGCGCCTTTCTTCGGGGTGAATCGGGGCGAGCGGCCCCTAGGTCCGAGCGGTGATTGTATACCCGCGCGACGAGGGCGCGGGGGATTGCGGCTCCTAGCCGCCGATCTCCATGAAGGAGACGAGGTTGCCGTAGTTGCCCTGGGTGAGCATGTGCTCGGCGGGCTTCTCGGCCATCAGGCGGAGGATCTCGGTCTCGAGGGCGGTGCCCGGGTCCGGAGAGGTCAGGAGGGGGCGGAGAGGGTGGACGCGGTCGGCGAAGAGGCAGAGGCGGAGTTCGCCGCGGGAGGTCAGGCGGAGGCGGTTGCAGTCGGCGCAGAAGGTGTGGGAGAGGGGGGTGATGAAGCCCACCGCTCCCACCGCCCCCGGGATGCGGTAGGCCTTCGCCGGTCCGGTCCGGTGGTGCGGCGTGGCGAAGGGCACGAGG
>JBIOUG010000085.1:0-32857 GCA_044866775.1 Thermoanaerobaculia bacterium | reverse complement strand
CCGGGTTAGGTCGCGGGTACAATGGCAATGCAGCGGCCTCGGGATCGGTTCTGACGGGCGGGTGAGCCTCTTATGTGCGGCATCTTCGGCATCGAAGGCAGCGACGACGCGGCGAACCTCGCCTACCTGGGGCTCTACGCGCTCCAGCACCGGGGGCAGGAGAGCGCCGGCATCGTCTCCTGGGACGGCGCGCAGCTCCACGTCGAGCGCGGCATGGGGCACGTCTCGGACATCTTCAAGCAGAAGGTCATCGACCGCTTGCCGGGGCGGCGGGCGATCGGCCACACCCGCTACTCGACGGCCGGCACGAGCGTCCTCGCCAACGCGCAGCCGATCGTGGTCAAGACCGCGATGGGGCCGCTCGCCATCGTCCACAACGGCAACCTGACCAACGCCGTCGAGATCCGCAATCGCCTGGAGGGCGAGGGCTCGATCTTCCAGACCACGAGCGACACCGAGGTCATCCTCCACCTGATGGCCCGCAACCGGCGGCGCGACCTAGTGGAGTCGTTCATGGAGGCGCTGGGAGAGGTGCAGGGAGCCTACTCGCTCCTCCTCGCCGGCCAGGACGGGCTGATCGCGGCGCGCGACCCCTACGGCTTCCGGCCGCTGGTCATGGGGGACCTCGAGGGGGCGCCGTGCTTCGCCTCGGAGAGCTGCGCCTTCGACCTCCTCGGAGCGCGACCGGTGCGCGAGCTGGCGCCGGGGGAGGTGGTGGTGGCGCGAGGCTCAGAAGTCGATAGCTTCCATTTGCCCCAGACGGCCCAGCCGGCGCGCTGCATCTTCGAGCACGTCTACTTCGCCCGCCCCGACAGCACGGTCTTCGGCGACTCGGTGTCGCAGGCGCGCCTGCGCATGGGGGCGCGGCTGGCGCGCGAGGCGCCGGCGGCGGCCGACGTCGTAGTGCCGGTGCCGGACAGCGGCCTCTTCGCCGCGCTCGGCTACAGCCGCGAGTCGGGGCTGCCGCTCGAGTTCGGCCTCATCCGCAACCATTACGTCGGACGCACCTTCATCGAGCCCAAGCAGTCGATCCGGAACTTCGGGGTGAAGATCAAGCTCAACCCGGTGCGCGAGCTGATCGAGGGCCGGCGCGTGGTGCTGGTCGACGACTCGATCGTGCGCGGCACGACCTCGCGCAAGATCGTGCACATGGTGCGCGAGGCGGGGGCGGCCGAGGTGCACGTGCGGATCTCGGCCCCGCCCACCCGCTGGCCCTGCCGCTACGGCATCGACACCCCGACCCAGAGCGAGCTCATCGCCGCGCGCCACGAGGTGCCGGAGATCCAGCGCTACATCGAGGCCGACAGCCTGGGCTACCTGTCGCTCGAAGGCATGCTGGCCTCGGTCTCCGGCCCGCCCGACAGCTACTGCACCGCCTGCTGGACCGGCGACTACCCCGTCCCCATCTCCCCCCACGACGCACGCCAGGCCGAGCTGTTCCCGATCCGGGCGGAGGGGGAGTAGCACAGCAACGCGACCACCGATGCCGGCCTGCGGCCAGGAGGTCAACATGGACCCGAAGTACTGGGTGGAGACGGCTGCGTACACGGTCGCGATCTTCGCCGCCGCCGGCTCGTGGTGGCAGTTCCGGCGCAACTCCGCACGCGAGAGGACGCGCTGGCTCTTCGACCTGTATCAGCGCTTCTACGATCGGCCCGAGTTCAAGGCCCTGCGCGTGCGGCTCGACGCGGGGGATACTCGGTTCATCGGAAGCACGGACGATCCGCACCTCGCAGATTTCGACGACTTCCTGAACTTCTTCGAGTTCACGGCGTTTTTGGCGAGAAACAAGGAGCTGCGGAGGGAGGAAGTCCAGGTGATGTTCGATTACACTCTGCGACAGCTCGGGAGCGACCCGGCTGCCCTGGGCTATATCCGGAAGTACGGGTACGAGGAACTCGATCGCCTGTTGAGAGATCTCCACTATGCGGCCTGACAAGCTCTTCGTCTACGGCACCCTTCGCCGAGGGTACTCCCTCCACGAGCACCTCGACGAAAGCTCCTCTCAGTTCCTCGGTCACGGGAGGATCAAAGGAAGGCTGTACGACCTGGGCGACTACCCCGGCGCGATGCCGGCGGACTCGCCTGGGCAAGAGGTCGCGGGCGAGATCTACGTACTCTCGGATCCCGAGTCCCAGCTGCGCAAGCTGGACGAGCTCGAGGAGTTCGACCCGGCTAACCTCGAGGACAGCCTGTTCGTGAGACGACTTATCGAAGTCGAGCTCGACGACGGGCGAAAAGCGCAAGCCTGGGCCTACTTCCTTCCGCGACGACCCGAGAAGGCGCGCCTCATCCCCAGCGGCGATTACGCGCGCGCCAGCTAGCGCCGCGCTCTCCACTCGTCGGGATCGACACCTTCATCACGGTCGCCAGCGTCGTCCCGCAAGCGACCCGTCTTGCGATAGACTCTAAGTCAACCAACAACACGGTCGGCGAGGTGCGCCGGCGCCTCTCGCACCGGATCTCGAGGAGGGCGAGATACGACGCATGACGTTTCGGCGCAGATTTCTGGAAACTGAACCACTCACGAGCAGGCAAGATGCGAGTCTTCATCAGTTGGTCTAGAGAGCCGAGCAGAACCGTCGCCGTGGCATTGCGGCAGTGGCTTCCTGATGTCATCCAGTCACTCCTGCCCTGGATGTCGACTGAAGACGTGGGTGCTGGAGCTCAATGGGGGGCGGAGCTCAAGACGATGCTGGAGCAGGCCAGGGCAGGGATCATATGCGTCACCCCCGATAATCAGCTCGAGCCCTGGATCCACTTTGAGGCAGGCGCACTCTCGAGACTTGTCAACGAGGGCCTGGTCTGCCCGTACCTTATCGGCATGCAACCGGCCGACTTGGCTGCAACGCCGCTCGCTGGCTTCCAAGCCAAGGTCGCGGACAGAGTCGGTACGTTGGCCCTCATCCGGACGCTCAACGAAGCGCTCGGGGACGCAGCTCGCCCTCGCGAGAACCTGGAGAGAGCCTTCGACAGGTTCTGGCCCGACCTTGCCCACACGCTATCAAACCTGCCGAAAGCCAAGTCGCCTGCACGCCGGCCTGCAGATGCGATGACGGCCGACATTCTCGAGCTCGTGAGAGATATTGCCCGCAGAATGCCGGACGCCGTGGAGCGACGAGCTCCCGCCGAGCATGTTGTTCCAAAGGCGCTTCACGAAATCCGTCCTTGGGGCGGAGTCGGAGAGGATCCGACGGACAGAATTCATGCCTTGATTAGGCAGGGCGAAGAGGACGAGAGAATTGCGGAGATGGTCTTTCACTCTCTGAACTCGCTCATGACATCCGATCAGTTGCTCGAGCGCATTCGCCGCGCAAGGGCCACGTACGTCGTTCGGGGGACGGTGGTGGAGGTCAACCCGGATCGAGGTTTTGGGTTCATCAGACCAGAAATTGGCGAGCAGGTTTATTTCACTGCTGACGACGTCACGCCTCCTTTGGTCTTTTCCCAGCTCGCCCAGGGCATCGAGGTCGAATTCGAAGCGATACCCACAAGTAGTCGCTCGCGAAGAGCCCGCCATATCCGGCTGCGTTGAATCCGAGGCCGCGCGTGAGGGGGTGACCTGCCCAGCGCGCGCGGCCGACGACATCGCGGAGATTGGCGTTCAGGGAGCGGCGAGGATGCCTTCGCCCTCGGGCCAGAGCCTGCGAAAGTCGCTCAGGCTGAGAGTCAGGAGCCGATCCACTTCCGCGATGCGCGCCGCGCGCACCAGCAGGGCGTCGAACACGACTCCACCGGTCAGGGAGCGCGCGGCGAGGTCGCGCAGGGTGGCCAGGTAGTCGGCCGCGGAGAGCGACACGACGCGGGCATGTCGCTCGACGTTCTGCTCGATGAGCGCGAGAGCTTCGGCGGGCGCGATGCGCGGCCGGGCCGGCAGCGCGCTGAGGACGGCGTAGAGCTCGGCGAGCGTGTGCGCGGCCACGATGAGCTCGACGTCCGGGGCCTGCGTCCGGCGCAGCCAGTCCGCGGCGCGCGCGTGGTGGGCGTGGCTCGCGACCAGCGCGGCCACGAGCACCGAGGTGTCGAAGAGCACCTTCACGGCGGCTCAGCCGCGCCCGGCCTTCTTCAGGCGCTCCTCGCGCTGCCGGCGGACGATCCCCGCGAGGTCGCCCTCGACCTCCCCGGCGAACACGAGGAGTCCGTCCTCCCAAACCAGGGACGGCTTCTCCTCGACGGGGGTGAGGCGGATCTCGCCCGGACCCTGTTCCACGCGCAGGACCGCGCCGGCCTCGAGCCCGAGGCTGTCCCGGATCTGCTTGGGGAGAACGACTCTGCCAAACCTGTCGAGCGTCGTCTCCATACCTGGTCTCGCGCCTGGTTGGTTCCCCTCTCATTGCCATTCTACAATGGCAATGCCAAGGGAGGTTGGCAACGCGATGCAGTTAGGCATGGTCGGGCTCGGGCGGATGGGCGGCAACATGGTCCGGCGCCTCCTCGCCGGCGGGCACGCGTGCGTGGTCTGGGACCGCGATCCGGCGGCGGTGGCGGCGCACGCGGGCGAAGGGGCGACCGGGGCGGGATCGCTCGGGGAGCTGGTAGCGGCGCTGGCCGCGCCGCGCGCGGTCTGGCTGATGCTGCCGGCCGGGGCGCCCACCGAGGAGACCGTGGCGGCGCTCTCCGAGCTGCTCGCGCCGGGCGACGCCGTGATCGACGGCGGCAACTCACACTTCAAGGACGACGTGCGGCGCGCCCGGGCGCTCGCCGCGCGCGGCATCGACTATCTCGACGCCGGCACGAGCGGCGGCGTCTGGGGCCGGACGCGCGGCTACTGCCTGATGATCGGCGGGCCGCCGGCGGCGGTCGCACGGCTCGAGCCGATCTTCCGCGCGCTGGCGCCGGGGCGCGAGGCCGCGCCGCCGACCGCGGGCCGCACCGGCCGCGGCGGCACGGCGGAGGAGGGGTTCCTGCACTGCGGGCCGGCGGGGGCGGGGCACTTCGTCAAGATGGTGCACAACGGCATCGAGTACGGGCTGATGCAGGCCTACGCCGAGGGGTTCGACATCCTGCGCGGCGCCGCCGCGGCCGACCTCCCCGCCGAGCGGCGCTTCGACTTCGACCTGCCCGAGATCGCCGAGCTGTGGCGGCGCGGCAGCGTCGTCGGCTCGTGGCTCCTCGACCTGACCGCCGCGGCGCTCGCCGAGGACCCCGGGCTCGCCGGCTACGCCGGCCGCGTCGCGGACTCGGGCGAGGGGCGGTGGACGATCGAGACCGCGATTGAGGAGGCGGTGCCGGCCAACGTCCTGTCGGCGGCGCTCTACGCCCGCTTCCGCTCGCGGCGGGAGGCGAGCTTCGCCGACAAGCTGCTGTCGGCGATGCGCGCGAAGTTCGGCGGGCATCGTGAGCCCGAGAGGCGCTGAGGCGTGGCGAGCCCCTCCCCGGCGCCCGCGCCCGCGCAAACCAGTCCGGCCGACTCCTGCGTCCTCGTCATCTTCGGCGCCACCGGCGACCTCGCCAAGCGGAAGCTGGTGCCGGCCCTGCTCAACCTGGCCCACCAGAGCCTCCTGCCCGAACGCTACGCCGTCCTCGGCGTCAGCCACACGCCGCTCGCGCCCGACGCCTTCCGCGAGCAGCTCGGTCGCGAGGTCCGCGAGCTCGCTCCCGAAGCGTTCGAGGAGAGCGCCTGGGAGGGCTTCGCGCGCCGCCTCGACTACCTCGCGGGCGACCTCGCCGACGACGCCACCTACCGCGCGGTCGCCGAGCGCATCGCGGCGCTCGCGGCCGAGCACGGCACGGACGGCAACGCCCTCTTCTATCTCGCCATCCCGCCGAGCCTCTTCGCCGAGGTGATCCGCCGGCTGGGGACCGCGGGGCTGCTCGCCGAGGAGCAGGGCTGGCGGCGGGTGGTGATCGAGAAGCCCTTCGGCCGCGACCGCGAGAGCGCGCGGGCGCTCAACGCCGAGATCAGGAAGGTCCTGGGCGAGCACCAGGTCTACCGGATCGATCACTACCTCGGGAAGGAGACGGTCCAGAACCTGCTCGTCTTCCGCTTCGCCAACGGCATCTTCGAGCCGATCTGGAACCGCCGCTACGTCGACCACGTGCAGATCACGGTCGCCGAGACGCTGGGCGTCGAGCGGCGCGGCCGCTACTACGAGGAGGCCGGGGCGCTGCGCGACATGGTGCCGAACCACATGTTCCAGCTCCTCGCGATCACCGCCATGGAGCCGCCGATCTCCTTCGACGCCGACGCGGTGCGCGACGAGAAGGTCAAGATCCTGCGCGCGGTGCCGCCGATCGCTCCCGAGGAGGTGCTGACCTACGCCGTGCGCGGCCAGTACGGTCCGGGCGAGATCGACGGCAAGCCGGTGCCCGGCTACCGCGAGGAGCCCGACGTGGCGCCGGACTCGCGCACCCCGACCTTCGTCGCGCTCCGGCTCGCCATCGACAACTGGCGCTGGGCCGGGGTGCCGTTCTACCTCCGCACCGGCAAGCGCCTGCCGCGGCGCGCCACCGAGATCGCCATCACCTTCAAGCGCGCGCCCTTCGAGCTCTTCCGCCACACGCCGGTCGAGCGGCTGCGCTCGAACGTGCTCGTGGTGCGCATCACGCCCGACGAGGGGATCGCGCTCCGCTTCGGCGCCAAGGTGCCGGGCCCGGACGTGCGGGTGCGGAGCGTCACCATGGACTTCTGCTACGCCGACTACTTCGGCAGCGAGCCCTCGACCGGCTACGAGACGCTGCTCTACGACGTCATGACCGGCGACTCGACGCTCTTCCAGCGCGCCGACTCGATCGAAGCCGCGTGGGGGATCCTGACGCCGATCCTCGACGTCTGGGAGGCGCTGCCGCCGCGCGACTTCCCCAACTACGCCGCCGGCACCTGGGGGCCGCCGGAGGCGGAGGAGCTGGTCGCGAGAGACGGGCGGCGGTGGCGGCTGGGGGAGGAAGAAAAGGCGGCTGGGTGACGCCGCGCGGCAGCATGCGGATCGCGGCCGACGCGGAGGGCGCGGCGCGAATCGTCGCCGAGGAGATCGTTGCCCGCGCCGGACGCGCCGTCGCGGCGTCTTCCGCCTTGACCTGGGTCCTTTCCGGCGGCGGTACGCCGCGGCGGCTCTACGAGCTGCTGGCGAGCGAGCCGGCCTTCCGCGACCGCATGCCCTGGGCGGAGACGGCGTTCTTCTGGGGCGACGAGCGGCCGGTGCCGCCGGACCATCCCGAGAGCAACTTCCGCATGGCGTGGGAGGCGATGCTGTCGCGGGTGCCGGTGCGCCCGGAGCAAATCCACCGCTGGCCCGTCGAGCTGGCGCCCGAGGAGGCGGCGCGCGCTTATGAGGCGACGCTGCGGCAGGCGCTCGGGCTGGCGGCGGGCGCGAGGCCGCGATTCGATCTCGTGCTCCTCGGCCTCGGCGCCGACTGCCACACCACCTCGCTCTTCCCCGGCAGCCCCGTTCTCGGCGAGCGCGAGCGCCTGACCGCCGCGCCGTGGGTGGCGGCGCTCAACTCCTATCGCCTCACCTTCACCCCGCCGGCGCTCGACTCCGCCCGCTGCGTGCTGTTCCTGGTCTCCGGCGAGGAGAAGGCCGCCGCGTTGCGCGCCGCCCTGGCGCCCGAAGGCGACCCCGCCGACTGCCCCGCCCGCGCCATCCACCCCGCCGCCGGCGATCTCCTGTGGGTCGTCGACCGCCCCGCCGCCGCCCTGCTGCCATAGCTCCCTCGAGCCCACCAACTTGTTTGGCAGGGTCGAGCGACCTAGAATCCCCGTCTTCACCCTTTCGAGGAGCTCGTGATGCCCAACTCATTGCAACGCCGCCTCTCATCGCTCTTGGTTCTTGCCGCCGTCGTATGCGCCGCCGCTCCGGTGTTCGCTCAGGGGACGCCGCCACCGACACCACCGCCCCAGGCGCCGGCCGCTCCGGCCGCCCCGGCGGAGCCTGCGGCACCGGCGGTGCCGTCGGACCTCAAGTCGGCCTTCCTCCGCAACTGGGACGACGTCTCGGCGAAGCTCCTCTCGCTCGCCGAGGCCGTTCCGGCCGAGAAGTACACCTGGCGCCCGGCGGAGGGCGTGCGCTCGGTCGCCGAGGTGTTCACCCACGTCGCCGGCGGCAACTACTTCCTGCCGCGCGCGCTGGGCGCCGAGATGCCCGCCGGTCTGTCGCGCGACATGCAGAAGGAGACCGACAAGACCAAGGTGGTCGAGATGCTCCGGGCCTCGATTGCGCACGCCCGCGCCGCGGTCGACGCGACGAGCCAGGCGACGCTGCTCGAGGAGGTCGAGCTCTTCGGCCGCAAGATGACCCGCGCCGACGCCCTGCTCGCCCTGCTCTCGCACTCCCACGAGCACCTCGGACAGGCGATCGCCTACGCGCGCTCGAACGCCGTCGTGCCGCCCTGGAGCCAGGCCGAGCAATAAGCCCGGCCCCGCCGTGGGCCCCCACCGCTACCGCGAAGCCGTGCTGCAGGCCCTCCTGCGGCACGGCCTCGCGCCGCGGCCGTCCACGGACCCCGCGAAGGTCCGCGACCTGCTCTCCGCGCTCTACGTCTTCGAGATCCGTGAGCTTCGAACCAGGCGCCACGAGCTGGAGCGCGCCCTGGGCCCGCAGCCACTGGACGACTATTCGCGCCAGGTCGACGCCCTCAAGCAGCGTTACGCCCTCCTCAACCTCCCGCTCCCGCACTGGGTGGAGCTCGGCGAATAAGATCGTCACCTCGTGCTCCCTCCCGACGCCGCCGCGCGCGTTCGCGCCTACCTCTTCGATCTCCAGGATCGCCTCTGCGTCACCCTCGAAACCGAGGACGGCGGCGCCTCCCCCTTCGCCGAGGACCTCTGGGAGCGCGCCGAGGGCGGCGGCGGCCGCTCGCGCGTGCTCGCCGGCGGCGGGGTCTTCGAGCAGGCCGGGATCAACGTCTCGCACGTCTTCGGCCCCGCCCTCCCCGCCGCCGCCACCGCCCACCGCCCCGAGCTCGCCGGCCGCGGCTTCGAAGCCCTCGGCCTCTCCCTCGTCCTCCACCCGCAGAACCCCTACGCCCCGACGACCCACGCCAACGTCCGCTTCTTCCGCGCCGAGAAGCCCGGCGAGGACCCGGTCTGGTGGTTCGGCGGCGGCTTCGACCTGACGCCGTACTACGGCTTCGAAGAGGACGCGGTCCACTGGCACCGCACCGCCCGCGCCCTCTGCGCCCCCTTCGGCCCGGACGTCCACCCGCGCTTCAAGCGCTGGTGCGACGAGTACTTCTTCCTCCGCCACCGCGGCGAGCCCCGTGGCATCGGCGGCCTCTTCTTCGACGATCTGTCCGAGTGGGGCTTCGAGCGCTGCTTCGAGCTCCTGCGCGCCGTCGGCGAAGGCTTCGCCGCGGCCTACCTCCCGATCCTCCGCCGGCGCAAGGACACGCCGTACGGCGAGCGCGAGCGCGACTTCCAGCTCTACCGCCGCGGCCGCTACGTCGAGTTCAACCTCCTCTACGACCGCGGCACCCTCTTCGGCCTCCAGTCCGGCGGCCGGACGGAGTCGATCCTGATGTCGCTGCCGCCGCTCGTCCGCTGGCGCTACGCCTGGCGCCCCGAGCCGGGCACGCCGGAGGCACGGCTCTACGAGGTCTTCCTGCAGCCGCGGGATTGGGCCGATTGATTGGAGCCCGGCGCGAAAGCCTTCGCGCCTTGATTAGAGCCGGCGCGAAAGCCTTCGCGCCTTAGGACGCGCCCTTGCCGGAGAGGACGACCGGGATCGTCTTGACCAGGATCTTGAGATCCAGCAGCGGGCTCCAGGAGTCGATGTATTGGAGGTCGAGCTCGATCCAGCGGTCGAAGTCGAGGTTGTTGCGGCCGCTGATCTGCCAGAGGCAGGTCAGGCCCGGCTTCATCGCCAGCCGCCGCCGCTGCCAGCGCTGGTAGCGCGCCACCTCCTCGGGGATCGGCGGCCGCGGCCCCACCAGGCTCATGTCGCCGCGCAGCACGTTCCAGAGCTGCGGCAGCTCGTCGAGGCTGAACTTGCGGAGGAACCGTCCGAACGAGGTCACCCGCGGGTCGCTGCGCAGCTTGAAGACGGGGCCGTTCATCTCGTTCAGGTGCAGCAGCTCGCGCCGCCGCTCCTCGGCGTCCTCGACCATCGTGCGGAACTTGTAGAGGGTGAAGAAGCGGCCGTTCAGGCCGCAGCGCGTCTGGCGGAAGAGGACGTCGCCGCCCGAGGTCACCTTGATGAGCGCCGCGATCGCCGTCACCACCGGCGCCGCCAGCAGGAGCACGAGCGACGAGACCGCGACGTCGAGCGCCCGCTTGGCCATCAATTGGAGCTGGCTCGTCGGCGTCGTCGAGAAGGAGAGGAGCGGCATGCCGTCCAGCTCCTCGAGCTCGACCTGCGCGCGGGTGTTGGGGAAGAGGTTCATCGCGAAGCGGGTGCGGATCCCCTGCTCCTGGAGCGAGAGGAAGAGGTCCTCCAAGCGGTCGAGCTCGCGGCGGTTGACGGCGAAGATGACGTCGTCGACGACGTTGTGCTCGATGATGCGCGGGATGTCGTCGAGGTCGCCGAGGAGCGGCGCGCGCCCGCGCCAGCGCCCCTCGGGCGGCTGGCCGTTGCCGACGAAGCCGAGGACGCGGAAGCCCCAGAAGCGGTGGGTGTGGAGCGACTCGGCGATCTCGAGCGCCGTGTCGTTGGTGCCGACGATGAGGACCGTCCGGTAGTTCAGACCGCGCGAGCGGACGTAGCGCGAGGTGAGGCGGAGGGCGAGCTTCTCGGTGAGCAGGAAGAGGCACGAGAAGACCGCGAAGAGGAGCACCCAGAAGCGGCTGATGCGGTCGCCGAGGACCTGCTCGTCGAGGCGCGCCACGTAGAGGCTCAAGGTGAAGAGCGCCGAGCCCAGGAGGCAGACGCGCAGGATGGCCATCGCCTCGTCGAGGATGGGCACGGTGCGGTGCGAGCGGTAGCGGCCGGAGGAGAGGAGCAGCGCGCCCCAGATGACCAGGGCGAGAGGGAGGAGCGAGAGGTACTCGGAGAGCGGGTAGAGGCGGCTCGGGAAGGTACCGGGCGCCAGGCGCGGCAGCAAGAGGCTGCGGAGCAGATACGAGGAGAGGAAGGCGGCGGCGACCAGCGCGAGGTCGAGCAGGAAGATGCCGACCGTCAGGATGCGGGCTCGTTCTTTCAGCATGCAGGCGGCACCGGGACCCCGGGGCTGGGAGGCCAGGCGCCGAGGCTATTGATTCTAACGTATTTGTGACGATTTCCGTTGAGGGAGGTCGGAGAGGCCGGCAAGAGCCTGGAAGAGCGTGGCGTACTGGTCGGCGACGCGGTCCCAGGAGTAGAGGCGGGCGGCGCGGGCGGCGGCGCGGCGGGCCAGGGTGCGGGCGAGGCCGGGGTCAGTGCGGACGCGCTCGAGGGCGGCGGTCAGGCTCGCCGGCTCGGCGGCGCGGAAGTAGAGGGCGCACTCGGCGGCGACCTCGCGGTTCTCGGGGGTGTCGTTGACGACGACGCAGTTGCCGTAGCCCATCGCCTCGACGAGCGCCGGGTGGGTGCCGCCGACCTCGGTGGCGTGGACGTAGGCGAAGGCGTGGGCCAGGAGCTCGCGGTAGCCCTCGCCGTAGATCGGGCCGGGGAAGAGGATGCGCGGGTCGGCGTCGGCGGTGAAGCTGCGGATGAAGTCGTGCGCGTACGGCGCGCCGCCGACCATGACCAGCGGCAGGTCGCCGCGCACGCGGCGGTAGGCCTCGGCGACGCGGTCGGGGTTGTTCTCCGGCTCGAAGCGGCTGACGTAGAGGAAGTAGCCGCCGCTGGCCAGGCCGAGGCGCCGCAGCAGGCCTTCGGTCGCCGGCGGGCGCGGCTCGACGCCGTAGGCGATCGGCACCGAGTCGACGCCGTAGCGGTCGAGGTAGTGGCGGCGGATGACCTCGGCGTCGGTGACCAGGGTGTCGGGGACGACGCAGGCGAGCCGCTCGGAGAGGGCGTAGACCGCGCGCCCGAACGCCCCCCACTTGGCGCGCCGCTTTTCGATGCCGTCGACGTGCAGCGCCACGGGCACGCCGGCGGAGCGGAGGAGCGGCACGAAGAGGGCGTTGGCGGAGTTGACGAGGAGCGCCGCGTCGTAGCCGCCGCCGACCGCGTGCAGGCAGGAGAGGAGCGTGTGGACGGGAGTGTCGAGGTGCTTGGTGCGCAGCGTCGGCAGGACGACGAGCCGGGCGTGGCGGTAGGTCGCGAGATCGCGCGGGGTGTGGTGCGAGCGGCAGTAGACCGTGACCTCGAAGCCGCGCGCGGCGAGGCGCGCCGCCAGCTCCTCCATCAGCGTCTCGTAGCCGCCGTAGCGGGCCGGGATGCCGCGGCTGCCGAGGAGGGCGACGCGGAGCGGCCGGCCGGCGGTCATCGGCGGGCGCTCCGGTCCTCGCGCGCCAGAGAGGCGAGCGGCAGGCCGTCGCGGACGAACCACCGGTCGATCGCCCGCTGCGGCACCCGCCGCCGCGCCTGGATCGCCCGCCGGCGCGCCAGGAGCTCGCGGCGGTGCCGCCAGAGCCAGGCGTAGGCCGGCAGCGAGGTGCGCTCGGCCGCCAGCACGTAGGCGAGCGCCGCGAGGTCGCGTGTCACGGTGTACGGGAGCGTCCAGAGGAGATTGCCCGCCGTCTGGTGATAGAGCCGCAGCAGGTAGCGGTTCTTGAGCGAGTGATAGTTGACGGCCGCAGGCAGCGCGGCGCGGCGCTCGGGGACGACCCGCCGCCGGTGCTCGGCGACCGCCGCCGGCTCGTAGAGGATCTCCCAGCCGCGCTCGCGCAGGCGGAAGCACAGCTCGGCGTCCTCGCGGAAGGAGTGGAAGCGGGGGTCGAAGACCTCGCCGTCCACCGCCGCGTCGAGCAGCGCCTCGCGGCGGAAGAGCGAGGCGGCGCCGGTCGTGCCGAAGACCCGCTCGGGCGCGGCGAGCTGGCCGCGGTCGGGCGCGCCCGAGCCGCGGTCGAGGTGGCGCCAGGTGGGGGTCAAGCGCATGCCGCAGGCGTCGAGGCGCCGCGGGCCGTCGCCGGCGGGCCGCAGCAGACGGCCGGCGACGGCGGCGGCGCGAGCGCCGCCGGGGAGCGGCGCCTCGATGCGGGCGAGCAGGCGGGTGAGGAACTCGGGGTGCGGGCGGGCGTCGGCGTTGAGGGTGAGGACGAACGGCGCCTCGGTGCGCGCCAGGGCGGCGTTCATGCCGCCGGCGAAGCCGAGGTTCTCGCCGAGCGCGATCGTCTGCAGCGGGATCCCCGCGGGCGCCGCCGCGCGGGCCCGCTCGAGGCTGCCGTCGCGGCTCGCGCAGTCGGCGACGACCAGCTCGAGCGGCCGGTGGGCGAGCGCGCCGACGGCGGCGAGGCAGCCGGGGAGGTCGACGGCGGAGTCGTGGGTCACGACGCAGACGGCGACGAGAGGGTTCAACGGTCGTCCCTACCTGACATTCGTTTTTCTCGGCGTCCACTTCTGCGCCAGTTGGTGCGGGCGGCGCCAGCCGGAAAGGGCGCCGGCGATGACGCCGGCGAGGCCACGCGCTGCCTCGCCGCGGCTGGCCGCGCGTTGGGGACGACGGAGCGGCAGGAGCGCGAGGCGCAGGGCCATCCCGAGCGGCAGCGTGACGCGCGCTGCCGCCGCCCAGCCGCGCCCGTGGTGCTTGCGGAGGTAGCGCAGCAGGTTGCGATAGTAGATCCAGAGGAACGCGCCGTAGCCGAGGCGCGGCACGCTGGCGCCCAGGCGGTGGCGGAAGCGGGCCTCCGGCCAGTAGCGGACGACGGCGCCCGCGGCGCGCAGGCGGCGGGCGAGGTCGACGTCCTCGAACCAGGCGGGGAAGAAGCGCTCGTCGAAACCGCCGATCGCGGCGAGCGCCTCGCGGCGGAAGGCCAGCGCCGCCGCCGCCGGCTGCTCGATCGGGGCGCCGGCGGGAGGCTCGCGCCGGGCTCCGAGGCGCGGCGCGACAAGGAGCGTCTGCAGCCAACAGTCTCGTGCGGAGGGCAGGCGACGGAGCTGCCAGGCGTGCTGCGGCGCACCGTCCGGTCCGGTGAGGCGCGGCGCCATCCCGGCGGCGTCCGGATGAGCCGCGAAGCCGGCGAGGAGCGCCTCGAGCGCGCCCGGCTCGGGGATCGCGTCGGGGTTGAGGATCATTACGATCGGCCCCTGCGCTGCCGCGACGCCGGCGTTGGCGCCGCCGCCGAAGCCAAGATTGCGGCCGGGCGAGAGGAACCGCACCGCAGCCGAGGTCACGGTCGATGCTGCGGGCGCGAGGGTCGTCAGATCGCGATCCGCAGCGGAGCCGTTGTCCACCACCACCAGCTCGAATTGGGGATCGCGCGGCCAGGCCGCGAGCAGCGCCGCGAGGTGCCCCTCATCGTGCCAATGGACGGCGACGCCGGTGAGCTCGGGGCGCGCGGGTATCGCAGCGCCAACGGGCGCGCTGCCGCCCGAGGTCATGCGGCGCAGCGCGCCCGCCTGGACACCCCGATTCATCCGCCAGAGAGTACCCGCAGGCGCGCGATCTCGGCGAGCGGCGGCGCGGGGGCGCCGCGGCGCGCGCAGGCGGGGAGGCGGCGGGCAGCGCGCGCCCAACCGGCCGGGATGCCGGCGAGGCGCGCGAGGTCGGCGCCGGCGGCGGCGCGCAGGAGGTCGAGCAGATCGCGGGCGAGGAGCGCCGGGAGGCGCGGCCAGAGCCCGCTGCCGAGCAGGCGCGCCAGCGCCAGGTAGCGGTTGCCGTAGACCGCCGCCCAGCGCGCCGCGCCGGCCGTCGCCGAGCCGGCGTGACGGACGCGCGCCGCCGGGACGGAGAGCGCTGTCCAGCCGGCCGCGCGCAGCCGCCCTGCCAGCTCGGCGTCCTCGTAGTAGGAGCCGAGCCGGGCGTCGAAGGCACCGCCGTCGGGCAGCGCCACGGCGCGCAACGCGTCGCGCCGGTAGACGGCGGCGGTGGCCGAGACGCCGAAGACCTCGCGCGGCGGCGCGCCGGCGGCGGGAGCCGCGGCGCGGTGCCCGAGCTGCACCGCCTGCCAGCGGCGGTTCCAGGCGAGACCCCAGCCGTCCATCATCCGCGGATCATCGAGGCACAGATTCACGCCCTGCGCGGCCGCGGCGCGCGGGTACGCCGCGAGCGCGCCGGCCAGCGCCGCCGCCCAGCCGGGCTCGACCAAAGCGTCGTCGTTGACCGTGGCGAGGAGCTCGCCCGCCGCCTCGCGCAGACCCAGGTTCGTGCCGCCGGCAAAGCCGAGGTTGCGCCCGGGGCGCAGCACGCGGTCGGCCGCTCCGGCGGGGAGCGCCACGCCGCCCGCGCTCTGGTCGACGACGATCACCTCGAGCCCCGCGCCGTCCCCACCCGGCCCGCCGTCGCGGCGCAGCGCCTCCAGGCAGGCGACCAGGTGCGGGCTCCTGCCGAGGGTCGGGACGACCACGCTGATTGAAACAGCTCTCATGGAGGCGAACAGGCTGCCGGCTCCGCGAGGTGGGCACTCGGCTTCCGAAAACGCCCGGCACGGGGGCCGGGCGCTACGCTCATTCCAGCCACTCGAGCTCGGCCTTGTCGAGCAGCACGCCGTTGAGGGCGCCCGGCGGGTGCGGGCCGAAGGCCTCGACGACCAGCGGCGCGCCGGCCGGCCAGTCGAAGGGGCCGAGAGTCACGCGCTCCCAGACGCGCGGCCGCGCCGGGCGCCAGGTGGCGAGGTGGCGATCGCCGGCGCGGACGTCGACCGAGAAGGGGACCGGCTGGTTGCGGATGAACTGCGCCGCGAGCGCCAGCCGCACGCGCCGGCCGCCCGCGGCCACCGGCGCCGTCAGCCGCTCCTCGACCCGCAGCACCCAGCCGCCGCGGTGGCGGGTGCGCTCGATCACCCAGAGGTCGGGGTACACGTGGCCGCCGCTCTTCTCGACCTGCGAATCCTCGAACTCGATCGTGTGGGTCGGCAGACCGGCGGCGAGCGGCGGCAGGGCGGCCGCCGCCAGGAGGAGCGCCGGCACGCCGAGCCAGGCTCCCGCCCGCCGCGCCCGGCGGCCGCCACGCCAGCGCCCGAGCGCCGGCACCGCGAGCAACGCCGCGAGCGGCCAGATCCAGGTCGCCGGCCGCGGCCGCACCGCGCTCGGGAAGAGGCGCGCGACGTCGGCGCCGAGCCGTGCCGCCAGGTCGTCGAGGAGATAGCTGCGGCCGTCGGCGAAGTTGTAGGTCCAGCCGGGGACGGCGATCCAGACCAGCGCGAGGACGAGCGTCAGCGCGCCAAGCCCGGCCACGAGGAGGCGCGCCCCGGCGCGCCGGCGCTCGCCCAACACCTGCCCGACCGCCAGCCCGAGGAGGGGGAGCGCGACGAGCGCGTAACGGAAGGGCGGCGACCAGCCGCCGTACCACTCCGGCCGCGGCACGACGACCAGCAGGTAAGGAGCGACGAGGACCGCGAGATCGACGACGAGGGGATGGAGGCGGCGCGCCAGCCGCACGGCCGCCGGCAGCAGGAGGAGCCAGAGCGGCGCCGCGGCGAAGAGGCCGAAGGCGCTGTCGAAGAAGAGACCCAGGCCGCCCAGCAGGTAGTCGCGCGGCGAGTACTGCGTCAGCTCGAGCTCGCTCCAGGAGTGGATCTTGAGCGGGTTGCTGTAGAGGAGCTGGTTGTAGAGGAGCATGCCGCCGCTGACGGCGCCGAGCGCCGCCGCGAGCGCGATCACCGGGCCGCGCGGGCGCCCGGCGCGCCACCAGCCGAGGAGGAGGAGCGGCGCCGCCAGCAGCACGAAGCGCATCTTGAGCAACGGCAGCAGCAGGACCGGCAGGCCGATCCCCAGCCAGTCGCGCCAGCGCCAGGGCCGGCCGTGCAGCTCGCGGATGCGGTCGAGCGCCAGCGCCGCCAGAAGCGCCGCCGGCACCTCGACCCAGACCTGGCCGGCGTAGAGCAGGAGCGGCGGCGTGAAGGCGACGAGCGCGTAGGCCGCCAGCGCCTCCCCCGGCCGCCGCGGCAGGTAGTGGCGGGCGAGGCGCAGCGCCGTCCAGGCGAGCGCCGCGGCGAGCGCCGCCATGGTGGCGAGCGCGCCGGCCTTGCCCGCCGCGGCGTAGGCCGGCGCCAGCACCAGCGGCAGCAGCTCGTTGTGGCGCGAGTAGCGCTCGCCGCGCGGGCCCACGGGATCGCCCGGCTGCGGCTCGATCGGGCGCCGCATGAAGTGGCGCCAGTCGCCGGCGGCGTAGTTGTTCGTCAGCTCGGCGTCGCGGTCGTGCACCAGGCTGTGGGTGATGAGGAGGTAGAACGGCTCGTCGCCGTCCGGCTGCCGCTGGCCGGCGGACCAGGGCAGGAGCGCGAGGTAGGCGAGGAGCGGCAGGACGAAGAAGACCGCCGGCGGCCGCCGCGGCACCTCGCGGCCGAGGAGCGGACGGGCCGCCAGGAGCTGCCGCGCCAGGCGGTGCGCGAGGACCAGCGCGAGGCCGGCGGCGAGCACCGGCTCGAGCCCTCCGACGCCGAGGTGCGCGCGCCCCAGGATCGCCGCGACCAGCAGCGCGAGCGCGGCGATCTCGCCCAGGCCGCTCCCGCGCGGCAGCCGCCGCCCGCCGCGGGCTTCGACCCGGATCCGTACCGAGCGGAAGGCGCCGAGCAGGAACGGCAGCAGGACCAGCGTGCCGCGGAAGGGGTCGCCCGTCGCCAGCGGGAGCAGCGTCGCGGCGGCGAGGGAACCGAGGCCGCCGGCGAGGAGCGGCGGCAGGAGCCACCGGCGCGCCGGCGGCTCGTCGGGATGCGGCGCCGGCGGGGCATCGTCCGCGAGCGGCTCGCGGGCGGTTTCCCAGGCGGCGGCGTCCACGCCCGCTGACGTTGCGGTGGACCGGACGTGGCCCGGCGGCGCCGCCGACGATGTCCCGGCGCCCGAAGCGGCCGGTGGCGCGGACTGCGGCGGCGCCGCCGGCGCCGGCCATTCGGTACCAGTGGCGCTCTGCGAAGCGGCTCGCTCGCCAGGCACGCCGTCGGGTGCGGTCACGGGCGCAGCTCCAGGTAGTGGATGGCGACGACTACCTCCGGCGGCAGGTCCGCTCGTCGCTCGACGCGGACGCGTGCAAGCGGCGTAGCGCCGGCGAGGTCCCAGCGCGCCCGGTAGCGGCGGGCCAGGAAGTCGCCGACCACCCAGGACAGCCACGGCGCGGGAGCGCGCGCGCCGAGCTGCGCCGCGAGGTCGGGCCGGCCCGCGGCCCACTCGTCCGTCTCGCGCCCGGCACGCAGCGTCCACGCCGTCTGCCGCCCGGCGCGGTCGAGCAGCCGCACGGTGGCGACGGCACGCCCCGGCGCGAGGGCGGCGGAGTTGGCGAGCGTCGAGTCGAGCACGACCGTGCGGACGGACGCGGGCTCGGCGCCATGCGAAACGGCAGCCGGCGGCGGGGCAGAGCCTGCCGCTTCGCGGAGGTTCGGCAGCCCGTCGCCTGGAGTCAGCAACGCTTCCCACGCCGGGGCGGTCGCGGAGAGCGCGACGTCGGTGGTGAGCGGTGCGATGCCGGCGGGCGGCAGGCGCAGCAGGAGCGTCGCGAGCAGGACGGCGCCCGCCGCCGCGGACGCCGCGGCTCCCGTGGTCCAGCCGGCGCCGAGACGGCCGCGGAGGGCGCACTCGAGAGCGGGGCCGAGAAGGAACCAAACCGCGACGACGGCGAGCGCGGCGGGCACGCTTGGGCTGAGGCCAAGGAGGCCGAGCGCCGCCGGCAGCGGCTCGGCGCGGAGCCACGGCGGCGCGGCGAGGAGCGCGGCGCCGGCGAGGAGAGGCACAGTCCACGCTCCCTGTGCCGCCAGTGGCGCGCCAAGCTCCGCGCGTCGCGTCGCGCCGGCCGCGTGGGGCGCGGCGAGGAGGCGTTCGCGGCCACCTGCGCGGTCACCTGCCATGTCGAGGGCGGCCGCCGTGCGGGCGCGCAGCGAGAGCGCGGCCAGGGCGAGCGGCGCCGCGAGCGCCGACAAAGCGGGACCGCCGGCGGCCGCCCCGGCCGCGAGAAGCAGCGCCGCGAGCGCGGTTCCACGGCCGGCACGCGCCGGGACCAGCGCCGCCGGAACGAGGAGCGGGAGCCACAGCCACAAAGCGAAGGCCTCGGCCGGCGCGCGCAGCGCGAAGACGGTGGCGAGCGGCACGGCGACGAGAGCGGCGGCCAGCGGCGCCCAGCGCCCGGCTGCGAGCGCGAGCCCGGCGCCGGCGGCGATGGCGCCTGCGCGCGGATCCCAGACGAGTGGTACGAGCAAGAAGAGCGCCGCGGCGACCCGCCAGCGCACGGCGAGTGTGTGATCGGCGAGCGCATCTCCCGCGGCGAGCGCCAGCAATGCGAGCGTCGTCGCGACGTTCCAGCCCGGCCCGAGGAGCAGGGCCGTGCCGGCGGCGATCAGCGCCGGACCGGCGCCGTAGCGGCGCGCCAGCCGCACGGCGGCGAGCGCCGCCGCCGCCGGCAGCGCCACCACGATCACCGGCAGCCGCAGCCCGAGCTGCCCGACTTGCGGCGGCAGCAGCACCTCCGCCCGCAGCAGGGCCTGGGCGGCGAGCGCCAGCGGGAGCGCGACCGCGAGCGGCAGCTCGGGCAGCGTCACGGCGAGGCGCCGCACGCTGGTCAGCAGGACCAGGGCCGCGAGGGTGGCGAGCACCACGGCCTCGCGCACCGGTCCGGGCGGCAGCATCCAGGCCGCGGCGACGACGAGCGCCGCTCCCATGCCGACCTCGGTGACTCTCTTGCCGAGCGCCGCCACGGGCAGCAGGACGACCGCGGCGAGGAGCGCCAGCGCCGCCGTCTCCGCCGCCCCTTCGCTCGCCACCTGGTACGCCGCGTAGCTCGCGAGCGCCAGGTAGGCGGCCATCGGCACGCCCAGGCGCCAGAGGAAACCGCTGGCGTTCGGCTTGGCGGCGGGCGCGGTCGGGACCGCCTGTTCGAGGGGTATCAAGGGGAGGTGGACCTCGCGCGCGAGTTTACTTCCGTCTACGGCGCGCGGCCGGAAGCCGCCTAAGTGCGCCATTCCATTCCGAAGTCATCCCGAGAGATCCCTCGCTCACGCTCGCGATGACTGCCAGGGGACGTGCTGAGCGTTGGGCTGTTACAGGCCACTAGAGCCCGCCAGACCGGGTGCTACACTGCGCCGCCGTGCTTTCGCGCGAGCTCCTCCGTGAACAACCCGAGCGTGTGCGCGCGGCCCTCGCCAGCCGCGGCGCCGATCCGTCCGCCC
The DNA here is from genome assembly GCA_044866775.1 of Thermoanaerobaculia bacterium. Lineage (GTDB taxonomy): Bacteria > Acidobacteriota > Thermoanaerobaculia > Multivoradales > UBA5704 > DASUNQ01. The sequence continues at coordinate 12,807 of JBIOUG010000085.1, read as the reverse complement.
TCGACGTCTGGCTGCGGCTCGACGCCGAGCGGCGCGCCGGCCTGGTCGAGGTCGAGGAGCTGAAGCGCCGCCGCAACGAGGCGAGCCGCGCCATCGGGCGGATCAAGCAGCAGGGAGGCGCCGCCGCGGCCGAGATGGCCGAAGTGGCCCGCGGCAAGGAGCGCATCGAGGCGCTCGAGGCGCGGCTGGCCGAGCTCGAGCGCGACCTCGAGGAGATCGAGCTCGCCTTCCCCAATCTGCCGCACGCGAGCGTGCCGGTCGGCGCCGACGAGACCGCCAACCGCTGCGAGCGGGTAGTCGGCGAGCCGACCCGCTTCGCCTTCGCGCCGAAGCCGCACTGGGAGCTCGGGCCGGCGCTCGGCATCCTCGACTTCGAGCGCGGAGCCAAGGTCGCCGGCGCGCGCTTCACCACCTACTTCGGGGCCGGCGCGGCGCTCGAGCGCGCGCTCATCGCCTTCATGCTCGACCTCCACACGCGCGAGCACGGCTACCTCGAGGTGCTGCCGCCGTTCATCGTCAACGCCGACGCGCTCAAGGGGACGGGGCAGCTCCCCAAGTTCGAGAAGGACCTCTTCCGGCTGGAGGGGTTCCCCTACTACCTGGTGCCGACCGCCGAGGTGCCGCTCACCAACCTGCACCGCGAGGAGCTGCTCGACGAGGAACGGCTGCCGGTCCGCTACACCGCCTACACGCCGTGCTTCCGCAGCGAGGCCGGCTCGTACGGCAAGGACGTGCGGGGGTTGATCCGCCAGCACCAATTCAACAAGGTCGAGCTGGTCCAGCTCACGACGCCGGAGACGAGCTACCAGGCGCTCGAGGAGCTGACCGGCCACGCCGAACGCGTCCTCCAGCACCTCGAACTCCCCTACCGGGTGGTGTCGCTCTCGACCGGCGACCTCGGCTTCGCCGCCGCCAAGACCTACGACCTCGAGGTCTGGCTCCCCGGCCAGGACGCCTACCGCGAGATCTCCTCATGCAGCAACTGCGAGGACTTCCAGGCCCGCCGCGCCAACCTGCGCTACCGCCCGCAAGGCGGCGGCAAGCCCCGTCTCCTGCACACCCTGAACGGCTCCGGCCTGGCGGCCGGCCGGACACTGGTCGCCGTCCTCGAGAACTACCAGCAGGAGGACGGTTCCGTCGTCGTGCCGCCGGTCCTCCGCCCCTACCTGGGCGGCCGCGAGCGGATTACCGCGTCACGCTAAGCTGTTCCGGTCCCCTGCGGAGGGGTGGCTGAGCGGCCGAAAGCGGCGGTCTTGAAAACCGTTGGGCCCGCAAGGGTCCCGTGGGTTCGAATCCCACCCCCTCCGCCAAGCATTCCCGTACATTGAGCGAGCGGATCAGGCCGAGCGGCTGTATCCGATGACCTCCACCCCGGGGATTCGCCGGAAGTGGTCAGCGTTCCGCGTAACAACCGGTAACCCGTACGCGATCGCAGTCGCGGCGATCCAGATGTCGTTGGTCCCGATCAGGGCGCCGGTGTCCTGAAGGTGCCGGAAGGCCTTGCCGTACTCCCACCACACCTCGCGGTTCGCGCCGAGGACGTGGAACGGCGCCAGGAACTCTTCCCAGCGGCTGCGGTCGCTCAGGCTCTTGCCCGCCGCCAGCTCGCCCGCGACGGTGAAAGTGATGTAGAGAGGGACCGCAGCATGTTTGTCGAGGAACTCCTGAACCGGCCCTTGCTCGCTGCGCCGGAGCTCTCGTTCGAGATCGATGAGGAAAGTGGTCTCGAGGATCAGGCCCTCGTCCACTTGGCCTCCGGCGGCCGGTCCTCCCTCTTCACGCGCTCCACGCGCTCGAGCTCCTCTTCGAGGAAGAACGGTCCGCGCTCACGGTACCGGCGGAGGAGCTGGGCGCCGGTGACCGTCTCTTCCGGCCACGTGGCCCGCAAGACGACCTCGCTGAACGACTCAGCCGGGTAGCGCCGAGCCCTCTTGAGCTTCTCGTAGGCCTCGACCTTGAGCGAGATCGTCTTGGTCGTCATGGCCACAGCATGCAATCTGCACAGCCCTCTGTCAATGCCAACGTGACCCTTCGCCGAGCTTCAGTAACACCTCGAGTTCCCCCCCTAGCCGGCGCGCACTCTCTTGGCACGCGGCCGGGACGGGTTTGAAGCAGGCTGCTTGGCGCCCCGAAACTCCTCGCGGATGACCCGGCGCAGCACCGTCTCCGTGACCGGGGGCTCGGTCCGCGACAAGTACGCCTTCAGGGCCTCGTTCATCATGGTCTGGTAGCCCGTGCCCGCCTTCGCCGCGCGGGCGCGGAACTCCTCGAGAACGCCGTTGTCGATGTAGATGGTGATGCGCGTCTTCCCCGTCGCGGGAATGAGGGCGCCGCGCTTTGCCTTGGAGAAGTCGTACTCAGCCTTCACAGTCTCGCCTTTCTCTGCGTGTGGCCGGCCGGGCGGAGATCACCCGTGCCCATCACACCCCCAGCATCCGCTTCACCCGCTCCGCCACCGCCTCCGGCGTGAACCCGAACTCCTTCGCCAGCGCCTTGTAGGGCGCCGAGGCGCCGAAGCGGTCGATGGCGTGGATCTCGCCCTCCTCGCCCACCCAGCGGTGCCAGCCGAAGGGGGCGGCGGCTTCGACGGCGAGGCGCTTGCGCACCGGCGGCGGCAGGACCTCGTCGCGGTAGGCGGCGTCCTGCTCCGCGAAGAGGTCGGTGGAGGGCATGCTGACGACGCGCGTGCGGACCCCTTCGGCGGCGAGCGCGCGGTGCGCCTCGAGCGCCAGCGAGACCTCGGAGCCGGTGGCGAGGAGGAGCGCCTGCGGGGCGCCGCCCTCGGCGTCGGCCAGGACGTAGGCGCCGCGGCGCACGCCGTCGGCGGCGCGCTCGCGGGTCTCGGCGAGGACCGGCAGGTTCTGCCGCGTCAGCGCCAGAGCCGTCGGCGCGTGGCGCCGCTCGATGGCGATGCGCCAGGCCTGGGCGGTCTCGTTGGCGTCGGCGGGGCGGATCACCACCAGCCCGGGGACGGCGCGCAGGGCAGCGAGCTGCTCGACCGGCTGGTGGGTGGGGCCGTCCTCGCCCAGGAAGATCGAGTCGTGGGTGAAGACGTAGACCACCTGCTGCTTCATCAGGCAGGCGAGGCGGATCGGCGGCCGCATGTAGTCGGAGAAGATGAGGAAGGTGCCGCCGTAGGGGATGAAGGCGCGCGACAGCGTGATGCCGTTCAAGACCGACCCCATCGCGTGCTCGCGCACGCCGAAGCGGAGGTTGCGCCCCTCCGGCGCCCGGGCCGAGAAGTCCGGCGACCCCTTGATCAGCGTGTTGTTCGACGGTGTCAGGTCGGCCGAGCCGCCGACGAGGTGGGGGAGGCGTGCGGCGAGGGCGTTGAGCACCTTGCCCGAGGCGGCGCGGGTGGCGATCGGCTTCTCCTCCGGCCCGAAGCTCGGCAGGGCCTCCTCCCAGCCCGGCGGGAGCTCGCCGGCGACGCGGCTCCTGAGCTCGCGCGCCTCCTCGGGGTACTTCTCGGCGTACCGCGCCACGAGCGCTTCCCACGCCTTCTCGAGCTCGCCGCCGCGCCGCCGCGCGCGCGCGAACGGCTCGCGCGCGCCCTCCGGCACCAGGAACGCCGGCTCGAGCGGCCAGCCGAGCGCGCGCTTCGTCGCCGCCGCCGCCTCCGGCCCGAGCGGCGAGCCGTGGACGTCGGCCGTGCCCGCCTTGGGACTGCCGTAGCCGATGACCGTCCGCACGACGACGAGCGACGGCCGCTCGGTCTCGGCGGCGGCCGCGCGCGTCGCCGCCTCGAGCGCCGCCAGGTCGTTGCCGTCGCCGACGTGCTGCACGTGCCAGCCGTAGCCGGCGAAGCGCGAGCCCACGTCCTCGGAGAAGGCGAGCGAGGTCGGGCCGTCGATCGAGACGTCGTTGTCGTCGTAGAAGATCGTCAGCTTGCCCAAGCGAAGGTGGCCGGCGAGCGAGCAGGCCTCCGAGGCGACGCCTTCCATCATGTCGCCGTCGCTGGCGAAGGCCCAGACGCGGTGGTCGACGACCGGGAAGCCCTCGCGGTTGAAGCGCGCGGCGAGCATGCGCTCGGCGATCGCCATGCCGACGGCGTTGCCGACCCCCTGGCCGAGCGGGCCGGTCGTGGTCTCGACGCCGCGCGTCAGCTCGCGCTCGGGGTGCCCCGGGGTGCGCGAGCCGAGCTGGCGGAAGCGCCGCAGCTCCTCGATCGGCAGCCCGTAGCCCGCGAGGTGCAGGAGGGCGTAGAGCAGCGCCGAGGCGTGACCGCAGGAGAGGACGAAGCGGTCGCGGTTGGGCCAGTCCGGATTGTCGGGGTTGTGCCGCAGGTGGCGCGTCCAGAGCAGATAGGCGAGCGGCGCCTGCCCGAGCGGGGCGCCGGGATGGCCCGAGGCCGCGGCCTCGACCATGTCGACCGCCAGGAAGCGGATGGTGTCGATCGCCAGGCGGTCCTCGTCGCTCATTCCTCGATCGGGCAAGGCGTGTCCCTCCAGGGCCGGCATACTTTACCCCGCACCCGTGTTTTGACTGCCCGGCACACCGCTCCATACAATGGGGCGTTTCGTGCACCCCGGAGAGGTGCTGGAGTGGCCGAACAGGGCTGCCTGCTAAGCAGTTGTTCGGGGTAATCCCCGGACCGAGGGTTCGAATCCCTCCCTCTCCGCCAACCGCCTGCCGTCCAGGTCCATCATGAAAGCGATCAACCCGGCCACCGGCGCCGTCGTCGCCGAGTACCCCGAGACCGACCCCTCCGAGGTCGACCGCCTGCTGCGCCAGGCCGACGACGCCTTCTCGGCCTGGCGCCGGGAGCCCTTCGCCGAGCGGGCGCGGCGCATGCGGCGCCTGGCCGAGCTGCTGCGCGCCGGGCGGGCCGAGCACGGGCGCCTGATGACCGAGGAGATGGGCAAGCCCATCGCCGCCGCCGAGGCCGAGGCCGACAAGTGCGCCTGGGGCTGCGAGTTCTACGCCGAGCACGCCGAGGCGCTCCTCGCGCCCGAGGAGGTGGCGACCGAGGCCGCCCACAGCTTCACCCGCTGCGATCCGCTGGGGCCGGTGCTGGCGATCATGCCCTGGAACTTCCCCTTCTGGCAGGTCTTCCGCTTCGCGGCGCCGGCGGTCATGGCCGGCAACGTGGCCGTCTTGAAGCACGCCGCCAACGTCCCCGGCTCGGCGCTCGCGATCGCCGAGCTGTTCCGCGCCGCCGGCTTCCCCGAAGGGGTGATGACGACCCTCCTCATCGGCTCCGACCGCGTCGCCGAGGTGATCCGGCACCGGGCGGTGCGGGCGGTCACCCTGACCGGCAGCGATCTCGCCGGCATGGCAGTCGCGGCCGAGGCCGGCCGGGTGGTCAAGAAGACGGTCCTCGAGCTCGGCGGCTCCGATCCGTTCGTCGTCCTCGCCGACGCCGATCCGGCGGCGGTCGCCGGGCAGGCGGCGCGCGCCCGCACTATCAACTCCGGCCAGAGCTGCATCGCGGCCAAGCGGTTCATCGTCGAGGAGGCGGTGGCCGAGCGCTTCGAGGACGAGCTGGTGCGGCGGATGGAGGCGCTGGTCGTCGGCGACCCGATGGACCGCGCGACCGAGGTCGGGCCGCTCGCCCGCGAGGACCTGCTGCGCGACCTCGACGACCAGGTGCAGCGCACCGTCGACGCCGGCGCCCTGCTGCGCACCGGCGGCCACCGCCTCCCCGGGCCAGGCTTCTTCTATGCCCCGACGGTCCTGACCGCGGTCGCGCCCGGCATGGCGGCCTTCGAGCAGGAGACCTTCGGCCCGGTGGCGGCGGTCACCCGGGCGCGCGACGCCGACGAGGCCGTCGAGCTCGCCAACCGCTCGCGCTACGGACTCGGGGCGAGCCTCTGGACCGGCGATCCGGCGCGCGGCGAGGCGCTCGCCGCCCGCCTCGAGGCCGGCTCGGTCTTCGTCAACGAGATCGTCAAGTCCGACCCCCGCCTCCCCTTCGGCGGCATCAAGGCCTCGGGCTACGGGCGCGAGCTGGCGCGCGCGGGGATCCGCGAGTTCGTGAACCTGAAGACCGTCTGGGTACAGTAGGCTCCGACGCCATGACGCCAGAGATCCAGGGCCCGGTCCGGGTCCGCTTCGCCCCTTCGCCGACCGGGTTCCTGCACGTCGGCGGCGCCCGCACGGCGATCTACAACGACCTGCTGCGGCAGAGCGCCGGCGGCGTCTTCATCCTGCGCATCGAGGACACCGACCGCGAGCGCTCCGACGAGGCGATGACGGCGCAGATCCGCACCGCTCTCGCCTGGGTGGGCGTCGAGTGGGACGAGGGCCCGTTCCTGCAAAGCGAGCGGCTGCCGCGCCACCGCGAGCGCGCCGAGGAGCTGCTCACCGGGGGGCACGCCTACCGCTGCTTCTGCACGCCCGAGGAGCTCGAGGCGATGCGCCAGGAGGCGCAGCGCCGCGGCGCCGCCTTCCGCTACCCGCGCACCTGCCTGCGGCTCGACGAGGCGGAGGTGCGCGAGCGCCTGGCGCGAGGCGAGCCCTTCGCCGTCCGCTTCCGCATGCCCGACGAGAGCATCCGCTTCCACGACCTGGTGCGCGGCGACATGGAGTTCCCGCCCGAGGCGCTCGACGACTTCGTCCTGCTGCGCTCGGACGGCTCGCCGACCTACCACATGTCGGTCGTGGTCGACGACATCGACATGGGGATCACTCACGTCATCCGCGGCGAGGACCACCTCTCGAACACCCCCAAGCACATCCCGCTCTTCCGCGCCCTCGGCGGCACGGTGCCGGTCTTCGGCCACCTGCCGCTGATCCTCGGCCCGGACAAGAAGCGCCTCTCCAAGCGCACCGGCGCCACCTCGGTCGAGGAGTTCCGCGCCGAGGGCTTCCTGCCGCAGGCGCTCTACAACTTCCTCGCCCTCCTCGGCTGGAACCCGGGCGGCGAGCGCGAGATCCTCTCCCGCGCCGAGATGATCGGGCTCTTCACCGTCGATCGCTTGAACGCCTCGGCCGCGGTCTTCGATCGCGAGAAGCTCGTCTGGATGAACGCGCAGTACCTCTCCCTCCTGCCGCTCGCCGAGCTCCTGCCGCACCTCGAGCCATTCCTGGCCGAGGCGGGGTTGGCGGAGGCGGACCCGGAGCGGCTGGCGCGGGCGCTCGACCTCCACCGGAGCCGGGCGCACACCCTGCGCGACCTGGCGCGCCTGGTGGTGCCGCACTTCGCCGAGTCGCTCGACTACGACCCGGCGGCGTGCGCGAAGTATTTGGACGACTCGGCGGTAGCGGAGCATCTTGGCGCGCTCCGCGAGCGCTGGCTGCGGCTGCCGGAGTTCGAGAAGGGGGCGGTCGAGGCCGAGCTGCGGGCGCTGGCCGAGGAGCGCGGGGTCAAGGCCGGGGCGCTCATCCACCCGACCCGGATGGCGATCACCGGCGCCACCGCCGGGCCGCCGCTCTTCGACCTCGTCGAGACGATGGGCCAGGAGGCGACGGCACGGCACCTGGCGCGCTTCGTCGAGTTCCTGCGCCGGGCGCCGCAGACCGCGGCCGTGGCTGGCGAGCCGGCGAGCTAGCCGACCGGCAGGCCGTCCGGCCGGAATACCAGACCGGCACCCCTCGGTTGACCACCTCCGAGCCGTTCGGCTACGCTTTCCGCCCTCTGGGAGGTCGTTCAATGGTAGGACATGCGGCTCTGGACCGCAGAATCGGGGTTCGAGTCCCTGCCTCCCAGCCAAGTCCTTGATCTTCCCCTGAGGCCCGCCGTGATGGGCGGCGCCGTCTCCTAAGGCTCAGCTCCGCCCGCCCGTTCCATACCGCTAGCGGCTCCCGCACTCGTCACCGATCGGGAGCCGGGCGCAGCGCCCTACAAAGCTTGGTGTAGAATGCCACCTAAGCCAACCAACTGAGGGGACTGCCCGTTCGGCGGCGGAGCTGCCGGCCGTGGGACTGCGGTCTCTTTACGTCAGAGGGGGATAATCGATGAAATATCTTCGTGCTGCCTCTGCATGCCTGCTCTTTTTGGCTGCTGTCGCCGCTCATGGCCAGCATTCCCTTGCTATGCACACTCAATCAGGCACAGGGAGCGACTCGGCATGCCTGCCCGGGCGGTTTGATGGACCCATCCAGCTCTATCCATTGGACCAGGCTGGCGACCTCAACCATAAGGTCAGCACGACCAACCCACGTGCTCAGCAGTTCTTTAATCAAGGGCTGACGTTCTTCTACGGGTTTGATTCCGAGTCAGCCATGCGCTCTTTCCATCAGGCCTCGGTCGAGGATCCCAATCTCGCGATGGCCTACTGGGGTGTCGCGCTGGCGGCCGGCGGCGACCTGAACATTCCCATCGATGATCCGTGCATGTGTCTTGCCATAGAGCAGAGCAAGAAGGCCTCCGGGCTGCTCTCGAGGGCTACCCCGCCGGAGCAGCTCTATATCCAAGCGCTGGCGGAACGCTACGCGATCCGTTCCGGCCCCTGCGCAAACACCACTGTTCGCGATCCCCAGCAGCTCGGCGTCTACTACGCGCTGGCGATGAAGTCGGTGTACGAGAAGCTCAGCTCCCTGGACCCCAAGGACCCTGATGCGGGAGCGCTCTATGCCTATAGCCTGATGAATCTCCGCCCCTGGCTATGGTGGACCACCTACGGTCAGGCTTCGGCGGAGATCACCGAAGTTCTCCGAGTGGTCGAACCCGGGCTCCGCACCTTCCCAAGTCACATCGGCCTCAATCACATCAACATTCACGCCAGGGAGGAAGGTCCGATCGCCGAGGCGCCTCAAGCCAAGGCCTCCGCCGATTTCCTCTTCAACAAAGCGCCCTTCATCACACCTCACCTGCGCCACATGCCCGCCCACACCTACCTGCTCCTCGGGGATTGGCATGGCGTCGTTGCCGCCAACCAGCGCGCGGTCGATGCCGACAAACCCTGGGTCGAGGCGTGCAGAGCGAGCATCTCGGCTCCGGCGTGCAACCAGTTGCTGGTGGGTCATTACTACAGTCACGACCTGCTCTTCCTCGACGTCGGCTACAACAACCGTGGCGAGTGGGAACCGGTCCTGACCATATCCAACTGGCTTGAAGACAATGTGCGCAGGTTCATTGGCTCGCAGCCCGGACTGGAGCACTACCTCACTACCAAAGTGATGATGATGGTGCACTTCGGCCAGTGGCAGATGCTGACGCAACTCCCTCCGCCGCAGAGCGACATGCCCAGCCTCGAAAGCGAGAACTATTGCGCCGAACTCACCTACAAGCTCGCCGCGGCGATGTGGTACTTCGGTCGCGCCATGGGCCACGCCTCACTCGGGCAGCCCACGGACGACGACGTCCGGGGCTTTCAGCAGTCGCAGGGTTGTGTGCAGAGCGCCGGGCTCGGCTGGGGCAACAACTCCGCCAATGCCATTCTCAAAGTCGTCCATTGGCGCATGCTCGAGCGTATTGCGCGGGTGAAGGGCCTCAAAGAGGCCTCCCAGACGTTTGCCTTGCTGGCAGTTGAAACCGAGGACCTCCTCGACTACGACGAGCCGCCCGGGTGGTACCTTTCTTCTCGCGAAACCTACGGCGCCTCGCTCTTTCTCGCTGGAGATTTTGTGCAGGCTGAAAAGGTATTCCGCGAAGACCAGAAGCGCCGCCCCAACGACTCCCGCTCTCTCTTCGGTCTCTGGCAGGCCCTGAAGGCGCAGGGGTCCGCCGAAGCCCCGCAGGTGAAAGCGCTCTTCGAGCAGCAGTGGAAGGGACCTGTCCTGCCCAACATGGCGGATATGTAGCCCACACAGCGGCCATCCTCCTCGAAGCCTCGGCCTGGAGCGCCAGAAAAGAAGGGTTCAGGGATACGCCTGAAGTGACAGCTGGGATAATGTCTCGGGCCAGCAGCGGCGCGAGCAGTGTGACCGCGCCGCACGAGCGCCGTGAATCCCTGCCTTGGGGCAGTTCTTGGGGTCCAGGGGCCGGCCAGGCCGCGCTATTCCTGCCTGCTCAGGACGGCTTGGATGCGTTCTGGAAACGGTGCTCAGGGTCCCCGGCGAGGAACTCCGCTACAAGGCCGTCGGCTTCGGCGACCATCTCGCCCTCCAGAATGTCCGCTTCGCCTCGCAGTTCTGCCGCTCGTGCGATCCGTTCACCGATCGCCCGCTCGTTCTTTTTACCGAGCCGTGCCACCGGTACTTCCGCGATGTCATCTGGGTCCAATTCGGGCACACTCGAACCGAAGGCGAGACTCACGAGCAGCGGCCTGCCCAACACAAGGTGCCCCAATGCGCATTGGAGATAACCGCGGTGAACTCTATCGTCGCGAGGCACGACACGGAGAATGTGATTGGAGAGCACCTTGTTCTGGTGCCACGAGGTAGCGATTACCACGTGACCAAGGTTGCCGTAAGTCTGGCCAGAACATGGGATCAGCAGCCATCCCGCGTCGACCTCATAGGCGGGCAGGCTCGCAGCGGAGAGGGAGAGGACGAACTTCTCCGGCTCAGGACAGACCTCCAAGACGTCAGCGCTGTCGACATAGGGAACGCCATTCTGTCCGTACACGTGCTTGAAGCGTCCTGGCACGAAGACCCGGACTGCGAGGTCAGCCAAGAGATCTACCGAGCGCGCGCCGGCGCTGAGCGCTCTTCGCAAAGCATCGACGCTTGGCGAATGGGGCGCTGCCTCCAGTCTTCGCCGTTCCGTCGCGAATCGCGCTGAACTAACAGCAAAGCCGATCGAAGCCGTGGCGTCGGGCAAGGTGAAGAAGGAGGCGTACTCATCCTCCGCTTCGGCTGTTAGGTCACCGGCAGCGTTACGGAGGCTGATGAGCCGGGCGTAACGCTCGTTGAAGGAGCGGAGCAACTCACGCCTCAGGAGTAAGAGCGGCAGGCGCTCCAAGTGCTCCGGCTCCAAGTGCTTAACGATGTGCCCGTACCTCTGAGCGACCATCATTCGCCGAGTGTGCGGCGCACGTAGGTACGCGAAGATCCACCCTTGCCACGCTGCGTTCTGAGGTTCCACCCGCAAGAGGTCGTGGGAAATCAACTTCCCAGCATGTGCCTTCGACGCTGCGGCGACCTTGCCGACATTGCCAGAGCACGTGACGAGGATGAGCCCAGGCGCCGCGAATCGCCGCTCGTAGCTCGGGGTACGGGTCGCCGCGAGCCATTTCCGAGGAGCGGGGCGCACATCAAAGACCTGACTAGCTGTGAGGAAGGGCGTGCCATGCTCTGGCGCGACCTGGATGCCTTTGAGCCGCGGCGGCTGCCACACAGCCGCTGCTCTGCTGAGTTCCAACCAGCCGGTCGGCCGAGCTTCGATGGCGGCACGCAAGCCGAAGCCATCCGTGAGGTAAGACTCGGCCTCCATACGCCTCTCGCCGCTTCTAAAGGCACTCACGGGAACCGCCGCCCACTCGATCCCTTCGGAGGCGAACGGCCTGCGGCCGGTCGCTGGAGCTAAGTGACCGAGGTGAGCCATTCTCGGAAGGCAGCGGCTATGGCTGGCGTAGTGTCGTCAACAACCTTGCGGCTGGTCCGCTGGCGCTTGTGAATAGTCCGCCCGCCGATGCGCTCGCGGATCTCCTCCTCAATCTCCTCGACGACCTCGTTGCCCAGCGAGTCGCGAACGTACGTTGCGTTGCCGCGCTTGTCGTGACCGACCCGATCCGCGAGGCCATGAAGGCAGCGTACTCCCGAAGCCGCCCAGCCGCATCTTCCACTGCGATCTCTTCAGACGTCTTCCGCTGGAGAACGAGCACGCTGGTCTGAACGCTCACACTCGGCTGGAAGGTGTCAGGATGGAGGTCGACGCTGGCGAGAACGCGGGTGTTCCTCAGGATCCACTGCCGCACGTACCCGAGACCCGGGGACCCCAAGATCCCATCGGGTACCACGATAGCGACCCGCCCAGTCCCGGGCCTCACCAGGCTCACGCATAGCTCAATGAACAGGATTTCGGGCGGCTGTGACTTCTGGATGGCCTTCTGCTGAATCCAGAGGTCGTCCGCCGCGCTGTATGTCCACCCGTGGCCCAGTTCGTACTGCTCCAGGATCGCCGGATCGTCAACCGGTATCTTCGAGCCGAACGGCGGATTGGTAAACAAGACGTCAACCTTCCCCACCAAGTCCCGCGCTGCAAGGTCGGGATTCCAGGTGGCCGGGCTCGCAAGCGAGTTCGCCTGGTAAAGGCCCCCCGCGCCGTCGTTGTTCATGACCATGTTCATCTTCGCGGCCTTGACCAGGTTGGGGTTCAGGTCGACGCCGACGATGTTCTTCCTAGCGAACTTCTTTACCCGCTCATCGATCTTCGGGGCGGCACGCTCTTGGTCCTGATTCCACTTCCGAAGCTCGGCTCCCCTGATCTTCCCGATCACGTGGTTCATTGCCGTAATCAGGAAGCCTCCCGTGCCGCAGGCCGGGTCGATGATCAGCTGGTGCTCGCCCGGGTCCAACATCGTCACTGCCAAGCGACAGATGTTCCTCGGGGTAAAGAACTCACCGCGGTTTCCTCGGAGGTTCGCACCCACCACCTCCTCGTAGGCGCGGCCCTTGACGTCCACGTCACTTTCGAGCAGCGAGTACATCTGCAGTTGAGTGACGATGTACGCCAAGACTATGGGCGTCAGTTCGATCACCTCACCGGGCTTGAAGATCGTCGGGTACTCGGCACGAACCGCGGCGAAGAGCCGCTCCAAGCGCGCCTTCACCTTCAGCGTGCCGTTCATGCCGTGCCGCTCCCGCGGGCCAGCGTAGAACTGCACCTGGTCCGAGTTCCGCTCGTCGTGGATTGTTAGCGGCGGTCAGAAACTGCGGGATTCTGGCGGTGTGAGCGCGCGGGGCGGCGGTCGGATGCGGGGGTAGGGAGGAGCGGGAGGAGCCTTCGGTAGCGGTGCTCGACGTAGTCGACGTAGTGAG
>JBIOUG010000084.1:0-2531 GCA_044866775.1 Thermoanaerobaculia bacterium | reverse complement strand
CCCCCCCCCCCACCCCTCGCCGGCCAGACGCAGCACCTGCCGCTCGCGGTCGGTCAGCGGGTCGGCAGCGTCCCAGCCGGCGGCGGCGAGCTCCGGGTCGACCGCGCGGAGCCCCGCGTGGACGCGGCGGATGGCCTCGGCGAGCTTCTCGGCGGGAGCGTCCTTCAACAGATAGCCGGCGGCGCCGGCCTCGAGCGCCCGGCGCAGGTAGCCGCCGCGCGCGAAGGTGGTGAGGATGACGACCCGCGCGCGACTCCCCGCGCGGCCGAGCGCGGCCGCCAGCTCGAGGCCGGTCATCTGCGGCATCTCGATGTCGGTCAAGACGACGTCGGGTGAGGTCTCGGCGGCCAGGCGGAGCGCCTCGCGGCCGTCGTGCGCCCGCCCGACGACGCGGATGTCGGGCTCGAGCTCGAGCAGAGCGGCGAGGGCGCCGAGGACCATCGACTGGTCCTCGGCGATGAGCACCCGGATCATTGTGCAGCTGGTGCCGGGCTGACGCCGGGAAGGGCCCCGCCGCGCTCGCTCTCTTCCGGCCCGCGGCGCGGCAGCGTCACGACCAGGCGGGTGCCGCCGTCGCCGTGGCGCTCGACGCGCCCGCCCAGCCCCTCCACCCGCTCGCGCATCGCCGAGAGACCGACGCCCTCGGCCGTCAGCCCGCCGCGGCCGTCGTCCTCGACCTCGAGCCGCACGCTGCCGCCCGCCGGCTCGAGCCGCAGCGTGCAGCGCGTGGCGCCGGCGTGGCGCACGACGTTGGTCACCGCCTCGCGCAGCGCCAGCGCCGCCACCGTCTCCTGCGCGGGGTCGAGCGCGACCGGCGCGATCAGCAGCTCGCAGCGGATGCCGGAGCCCTCGAGCGCCAGCCGGGCCCGCGCCAGCTCGCCTTCGATCCCCTCCGAGCGGAAGCCGGCGACGGCGCTCCGCACTTCGCGCAGCGCCTGGCGCGAGATGCGCTCCAGCTCCCGCACCTCGGCGGCCGCGCGCTCGGGCTCGCGCTGCAGGAGCTTGCCCGCCAGCTCCGCCTTCAACGTGATGAGCGAGAGCGAGTGGCCCAGGAGGTCGTGGAGGTCCCTGGCGATGCGCTCGCGCTCGGCGATCTGCGCGAGGCGCTCCTGGGTCTCGCGCAGACGGGCGCGATCGCGTCCGAACTCGGCGAAGTGCAGGTTGATGCCGCCGATGAGCGGCACGAAGATCGCCGCCGGCAGCCAGGAGTGCAGCGGCAGGTCGAAGATCCAGGTCTCGAGCGCGACCAGCGCCAGGATCGCGACGATCGAGCGCACCGCGACCCGCGGCGGCACCAGCATGCCGCAGAAGGCGCCGGCGTAGATGAAGAAGACGCTGGCGCCGTGGTTCCACGGGATGCAGACCGTCCCCAGGGCGGCGATGCCGGCGATCGCCCAGAAGAGCCGCCGCTTGCCCGCCTGCCAGTAGCCCCAGAAATAGAGCGGCAGGAAGACGGCGATCGCGAGCGCGGTCAGCGCCCAGTCGGCCGCCGAGGCGCGGCCGCCGATGGGCTCGAAGAGGAAGAAGCCGAGGTAGATGAGCCAGGCGTAGGGCGTCCAGCCGAGCTCCGGGTCGCGGGGGAGGATGCGCATCGCTGCGGTCGCTACCTTACCCGAAGGTCCGTCCCTCGTCGCGCCGATAGCCGAGCCAGGCCAAGGCGAGCGAGACGATCGTGAAGGCCGCGAGCGCCGCGACGCTGACCGCGGCCGAGTCGCCGCGGTCGGCGCCGAGGACGCCGAGCGCGAGCTGCGAGTAGTGGTAAGGCGGCAGCCAGGGCGCCGCCCGCTGCATGACCTCCGGCAGGCCACTGATCGGGATCCACAGACCCGAGGCGAAGGCCATCGGCAGGTAGAGGAGGTTGACGATCGGCACCGCCGAGTTGGGTCCGGCGAGGTAGCCGATGGCGAGGCCGAAGGCGCCGAACGGGATGGCGCCGGCGACGCACACCGCCGCCAGCGCCGGCCACTGCCAGGGCTCGAGGCGCACGCCGCCGGCGGTGGCGCCGAGAGCGAAGAGGCCGGCGACGATCAGGGCGCCGAAGAGCACCGACATCGCGAGCTTGCCCACCAGGTGGGCGAGCGGCGGCATCGGCGTCGCGCGCTTGACCAGCATCCACCCCTGCCCGCGCTCGACCGCCACGCCGACGCCGAAGCCGAAGAGCGCGGCGCCCATGACGCCGAAGCAGCCGTAGGTGGCGAGCAGGTAGGTCGAGAGGTACGCGGCCCGGCCGCCGGCGAAGCGCTCGGCCATGGCGACGCCGAAGAGGAGGTAGAAGAGGAGCGGGAAGGTGAGCGTCGGGATGGCGTACATCGGCAGCCGCAGCACCTTCAGGAACTCGTACTTGGCTTCGAGGGCGTAGATGCGGACCAGGCTCGCGTTCATGCCGCCACCTCCGGCCGCACCGCGGCCTCTTCCGCTCCGGTCAGCGCCAGGAACGCCTCCTCGAGGTGGTGGGTCGTCAGGAGCACGGCGCAGCCGCCGCCCACCAGCGCCTCGATCTGCCGCCAGAGACCGCGCCGCGCCTCGACGTC
>JBIOUG010000083.1:0-85377 GCA_044866775.1 Thermoanaerobaculia bacterium | reverse complement strand
GGGGATTGGCGGCCGGAGCCGCCGGCCGGCAGCCAGCCCGCCGCCACCTTCCAGACTCTCTCCGATCCCGTCGCGCCGGGCGCCGCATCGGGCCTGCGGCTGCGCGTGATGTTCGCCGAGGAGACGTCCGAGCGCGAGCTGCGCGCCCTGCTGCACACCATCCGCGGGCGGCTGGTGGACGGGCCGTCGCCACTCGGCGTCTACACCCTGGAGGTGCCGTCGGGACCCGCCGCCGATCCGCCGGAGGTCGTGCTGCGGCACCTCGACTCCCATCCCCGAGTGCGCTTCGCCGCCCCCGCCGCCGGCTCCGGAGCGCCCTAGTTGATCGCGCTCCCGCGCCGCCCGCGGCCGGCGGCGCTCCCCCTCGCGCTCGCCGCGGCCCACGTCGCCATCGCCCTGCTCGCCGCGGTGGCGTTCTTCGCCGCCGCCTGCGCCGGCTCGGCGGCGGCCACCCCCGCCGCGGCCGCGCGCCCCACGGCGGACGACCGCCAGTTCAGCGGCCAGCAGGTGATGGTCACCTTCCCGCCGACGCCGCCGGCGATCCTCGAGCGGCTCACCCGCACGCTCGCCTACAGCAACAACCTCGAGTACGTGACCGCGTGGACCATCGCCGCGCTCGGCGAGCGCTGCGTCGTCTACCAGGTGCCGCGCGGCCGCCGCGCCGAAGACCTCGCCAAGCGCCTCGCGGCGCACCCGCAGGTCGGCATGGCGCAGCCGATCTACGAGTTCGAGACGCTGCAGGGCTACAACGATCCCTACGCCCACCTGCAGTACGGCACGCAGACGCTGCGGCTCGCGCAGGCGCACCGGGTGGCGACCGGCAAGGGCGTGCGGGTGGCGGTGGTGGACACCGGCGTCGACGTCGACCACCCCGACCTGCGCGGCCGGATCGCGCGGGTGGGCAACTTCGTCGACCAGGGCGAGCGCACCTTCACCAGCGACGTCCACGGCACGGCGGTCGCCGGCGTCATCGCCGCGCGCGCCAACAACGAGGTCGGCATCGTCGGCGTGGCGCCGGGGGCGGAGGTGCTGGCGCTCAAGGCGTGCTGGGAGCCCTCGCCCGGCTCGCGGCGCGGCGTCTGCAACAGCTACACCCTGGCGAAGGCGGTCGACTTCGCGCTCGCCCAGCGGGCGCAGGTGCTCAACTTCAGCCTCGCCGGACCGAACGATCCGCTGCTCGCGCGGCTGATCGGCAAGGCGGTCGAGCGCGGGATGACGGTGGTCGCGGCGCACGCCGACGCCCAGGGGCGCGGCTTCCCCGCCTCGCTCGACGGCGTCCTCGGGGTCTTCGCCACCGACCCCGAGGGCGGCCTGCGCGGCACGCCGCCGGCGCGCACCCGCCCGGCGCTCGCGGCGCCCGGGGTGGACGTCATCTCGACCGCCCCGCGCAACTCCTACGACTTCTTCTCCGGCAGCTCGCTCGCCGCCGCCCACGTCTCGGGGGTCGTGGCGCTTCTCCTCGAGCGCAAGCCCGGCCTCACGCCGGCCGAGGTCGAGCGCCTCGTCCGCGCCACCGCCCACCCGCTCAACGGCGCCGCCGGCGAAGCGATCGCCGTCGGCATGGTGGACCCCTGCGCCGCCCTCTCGCAGGCCACCGGCAGCGCCGCCTGCCCGTAGCGCCCGGGCTACGTCCCGGGCGTTTTCCGACGTACAGCACCCCCCACCCAGATCCTTCGCTCCCGCTCAGACCCGGTGAAGAAATTCGGTAGATTCTCCGAAAACGCCCGGGACGTAGCCCGGGCGCTACGCTCAGGATGACCAACCTCAGGGTGCCGGTGTCGCCGCCCCCGCCCCGTCCAGCTCCTCGATCAGCGCGTCCGACGCCGGCCGCTCGCGCCGTAGCCGTTCGGCGGCCTCCTCGGCCGCGCGCAGCACCCGCAGCGCGTTGCCGCCAGCCACCTTCTTGACGTCGGCGTCGCTCCAGCCGCGGCGCAGCAGCTCGGCCAAGAGCACCGGGAAGTCCGCCACGTCCTCGAGCCCCAGCGGCACGCTCTGGATGCCGTCGAAGTCCGAGCCGATCCCGACGTGGTCGATGCCGGCCACCTGCCGCACGTGGTCGAGGTGGTCGGCGACCTGGGCGGCGGTGGCGCGCGGCGCCGGGTGCTCCCGGCGCCAGGCCTCGAGCGCCGCCGTGGCGGCCGCCGGATCGCCGGGGTGGAGCGCCTTGAACCGGGCCTCCGCGGCGTCCTCCTCCGCCCCCCAGGCGCGCACCGCCTCGGAGACGAACGAGGGAACGAAGGTCACCATGACGATGCCGCCGTTGCCGGGCAGGCGGCGCAGCACGTCGTCGGGGACGTTGCGCGGGTGCGCGTCGAGCGCGCGCGCCGAGGAGTGCGAGAAGACGACCGGCGCCGCCGCGGCGTCCAAGGCGTCGTGCATCGCCTCGGCCGAGACGTGCGAGAGGTCGACCAGCATCCCGAGGCGGTTCATCTCGCGCACCACCTCGACACCGAAGCGCGAGAGCCCGCCGACCTTCGGCGCGTCGGTCGCCGAGTCGGCCCAGGGGGTGTTGAGCGAGTGGGTGAGCGTCATGTAGCGCGCGCCGGCGGCGTAGAGCTGGCGCAGCACGGCGAGCGAGCCCGCGATGGCGTGCCCGCCCTCGACGCCGATCAGCGAGGCCACCCGCCCGGCGCGGTGGATGCGCTCGACGTCGGCCGCCGAGGTGGCGACCTCGAGCGCCTCCGGATAGCGCGCCGCGAGGCGATGCACGACGTCGATCTGCTCGAGCACCATCACCGTCGGATTGGGCGCCGTGGACGGCACATAGACCGACCAGAACTGCGCCCCGACGCCGCCCCGCTCGAGCCGCGGCAGGTCGGTGTGCAGCGGCTTCTCGAGGCCGCTCTGGTCCTGCCGCAGGTCGATTTGATCGAGGTGGTTCTTCACCCGGTCGCGCAGCTCCCACGGCAGGTCGTTGTGCCCGTCCACCAGCGGCACCTCGTCGAGCAGCGCCCGCGCCCGCGCGACCAGCGCGCCGTCGGGCGGCTGCCAGGCGGCCGCCGCTGCGATCCCGTTCTCCTGCGCCATGACGACCATCGCACCCACCAGCCCACACGCTGCCGCGATGCCGAGCGACCTGCCGATCCGTGCCATGCGTTGCCTCCGTCGTCGCGCTGCGATGCGCGGCGCGCATTGTAGGCGGGATAGAGTCCACGCGCGACGTTCCCGACGCGGAGGGCGCGGACATGAAGAGAGCCTGCTCGTTCCTGCTCTGCCTCGGGCTGGCGGCGCCGGCCGCCGCCGAGACGATCTACGCCGTCAACGGCGCCGGGAGCCTCCTCCAGATCGATTCGGCGACCGCGACGATCGTCGATACGGTGGCGATCAGCGGCGTCGCCGGCGTGGTCGTGGGCATCGACTTCCGGCCGCTCGACGGAGTCCTCTACGCGCTCGCCAACGACCCCGGCGGCGCGGGCGCCGGGCTCTACACCCTGAACCCCGACACCGGCGTCGCGACACCCGTCGCCGGCCTGAGCCCCGATCCGGCCGACCTGAGCGATCCCTTCGCCGGCCTGAGCGGCGAGTTCTTCGGCATGGACCGCGCGTCAGTTGACGCCGGTCACCCATAAACCGCCCCGCCTACGTCGCCCTCGGCCCCGCGTTCGCCTTCCGGCGGCGGGACAGTGCGGGACCTGTCCGATCGGACAGGTCCCGGTGGAGTGGGCGCACGGCCGGCACGGAGGACGCACGTCATCCCGAGCGAGAGCGAGGGATCTGGGGGGAGGGTGGCGCGAAGCTCTTTCTACCTGGAGCTTTCATCGCACCGCCCCCCACCCAGCGCCTCGGCGACGTCTTTCAGGACGCGCAACGCAGCGGTCTGCGAGACGCGGCGTCGAGATGATTTCGCACGCGCATGGGCCACGCTGATTACCTGTCTTTGAAGGCGCGGAGCTCGGCGGACAACTGCCTCTTCAGATCGTAGGCGCTCTTGTAGACCAGGCAGCGCTGCCCTCTGGTATCGAACTTCAGCTCGCTTTTCTTGTTGGCCAGGAGGATTGTCGGCGTTCCCTTGCCCCAGGCGTACCCCACTTCGAGATAGACGTTCGGGTTGGCTTCGCTCAGATCGGCGATGACCAACTTGGCGCCCTCGATACGCGACTTGATCCACTCCACGACGTCGCCGGTGAAGCTCGACAGATCCGCTCGTTCGCTGAGCAGGTCGACTTCCGCTGCGCACTGCTTGATGCCGAATTGCCAGACGTCCTCCAGGTCTTCGGAGAACGGCATGGCGACAAACACGTACGGCTTCTTCTCGGAGGCCGACCCGACTTCGCGCAGCTTCGCCGCGGCGACCCTCTCCTCCTTAAGGTCGAGTGTGCGCACCGCGGGACCGCCCGGCAGGAGCTCGGCGAGCTGCTTTTTCATCCGGCGCGCCCGCGCCGCGTCGAGCTCGACGAAGGTGACCCGCTCGAGGCTCGGCGGATAGTTGTCCGCTTCCAGGGCGTCCATCACTCCCGCCACCTGGGAGGCGAAGGACTCCGCCTCGTCGAGTCCGTACCCCAGGCCGTGGAGCGTCAGCGCGACGTGCCGCACACCCGCATCGAGCTTCGCCAGCGCCGACAGCACCATCTCGCCGAACTCGCGGATCTCCTTGTAGCGGAATTCGAGCAGCGACGCGACGGCGACGAACAGCACCGCTCCGACTTCCAGCTTGCCTTGCGCATCGATCAACGTGACCTTCCCGGGGCGCGACAGCGTCTCGCTCAGATGCGCCTCGGCGAGCCCCAGCTTCTCGGCGACCATCGCCTCGATGCCGTAGAGCGCCTGCGCATACTTGAGCGCCAGAACGTCGGCCTCGAACGTGGCGGCGTCACCGACCGTGACCGTGACCCGAACCTTGCGTGGGGCGGCCTTGCGCTGCGCCATCGCCGCCATCACGCCGCCGGCAGCCCGCCGTCGAGCACCGCCTCCATCGCCTCGGCGAAGCGGTCGACCTCCTCGAGCGTGGTGTAGACGCTCGGGGTGATGCGCAGGCCGCGGAACTCCGGATGGACGATCGGCGTCGCCAGGATGCGGTGCCGCTTCCACAGGTGGTCGGCGAGGGCCGGCGGCTCGACGCCATCGACCTCGACGTTGGCGAGGCCGCAGGCCATCCCCGGCTTCAGGCTGGTGTGGAGCCGCGCCTTGGGGTGCGCGGCGAGGCGCTTCGCCCAGCGGTCGCGGAGGTAGACCAGGCGCGCCGCCTTGCGCTCGGGGCCGATGCCGTCGTGGAAGGTGAGCGCCTCGGCGATCGCCAGGTAGGGCGCCGCCGGGTGGGTGCCGATCTCCTCGAACTTCCGGATGTCGCCGTCGAGCTCGGGCGGCGCCGCCATCAGCGGCCAGAGGCCGCGGATCTGGTCGCGGCGCACGTAGAGCATGCCGGTGCCGTGCGGCGCGAAGAGCCATTTGTGGAGGCTCGACGCGTAGTAGTCGCAGTCGAGGTCGGCGTGGCGGAAGGGGAAGTGGGCGAAGGCGTGGGCGCCGTCGACGACCACCGGCACGCCGTGACGGCGCGCCATGGCGACGATCTTCGCGACGGGCAGGATCTGCCCGGTGAGATTGATCATGTGGCAGACGAGGAGCAGGCGCGTCTTCGGCGTCAGGCCCTGCTCGTACAACGCCACGACCTCGTCGTCGTCCTCGGCCGGCACCGGCAGCGTGATCTGCCGCAGCACCAGGCCGCGCCGCCGCTCGAGCTGCCGGAAGGTCGTCAGCATGCGCGGGTAGTCCTGCGTGCTGGTCAGGACCTCGTCGCCGGGCGCGAAGTCCATGCCGAGCTGGCAGGTCTCGAGCCCCTCGGAGGCGTTGCGCACCAGCGCCATCTCCTCGGCGTCGCAGCCGAAGGCGCGGGCGAGCCGCTGGCGCACCGCCTCGCGCTGCGGCTCGAGCACCTGCCACATGGTGTAGGCCGGGGCCTCGTTCGCGTACGCGACGTGGCGCTGCTGGGCGTCGAGCACCACGCCCGGCGACGGCGAGACGCCGCCGTTGTTCAAGTTCACAATACTGCGGTCGACGCGGAACGCCTGCTGCACCTCGAACCAGTAGGACTCGTCGGCGGCCAGCTCGGCGGGCGAGCCGCCGCGGCCGGCGACCGCGGCGAGCGCCCGCCGCGCGCCGGCGGCGTCCAGGACGGCGGCGGCCACCGCGCCGGCGAGCGGGCGCGCGGCGGCGGCGAACAGCTCACGGCGGTTCACGATCACGGGCTTCCCTCCGTCCTCGGCTCTGCGTGGGCGGTCATGTGCGAAGGTTCCGGGCGAAGACTAGCTCGGTTGCACCGGACATGTCAGCCGGGTGAGGGCGCGAGCGCAGTTCCTTGGCGACTGTCAAGCGCTTGCCGAGCGCGCGCCGGGCGGCGCAGTACGCTGCCGGCGTGCGCCTGCAGCTCCTGGTCGCGCTCCTCGCCGTCGCGGCGCCGGCCGCCGCGCAGCCGCCGCCGATCGTCGTCGTCACCGCCGGCGACATCGCCTGCGACCCGGCCGACCCGGCCTACAACGGCGGCGCCGGCACCGCCACCCGCTGCCGCATGGCCGCCACCGCTGCGCTGGCGCTCGACCTCGCTCCCGACGCCGTCCTCGTTTTGGGCGACAACCAGTACGAGAACGGCGCGCTCGCCAAGTACGAGGCGTCTTACAAGCCGACCTGGGGCCAGCTCCTGCCGCTCACCCGGCCGGTGCCGGGGAACCACGAATACCTGACACCCGGCGCCGCCGGCTACTACGCCTACTTCGGCGCCGCGGCGGGCGACGCCGCCGAAGGCTGGTACAGCTTCGACCTCGGGGCGTGGCACCTGGTGGCGCTCAACGGCAACTGCGGCGCCGTCGGCGGCTGCGGCGCCGGCTCGCCGCAGGAGGAGTGGCTGCTCGCCGACCTCGCCGCGAGCGACGCCGCCTGCACGCTCGCCTTCTGGCACCAGCCCCGCTTCTCCTCGGGGCCGCACGGCAGCGACGCTACGTACCAGCCGTTCTGGAGCGCGCTCTGGAGCGCCGGCGCCGACCTCGTGCTCAACGGCCACGACCACCTCTACGAGCGCTTCGCGCCGCAGCGCCCCGACGGCACGGCGGACCCGGCGGGCGGCCTGCGGCAGCTCACCGTCGGTACCGGCGGCAAGAACCTGACCGGCGTCGTCGCCGTGGCGCCCAACAGCGAGCTGCGGCTCGCCGAGAGCTTCGGCGTCGTCGCGCTGGCGCTCTATCCGAACGGCTACGAGTGGCGCTTCGTGGCCGACGGCGGCGGCTGGAGCGACGCCGGCGCCGGGCTCTGTCACGGCGCCTTCCCGGCGCCCGGGGCCGACTTCTACACCCTGCCGCCATGCCGCCTGGTCGACACGCGGCGGCCGGTGGGCCCGACCGGCGGCCCGGCGCTCGCCGCCGGCATGGTGCGGAGCTTCCCCGCCGCCGGCCAGTGCGGCATCCCGGACGACGCCGTGGCGGTCGCCGTCAACGTCACCGTCGCCGCGCCGAGCGGCGGCGGCGAGCTGCGCCTCTTCCCCTGGGGCGGCGCCGTCCCCGGCAGCAGCACGATCGCGTTCGCCGCCGGCCAGTCGCGCGCCAACAACGCCGTGCCGGCGCTCGGCGTCGCCGGCAAGCTCGCCGTCGCCTGCGACCTGCCGTCCTCCCCCAACGGCACGGCGCACCTCGTGGTCGACGTCTCCGGCTACTTCCGGTAGCTGAGCCTTTCGAGAGCCCGGCGCGAAGGCTTTCGCGCCTTTCGAGAGCCCGGCGCGAAAGGCTTTCGCGCCTTTCGCGTCGGCCGCCGTCCGACAGCTCGCCTCCGCACGACTCACAGCACCTTCCGCGGCCCGCCGATAGGGGCGCCGCGAGGCGGCCCCTAGCCTGTTCTCCAGCGCCGCAACAGCCCACTTCGGGCGACCGCGGCCGAGCCTGGAGAAGCCACCATGGAGTCGATCGCCGCCGCCGCCCACCGCCAGCCGCAGCAGCCTCTCGCCGCTCGTTTCGTGCGCCCACGGCGCACGCTGCGCGCGGCGCTGGCGCTGTCTGCTCTCCTGCTGCCCGCAGTCGTCACGGCCGCTCCGGCCGCCGCCTCGGCACAGGGGCAGGCGGGGGGCGTCGGTGGCACTGATCAAGGCTCCGATCACGGCGCGAAAGCTTTCGCGCCGGGCTCCGATTTACCGCAGCGCCTCAAGCAGTCGCCATTGCCGGTCCTGGTGGAGTTCTGGGCTCCCTGGTGCGGTCCCTGCCGCCGGCTCGAGCAGCCGCTCGCCGATCTGGCGCGCGAGACGAAGGGCCGCGTGCGCATCGTGCGGGTCAACATCGACAGCAGCCCCCGCTCGGCCGAGCGCTACGGCGTCGAGCTGCTGCCGACCATCGTCCTCTTCGACCGCGGCGTCGAGCTCGACCGGCTGACCGGTGTGCCGGCGACGAGCGAGCTGCGCAGCCGCATCGGCAACGTCCTCCGGCCGCCACGCAGGACGGCACGGTCGTCGCCGCGGCGGGGCGCTGAGCATGGCAGACCGTCGTCGAGCGAGGCGTGAGACGACGCGCCGTCGGACGGACGCCGACACGCGCCGGCGCCTCCGGCCGACGCGCGGTTCGGTGGCCGGCCGATGGGACGCTCCCGCTCCGGCCCGTAGATTGACCCCAGAGTAGACAGGAGGAAACGCGATGACCACACAACATGCCCGTTCCACTCGCAGTCCTCTCGCCGCCCGCGGGAAAGCCGCGGCGGTCCTGACGATCGCCGCGCTGCTGGCGCTCGCTACCGCCGCCGCCGCCGAGGTGGAGACCGCGGTTTCGCCGGCGGCTGCCGCCGCGCCGGCCGCGCTGCGCGCCGCCGCCGACTCGCCGCGCATCGCGCAGCGGGTGGTGCGCAACGGCGTCCCCACCCTGATCTTCATCGGCGACGGCCACGCGCCGCCGCCCGCGCTGGCGCTGCCGGCCGACTCCGTCTCCGCCGCCGCCGCCGGCGAGAGCCTGAGCGTGGCCGCGCTCGTCGCGCCCGCGCCGCCGGCGCTGCGCCAGCGGCGGCCCCGGGGCGAGCGCTGAGGCCGCCATGCTCCGCCCGCAACAGCGCCATCGGCTCGATCTCGCCACCGCGGTGGCTCGCGTCCTGTGCTGGGGCCGCCGCCGGCCGCGCCCGCTGGACCCGAGCCTGGACGACACGGCGTGCTCGGTCCTGACCTACTGCGGGAGGTTCCGCATCCGCTCCTACCGGGTGGCCGTGCGCGTGCACGCAGCGTTCGGCGGCTGCCTCTATCAACCGATCATCGGGAGTCGACCATGACGCTACTCGAGACCAGCCCGTACGCCGCCCGCCGCCGCCCCGAAGCGCCCGCGGCCCCCCTGTCGATGGCGCCGCGGAGCGCGACCGTGGAGGTCAGCTTCTTCGACCGCCCGCCGCTCTTCGGGTTCGTCGACATCTTCGACCCCGTGAGCCCGGAGTTCTTCGTGCGCAAGCACGCGGAGAACGTCCACCTGCGGCAGGTCGTGCCCTTCGAGCGGGTGCGCCACGTCGCCTTCCTGCGCCGCCCCGGCGCCAAGGCGCCGACGACCTGCGCCAGCACGGCGCGCCTGATCGAGGTCCGCCTGCTCGACGGCGGCACCCTGCGCGGCATCACCCACAGCCACGGCGGCCAGCGCCGCGGCCTCTTCCTGGTGCCGACCGGCGTGCCAGGCATCGAGCGCTTCTACGTGCCGGCCTCCGCCCTTCAGGAAGTGCTCTCGGTGCGCACCATCGGCGAGCTGCTGTGCGGGCGCGGCCCGGCGACGCCGGAGACGATCGAGGCCGCGCTCCAGCGCGAGCGCACGGCCGCGCTGCGCCTGGTGCCGTCCGCCCCGCCGGCCGATGGCGCCGTGCCGCGCGCCGCCAAGCCGAAGCTGGGCGAGATCCTGCTCGACCAGGGGTTCATCAGCCCCGAGGACCTCGGCGGCGCGCTGAAGGCGCAGGCGAGCCAGCGCGGACGCCGTCTCGGCGAGCTGCTCATCGACCTCGGCCTGGTCAGCCACAAGATGGTGGCGATCGGCCTCGCCATCCAGCACGGCGTGCCGTTCCTGAGCCTGGCCGGGCGGAGCGTCGACCCGGCCCTGCGCGACATCGTGCCCGCGGCGCTCGCCCGGCGCCTCAACGTCATGCCGCTCGGGCAGCAGGGCGAGCGGCTGCGCGTCGCGATCGGCGACCCGGGCGACCGCGGCTTCGCCGAGGAGCTGCGCGCCGCCACCGGCTTCGACGTCGAGCCGGTGGTGGCGATCCCGCAGGAGATCGCGCGCGCGCAGACCGAGCTCTACGGCTCCTGAGGCGCGTGGGAGGCGCGGCGGAAGAGGGCGAAGAAGTTCGCCGTCGTGCGCCGCGCCACCTCCTCGGCCGTGACCGCCGTCTCGCGCGCCAGGCGCTCGGCGATCTCGACCACGTAGGCCGGGCGGTTCGGCGTGCCGCGGTAGGGCACGGGGGCGAGGTACGGCGTGTCGGTCTCGACCAGCACGCGGTCGGCCGGCAGGAGCGGGATCACCTCGCGCACGTTGTCGGCCTTGGGGAAGGTGATCATCCCGGAGAGGCCGAGATAGAAGCCGCGGCCGAGGAGCTCCTCGGCCATCGCCCGCCCGCCGGCGAAGGAGTGGAAGTCGCCGGCCAGCCCGGCGAACGCCGGCTCGCGCACCAGGGCGAGCATCGCCGCGTCGCTCTCGCGGTTGTGCACCACGACCGGCAGCCCCAGCGCGCGCGCCAGCTCCCACTGCTCGCGCAGCGCCCGGCCCTGGACGTCGCGGGGCGCGTGGTCGTAGTGGAAGTCGAGCCCGCACTCCCCCACCGCCACCGCCCGCGGGTCGGCGAGCAGCGCCGCGAGGCGCCGCGCGTCGCCGGGCTGCCACGACGACGCCTCGTGCGGGTGGACGCCGAGCGCGCACCAGACGTCCGGGTGGCGATGGCAGAAGGCGAGGACGTCGTCGGCCTCGTCGAGGCGGGTCGCCGGCACCAGGAACCCGCCCACCCCGCGCTCGCGCGCCGCGTCGAGCGCGCGCTCGCGCTCGTCCGGCGGCAGCGACTGCAGGTGGCAGTGGGAGTCGATCAGCACGGCATGAGGGTAGGAGGGCGGCTACCTCACCCGCGTGCCGTTCGGCACCGGCGCGGCGGGGTGCAAGAGGATCGGCTTGCCGTCGTCCGAGGCGGCGAGGACCATGCCCTGCGACTCGACGCCCATCAGCTTCGCGGGCTGGAGGTTCGCGACGACCACGACCTGCTTCCCCACGAGATCCTCCGGCGCATACTGCTTGCCGATGCCGCCGACCACCGTGCGCGTCTCATTCCCCAGATCGACGGTCAGCTTGATCAGCTTGTCCGACTTCGGCACCCGCTCCGCGGCGGTGACCGTCGCCACCAGCAGCTCCGTCTGCATGAACTGGTCGATCGAGATCATCCGCCGCTCCTCTGCCTGAGTCTTGTTTTCGTTTGCCCCCGGCGGTTTCTCCGCCTCCCCCAGATACGCCGCCTTGTCGATGCGCGGGAAGAGCGGCTCCGGCTCCGGCAGCGGCGCGCCGGTCGGAGTGCCGCCCCAGGCGAGGGCGTCGAGCCGCGCCGGCGGCTCGGCCGTCCCCACGCCCCGCAGCACCCGCGCCGCCTGCTCGGGCATGAACGGCAAGAGGCCGGTGGCCACGATCCGCGTCGCCTCGAGGCCGTTCCACAGCACGCGCGACAGGCGCTCCGTCGGCCCTTCGCTCTTGATCAGGTTCCAGGGCTCGCGCTCGACCAGGTACTGGTTGGCCTCGCCGAGCAGGCGCCAGAGGCTCTCGAGCGCGCGCTGGAACGCCAGCTCCTCCATCGCCGCCCGGTAGTCGGCCGCCGCCCGCCGCGCCGCCGCGATCAGCGGGTTGTCGTCGCACGCCACCGGCGGCGTCTTGCCCTCGAAGGCGCGCCGCGACAGCGTCACCACCCGGCTCACCGTGTTGCCGAGGTCGTTCGCCAGGTCGCTGTTGTAGCGGTCGACGAAGGCCTCGTCGGAGAAGTCGGCGTCCTGCCCGAAGACCATCTCGCGCAGCAGGAAGTAGCGCAGACTGTCGAAGCCGAAGCGCGCCACCAGGTCGTCGGGGCGGACGACGTTGCCCCCCGACTTCGAGACCTTGCGCCCCGAGCGCCGCCACCAGCCGTGCACCCAGACCGCGGTCGGCAGCGGCAGGCCGGCCGACATCAGGAACGCCGGCCAGTAGACGGTGTGGAAGCGCAGGATGTCCTTGCCGATCAGGTGCAGGCGGACGCCGTCGCCCTCCCAGAAGCGGCGGTAGCGCGCCGCCGCCTCGCCCGCGGCGCCGAAGCCGAGCGCGGTGACGTAGTTGGAGAGCGCGTCGAGCCAGACGTAGACGGTCTGCCCAGGACGGCCGGGGAACGGGATGCCCCACGACAGGTTGGCGCGCGACACCGAGAGGTCGCGCAGCCCCGCCTCGACGAAGGCGCGCACCTCGTTCAGGCGCACGCCGGGGCGCACCGGCTCGGGCTGCCGCGCGTACCAGTCGAGCAGCGGCTGCCGGTAGCGCGAGAGGCGGAAGAAGACGTTCTCCTCCGCCTTCCACTCGACCGGCGTCTCGTGCACCGGGCAGCGCTGCCCGGGCAACAGCTCCTTCTCGGTATAGAAGGTCTCGCAGGCGACGCAGTACCAGCCCTCGTGGGCCGCGGTGTAGAGGTCGCCCGCGGCGTCCAGCCGGCGGATCATCTCCTCGACGCCGCGCCGGTGGCGCGCCTCGGTGGTGCGGATGAAGTCGTCGTGCGAGAAGCCGTAGGCGCGCCAGCTCCGCTGCACGTGCTCGGCCACCCAGTCCGCCTGCTGCTGCGGCGTGATCCCCTTCTCGCGCGCCGCGCGCTCGATCTTCTGCCCGTGCTCGTCGGTACCGGTCAAGAAGAAGACCTCGTCTCCCGCCAGGCGCCGGTAGCGCGCCAGCGTGTCGGCGACGATCGTCGTGTAGATGTGCCCGATGTGGGGCAGATCGTTGACGTAGTAGATCGGGGTCGTGACGTAGAAGGGCGGCATGGCGCGCCTCGGCGCTGGCGGACGGCGGATTGTAGCAGCCGCGGCGAGGCCCCTCTGGACGGCTGCAGCAAACAATGCTCAGGTGGGAGGTGCGCACGCTGCGCAGCGGACGCGACGCGAGCGAACCGCGAGCCAACCTGCCGCGCGGCGAGCACGACACGGGCTGCTACACTCCCGCGCCTTGGCTCGCACGCCGCTCTTCGCGCTGGTCGAGCGCTCGCTGCGCCTCGCCCGCGCCGCCGCCGCGACCGGGCGGCCGGTCGCCGAGGTGGTCGAGGAGGCGCAGGCCGAGAGGCATGCCAAGAGATCGTTGCCGCAACCCGCGGGCGCTGCTGTAGGGGCGGAGCTCGCCTCCGCCCGCGGGAGAGGCAAGCCGCCCCCCTACCTGCCGTCTTCCGTTCTTCTTACTCGCCGCAACTTTCTCGGCGGCTCCCTGGCGCTCGGCGCCGGCCTCGCCGCCGGCCTGCCGCTCGCCGGCTGCGCCGGCGCCGGCCCCGCCGCCAGCGCCGCCGCGGCGCCGCCCGGCCGCGCCCGCCGCCGCCACGGCGGCCTGCCGGTCGTCATCGCCGGCGCCGGCATCGCCGGGCTCACCGCCGGCTACCGCTTGCGGCAGGCCGGCGTGCCGGTGCGCATCCTCGAGGCGCAGGGCCGCACCGGCGGCCGCATGTTCAGCCTGCGCGACCGCTTCGCCGACCGCCAGGTGGTGGAGCTGGGCGGCGAGCTGATCGACTCCGGCCACACCCACATCCGCGCCCTCGCCGAGGAGCTGTGCATCGCCCTCGACGACCTCGCCCAGGAGGAGGAGGGCATCGATCTCGACGTCTGGTGGTTCGCCGGCGCCAAGCGCTCCGACCGCGAGGTGGTGGAGGCCTTCCTGCCGCTGGTGCGGCCGCTCGAGTCGGCCCTCGTCTCGCTGCCTGCCGACGTCCACTACCGGACGCCCGCCGGCGCCGAGGCGCTCGACCGCATGTCGATCGCCGAGTGGCTGGACTCGGTCGGCGCCGCGGGATGGTTCCGGCGCCTGCTCGAGGTGGCCTACACCACCGAGTACGGGCTCGAGCCGGGCGAGCAGTCGGCGCTCAATCTGATCCTGATGCTCGACCCGCAGCCCTCGCCGTTCCAGATCTTCGGCGACAGCGACGAGCGCTTCCACGTCCGCGGCGGCAACGACCGCATCACCGCGGCGCTCGCCGAGCGCCTCGCGGACGCGATCGAGATCGACACCCTCCTCGAGGCGGTCGCGCTCGGCGCCGACGGCGCCTTCCGCTGCGCCGTGCGGCGCGGCGGCTGGAGCCGCGAGCTGCGCGCCGAGCACGTCATCCTCGCGCTCCCCTTCACCCTGCTCCGCGACGTGCGCCTCGACCTGCCGCTGCCGCCGGTCAAGCTGCGGGCGATCCGCGAGCTCGGCTACGGCACCAACGCCAAGCTGATGGTCGGGTTCTCAAGCCGCGTCTGGCGCACTGCCCACGGCTCGAACGGCAGTGTCGTCGCCGACCTCCCCTTCCAGCACACCTGGGAGACCAGCCGCCGCCAGCCCGGCACGGCCGGCGTCCTCACCAACTTCACCGGCGGCGCGCACGGCGCCGAGCTCGGCCGCGGCACCGCCGCCGAGCAGGCCCGGCGCCTGGTCGCCGACCTCGAGGCGGTCTTCCCCGGCCTCGCCGCCGCGCGCCCCGGCATGACCGAGGCCCGCTTCCACTGGCCGTCCTTCGCCTGGAGCCGCGGCAGCTACGGCTGCTACCGGCCGGGCCAGTGGACCGCCTTCGCCGGCGCCGAGGGCGAGCCGTTCGGCAACCTGCGCTTCGCCGGCGAGCACTGCTCGCGCGACGCGCAAGGGCTCATGGAAGGGGGGTGCGAGACCGGCGAGACGGCGGCGCGCGAGGTCCTCGCGGCGCTCGGGCTGCCCTATCCGGCCGCCGCAGCCTGCCTGCGCCAGGCGGGCTGAGCAACCCCCGGCGCCGGGCTCTCAGCTCGCGCGCCGCGCACGGTCCGGCGCGCTCTCGCCGGCATCCTCCGCGCCCTCGTCCGCGTGCTGCTTGCCACGGTCCTCCCGCAGCATCACTTCGTCCACCACGTCGCGGGCTGAAGCCCAGCTCGTCACCGAGCAGGAAGACGTGCTTGAACTTGAGCTCGATCCGGCCGGCGAGGAGGTGGCTGAGGTAGCCGTGGCCGACGCCCAGCGCAGCTTCGATGTCGCGGTGCGACGCGCTCTCCAGGACCGCTACGAGGACTTCCGCACCCAGGCGCGGGAGGTGCTGGCCCAGCTCGATCAGCTCGGCCGGGCGGGCGACAAGGTCCGCGGCCGCCTGGGCGCCAACCTGCGCAGCAAGCTCCGCTTCACCAGCGAGTCGCTGATGCGCTACGACTACAAGCCGAATCAGGTGACGCGCCGGCGGTCGACGGCGGCAGTCGCGAAGGCGGCAGCGGCGGCCAAGAAGGCGGCAGCCGCGAAGGTGGCGGCGACGGCGGTGGAGACCGTCGACCTCGAGAAGACCGAAGCCTGACCGCGGCGCTCCACCGCCGCACGAGAGGAGGTGATGACGATGAGCCAGAAACGGTCCCGCCGGGCCGCCCGCCGAAAAGCGGCCCGCAGCCTGCGCGAGCGGTACCCCGGGTCGTGGGAGAGATCCCCGCCCGCGGACGCCGCCGCGCCGGAGCGTGACCGCCGGCGCTGGCGGACGCGCCGCTCTCTCAGCCAGGACCCCGACACCGAGGACTTCTACGACGGCGAGGAGTGAAACCGTGGACCGCTATCCACCGGGGGCGGGCCCGCCCGAGGCAGGCCCGCCCCTTTTGCGTTGCGTCAGCGCTTCGCCACCACCGTGAACGGCGCCGCGGCGCGGATCGTGTGGCCGCGGTCGGCGTCGGTGAGCGAGATCGAGAGGCCCAGGGGGTCGGGCTCGATGACCGAGACCTCGAGCAGGTAGTCGCCCGGCTTGAGCCGTCCCGCCTTGAAGGTCGCCAGCAGGTGGTCGAGACCGGCGGCGTTGACGTCGCGGCCGAGCGGCTTGACGCTGGCCCGCCCCACCGGCCTGCCGTCCATCCCCAGCACCCGCCCCTCCATCTCGACGTTGCCGTAGGCCAGGTTGTAGCCGGCGACGAAGAGGCGCACCTCCTCGCCGGCGTGGACCACCGGCTGGGCCGAGGGGACGAAGACCTGCCCGCCGGCGACGAAGGGATAGGCGCGCGCCAGCGCCTCGGGATCGGCCGAGTTCTCGCGCACCGTCAGGCCGGGGCGGTCGAGCTGGACGAAGAACGGCGGCAGCAGGCGCGCCGCGACGCGGCTGAAGTCGGCCGGGACGTCGAGCGGCACGACCCGCACCGCCGCGCGTCCCGAGCCGGGGCTGCGCACCAGGAGGCGCAGGTCGTAATGGCCCGCCGGCAGCTCGAGGTCGGCGACGAAGCGGATGCCGCCGCTGCGCACGGACTCGCCGTAGCGCGCGGTCTCGAAGCGCACTACCTGGGTGAAGAAGTCGGCCACCTCGCCGGCGGCGTCGAAGGCGTAGCCGTAGAACTCGAGCGCGGTCGTCTGGCCCTTGACCTCGGGCGCGACGCTCGCGGCGTCGACCTCGACGACCACCGGCACGTAGGCGCCGCCGTCGGGGCCGCGGAACGGCGTGGCGAGCGCGGTCACCACGAGGTCCGAGCGCTCCGGACCGAGCAGCAGGTCGATCGCCTTGGCCTTGCGCGCCCGCCGGTCCTCGACTTCCTGGCGCGGCGCGTAGTAGCCGGCGCGGTGGACGATGCGGGCGCCGTCGCGCTCGCCGCGGAGCTTGACGTCGAGCTTGTGGTAGGCGCCGTCGAACTTGGCGTCGGGGACCTCGAAGGTGAGCACGTAGGTCACGGTCGAGGCCTCGAGCACCCGGCCCATCGCCTCGGCGAGGTTGTTGGTCCGGGTGAAGAACGTGCCGCCGGTCTGGCGCGCCATGTAGGAGAGCCCCTCGGCGCCGATGCCAGTCGCGTCCCAGTTGCCGGAGAGGCCGAAGGCCTCGACGGTGTGGATCACCCAGCCGGCACGGCGGAACTCCTGGGCCATGCGCTCGATGTCGCCGTAGGCCGCGACGTCCGCGATGCCGGCGTCGCCGCCCGCTTGCCGCCCCGGGTTGCGCATGCTGCGCTCGCCGCGCAGGAAGGAGTCGCTGAAGCCGTCGGAGAAGAAGATCAGGTCCTTGCGGCCGTCGATGTCGGCCGTGGCGCGCGCCAGGGACGAGAGGCTGCCGGTGAGCGCGTCCAGCTCGCGCCGGCCGAACTCGCGGTTGCCGCGCACCAGGTCGCGCGCCATCTCGGGCAGGCCCTCGGTCCAGTAGTCCTCCATCATCAGGTCCATCGCCGGGTTGCTCTTCTCGCCCCTGCCGCTGCCGATGCCCCTGGCGAGGGCCGCGAAGTCGCGCGCCGTCAGCCCCAGCCGCGCGTCCGCGCCGGGCGCGGCGGCCGTGCCGTCGTCAGCCCCCGCGGCGGCCGCGGCGGCCGCCGCGCCCCGCGGCGCGGGCTTGCGCGCGAGCAGGGCGTGGAAGGCGTCGAGCATCGCCGTGACCTGCGCCCGGTCGTCGGTGAAGGCGAGCGGCACGACCAGGCCGCGGACGTCGGTGAAGAGGGCGACGCCGACCAGGTCGCTCGGCGCGAGGCCGTCGGCGACGAAGCTGCGCGCCGCCTGCTCGGCGGCGAGGAGCGACTTGGTGGAAGTGAAGTAGAGGTCGAAGAGCAGCAGGAAGTGGCGGCGGGCGGCGGGGCTCGGAGCGGGCAGCGCCGCGGCCGGCGCCGCGGGCGCGCCGCCCGCGGCGGCGGTGGCCGGAGCTGCGGCGGCCGCGAGATCGACCATCTCGAAGGCGGCGATCGGGCGCTGCGTGCGGCCGTCGTAGACCTCGAAGTCCGCGGCGGTCAGGCCGCGCACCGGCCTGCCGTCGCGGAGGACCTGCACGGGGACGTCGACGACGACGACCGAGGTCTCCTCGGCGAAGCCCTCGGGCCGTGGCGGCGATGGCTGATCCTGCTGTCCGGCGAGCGGCGGCGCCAAGGTGAGCGCGACGACGGCGAGAACGGCAAGCGCGGTGCGGAGCGGCGAGGGCATGAAACCTCCTTCCCTGCACGAGGCGACCCTCGCGCGGGAGGATACACCGCTGCACGCGCAGCTATCGCGCGACGACGCGGAACGGCGCCGCGGCGCGCACCGCCGCCCCGCCCGGCTCGACCAGCGTCACCTCCAGCCGGTAGTCGCCGGCCTCGAGGCCGCTCGGGCGGAAGGTGGCGAGGACGCGGTCGAGCTCGCCGGCGTCCTCGAGCCGGCTGGCGCCGGTGATCAGGCCGCCGCTGACCGGGCTGCCGTCGGCCGCCAGCACGCGCCCGCGCACCCCGAGGTCGCCGTCGGCGAGCTGGTAGCCGGCGAGGAACAGCCGCACCTCGTCGGACGCCGTCACCTCCGGCCGCGTCTCGGGCACGAACGCCTGGAGGCCGACCCGGAAGGGATAGGCCTCCGCCGTCGCCTCCGATCCCGCCTCGCGCACCGTCACGGTGCCGCCGCCGCCGGCCTCGACGAAGAACGGCGGCAGCAGCCGCTTGGCGATGCGCGCCGGGCTGGGCACGACGAGCGGCACCACCTCGAGCGTCGTGCGGCCGGTCACCGCGCCGCGCACCAGCAGCCGCAGCTCGTGCTCGCCGCCCGGCAGCAGGAGGTCGCCGACGAAACGCAGCGCTCCGCCGCTCCGCAGCTCCGCCGCGCGCGCCGGGTCGAGCTGGAGCTGCTGGCCGAAGGCGTCCTCCACCCGCCCCTCGGCGTCGAAGGCGTAGGCGTAGAGCTCGAGCGCCAGCCCCTCGGGGCCGGCCTCGGCCGCCAGCGCCGCGCCGTC
Source organism: Thermoanaerobaculia bacterium (assembly GCA_044866775.1). Lineage (GTDB taxonomy): Bacteria > Acidobacteriota > Thermoanaerobaculia > Multivoradales > UBA5704 > DASUNQ01. The sequence goes on along the minus strand of JBIOUG010000083.1, from coordinate 66,588 downwards.
CACCTCGACGACCACCGGCACGTAGGCGCGCTCGTCGGAGTGGCGGAAGGGCACCGCCAGCACCGCCAGCGGGATCTCCCGCCGCGGCTCGCCGGCGACCACCAGCTCGGCGGCCCGCAGGCGGCGCTCGGCGCCGCTCTGCTGCACCATCGGCAGCGGCGCGTAGTAGCCCGCGCGATGCGAGAGGCGGGCGCCGCGCGGCGCTCCGACGAGCTCCACCCGCACCTTGTGGAAGCCGCCGTCGGCGGGGACCTCGTCGGCCTGGAAGGCGAGCAGGTAGGTGACGCTGCTCGCCTCGAGCATGTCCGCCATCGCCGCGCCGAGGTCGTTGCGGTTCCTGAAGAAGGTGCCGCCGGTCTCCTTGGCCATGTAGAACATGGCCTCCGAGCCGATGCCGGTCGGGTCCCAGTTGCCGGAGACGCCGAACGCCTCGACGGTGTGGATCACCCACCCGGAGCGCCGCAGCTCCTCGAGCATGCGGCCGAGGTCCTGCATGGTGCGCGCGTTGCCCAGCAGCTCGCCGCCGCCGGGCATCGGCGAGCGCTCGATGTCGTCGCCCAGGACCAGCGCGTCGTCGAAGCCGTCGGAGAAGAGGACGAGGTACTTCCGCCCTTCGACCTCGCGCGACAGCCGCGCCAGGGCGGCGAAGTGCTCGCTCATGGTCTCGATCTGGCTGCGCTTCGCCTCGGTGACGAAGGGTGTGGTGACGGCGTCCATGTCGGCGAGCGTCTCGGCGAGCAGCGCGCCGGCGAACTTGCCGCCGCCGGAGTCGGCGATCCACTGCAGGGCCTCGCCGGCGGCGCTGAGCTCGATGCCCGCCAGCGACCCGATCCGCCCGACGACCGAGCGGAAGTCGCCCGCGGTCAACCCCAGCGGGTCGCGCGCCGCGCTCCCGGTCCGCGCTTCGGTCTGCGCCTCCCGGCGCTGCCGCTCGGCGGCGTCCTTGTCGCGCCGCAGCAGCACCGCCATCGCGTCGAGCACCCGCACGGCCTGCTGGCGGTCGGAGGTGAAGCCGAGCGGCAGCACGACGCCGCGCGTCGGGCTGTAGAAGGCGACGCCCACGAGGTCCTGCGGCTGGAGGCCGTGCGCCAGCAGGTCGCGCGCCGCCACCTCCGCCTTCTGCAGCGAGCTCGGGCTCGAGAAGGCGAGGTCGAACATGAGGAGGAAGTTGCGGCGGGCGGCCGGCGGCACCGGCGCGAAGGCTTTCGCGCCGGGTCCAGACACCGCCGGGCGCTTCGCTCCGCCGCCGGGCGCGGAGGCGCCGAGCTCGATCACTTCGAAGCCGGTGATCGGGCGCCGCTCCTTGCCGTCGAAGACGGCGAAGTTCTCGGCGGTCAGGCCGCGCACCGGCTTGCCGTCCTTGACCACCTGCACCGGGATCTCGACGACCACGACCGAGGTCTCCTCGGCAAAGCGGCCCGCCTGCTCCTGCGCCGGCGCGGCGGCGGCGAGCAGGGCGAGCAGCGGGGCGGCAAGGGCGAGGGCGCTGAGGCGGGGGCGTGAGGGCATGGCGAATCCTTTCCGGAAGACACGAGCCGACGCCGCAGCTTAGCAAGCCGGCTGGATCAGGGTGCCACAGGCGGTACGCGCGGCCGCCGACGCGGCTCGTCGAGGGTGGCGTAGGCGAGCTCGACGCCGCTCGCCGCGGCGCGCAGCAGGAGCGAGCCGCGGCTCATATCGCCGAGCCCGGCGAAGCAGCGCGGGAAGACGAGGCGGTCGCCGAGGACCGGCCGCAGGAGGTCGACGTACTTGCCGGTCGCGACGCTGCCCAGCAGCACCACCCGCGCCGAGCCGAGCCGCGCCGCCAGCGCGGCGGCGTCGGCCGCGAGCGGGCGGACGTAGGCCCGGCTCCCGAGATCGACCGGCGTGCGGCGCAGCCGCCGCCACCGCTCGACGGTCAGCGCCCAGTCCGGCGGCACCAGCCCGAAGCCGGGAGCGATGATCCAGACTCCCTGGCCGGCGAGCGCCGCCGGCGGACGGGCGAAGAACTGCGCGTAAGTGATCTTGCCGCGGAAGTAGAGGGCGGAGAGGAAGCTGTAGGCCTCGCCGAGCGGCACGCCCTCCGGGCTGCGGAAGCGCTCGGCGGTCGCGAAGCGCGCGCGCCGCGAGGCGAGCTGGCGGGCGCGCGCGCCGCTCAGGCTGGCGGGCGACAGGAGGAAGACCTGGGTCCCGCTCCTACTCCTCCCGGCGGCTGCGCTCTCGGGGGGGTCGCTCATCCCGTGGGATCGGATCGTCGTCGGCCGGATGCCTCTCCTCGGCGACTCCCTTGCCGGCCGCGACGCCGGCCGCGCCGCCCACCATCGCTCCGGCGACCGCGCCCGCCGGACCGCCGATGGCGGCGCCGACCGCCGCCCCGGCCGCGCCGCCGGCGAGGCCGCCGACGCCGCTCGCCAGCGGGTGCTGCGCCGGCGCTTCCGGATCGCCCGGGTGCGTCGCCTCCTCCGGCCCGCCTTCCGCTATCTCTTCCTCCTCCACTCCGGGTCCGGGCTTTTTTTCCTCGGCCATGACGTCCTCCTCGCGCGCCCTTGCGCCTCGCTCCAGAACTTGAAGGGCGGCTCTGGCCGCCCTTCCCACGTTGCGCGCTGGTGCCGGTGACTACCGATTCTGTGGCGGCGGCTCCGTGGTCTCCTCGGGCGGCATCTTGATGTCGACGTCCGGGACGGTCACGGTGACCTCCTTCTTGTTGACGTCGACGTCGGCGGCATCGACGTCGTACTCGGGAAGCTCGCCCTCCTTCGCCGAGACGTCAACGTCGACGTCGACCTCCGGCAGCTCGCCCTCCTCGGTCTGCCGCACGCGGCAGGCGGTGGAGGTGAAGGTGGCGGAGAGCAGCAGCAACAGCATCAGCACTCGTAGCGTCTTCGACTTCATCCCGTCCTCCTTTCCTCACGGCCCGCCCGCGCCCACCGCCCGCCGATGCAGCTCGACTACGCGACTGGATGGGCGGGAGCTGGGGGTGGGTGTCTCTCTCGGCGCGGTGAGGTTTGCAAGGGCCGTTCCAGGCTACGGCGTGAGGTACGGGTGGCCGGCCCGTGGCTCTCAGCCGGCGGGAGCGGCGCCGCGCAGGAGCTTGCCGAGGCGCGCCAGCTCGCGGAGCTCCGCCTCGCCGGGCTCCGGCCACTCGACGGCGTGCGCGGCGGCCGCGGCCTCCAGCCGCTCCCAGAGCTCGCGGTTCGCCACCCGCTTCCCCTCCTGCGTCTTCCAGCCTCGCCGCCGCCAGCCTGGGAGCCAGCGCGAGGCGCCGTGGCGCAGGTAGTCGGAGCCGGTGTAGACCGCGACCGGCTCGCCGGGCGGCAATCGCTCCAACACCGCAGTGGCGGCGAGGAGGTCGAGCTGGTTGGCGGAGAGGGCCGGGGCCGTCCCGCGCAGCACCTCGTCCTCGGGCGCCGGCTCGGAGCCGGCCTCCTCTCCCGCGCGAGCAGGCCGCCGCACCAGGGCCGCCCAGACGCCGCGCCCGCCACCCCCCGACACCTTGAGGAGGACCTCGGTGCGCGGCTCGGGCGCGGTCGCGGCGCCGGCGAGGCCGAGGGCCTCCCGCTGCGCGCGAATGGCGGCCGTCGCCAGCCGGTCGGCGCGCTCGTTGTGCGGATCGCCCGAATGCCCTTTGACCCAGGCCCAGGAGAGGTCTTGCCCGCGCGCCAGCTCGTCGAGGCGCTGCCAGAGGTCGAGGTTCTGCACCTCCCCCACCCGCCGCCGCCAGCCGCGCGCCACCCAGTCTGCGAGCCAGCGGGTCACGCCCAGGCGGAGGTACTGCGAGTCGGTGACCATGTGGACGCGGCAGCGCTGCTTCAGCGCCTCGAGCGCCCGGATCGCCGCCGTCAGCTCCATGCGGTTGTTGGTGGTGTGCGGCTCGCCCCCGGAGAGCTCGGTGATCTGGCCGCTCGCGGGATGGATGAGCACCGCCCCCCAGCCGCCGGGCCCGGGGTTCGGGTCGGCGCCGCCGTCGGTGTAGATGGTGACCGACGGCAGGGGTTCCACGGGGTCGGTCATGGCGTGCGCAGGAAAAGAAAAGGAGCCGGGTGGGAGAAAAGACGGGCGGCTGGGGTAAACGTGATGGCTGGTCCTTGTGTGGTGCAGCATCCTAGCAGCCCGGCTTCACGCGCCGCGCTTCCGCAGCGTCCGCCACCGGCGCCCTCGGCTCGACGCGCGGTCCACGGCCGGAGGGCGGCACGCACCTAGTCAAGTGAAGGGACTCGCATCGTGCGGGTGCGGGCTCCCACCCGTCACCGACAGAGAGGAGAAGCCATGTCGAAAAGACCGATCGCCTGGGCGGTTCCCGCCCTCGTCCTGCTCGCGGCCCTCGCCGCCTTGCCCGCCTTCGCCGAGGAGGCGGCCAGCCAGCTCCCCGTGCCGGCCGTGCAGCAGGCGCCGTCACCGCTCGGGACGGGCTGCGGTCTGGCCCTCGAGCTGGCGCTCGAGGACCCCACCGTGGCCGCGACGCCCACCGCCGCGGCGTGCCCCGCGACCCCGCCCGCGAGCAGCGAGCCGGCCGAGCCGATCTTCCTCGGCGGCCGCACCTGCCGCTGTAGCTGCGGCTTCCCCTGCAAGACGGACGCGGACTGCGGCCCGGGAGGGCTCTGCCGGGGCGGCATCACCTGCTGTTGAGGCCAAGACGATCCGGGCACCTCGAACTACCTGAGAAGGAGCAACCATGACCAAGAGAGCACTGCGCTGGATTCTGCCGACGCTGGCGTTGCTGGCCCCCGGCGCTCTGCCGGCGCACGCCGGCGTGCCGGCTGCTCAGCCGGCACCCCTTCCCGCCGTCGCCCAGGCGCCGGCGCCCGACGACACCGGTTGCGGTCTGGCGTTCGCGCTCGCACCACTGGGCGACGAGGCGAACGCGGCGGTCACGCCGGCCGTGCCGCCGCAGGTTCCCGAGCCGATCTTTCTGAAGCCGCCGCCGCCGTTCAAGCTGCGGACCTGCGTCTGCAGTTGCGGCTATCCGTGCGAGACCGACGCCGACTGCGGCCCGGGCGGCAACTGCGGCCCCGGCATCACCTGCTGCTGAGCCGCGGGGTGGGGCCACCGCGGCGTGGCCCCACCTTGCCTCCTCCGACCCGCGCCTCTGCACTCCCGATCCATCCAAGCTAAAATCGCCGGCAGCTTCACCGCTCCCGGGATGAACCTAGCCGTCGCCACGCTCACCGGCCTCGCGGTCGCGGCCGTCCTCGTCTGGCTGCTGCTGCAGCTCCAGCGCTGGTCGTTCCTCGTCCGCCAGCTCGCCTTCCCGCTCTACGTCGGGGCGGCGGTGGCCGGGGTGCGCGCCTTCACGCTCTTCCCGGCCGGCAAGACGGAGAGCGGCGAGCGGGTCCTCGCCTGGGGGCTGGTCTTCCTGGTCTGCGTCACCGTGCTGCGCGTCCTCGGGCTGCTGCTCTTCGACGTCCACCTGCACGGCCGCCGCGGCCTGCGCCTGCCGCCGCTGCTGCCGGCGGTGGCGATGGGGCTGGTCTACGTCGTCACCGGGTTGGTGACCCTCACCCTCTCCTTCCCCGACCTCGATCTCGCGCCGCTCCTCGCCTCGACCGCCGTCACCTCGCTCGTCCTCGGCCTCGCGCTGCAGCCCATCCTCGGCAACTTCTTCGCCGGCCTGGTGATCAGCCTCGAGCGCCCGTTCCGCATCAACGACTGGATCAAGGTGGGCGACGTCGAGGGACGCGTGGTGGCGATCACCTGGCGCACGACGCACCTGCGGACGCGCGACAACGACAACGTGGTCATCCCCAACAGCAAGATCTCCGAGGAGCGGGTCCTCAACTACTTCTACCCTCACCCCATGCACCTCGAGCGCATCTACGTCGGCGTGCACTACAAGACGCCGCCCTACCGCGTGCGGCGGGCGCTGCTCGAGTGCGTCGGGGGCGTCCCCGGGGCGCTCGAGAAGCCGAGTCCCGAGGTCTACCTCATCCGCTTCGACGACAGCGCCGCGACCTACGAGCTGCGGGTGTGGATCGAGGACATCGCGCAGGCGCCGCGCATCGCGAGCGACCTGCGGGTGCGCATCTGGGAGGAGTTCAAGCGTGAGGGCATCGTCATCCCCTTCCCCATCCGCACGCTGGAGCTCCCGCCGCGGGCGCGGGCGCGGGCGGCGGGCGAGAACCTGGGACCGCCGCCGGCGCGCCTCTTCGTCGCCGAGGGGCCGGACCGCGGCCGCACGCTCGAGCTGGATGGCACGCCGGCCACCCTCGGCCGCTCGCGCGCCTGCTCGCTGCCGCTCACCGACCCCAATGCCAGCAAGGAGCACCTGCGCATCGAGTGGACCCCCGAGGGCTACCGCCTCTCGGACCTCGGCAGCAGCTTCGGCACGCGGGTCAACGGCGCGCCCGCGCAAAGCGTCCTGCTCGCGCCGCTCGACCGGATCGCCATCGGAGAGACAACCATCGTGTTCGAGAGCGATGCCCACTGAGACGCCGGACCGCATCGGTCCCTACCAGGTGCTCGCCCCGCTCGGCCGCCGCGGCTCGCTGCTGAGCTTCGAGGCGATCGACTCGGCGAGCGGCCGCCCCGTCATCTTGAAGCTCCTGCAGCCCCGCCTCGCCGAGAACCCGGAGTCGGTGCGCCGCTTCCGCGCCGCGGCCGACGCGGCGGCGCAGCTCGGCCATCACAAGAACCTGGTGCAGGTGCTCGCCAGCGGCCAGGAGGAGAGCCAGGTCTGGGCCGCCTTCGAGCGCACCAGCGGCATGCCGCTGCACGACGTCCTCCGCCAGCGGCGGCTGTCGCTGCAGGAGGCGATGGAGGTGCTGAAGGCGATCTGCCAGGGCCTCCAGCACGCGCACGGCCGCAGCCTGCTGCACGGCGACCTCAATCCCTGGACGGTGCTGGTGGCGCCGGACCTCTCGAGCGTCAAGCTGACCGATTTCGGCCTCGGGCGGCTGCAGACCGCCTCCACCCTCACGACGACGATCAACACTACCGAGATCACTCTCGGCGGCTTCCACTACCTGGCGCCCGAGCAGACGGATCCCGCGGTCCAGGCCGACCAGCGCGCCGACCTCTACGCCGCCGGCGCGATGTTCCACGAGATGCTGACCGGCCGCGCGCCGACGGCGAAGTTCAGCCTGCCGAGCCAGTTGAACGGCGAGCTGCCGTCGGACGTCGACGTCGTCGTGCTCAAGTGCCTGGCGCGCCGTCCCGAGGACCGCTACCGCAGCGCCGCCGAGCTGCTGGCCGAGCTCGAGCGCCTCGAGGAGACGCTGCGCCTCCGCCTCCTCGCCGAGCTGCGCGGGATCACGCGGCAGACCTCGCGCCTCCTCGGACGGTCGGACGACGCCGCGGCGGGCGGCGGGAAGAAGCCGCTGCTGCTGGTCATCGGGATCGCGCTGCTCCTCGCGCTGTTGGCGGCGGCGGGGCTGCTGCTGTCGTAGAGGCTCAAATATACTGTGGGGGTGCCCCCAGCTCGGAGTCGGACCTCTTCGCCGCTGTCGTGGCTGCGGTGGGCGGGAGTCGCTGCGCTCGTGATCGGATTGCTCGCCGCCTGGCGCTCGTTCCCGACGCAGCAGGGCCAGGACTGGTCGACGGTCCACACGTTCGAGCTCGAGAGCGAGGAGTGCGAGGCGCTGCGCGACGGGCGGAACACGACCGAGTGGCTGGCGCCGGCCGCTCTTCCGGCGCCCGTGACCGTCGCGAACGTGACGCGCAAGTTCCGGCTCGAGCTGCCGCTGGTCTGCGAGGCAAACAAGCTGACTGCGGGCTGCGGCGCGGAGACCCGCGCCCCCGGGCAAGGCCGCCTGACGCTGCCGCTCTATCGCGAGCCCATCTCCACCGCTCGCCTCACCACACCCTGATGCCGATCCTCTGGGCCGCGCTGGTCGCCGCCGCGGCAGTCCCCGTCCTCGCCTGGCTCCCCGACTCGTCGCTGCCGGACGAGCGCCAGCGACAATTTCGGGGTGCGCTGGCGCTTCTCTTGGCGCTCTTGCCGCTCGGCTTCGGCGGCGTCGTGCTCGGCCTGGCGCGGGACCGCACCCGCGTCCTGCGCTTCGACTACGTCGGCAAGCGCCTCGCCTTCGGGACTGACCGGCCGGTGACCATCGGCTCCTCGCCGGCCGAGAGCCTGGAGGTCGAGGACCTGCAGGCGCCGCTGCTGGGGCGCCGCTCGGTCGTCCTCGAGGCGGCGCCCGTCGCTCCCGCCGGCGCCGCGCCGCAGCGTGGGGTCACGCAGGACGCGGCGGCGCCTCCGCCGCCGGCGGGCATCCTCCGGCTCACCTCTCCCTCGCCCGCCGTGCGCGTGGACGACCGCTACTGCAACGACTACCCGCTCGCGGACGGCGACGTCATCGCCGTCGCCGCGCGCGGGAGCCGGACGGCCCGCATCACCTACCAGGGCGGCAACCTCTCCTGGGATCGAGGCGCTGCCGGCCTCCCGTCGGCTCTGAGCCAGGCCCTCTCCGGCGGCGGCCGGGTGTTCCAGCTCGGCGAGCTCCACGAGGGGCTCGCCGGCGTCTACTCCTTTCTCCACCGCCGCGAGCGCTTCGGGCCCTGGCACCTCCTGATCCGCAGCGCCGAGGTGCGGATCGAACGCGGCGGCCACGTCGCCGGCGCCTTCGCCGCGGCGTGTCCCGTGCCGGCGACGTTCGAGCTGAGCCTCGAAGTCGTACGCGACGACGGATCGCTGCGCAGCCAGCGGCGCGACCGGATCGTGATCGGGGAGGAAGAGATCCAGGTCCGTTTCGGCGAGCCCAGCCGCTGGGGCCGGGCCGTCGCGCCGCGCAGCCCGAAGTTGGCCCTGGCACTGGGCGTCCCCTCCGCCTTCGCGCGCGAGGAGATGATCGAGCTGCCCGAGCCCTCGTCGCGGTTCCGCGGCCTCTCCGCCTCCTATCGGTACGATCGGGGAGCGGACGGCGCGGAGGTCACCTTCCTCGGCGACACGCAGCAGGTCGAGTTCGGCGACCTGTATGCGTTCGGTACCGGCAAGGATCGGATGCTCGTGCGGCTCGACCGGCGGGACTTCCCGCGCCAGCTCCTCCTCGACCTGGCGCTCCTCTCGCTCTTCGTCGCCGTCTTCCTGGCGCGCGGCATGGCCGCGCACGCCGGGCTGGCCGCGATCGTGGCGCCGGTGGGGCTGCTCCTCGCGCAGCGCCTGCTCTTCAGCCACAAGGCCGCGAACCACCCTCCGGACTTCTCGCTCGAGGCCTTCGAGGAGGCGCGGCTGGCGCTCTGGCTGGTGCCCGCGTTCCTGGTCTTCGCCTGGGGGCTCGCCTGGGTGCTGCGCCAGCCGGCGTCCAGCGATGGCCGGCAAGGACCCATGCGCGAGCGCCTCGCCACCCTCGTCTGGCCGCTCGTCGGGCTCGTCCTCGCCGCCTTCGGCGGCTCGATCGTCACCGCCGGCGGGACCCCGGCCCGCCGCGTCCTGGCGCTCCTGCTCCCGCTCGGTCTGGGCGCGCTCCTCGCCCTCGCGCACCTGGCGACGCGGCAGGCGCGCATCGCTGCCGCGCTCGGCCGGCTGCAGCGGCAGGGGATCCCCTGGCGGATCGGATGGCTCGTGCTCGCCGGCGTGGCCGTGCTCGCCGTCCGCTTCCTGGGGCGCATCCTCGGCATGCCCGAGACCGTGCGCCTCCCCTTCTCCGGCTTCCGCCTCCTCTGGACCGTCATCCAGCTCCCGCTCTGCGCGGTCGCCGCGGGGCTCACGCTCGAGCGGCTGTGGCGGCGCGAGGAGGGGCGCCCCACCGCCGCGCCGGCAGCCGCACCAGCCGCGGGCCGGTGGCGGCTCCCCGCCTGGGCCGGCGGCCTCCTCGCCGTCTACGCCTTCCTCGCCCTGGCTTTCCTGGCGGTGGCGGTCATCGTCGGCGACACCGGGTTGCTGCTCGTCCACGCGCTCGCTCCCATCATGGCGCTGCTGCTCCTCGCGATCGCGCCGCCGCGTGCCGGCCGCCGCCTCGGTCCGCCGCTCGCCGTCGCCGTCCTGGCGATCCTGCCGTTCGTGGCCGTGCTCGGGATCAACGCGTTCCCGGGCGGGTTGGTCCGCATCATGGGGTGGGGACCGGCCGGCGACGAGGCGAGCGCGGAGCCTGGCGCGCCCGTGCGCGAGCGGGCGGCGGAGCTTTCCTCGACCCGCGCGCAGCAGATGTTTCGTCTCTACATGTTGGCCAACCCGGCCGTGCTCTCGGAGGTGGGTCTGGAGCCGGCGGAGCGGGTGGCGATCCACTACTCCAGTCTCCAGAGCTATGCCCGCAAGGGCCGTTGGCTGGGCACCGGGTTCCTCGCCACCGAGCTCCCCCGCCACCTCGGGATCACCTACCTCTCGGACCTCGTGCCGATGGTCTTCGTGCTGCCGGAGTTCGGCAAGCTCGGACTGTTCGGTCTTGCCCTCCTCTACCTGCTGCCGCTCCTCGCCGTGCCGCTCACCGCGCGCGCCCACGACGAGGCCGACCGGCTGGCGCAGCAAGGGCTGCACGTCGCGCTCGTGGCGCTCCTCGCCTTCCTCCTCCCCGGCCTCTACATGCTCCTCGCCAACTTGAACCTGGTGCTCTTCACCGGCAAGAACATGAGCCTCCTCGCCCTCAACTCCCTCTCCGACGTGCTCGAGTCCGGAGCCCTCCTGGCGCTCGCCGTCGTCGGCCTCGGGATGCGCAGGAGCACGTCGTGAACCCGCGTCGCCTCGCGCTGTTCGCTGCCGTCTTCCTGCTGCCGCTCCTCCTCATTCTCACCTTCGGCGCCGAGGAGGGCCTCTACCGGGTCTACACACCCTCGGGCTATACCAAGGAAGTCGACCGGTTGATCGACGGCGGCAAGCTCGTCTACGACTGCCGGACCGAGCGCATCGAGCCGCGCGGGCTCGGCGACGCGGAGATCTTCTTCCTCGAGAACAGCTACCTGCGGCGCGACCTCGGGCGCTGGAACGCGGGCGACCGGCGGCCGTTCGTGGTCGAGCATCGCGACCTCGGCCGCGACCGCTGCGAGGGTGAGGTGCTGCGGGCCAACGAGACCTTCCACAACCAGCGCCTCCCGGACTACACCGCCAGCTCCTGGCGCGGGCGGCTCTTCTTCCGCCAGGGGCAGCCGACGGTCAGCTTGACCTCGCCGGACCGGCGGCTCGAGGTCAGCCGCGCCTCTTGGGAGCGACTGCCGCTCCCCGCCTCGACCTACAGCGACGTCTGGGTCGGGCCGCGACGCGACGGCCGCGAGCGGGGGGACGAGCGAGCCGAGAAGATGGCGCTCAAGTGGCGCGAGGCGGGGCGGATGTTCGCCTCGCTCGAGCACGTCGGCGACCAGGCGGCGGTCGAGGTCTACCAGGAGCGGCCGGCGATGCTGCTCAACGGCTGCGCGGTGCGCACCGGCGCGCGCCTGCGGCTCGACGGCGGCGACTGGCTGTGGCTCCAGCAGGAAGGCGGACTCAACGAACAATATCGCGTCGAGAGCGGCGCCGAGGCGGGTCTGCTCTCCTTCGTCAGCACGGTGAACGGGGAGCTGCGACGCCGGACCTTCGGCAACCGGCTGCCGATGGCGGACGAGATCGCGTCGGCCGTCGACGCCGCCGTCCGCGCCGAGCGGGAGGGCGGGCGGGACGACTTCGACGTGCATCTGACTCTCGACGCCTTTTTCCAGGACTTTCTCACCCGCCGCCTGGGCGCCTTCTGCCGGCGCACCTACGGGCGACGGCCGCTGCGCGCTGCAGTGACGCTCCTCGAGCCCGCTACCGGACGGGTGCTGGCCCTCGGGAGCTATCCCTCGGCCGGCGACCTCGAGGAACTGCGTCTCAAGAGCGATGTCCACAAGTTCGTGCTGGGCCAGAACCACAACTTCCTCGTCCACGCAATCGGCTCGGCCACCAAGCCGTTTCTGGCCGCGGCCGCGCTCGCGACCCAGCCGCGCCTCGCGCAGCTCACGACGCCGTGCCACCCCGGAGGCGACCCGCCGCCGCGCCTCATGGGCTATGACTTCGGCAGATACAGCCTTCCCCCCGACTGTGGCGCCGACGGCGCGCCGATCGACTTCCGCCGTTTCCTCGAGGTGTCCTCGAACCGCTACATGCTGGCGCTCGGCATCCTGGGACTGGCGGAGTGGCAGGGCGGGCAGCCGGCGCCGGACCGCGGCGCGCCGCCGCTCGTCGCTCCCGACGGCTACCGGCTCGGAGGCGTGGCGGCGACCAGCCGCCCGGCGCTGACCGTGGTCAAGGACGAGAGCTCTGCCGGGGCCACCGAGTTGGCGGGCGTCCAGGATACGCCGTTCTACCAGCGCTTCCGCGACCTCTTCGGCCACTCCGTCCACTACGCGGCCGGACCGCCCGACCGGGCGATCGCGATGCGGTACTGGGCCCCGGTCACAGAAGCCACCGGCGGAGTGGGGAGGGACGTGGCGCTCGCCTTCTCGCCCGTCACACCCGAACGGGTCAACCTGCGCGCCAACCTGATCCAGCAGGCGCGGCAGGACCTCTATACCAACCTCCTCGGGGTCGGCAGCAATCGCTGGTCGAACCTCCAGCTCGCCGAGTCGCTCGCCCGTCTGGTCACCGGCCGCAAGGTCGACGCGCACCTGGTCGAGCACGTCGCGGTGCCGGCGCCCGCGGGGGAGCGGCGGCGTGACGAGGTGCTGTGGGACCTCGAGAAGGAGATCGAGAAAGCGCGGCCGGCGCCGTTGCCGCTCGGCGACGAGAGCCGCCGGCTCGTTCTCGACGGCATGACCCAGGTCATCGCCGGCCAGCGCGGCACCGCCCGCGCCCTGGCTCCCGTCCTCGCAGCGCTCAACGCCCGCGCGCCGCAAGGCGTCCACTACAGCGCCCTCGGCAAGACCGGCACGCCCTCGACCGAGCTCGCCGTCATCCGCCGGGGTCCCACCGAGCCCGCGCCGGGGGCCGTCTGGATCAATCAAGTAACCGGCGACCTCTTCGTTGACCACGGCATCCTGGTCCTCGCCATCACCCGCCATGAAGGCGCGACGAGCGAGTCGCTCGTCCTGACAATCTACGTCGAGGCGCAAGGCACCGCCGGGCAGGCGGTGGCCGTCGCCGCCGACCTACTGCGGCCGCTGGCCGAGGCGTACTGGCCGAAGGACTGGATGGCGGTGGCAGGGGCTAGGGCAGTCAGTCCGTAGGGGGAGAGCTTGCCTCCGCCCTGCGGCCTGCCTGTCATCCGCCGTCGCCCACGACGGAATCCTCGATCTCGTCGCGCGTGAACGGCTTGCCCTGCCGCCGCCGCTCTGCGTGGCGGCGCTGGTGCTCGAGGCGATAGAAGTCGGTGGTGTAGACGAGGTAGGGGAAGATGACGAGACGGTGGACGAGCCAGACGGCGGCGGTGACAAGGAGCCAGAGCAGAAACAAGCCCAGCCACCGGAGCCAGACACCCCAAGTGACCCAGGCGCTCGACACTTCGGCAGGCCAGTCGGCGCCGAGCCAGGGCGCCTGGTACTCGCGGATCGCCAGCGCTGTCGCGAGGTTGCCGTTCTGTCGCTCGGTGCGCATAGCAGCGACGAGCGCCTGCCGGAATGCCGCCTGCACCTCTTCCAGCCAGCTCCTGAGAGACTCGCCATGCGGTCCGGCGCGGAGAAGCTGCGACTCGATCTCCTCGATCATCAGGTCCGGCCGGGCGGAGCGAAGATGGTTCACCCATCGCTCCCGGAGCGCCGTTGCGGCGCCCTTGACCTCCTCCGGCTTCATGCTGGCATCGAAGGTAAGCGAGGCCAGGTCGCTTCGCCGCCAGGGCTCGGCGAGGAACGAGTACTCCTTGGTCGAGGGGGCGAGGTGGCGACCGAGCGCGGCGATGCGGCCTGCCAGGCCGGGCACCTCGGCCTTGCGATCGAGGCGCGCAGCATGGCCGAGATAGGTGCTCGCGCGGGCGCGGTCCTGCTCCGAATCGGCAGCGAGCCACGCGGAGTCATAGACCAGCCGTGCGAGACTGTCGAGGACCGTCGGCTCGAGCCCCCTACCCACGCTCTCCGGGTCCGGCCGGGCAAAGTAGATGCGCGACGCCCAGGTCGGCTTGTTGAGGTTCGAATAGGCCCAGCAGCGCGCGGAGCGGCTGGCCGCGCTCGTGCACGCCGCGAGGGCGCTTGCGAACGGGCCGTCCGTGATCTCCCGCTGGTTCCCGCGCCGGTACTCCTGGGCGAAATCCTGGCGCCGCTTGTGCCGCGTCTCGTATTCGTCCGGGAACCGCCCTTCGCAGCGCTCGTACGCGCGGGCGAGGGTGGCCCACACCGCATGGTTATCCATTCCCGCCTCGCGCACTCTGAAGGGACGGCCGCGGTCGCGAACAAAGGCTCCGTCGGCGTCGACATACTGGTCGAGCGCCCGCACCGAACGGCGGAGGTGGAAGATGGCGTCGAGGCAGTCGAACTCCACGGCGGCGAGGCCGGCGGCGTAGCGCGTCGCGACCTGGGCGGCATGAAAAGTGGGACCGGAGGCGCCGGCGTTCTCCAGCTCCTGCAGCCGCACGTCGGCCTCGGCCAACCGCTCCGCGGCGAACTCAAAATCACCGGCGGCGTGAAGCGCGAGGCCCGCGGAATAGAGGACTTCCCAGGTGGGCCGGAGGTCGGCAGCACGTAGCAAGCTTGTCGCGGCAGTTTCCAGGTTGCCTGCCTGGAGATCACGGCGCCCTTGGACCGCCAGCTCCAAGACACGTCCCGACAGAGGCGCCTCCCCTACCGATCCACCCCGCCAGAGCGGCGGCGGCGGGAAAGACTCCCAGGGCGGCGGCGTGCTTGCCGCGAGCGCCGGCCCAGGGTCCCATGGGGGCACATCCAGGCGGCTTACTTGCCGGACCACCACGCCTGCTGCGTCGGGATCGGGCTCGACGCCAGGGAAGACAGCGGTGAGTCCTTCCTTCAGCGTCCAGCCACCGAAAGCGGCGGTGGCAGCGATCGCGAGTGCCCGCCAGAACCAGAGCCGCCGGTGCACCGGCAAGCTGCGGCCGAGCCGTCGCGGCGACCAGGTCACGCCGGCGCCCCACTGGACTCCGCTGCTCACGGTACGTCGACACCCTGCCAGTCGCGGCGGTGTATTAGCCGATGGAGGTGCAGGGCCGCGCGGGCCTCGAGCTCGAAGCGATGAACGTGACGCCGCCGGCCGGATTCGGTGGCTAGGTTCCGGTACAGGAACTCGAGCGCAGGCAGTACCCCAACGGAGAGGAGCTCATCGTCGACCTGCCATTTCGGGAGCATCGCCTGCGTCCCGTCCGGGTTGGAGTGTCCGGGCACCAACACTTCCTCGTAGGACTGCACGAAGTCGAACTTGAAGCGACGAGTATGCCGGACCAACGAGCCAAAGAGTCCAGGAACGTGACGGGCGACGAAGGCGGCCACGTTCACCGTCCCTGTCCTAGGCGAGAGGAAGCTCCCCGTGGCCAGCTCCACCTGGCTACCCCCGAAGGTATCCGCCTGCGTAAACAGCACCATGACTGGGAGGTCAAGCTTCTGCGCCTGGTCACGGTACGGGCGAAGCGCCTTATCGAGGTCCTCGCGAGCGCAGCGGTCAATGAGCTCCCTGACGCTGCCTTTCTCTTGCTTGAGCGCCCGCAAGAACAGCAGCACGTGATCGAAGAACTCTAGCTCCTCTTGGGCCTGCTGAGCCGCGAGATCAATCTCGGTATCGTTTTCGGACATCCATCGATGGGAGCCGATCGATCCGGCGCGGAAGTGGCCAGGTTGTAGATGGAGGAGCAGAAATAGCCCGCGGCAGTGGTGGAGTGAGTGGAGGAGCGCGGCGCTACGCTCCGGTATCTTCCAATCATTGGCTCGCAGACGGGCATAAAGCTCTCCGCCTGCATCGACGAAGACCCATTTCTCGCCGCGCGGGCCGGTACACGGATAGTCTGAGACGAAGGCTTCATTGAGACCTGGGACGCGCGCCCTTCGCAGGTTCTCCCATGCCGCACCCTCGAATCCCTGTTGGCGCAGAAGAAGACTCATGGCTCGCAAGAAGTGAGTCTTGCCAGAGCCAGAGTAACCCACCAGCCCGAAGAGCGAGTAGCCGTTGCTCAGGTGCCGCTGGACCGATCGAACCACCGCGCTGTAATCTGGCCGCTCCTCGACCCGGGCAGCTCGCGCGGCGGCTTCCGTCGCCACTCGTCGGAAGGTTTCTGATTCCTCTTCCGGCGTCTCCTCAACACGTCGTCGGCGCGCCTCGCTGCTTGCGGTCTGCGGCCGCGGCTGCTGTGGTGGCGCCTTTGGCGGCCGCTCGTCGCGCCGATATTCGTCGTGAGGCGGCGCCCAGCGTGACACCTGAGCTTCGTCGGTGCCGGTTGGCGGTTGTTGCTCTTCGAAACGCTGTTCCGCCTGCGCCGCATCGGCCCGCGGCGAGTCAGGCTCGTGCCGCTCGGCCTCTCTCCACCGTGATGGCTCAAGCGGCACAACGTTGGTTGGCACAGAAATCCGCGCGGCGGCAGGCGCCGGCGCGGTCGAAGCCTCGCTCTCGCCACTTTCCGAAGCCGTGTCTGGCTCCGCCGCGGCTGTCCGGGCAAGCCAGGGAAGACCGGGCTTCGCCGGCGTGGCGGAAGGTCCAGCCTCCGCGGCGCCCGATTCCAATTCGCCCGTGGATGCTTTTTCCGGCGCACCCTCACGCTTGTCGCTCATCGTCTCCCTCCGAGCCCACCAAGCATCTCCGGCAGTTTCAAGTAGAGGCGCCTCGGCTCCGGCCGCGACGGGAGCGTCGCCCTCGCTGTCGCTTGAAGGCGGTCAGGGACCAGCTCCTCCATCCGCAGGCGGAGCCACTCCACCGGAGCCCGGATCTTTCCCCAGGTCGCTGTCAACCGAATCTTCGCACACACTGCGGCTTTTTCAACCTGGTTCTCGCCCGCGCACCATCGCCACCAAGCGAGGCGAATGAAGAGCTGGAAGCGGGGATCGTCTTCGGCCCGTGGATATGGGTGCATAGTAATCTCGTCCTCGAGCAGCTCTAGCCACTCCCCAACCTGATGCCAGAGGCTCGGCGAGACGGCGGCCTCCTGTGGCTCGAGGAGATCCGTGACACTGGTGCGCCTCAAGAACGCCTCCCAGGAATTGCGGAGTTGAGGCACGGTATCCTTCCCCAAACCCCACACCATGGCCTCTTCGGCCAGGATGCACGCCCGCACCGCAAGATCGAGTAAGCCGGCGTCGACCAGCGCGGTGGCGCTGTGGCGGTTCCGCGCCTCAAGCAGTACCGCCGCCGCTTGGATGCGAGCCGCCAGATCCCGCCGGTGGCATGGAGCGTCCAACAGCGGCAGCAGCATGGCAGTCGCCTCCCCGACAGCAGCACTGGCGAAGCGTTCTGGTACGCCGTCCTCGTCATCGGCTAGCACGCGTAAACACTTATCAAAGACCGCCGGCACCTTTCCGCCGGCCGGCGATGGAGCCAGGTGCGCCAGAAGCCGGCCGCAAGCCGGCCCAGCGGCGGGTGGCAGCCGTTTCACCCGGGCCAAGATATCGGCTAGTCGGTGGAAGGCTCGCTCCCTTGCGCCGGAGGGCTGCTCTGCGAGCCAGGCCCCCAGAAGCGGTAACGCCTGCTCGGCAATGTCAAGTTGGGTGAGGAGAGGGGCGACCTTCGCGTCCTGCTCACTCCCCTGCACGAGCCACCACTGGAGCGCTTCACGCGTCGCCGCAGCGGCCTCGGCGGCCGAGAGCAGCGGCCGATGCCGTTGGAAGAAAATGCGCAGAGCCTCGCCGGGCAGGGCCGCTTCTGACAGTAGCCGCTGCAATCGCTCCCAGGCGCTCGAAGCCGCCTCCCCTACGATCCTGGGTAGGGCCTCCTCGATGCCGCCGAGAAGAGCTCCAAGCCGCCCTCGGCGCCCGAGCCACTCGACGAGCGTCTCCCAATATGGCGGGACCGGGAGTGTGTAGCCGACGGGCTCCAGCTTATCCAGTACGTACGCCAGCAAAAGCGGCTCCGCCCACCTCGCCTGCTCGCTGCTGAGCGTGCCAAGGAACTCCTTGAACTGGCCAGCCGGCATCAGCAGCCGCCAAGCCCGTTGCCGCTCCGCCCGCCATTCCTCACCCGGCTGAAAGCCCTCCTCGTGCAGCAGCAGCGTCAACAGGCACCACCGCTCGTCCCAGCCGACCGGCGGCGTCTCGAGAAAGTCGAGAAGCTCCTTCAATGCCACCCGGCTCTTCGTGTCTGCTACTTCGGCAAGTCGCTCCGGAAATTCTCGCGGCTGCTCCCTCCAGGTACGTGCGAGCGAGGTGACCTTGTAGCGCAGCCCGCTCTCACCGCGCCCTTCCAGCTCTTGCAGCCGCCGACGCTCGGCAGCAGTCAGGGGTTCTCCAAGACCGTCGCGCAGACAGATGTCAGCATCTTTGCCGGTGAGGGGCGGCAGGATGCGGCATGACCAATATGTGAGGCGATGGGCTTGGACGGTTCGCAAGAAGGCGTCAATTGAACCCCGGCGTAGGCGCACGGCGCGGCCACCCAGGCCTTCGGTAGCGATTTCCGGCGAAGGCGCGGTAAGGTCAAGCAGCCGCAGGTCGCGGAACTGCCCCCGCACCATCGACATGTCCTCGGGGGCAAGCACGAGCAGGCGATAGTCGAGTGGCCGGCTGTGGGAATAGAAGGTGTGGAACGACAGCTCCATCCGGTCGTCAGGATGAAAGTGGAGGAGCAGGGCTTCTGCCAGCGACGGCACGTGGGAATTGGTGGCGAGGCCAACCCGTTGGCCATCCGCCAGCGCGTCATAGGCGGAGGCGAGCCAGTCGTTGCGAATGGACCTGTCGAGCTTCTCCAGGTGCTCTCGGTTGAGCTCCCGACAACGCCCCGCTACTCGCGCGTCGAAGGGCAGGGCGCTCAGCCGCCGCTCGGTCCTCGGATGCCTATCGACGAAGGAGAGCCCGCACTCGTGGCGGACGTCCTGCCGGTCCAACAACAGCGGGTTTCCGCCAAGCGCTTCGAGGTGCTCCTCCGCCAGGACGACGCCGTGGATCAGGAGCTGGTTGCTCCCTTTGCGATAGAGGCCGAGGCTCACCGCCCGGCACAGCAGCCAGCTCTCTCGGTTCAGGGGAGAGAACATGTAGACTGGGGAAGAGAACTCATGTTGCAGGATTGAGCCGGCGATATCGGCGCGGCGCCCAAACTCGGCCCGCACCTCGTCGCCGATCCCCGCGCTCTCGGCTACAATCTCGCGGACGAAGTCGGACCCGCTCTGCGGGTGGGGACTGCGGGTCGAGAAGACGAGACTAGGGATCAGAGTCACGGGGCGCCTGCCGTGCCTCCATGGGAGGCCAGCCCGGCGACGTACCGTCCTAGCTGATCGATCTGTTGAGCGTCGAGCCGCTCGAGCGAGCTCTCCTTCCCGCTCAAAGCGGCCCAGAGGAGTTCTAGCACATTCTCTGCTTCCTCCCGGTTCAAAGTTTGGCGAGCCCAATCGTTGCCGAGCCGCGGGTTGTGCTTTGGGTCGAGCGCGCGTACGGCCTCAGCGAGTTGGGGCTTCGAGGCCTCGTCGATCGCCTCGGCAGCATCGCGGAAGAGCTTTAGAGCTCGCGTCGCTTCGTCCGTACTCCAGGGTCGCTCCTTGCGCCACGGGGAGGCGCCGAGGCAAGACTCCGCACGGTCCGCATCCGGCCTACCCAGCCGGAGGTGACTGGAGAGAAAGCAGTTCCGGAGCTTCTCCGTGCCCTGCAGCTGCCGACAGCAGTCGTCTTTCGGCGCTCTGTCGAGAGCAGCGGCGGTCTTAGGTCCGCAGGTACCATTGACGGGGAGGTCGGGGTTGCTCGTGCGCAGCACCACCTGCGTGAGCGCGCAATCCACCGTCTCCTCGATGGGAATCCCGCGGAGCAGTGCGAGATTGAGCGTCAAACCGTGCACACGCGGGGCGAAGTCTTCTTGCACCGCGGTGGCCGCGAGCAGACGGAGGGCGACCTCGCCAGCGCGCGCGCGCTGGACGAGACGTGTCTTGTCCCAACCATCTGCAGTCTGCGCTACTTCGGGCGCCGGCCAGAACTTCGGCGCGACCGTTCCTGCCACCGCCAGTGCAATAGCGCTCACGGCCACTACGGCGGCCCGGCGGCGGCGCCGCAGGAAGGCGCGAAAGGCCCCGCGCGTCGGCAGCACAAAGCGGAGCCACCTCTTGCGCTCGGGCTGAACAGGTGGGCCGCCCACGGGAGTTGGGGCTGCGCCCGCGGCCGCGACGCCGCCTTTTTCGAGCGCCTGCAGTTGACCCTTCACTTGAGCCATCTCGGCGCGCATCGACCTCAGATCCTCCCGAACCCGCGCTAGTTGGTCGAGCACCGCCGAGCCCGGTTGTCGTGCGCTCTTGCCGGCCTTTAGGTTGCGCTCGAGCGTCTTGACCTCTCCGTCCAAGGCCTTGTTGAGCTCTGCGAGCTGCTGGCGCACCCGTGCGCTCTCCGCCCTAAGCTTCCCCTCGAAATCGCGGCGGACCTCCGCGGTGAGCGTGACGAACTGCTCGCGATAGGTCTCGAGCACGTTCCAGATCGCCCCTCCGGCTTCGGAGCGGACCTCCCATGCCGCACGCCGAACTTGCACCGGTGACAGAAGCTCGTCCTCGTTCTCCGCTGCGTGCGACGGGGGGGCGGGCTGGCCTGAAACGGGCACGGGGCCCCGATCTTTCCGGTTCCCCCTATGAGGTTTCGTTGCTGCGGCTTGCACCTCCGTTGTTGCACCCTCCGGCGCCCGCGCGTCGTCTTCGCCCGGCTCGGGCGCGGGTTCGTCCGCTTCGGCGCTTGGCTGAGGCAGCGGTCGCAGTGCGGCCTGGATCAGGTTTTCGACGTTGGAAAAGAACGCTGGACCGGGCCACTTCTCGGCCTGCTGGTAGAGCAGCTCCAGCTCGCCCCATTTTCCTTCTTGGAGGATCCCGTGCAGCCACTGGACGTACTTGCGGCCGAAAGGCCCGGGTAGGCCGGGCGGCGGTAGGCGCCCTGAGAGATCGACCACGACGCCGCCCTTGAGGTTATCCGCCGCAGACGCTGGGAAACCGGTTACGTCGGCAAATGGGGACATGCCCCTTTCAGGGCTGCGGGTGCGCAGGCTCAGGCAGCGCCTCCGATCCCCGTCGCGATAAATCCGGCAGGCCGGCGGCACAACGAGAGGCAGGAGCAGTACTATTTCCTCGAGGTCGCCCGGACTCGCCCCGCTCGCCTCCAGTATCCGGAGCGGCGAGAGCCCATGCGACTGCTGAACGAGCGCTAATAAGAGAATATCGAGTTGATCCTGTGTCACTAGTTCGACAAAGCGAGAGAGGCGCGAGAGAGGCGTCGGCCGTACCGGAAGCAACGGCTCCTGTTCCAGATTCTGCGGGAGCTCGCGAAATCGTGGGCCCCACCAGGTGAGAGCCTCGAAGGCCGCGGGAGCATCCCAGCCGCCCGCCGCCAGCCATTTCCCGGGCACTACGAGGGTCTCCGCCAAAAAGTCGCCTCTTCGCCCGTCCGGCGTGTCCTCGAGCGGCGCGAACACCGTCAAAGCATAGGCGCCCTTCGTCTCCGGCAGCGGTAGGAGCTGGCGGCAGATCGGTCGATCATCCTCTCGGGTCGGGTAGGTTTCCACTAAGTCTTGGACCTCGCGCGCAAACTCCCTGAGCTCCGCAGCGCAGGTCACGGTCTGGAAGCCCGATCCGTCGGGCGCCGACGTGAAGATGTGCCGGAGAGCGACGTCGTGCGGAGTGGTGTCGGAGATCGAACTCACCTCACGCGCTCCAGCACATCCTTATGGTTCATCGCTTCTCTCCAAGTCGTCCAAGCCACGCAAAGCGCCGCGACTCCGGCCGCGGCGGCAGTATCGCGACCGCCCGCTCAAGGAGCGGCCCGGAGATCAGCTCCTCCATCCGCTGGCGCTGCCACTCGCGCGAGGCCGGAATGCGCCCCCAGGTTTGGGCTAGGCGGAGCTTCGCACAAACTGCGGAGAGCCCAGGGCGGCCTTGGCCGGCCCTCCACCACCACCAGGCGAGGCTGACGAACATCCGGAGGCGAGGATCGTCCTCAGCGAAAAGCCCTGGGCGTGCGGCAATCTCGTCCTGCAGCAGCTCCAGCCATTCCTGGACCCTATCGAGGTCGTCCGGAGAGTTTCCAATCTCCAGTGCCTGCAGGTATTCCATCACGCGCGCGCAACGGAGAAACACGGTCCACCCCCGGTCGAAGGCTGTCACCTCGTCCTCTGCCACCCGGTGTGCCCGGGCCTCCTGCGCGAGGATGCGACCTCGCACCGCCAAGCGCATGAGAACAGCGTCAGCTGCGAGCGTCGCACGGTGATAATTGCGCGCCTCGAGGAGCGACGCTACCGCCCGAAGGTGGTACGGAAGATCGCTGATGCTACGCGACCGATCGAGCTGCATGAGCACGGACTCGCTTGCTTCGGTGAGCGCTGCTCCAGCGAAGCCGTCGTCGGAGCCCTCTTCCTGCTCACGGATAGCCCTGAGGCATTGCCCCATGATGGCAGGGAGCTGATTGCTCATGCCCGAGAGAGCTAGTGACGCCAGCAGGGCCCCACACGCCGGTGCGGCAGAAAGCGGCAACTGCATCCCGTCGAGGATCACCGCCAGCCGACGGAAGGCGTTTTCTTCCTTCCCACGAGGTTGCTCGGAAAACCAGTTGCCCAGCAATCGGAGAGATTGATCGGTCAGGTCGTGGAGACTCAACAAGGGTGCGATCGCCGAGTCGTAGTCGCCGCCGTGCTCGAGCCACCAGCGAAGCGCCTGTTCCGTGGCCTCGCCAGCGTCGGCGGCTCGGAGGAGCGGGCGATGTCGGGAGAAAAAGATCCGCAGCGCCTCACCCGGCAAGTCCGCCTCAGAAAGCAGAAGCTGTAGATGCACCCATGCTGCTTCAGCCGGCTTCCCCACGAGCCCCGCTAAGGCCTCTTCGATAGGGGCGAGGAGCTCTTTGAGTCGGCATCTGCGTCCCAGCCACCTGACGAGCGTCTCCCAGTACGGCAGGGGCGCCGGCGTGTCGTCCGCGGGTTCCAGACTGCTCAGTGCGTACTCCAGCAACAGGGGCTCCGCCTGGCTCGCCTGCTCATCACTCAGCTCGAAGAGGCGCTGCGCGAACTCCTCGGCCGGCATCAGCACCTGCCACGCTCGCTGGCGCTCCGACCGCCAGTCCTCGCTTCGCCGGAGGTCTCCCGCATGAAGTAGCAGGGCCAGCAGGCACCAGCGCTCGTCCCAGGCGGCCGGCGGTTCCTCAAGGAGGTCTGAAACTTCGGTCAGCGCTACCCGGTTGTTTGTGTCCGCCGTCTCGGCGAGCTGCTGCCGGAACTCCAACGGCTTTTCCCTCCAGGTATGGGTGAGTGAAGTTACCCGGTAGCGCAGGGCGCTTTCGCCGCGCGCCTTCAACTCTTGGAACCGCCGTCTTTCACTGGGAGTCAAGGCCTCGCCCAAGCCGCCGCGCAGACAGAGGATCGCGTCTTCGTCGGCGAGAGGCGGCAGGCAGCCGCGTGACCAGTAGGTGAGGCGATGCACCTGGACCGCGTGCAGGAACCCATTGAGCGAAGCCCGGCGCAGTCGCACAGCATGGCCTCCAAGGCTCCCCGGAGCCACGTCTGGTGGAAGCCCACCGAGGTCGAGCAGGTGCAGGTCTCCGAAGTGCTCGCGCACCGCGGCGGCATCCTCCGGTGCCAGCACGAGCAGGCGGTAGTCGAGCGGACGGGCGTGGGAGTAGAACGTGTGGAAGGACAGCTCCAGCCTGTCGTCGAGATGGAAGTGGAGCAGGACCCCTTCGGCCAGCGAAGGTGCGGGGTCCCGCGCGATGAAGCCGACCCGCCCTCCCTGCGCGAGACCATCATAAGCGGCAGCGAGCCAGTTGTCGCCGATGCGCTCGCCGAACTCCTGGAGGTGCTCCCGATTGAGCTCCCGGCAGCGCGCCGCAACGCCGACGTCGAATGTGAGCACCGGCAGTCTCCGGTCATTGCCTGGATGCCGCTCGAGGAAGCACAGCCCGCTCTCGCCGCGGATCTCCGGCAGGTCGAGCAGCAGCGGGTTTCCGTCCAGAGCGGCGAGGTGCTCTTCCGCCAGGATGACGCCGTGGACCAGCAGCTGGTTGCTCCACTTCAAATACAGCCCAAGGCTCACCGCCCGGCAGAGGAGCCACCTGTCCGGGCCGACGGGCGAGAACATGTAGATCGGGTGACGGAGCTGGTGCTGCAGGGCAGAGCCCGCGCTACCGGCGCGGCGGGCGAATTCGGCTCGCACGTCATCGTTGATCCCCGCGCTTTCAGCCACGATCTCGCGAATGAAGTCGGACCCACTCTGGGGGCTGATACTGCGGGTCGAATAGACGAGATGGGGGATTGGGGGTATCACCTCATCGCCTCCCGCCCGCCACCCTTCCCCGCGTAGCCCGCCCAGTCGTCGCTGGAGCCGGCACAGGGACGAAGCCTTCGACTTGCTGCCCCAGCCGATCGAGCTCCTCATTGCTGAGCCGGTCGAGCTGAAGCTCTTCGTCGGTCAAAACCGCCCAACTGAGCTCGAGTACACTCTCCGCCTCCTCAATGGTCAGGGTAGCGTCAGCCAGACTTGCACCCAAGCTCGCATTGCGCGCTGGATCAAGGCCACGTAGGGCCTTCGCCAAGTCGGCTTCCGAGGCGTCATCGACCGCTGCGGCGGCGTAGCGGAAGAGCGCCAGGGCACGCAGCGCTTCGTTCGTCGTCCAGATCCGCTCCTGACGCCAGGGGGACGCGCCGAAGCATGCCTCGGACTGCCCACCGGCGACCGCAACACCAAGCTTCAGGTGCCCCGAGAGATAGCAGTGGCGCAGCTTTTGAGAATCTGCCTCCTGCCTTCCGGTCTGGAACCGCCGGCAGCAGTCGTCCTTGGAAGCGTTGTTGAGAGCAGCCTCAGTAACGGCGGCGCAGACACCATTGACGAGGAGCCTCGGATTGGTCGGGCGCAGCGCTGCCTTTACGAGAGCGCAGTCCAATGTGCCGTCGATCCCAAGGCCTCGGTGCAGTGCCAGGGCGAGCATGAGCCCGTGAGCCCGCGGGGCGAAGCGGTGCTGCGCCGCGGCCTGCGCCAGCAGTCGTGTGGCGGCGTCGCCGAACCGCGCGCGTTGGACGAGCTGCTCTCTTTTCCATCCGCTATGGACAGGAACCTGTTCGCTATCTGGCGAGAAGAGAATCGTGGCCGCCGCCAGTGCTAGCGCGAAAGTGCCTCCGGCGGCGATCCCGACCCAGCGGCGGCGGCGCAGCCACTTCCGGTCCAGCGCTAGCTTTGGAAACGCCGGAACAACTTCCCGCTCGATCGGCTGCTCGCCGGCTGGTACGAGTGCGGGGCCAAGCTTATCGTGAGTGCCGCTAGAGGCGCGCTCAAGCTTCTCCAGATGCGCCTCCAGCTTGCCGACTCTGCGACTAAGCTTTTCAAGGCTGGCCCCACGGTCCTCGAGCTCCCTGAGCACGGACGAGCTGCGCCGCCGCGCGCTTTGGCCGGCGCCCTTGATGTCGCGCTCAAGTCGACTCACCTCGCCCTCTAGGAGCTGGCGCCACTCCGTCACTTCTCGGCGCAGCCGCTCGCCCTCCGACATCAGTTCGGCGGCGAAATCCCGCTGGAGTTCCGCCACCAGCCTACCGAGCTGCACCCTATGAATCTCCAGCACCTCCCAGAGCGCACCTTCCATCTCGTTCCGGGTTCTCCAGGCTTCCTGCCGCGCACGGATCGGCGGCAGACTGAGCGACTCATCGACGCTGACTCCAGGGGGCGGAGTACGTGCGAGCCCGTGATCTGCCGCTTCAGCTCCAGGCTCAGCGATTTCGGCCGCGGACTCCGCAGCCATGGGGTCCACTTGCTTAGGCCTTGTTTTCTGGAGGGTCGAGCTGCTTCTGGGTGCCGGCCGAGTCACGGTACGGAGGAACGGCTCCAACTTTGAGAAGAAGGCAGCTCCGGGCCACTCCTCGGCCTTCTCATAAACCGCCGCCAGCTCGTCCCACCTGCCGTCCTGGAGAATGCCCTGTAGCCACTGGACGTAGTAGCGGCCAAAGCGGTCGTCGAGCACGGGGGCTGGTAGGCGGCCCGACAGGTCTACCGCCAAGCCGGCCTCAAGACGCTCCGCCGCAGCTGCCGGGTAGCCTGTCACGTCGGCAATCGGTGACATACCTCTGAGAGGGCTGCGGGTACGGAGACTCAGGCAACGCCGCTGCTCGCCATCACGATAGGTTCGGCAGGCCGGGGGCACCACGAGCGGCAGGAGCATCACCAGCTCCTCCAGGTCGCCTGGGAACGCCCCCTGCGTCTCCAGCACCCGCAGCGGCAACAGGCCGCGGGACTGCTGGACTAGTGCTAACAAGAGGGTGCCAAGCTGCTCGCGCGGCACCAGTTCGACGAGGCGAGCGAGGCGCGGGAGGGGTCCCGGCTGCAGGGTAGTCAGCGACTCTGGCCCTAGATTCCGTGGGAGATCCTCAAGCGCTCGAGGGCCCCACCAGGCCAGGGACCCGAAGGCTGCCGCCGCATCCCAACCGCCCAGCTCAAGCCATCGCCCCGGGACGACCAGCGTTTCGGCCCAGAAGTTGCCCGCGCGGCCGTCTGGGCTGTCCGCCAAGGGTGTGAAGACCGTGAGTGCGTAGGCGCCCCTCGTCTCCGGCAGTGGCGCCAACTGCCGGCAAGACCATTCTTCGGCCGCAGCGCTCGAGTAGCACTCCACTTGTCGTTCGATTCCCGGGAGAAGCCCCGGTCGCCGGAGGACATCCGCGCAGGCTACCGTCTGGAAGCCCGATTCCCCAGAGAACTCTTCGGGCGCCGAGGTGAAGATGTGCCGCAGGGCAACTTCGTGCGGCCTGGAATCGGTGGCCCCGCTCACCTCGCGCTCTCCTCAGAGCACATCCTCGTCGCCCTGCCGCTGTCGCGAGCGGCGTTCTTCACCGCGGTGCAGCGGCGCACTCTTCGTTTTGCCCTCCGCGGCAAACCGGTCGAGAAGCGCGAAGATCGGCTCGTGCACGCGCAGCGGCTGCGGCCGTTTGTGCAGGTGGCGAGCGTGGGGAGTGTGCCGGTAGCCGAAGCTTGAGACGAAGAAGTACGAGGCGTCGGCAAACTCCCCGACACTGCGGGTGAAAGCCGCGGAATCGTCAAGCCGCCTCAGGAGCCAGTCGCGGACGGTCGCGCTCTCTGCGGCGCGCGCCTGCCAGAACCCTGGCGCGAGGTGGGCCGAGCCGTTGGGCGACCAGAAGGCGTGTTTCGGCCGCAAAACCAGGTCGGCCTTGGTGACGGCCACGGCGAGAAACTTACGTTCAGGCAGGACAGCCAAGTCCTCATCGCCGGACCGCCGCGGATGCGCCTCCAGCGCCGTCCGGTAGTTGTCGAGGATCTCAGCGCAGGTCACCTTCACCCGGGCGGGAGGCCGGCCGCTGCTACGCCGGGGCTCCAGCGCCAGTGGATCGGCGAGTAGTATCACTCCCGTTGCATGTCGTAGGAACTCTAACCGCTCGAGGGCGTGGCGGTCCGCCATGTCCTCTCCCGAGAGGTCCCGGAAAACGAGAAGAACGCGGCGACCGTCCGCGCGCTGGGTAAGGACCGGCCGCAGCTCGGGGCCGAGGCCGCGCGAAGTGGCGGGAAGTTCCAAGAGTTGGTCGAAGAGCGGGCGGAGGAGGAGATCCTCCGCTGCCTGTCGTGCCTCGCGATCCATCTCCACATCCCAGATGTCGCCGCCGATGCGGCCCCGCAGGAGCAAGTGCAGTGCGGTCGAGAGGTAGTGTGACTTGCCCGAATCTCGAGCCCCCAGCACGCCAATGATCCGATCCTCTACCTCCCCTACATCGGAGTCCGCAGGCCTCCGGCAGCGCGGACAGGCCGGCACCAGACGCCCTCGCTGCTCGCAGTAGGGGCACAGGGCGTCCAGGGCCAGGCGCCGCCCGCGCTGCGCCCACAGGCCTCGCTCGCGGTCCGGGAGCATGAACCGCGGCCCCCGCCGCCCCTCGGTGTCGAGCACGTCGCTGCACCGGCGGGAGCGGCAGAGCACTCCCACGCGACGGAAGTCAAACAGGCGGAAACAATGGCGGCAGAGAACGTTCATCGCGCTCCGGAGCTCCCAACCGCGGTGGTGATGAGTTGACCGCGGTCCTTCAGCCGCGGGTGGCTTCGTCCACTGCCGGGTCCGAAAGGGGGAAGACCTATGCCCAATTCTAGCGCGATCGTGAGGGCTTAATCCTTGCTCTTGTGCATGAGCGGATGGACAGCTCATTCGCTCTCGCTTAGGACGACTCGGGTGGGTGGCCCCAGACCTTGGTGCAGCCCGGCAGCGCGCCCCCGCGGTAGGCCGCCGAGTCGAGGGCGAAGAAGCGCTTGATCCCGAGGTGGTTGGCCTCGTGGATGCGCGCGTTCATGCGCTGGCGGTAGGAGCGGAACTCCTCGATCGTCCGGGCGGTGCTGCCATCGCTCATCAGTGAATCTCTCCGACTGTGGGCGGAGACAAGCTCCGCCCCTACATGATCGGGCGCGGCGGCCGCCGGCCCGGCGGGCATTCTATGGCCGCCCCTGGATTCCCTTCCCTGGCACCCGGTTTAGGGTAAACTGAAACCAAGCGATCCCAGTCATGGTCCGGGCCACGCTCGTGGTCGCCACGAGCTTTCTCGTCCAGGCGGCGGCAGCGCTCGTCCTCGCGCTGCTGCTGCTCGGTTTCCACCGCACCTACCGGCGCGACTATCTGCGGCAGTGGGCCTGGAGCTGGTGGGCGCTCTGCGTCTACCTGCTGGCCTCCGGGCTCAGCGTCTATCTCCGCGGCGTCACAGCGCCGCTCGCGCCGCTGCGCCTGGCGCTCTCCGGGATCGCCCAGGTCGCCGGCTACTGGGAGGTGGCGTGGCTCCTCTTCGGCACCTGGGAGGTGGTGACCGGCCGGACGCTCGGCGCGCGGCTGCGGCGCGGCGTGCTCTGGGGACTGCTCGGCCTGGCGCTCGCCTCGCTGCTGCTGACGCTGCCCGCGAGCCCGGAGGTCCGGTTCCTCGGCCGCTTCGGTCTGCGCTCGCTCCTCGCCTCGGTCGCCTTCCTCGCCGCCGGGGCCGGCGTCCTGCGTCGCGGGCGGCAGCGCGTCTCGACCGGCCGGCGCCTGGTGGGCGTCGCCTTCCTCCTCTACAGCGCGCGCCTCCTCGAGTACGTCGCCGCGCCGGTGCTGGTCAGCGTCTTCGGCATCGACCTGCAGTACTCCGCCCTGCTGGGACCGCTCGACCTCCTGCTCCAGTCGCTGATCGGTCTCGGCCTCGTCATCTGGCTGCTCGAGGAGGAGCGGCACCGCACCGAGCAGACCAGCCAGCAGCTCGCCCACCTCGCCTATCACGACCCGCTCACCGGTCTCCCCAACCGCAACCAGTTCGTCGACGTGCTGCGCCGGGCGATCGACGGGCCGCCCGCCGGCGGCCACCTCGCGATCGCCTACCTCGACCTCGACCGCTTCAAGCTGTTCAACGAGTCGCTCGGCCACGCCGCCGGCGACCGCCTGCTCTCGGGGGCGGCGCTGCGCCTGCGCAACTCGGTGCAGCCCAGCCAGACCGTGGCGCGGCTGATCGGCGACGAGCTGGCGGTGCTCTTGACGGGGTTCGCGTCGACGCCCGAGCTGCAGCACGCCGTCGAGCGGCTCTTGGTCGTGCTGCGCCAGCCGTTCACGCTCGCCGGCCAGCTCCTCCACGTCACCGCCAGCGCCGGCCTGGCGCGCTTCCCCGAGGACGGCGCCGAGCCCGAGCTGTTGCTGCGCAAGGCGGAGCTGGCGATGTACCGCGCCAAGGAGTACGGCCGCGACCTCTATCTCCTCTACGCCCCGAGCATGGACCGCCGCGCAGTCGAGCAGCTCGCCCTCGAGGGCGACCTGCGGCGGGCGCTCGCCGGCCACGAGCTCGAGCTCCACTTCCAGCCGGTCTTCGCCGCGGCGGCGCCGCGCATCGACGCGGTCGAGGCGCTGGTGCGCTGGCGCCACCCTGAGCGCGGCCTGCTCCAGCCGGGCGACTTCCTGTGGCTGGCCGACGCCGCGGGGCTCAGCGAGCCGCTCGACCTCGAGGTGCTGCGCAGCGCCTGTCGCACGCTGCGCCGCTGGCAGGAGGCGGGGGTGCGCACGCGTGTCGCGGTCAACTTCTCGGCGCGCACCTTCGGCGCCGCGGACCTCCTCGACCAGGTGCGGGCGGCGCTCGACGAGTGCGGCCTCGCGCCGGCCGCCCTCGAGATCGAGATCACCGAGACCCTGGCGATGCAGAACGCCGAGGCGAGCGCCGCCGTGCTCGCCGACCTGAAGGGGCTGGGGGTGGGGATCACGATCGACGACTTCGGGACCGGCTACTCCTCGCTCGCCTACCTGCGCCGCTTCCCGATCGACACGCTCAAGGTGGACGCCTCGTTCGTCCGCCTGCTCGCCAGCGACCCGCCGAGCGCGCGCATCGTGGCGGCGGTCGTCGCCCTGGCTCACAGCCTCGGGCTGGCGGTCGTCGCCGAAGGGGTCGAGGAGGAGGCGCAGTGGCGCATCCTGCGCGACCAGGGGTGCGACCGCGTGCA
This sequence comes from Thermoanaerobaculia bacterium, assembly GCA_044866775.1. Taxonomy (GTDB): domain Bacteria; phylum Acidobacteriota; class Thermoanaerobaculia; order Multivoradales; family UBA5704; genus DASUNQ01. The sequence goes on along the minus strand of JBIOUG010000083.1, from coordinate 36,304 downwards.
GGGACACCTCTTCGGCGCTCCGCTCCCCGCCGACCAGTGCCTGGAGCTGCTCCGCTCGCCTATCCTGCCGCTCGCGATGGGGCGCTGAGGCGGGGAAAAAAACGCCCGGGACGTGGCCCGGGCGCTACTCGCTCCGGAGGGCCACCATCGGGTCGACGCGCGTCGCCCGCGTCGCCGGCAGCCAGCTCGCCAGGAACGCCACCAACGCGAGCAGGGCGGGCACGACGACGAAGGTCAGCGGATCGGTGGCGCGGATGCCGTAGAGGAACGTCTGCAGCAGGCGCGTCGCGGCGAAGGCCGCCACGAGCCCCACCGCCAGGCCCGCCAGCACCACCGCCATCCCCTGGCGCACGACCATGCCGCGGACCTCGGCCCGGCCGGCGCCGAGGGCCATGCGCAGCCCCATCTCGTGCAGGCGCTGGCTGACGCCGTAGCTGATGACGCCGTAGATGCCGACCGCGGCGAGCACCAGGGCGAGGGCGGCGAAGATGCCGACCAGCGTGGTGTTGAACCGCTGCTGGTTGAGCGATCCGGCGACCACCTGCTCGACGGTCTGCACGCTCGCGAGCGGCAGCTCGGGATCGACCCGCCGCACCGCCTCACGCACCTCGTCGGCGAGGTCCATCGGGTCGCCGGCCGAGCGCACCACGATCGACGCGGTCTCGATCGGCGCCTGCGCCATCGGGATGTAGGCCTCACCCTCCGGCGCCGCGTCGAGCGTGTCGTGCCGCACGTCGCCGACGATGCCGACGACCGTGCGCCAGCCCGGGTCCTCGTCGTCCTCCGGGTCGCCGAAGGTGAAGCGCCGCCCGATCGGCTCCTCGCCCGGCCAGAGCTTCTCGGCCATGGTGCGGTTGATGACGGCGACCGGCTGCGCGCCCTCGACGTCGGTCTCCTGGATGCTGCGGCCGCGCAGGCGCGGGATGTCCAGCGTCTCGAGATAGCCGGGGGTGACGAAGCGGACGTTGGTGTTGGGCTCCTGGCCCTGCGGCGGCTCGGGCTTCCCCTCGACGACGAGCGAGAGGATGTAGTTCGAGCCGCTGAGAGGCAGCGGGAACCCGGCCCCGGCGCGCTGCACGCCCGGGATGGCGCTCAGCTCGGGGACCAGCTCGCGGTAGAAGGCCGCCACCTGCGGCTCGTCCTCGTACTTGCTCTCGGGTAGGCTGAGCTCGACCGTCAGGACGCCTTCGGGCGGAAACCCGGGCGAGACCCGCTGCAGGCCGCGGAAGCTGCGCAGCAGGAGCCCGGCGCCGATCAGCAACACCAGCGCCACCGCCACCTCGGCGAGCACCAGCGCGCTGCGCGCCAGCCGTGCCCGCCCGCCGCCGGTGACCGCGCGGCTCCCCTCCTTGAGCGAGCCCTGGAGGTCGTGGCGGAAGGCGTGGAGCGTCGGCAGGAGGGCCGAAGACGAGGCCGGTGACGACCGCCAGGCCGAGCGTGAAGGCGAGCACGCTCCAGTCGATGCGGATCTCCGCGACGCGCGGGATGTTCTCGGGGTTGAAGGCGACGAGCGCCTGCGTGCCCCAGTAGGCCAGGAGCAGGCCGAGCACGCCGCCGGCGACGGCGAGCAGCACGCTCTCGGTCAGGAACTGGCGCACCAGGCGCGAGCGGCCGGCGCCGAGCGCGGTGCGGATCGCCACCTCCCGCTCGCGCGCCGCCATGCGGGCGAGGAGGAGGTTGGCGACGTCGGCGCAGGCGATCAGCAGCACGCAGCCGACGGTGACCAGGAGCACCAGCAGCGCCGGCCGGATCTTCTCGACCATCACCTCGTGCAGCGGGTTGACGTTCACCGTCCAGCCGGTGTTGGAGTCCGGGTACTGCCGCTCGAGGCGCTTGGCGATGCCCTGCATCTCGGCCTGGGCGCGCGCGACCGGTATGCCCGCCTTCAGCCGTCCCAGCACGCCGAGCCAGTGGCCGCCGCGCTGCTCGGGCGTGATCTCCAGCGCCAGCGGCTTCCACAGCTCGACCTTCCCAGGGAAGGTAAACCTCTCGGGCATGATTCCGATCACGGTGTGGGGCTCGCCGTCCACCCGGATCATGCTCCCGAGAACCGAGCGCTCGCCGCCGTAGCGCCGCTGCCAGAGCTCGTGGCTCAGCACCACGACCTTGTCGCCGCCCGGCCGGTCCTCGGCCGCCCGGAAGCCGCGCCCGAGGGCCGGCGGCACGCCGAGCGTCGCGAAGAACCCCGCGGTCGCCAGCGCCCCCTCGATCCGCTCGGGCTCGCCGTCGCCGGTCAAGCTGACGCTCGAGCGGGTGAAGGCCGTCATCCCTGCGAACGAGCGGCTCTGCGCCCGCCAGTCGACGAAGTTGGGCGGCGAGGCGCTGAAGCGCGGGAAGCCGCGCTCGGGGTTGGCATCGATCAGCAGCACCAGCCGCTCGGGGTCGGGGTACGGCAGCGGCGCGATGAGCACCGTGTTGACGACGCTGAAGATGGCGGTGTTGGCGCCGATCCCCAGGGCCAACGCCAGGAGCGCCGCGAGTGAGAGGGCCGGGCTCTTGGCGAGCGCCCGGACGGCGAAGCGCAGATCCTTCCAGAGGGTATTCATAGGGTTCCCCTTGGTACGGGAGAAAACGGCCGGGGTTTCGCTACGCTAAGATGCTCGCCCGCCGTCCTTAAGAGCGCAGAGAAGGAGCCCGGGCATGGCCGATCTTCGAGGCAGGACCTTGTTCATCACGGGCGGGAGCCGCGGCATCGGCAAGGCGATCGGCCTGTGCGCCGCGGCCGACGGCGCCAACGTCGTCATCGCCGCCAAGACCGCCGAGCCCAACCCGAAGCTCCCGGGCACCATCTACACCGCCGCCAAAGAGATCGAGGCCGCCGGCGGGCGCGCTCTGCCGCTCCAGGTCGACGTCCGCGACGAGGCGCAGGTCTACGGCGCCGTCGAGCGGGCGATCGCCGCCTTCGGCGGCATCGACGTCCTGGTCAACAACGCCAGCGCCATCAGCATGACCCGCACCCTCGAGACGCCGATGAAGAAGTTCGACCTCATGTGGTCGGTCAACGCCCGTGCCACCTTCCTCTGCTCGCAGGCCTGCATCCCGCACCTCCGGAAGTCGCCGAACCCGCACATCCTCACGCTCTCGCCGCCGCTCAACCTCTCTCCCAAGTGGTTCGCCTGGGCCCTCGCCTACACGATCTCCAAGTACGGTATGAGCATGTGCGTGCTCGGCCTGGCCGAGGAGCTCAAGGCCGACGGCATCGCCGTCAACGCCCTCTGGCCGCGGACGGCGATCCTCACCGCCGCGCTCCAGGTGCTCGATGGCGTCGTCGACCACGCCACCTGCCGCACGCCCGAGATCGTCGCCGACGCCGCCTACGTCATCCTGACCCGCGACAGCCGCTGCTGCACGGGGAACTTCTACATCGACGACGAGATCCTGGCCGCGGCGGGGGTGACGGATCTCGAGAAGTACGCCGTCGCGCCGGGGCACGCGCTGTTCACCGATTTCTTCCTCGACTGAGGTCGGAAAGAGGGAAATGCCTGACGCTGTCGTTGTAGAATGCAAAGAACTTCATCCAGAGCGGCGGCTATGGCGGATGAGCGGCGGACCGGTGACGCCGGCCAGGACCTTGGAGCGGAGCGTGACCGGCTCAAAGACAGGCTCAAGGAGAGCTTCGGGCTGCGGCAGCTCATCGGCGAGAGCCCGGTCTTCGTCGCGGTGGTGCGCCGGATCCCGATCGTGGCGCGCTGGGACGTGGGCGTCCTGCTCTGCGGCGAGACCGGCACGGGGAAGGACCTCTGCGGCAGGGCCATCCATTACCTGAGCCCGCGCGCCGGCGGGCCGTTCGTGGCGGTCAACTGCGGGGCCGTGCCGATGGAGCTGCTCGAGAACGAGCTCTTCGGCCATGCGCGCGCCGCCTTCACCGGCGCCTCGGCGCCGGCCATCGGCCTGGTGCAGGAAGCGGAGGGAGGGACCCTGTTCCTCGACGAGGTGGACACGCTGCCGCCTCCCGCCCAGGCCAAGCTGCTGCGTTTTCTCCAGGACAAGGAGTTCCGGCCTCTGGGCTCGACCAAGACGCGGCGGGCCGACGTCCGCATCGTCGCGGCGACCAACGTCGATCCCGAGCAGGCGGTCGAGCAGGGCCGGCTGCGCCGCGACCTCTACTATCGCCTCAACGTCATCCGCCTCGACCTCCCGCCGCTGCGGCGGCGGCGAGAGGACATTCCGCTGCTGGTGCGCCACTTCCTCGCCAAGTACAACCTGCAGTTCGGCCAGTCGATCGCGGGCTTTTCACCCCAGGCCCTAGCGGCGCTGGCTCTCCACGATTGGCCCGGCAACGTCCGCGAGCTGGCGCACGTGATCGAGCAGGCGGTGCTCCTCGGCGAGGGGAGCCAGCTCCTGCAACGCGAGCACCTCGATCTTCCCGCGACGGCGAACCTCGCGCCCGAAGGCTTGCGCCAGGCCAAGGCGCGCACCATCGCCGAGTTCGAGCGCAACTACATCAGCAGCCTGCTCTTCGCCCACGGCGGCAACATCACCGCCGCCGCGCGCGCCGCGGGCAAGGACCGCAAGTCCTTCTCGCAACTGATCCGTCACCATCAGATCGACGCGCAGAGCTTCCGGCGCTAGACGCCGGGGCCGGCGCCCCGGGGTAGGGGGAGATCCCCACGCCCCTGCGGGCGCGAGCGCGGTCCCCGGCCGCCGGGCGCCGCCTCCGGGGTAGGGGAAAAACCCCGCGCTTCAGGGCGCGAAACCCCTGTCCTGCGAGGGGTTTGCGCATGGCACGACCGTTGCTCCCCGGGGCGCCGCATCGAGCGTCGGCCAATGACCGCGGAAGACGACGAGGTGAAGGGGTCGAAAACCGCCATGCGCGTCCTCTCCTATCTGAGCGAGCACCCGGAGGCGCAGGACTCCCTCGAAGGCATCCTGAGCTGGTGGCTGCTCGACCGCACGATCGAGGAGCAGACCGCCGAGGTCGAGGCGGCGCTCGCCACGCTGGTCGCGGCCGGGCTCGTCATCGAGCTGACCGGCCGCGACGCGGCGCGGCGCTTCCGACTCGACCGCCGCCAGGGCGCCAGGGTGCGCGAGCTGCTCGCGGAGGCCGAGGAGGGCCCGGATGCCTGACCGGCGCGACCATCAGGCCGCGCTGGTCGGCCAGGTCGTCGAGGATCTCTCCTTCGAGCCCCTCGACCCCGACCGCCTGCAGGCCGACGTGGCCGGAGGCCGCCGGCGCGCCGAGGTGAAGGCAGGCGGCTTCTTCGTCTTCTCCGATCTTGCGCCGGGCGCCTACCGGCTCCGCCTCGCGGGCGAGCGCCTGGAGCCGCAGGAGATCCCGGTCACCCTGCCGTTCGCCCCGCTCCGCCTCGCCCGTCCCGGCGACAACGAGCTGGTGATCGCGGTCGAGGCGGTGGACGCCGCGGAGCGGCGGATCACCTTCGAGCCGGCGCTCTTGCCGCGGCCGATCCCCGCCGGCGCGCCGGTGCTGGCGGCGGGGGTCGAGACGCGCCTGGCCAAGGAGCTCCCCGCCGGCCCCGCAGTGGCCGCCCGCCTGGAGAGCGCCGGCGGCCTCGCCCCCGGGGCGCTCGTCCGCATCGTGCGCGAGCGCTCGATCCGGCTCCGCCCCGACCCTTACGCGACGCTGCCCGGCGGGCTCACCCGCCTCGTCGGCCGCGTCGCGCGCGCCGTGACCGGGCAGCCGGTGGCGGGTGCGGAGGTGCGCCTGCTGCGGCTGGGCGACGCGGAGGTCGAGGTGCGGGACGTGGCCGGTGCCCCGATCGCCGTCGTCGCCGCCGGCCGCCTGCGCCTGCTCGGCACCGAGCGCGACGTCGCCTGCCGCACCAACGCCCGCGGCGACTACCACCTCTATTTCCCCGACGGCCTCTTCCCCGCCGCGGTGACGCTCGCGGCGAGCGCCGTGGGGCTGGCCCCGGCGAGCCGCACGGTCGAGGTCAGCCGCGGCGAGCGGCAGGCGGTCGACTTCCGGATGGAGCGCACCTGAGGCGGCCAAGAGTCGCCACGGATCGAGAGGAGACACGCAATGCTAGTCAAGAACACGTCGTGGAGCCCGCGCATCCTGGCCGTCGGGGACCGGCGGATCGCCATGCCGGCGCGCGGCGTCGCCGAGCTCAGCGCCGAGGAGGCGGCCAGCCCGGAGCTGCAGCGCCTGCTCGTCGAGCGGGTCCTCATCGCCCTGCCCGAGTCGGCGACAACCAAGCAGTCTTGACGAAAGGAGCCTGACACCATGCCTGAGTACCTGTCGCCCGGGGTGTACGTCGAGGAGGTCTCCTCGGGGATCAAGCCCATCGAGGGCGTAGGGACCTCCACCGGGGCCTTCGTCGGCGGCGCGGTGAAGGGACCGGTCGACATGCCCGTCCTGGTCACCAACTTCAGCCAGTTCGCCGCTACCTTCGGCAGCTTCCACCCGGACCACTTCCTCGCCTACGCGGTGCGCCACTTCTTCCTCGAGGGCGGCACCCGCTGCTACGTCGTGCGCGTCTTTCGCCCGCGGCCGGCACCCAGCCCGCCGGACCGGCCGTTGGAGGTGGACAAGAGCACGGCGTGGGCGGAGATCACCGCCGACGCGACGCCGGTCCTCCGGGTGCTGGCGGCAAGCCCCGGGACGTGGGGCAACAACCTGACGCTCGAGATCGAGCCGGCCTCCTTCGATCCCCGTGACCCCAACGACGACGAGAGGCGCTTCAAGCTGACGGTGAAGGTGCGGCGCCCCGAGGCGCCGCCCGAGATCGTGGAGACCTTCGATTCGCTGACCTTGAGCGAGTTCACCGCCGATGGCCTTCCCAACCCGAACCACGCCGAGGTCCGCGTCAACAAGGTCTCCCGCTACATCACGGTCGACGACCTGACAGACCCGTCGACCGTCGTCGCGCCCGACTTCACCGAGCCCGACGCCTCTCCTCCCAGCGCCAGCCCGCCGGCGGCCATCGATCTCGCCGACGGCGACGACGGCGAGCCGCTGCGGCCCGCGGACCTCATCGGCCTCGAAGATGACCGGACCGGGCTCTGGGCCTTCGAGCCGGTCGACGACATCAACATCGTCGCCATCCCGGACCTCGTGCATCCCGACGAGACCGATCCCGGCCGCGCGGGCGAGGCCCGCGACGCCACCGTCGAGGCGCTGACCTTCTGCGAACGCCGCAAGGACTGCTTCTTCGTCGCCGACGTCCCCAAGGGTCTGACGCCGCAACAGGCCCTGGACTACAAGCAGGCGAAGAACGACTTCACCGGCAACCCCTTCAACTCCTCCTTCGGCGCCATCTACTACCCGTGGATCTGGGTGGCCGACCCGGTCACCGGCGGCCGCCTCCTCTGTCCGCCCTCGGGCGCCGTCGCCGGCTCCTACTCCGGCACCGACGTGAGCCGCGGCGTGCACAAGGCCCCGGCCGGCACCGACAACGGCTACCTGAACGCCGCCCTCGACGTCGAGCAGACGATCACCCACGGCGAGCAGGCCACGCTCAACCCGCAGGGGGTCAACGTCATCCGCAAGTTCCCGGAGGCGGGGATCCTCATCTGGGGGGCGCGCACCCTGTCGGCCGACCCGGAGTGGAAGTACGTCAACGTGCGGCGCCTCTTCCTCATGCTCGAGGAGTCGATCTTCAAGGGCACGCAGTGGGTGGTCTTCGAGCCCAACGACGCGGTCCTGTGGAAGCGCATCGTGCGCAACGTCACCGCCTTCCTGCGCGTGCAGTGGAACGAGGGCAAGCTCGTGGGGGCCAAGCAGGAGGAGGCGTTCTTCGTCAAGTGCGACGCCGAGACCAACCCGCCCGAGTCGGTGGACCTGGGCCGGGTGATCACCGTCATCGGCGTCGCGCCGTCGAAGCCGGCGGAGTTCGTGATCTTCCGCATCTCGCAGTTCCGGCCCGGCGCGGACTGAGTCGCCTGAGCGCGACAGACAAGGAGAGCAGCCATGCCACGCAGAGCGACCGATCCCTATGCGTCCTTCAACTTCCTGCTCGAGATCGACGGCATCCAGACCGCCGGCTTCTCGGAGGTCACCGGCCTCAACGCCGAGAGCAATGTCGTCGAGTACCGCGAGGGGGCCGACAAGACGAACACCATGCGCAAGCTGCCGGGCCTGGACAAGTACGGCAACGTGACGCTCAAGCACGGCCTGACCAAGGACCGCGTGCTGTTCGACTGGCACAAGGCCGTCATGGACGGCGACATCGTGCGCAAGCCGGCGATGTCGATCGTCCTGCTCAACGAGAAGCGCGAGGAGGCGGTGCGCTGGAACCTGCTCGAGGCCTGGCCGATGAAATGGACGGGCCCCGATCTCAAGGCCGGCGCGAGCGAGATCGCCATCGAGTCCCTCGAGATCGCCCATGAGGGCGTGGTGCTCCAGTGATGCTCCAGACCGAGTTCGAGTTCACCCTCCCCAAGGGCTACGTGGACAAGGACGGCAACCTCCACGCCACGGGGACCATGCGCCTCGCCAACGCGCGCGACGAGATCGCGCCGCTCCAGGACCCGCGCGTGCAGCGCAACCAGGCCTACCTGGCGGTCATCCTGCTCTCGCGGGTGGTGATCAAGCTCGGCGAGGTGCGGGAGGTCAACCCGGCGGTCATCGAGGGGTTGTTCGCGGCCGACTTCGCCTATCTCCAGGACCTCTACCGGCGGATCAACGCCAACGGCCACAACGACGTCACCGTCGAGTGCCCGGAATGCGAGGCGCGCTTCGCCGTGGCGGAGGCGGCGCTCGAAGGAGGTCCGGGACTGGGGGGATAGCGCGCTACCCCCTGGACCAGGCCGCCAGGGAGGTAGCGTACCTCGCCTATTACTTTCACTGGCCTCGCGAGGAGATCCTCGACCTCCCCCACCTCGAGCGGCGGCGGTGGGTCGAGGAGATCGCGCGGATCAATCAGGAGATCAACGAGGCGGCGGAGCCGGCGCCGGCGTGAGCCCTCACGCCCGCCGCCAGCGCCGCCAAGCGAGGAACGAGCGAGCCGATGGAGTCGAGAGCTCCGGGAGTCCAGATCCGCGAGGTCGAGCTGGCGCCGGCGGCGGCGCTCGACCTGAGCGTCGCCGGCTTCGTCGGCCAGGCCGCGCGCGGGCCGCTGCACAGTCCCCAGCTCCTGACGAGCTGGGGGCAATACACGGACGTCTTCGGCGGCTTCGTCGACTACGCCTATCTCCCCTACGTGGTCTACGGCTACTTCGCCAACGGCGGGCGGCGCTGCTGGGTGGTGCGCACCGCCGAGACCGAGGCGCCGGGCGCGGTGGTGACCGCGGCCCGGCTCGACCTGCTCGACCGCGCCGGCAATCCCGCCGTCCGCGTCCACGCCCTCGACCCGGGGGCCTGGGGCAACGCCGTCGAGGTCGACTGCCGCGCCGGCGGGCGCGAGCTGGCACTCACCCGTCTCGGGTCCGACGGCGCGGCGGCGAACGACACGCAGGCGACCCTCGCGTCGGTCGCCGGTCTCGCGGTGGGCGACCGGCTGGGGCTGGTCCACCCCGGCACCTCCGCGCGCGAGGACGTCACCCTCGACGCGATCGACTTCGCCGCGCGCCAGGTGGAGTTCTCGCCTCCTCTCACCGCCAGCTTCCCCGCCGGCAGCCGCGTCCTCGGCCGCGGCTTCCGCCTGACCGTGCGCCACCGCTCCGGCGGCCGCGCGCCGCGCGAGGAGGTCTTCGACGACCTGGTCCTCGACCCGGCGCACGAGCGCTACTTCGCGCGCGTCGTCAACGGCGACCCGCCGGCCGAGAGCTACGCCGAGAAGGCCCGCCGGGGGCAGTCGACGCTGGTGCGGGTCGCGGACCCGGGCGGCGCGACGGCCCGCTCTCGGCCCGTGGAGATCCACGGCCGGACGCTCGCCCAGGGCGACGACGGCGCGCTGCGCCTCACCCTCGCCCACTACACCGGCTATCAGGACGACGTCCCCTTCCGTCCCCACGGCCTGCCGGAGGGAACGCTCGCCGGGCTCGCCGCCTGCGAGCGGATCGCCGAGATCGGCGGCGTCGCCGTCCCCGATCTGATCCTGCCCGACCTGTGGGCCGCGGTGGGCGGCCGCCCGCCGCGCCAGGGGATCCTCGCCGCCGAGCTGCCGCCGGGCGCCGACCTGCCGGTGTTGCGCGAAGGCCAGCGCGAGCTGCTGCGCCACTGCCGCCGCATGGGCGAGCGCTTCGCCCTGCTCGACGGGCCGCGCGGCGCCGAGCCCGGCCGCGGCGGTCCCGCGATCGAGGACTGGGCCAACGCCCTCGGCCTGCTGCCCGAGGCCCGTGACGGCGCCCTCTACTATCCGTGGCTGCGCCGCCGCGCCGCCGACCTCGGCGGGCGCGACGTCTGGCTGCCGCCCTGCGGCGACGTGGCCGGGATCTACGCCCGCAGCGAAGAGCAGCGGGGCGTCGGCAAGGCGCCCGCCAACGAGGTGCTCCACGGAGCGGTGGCGCTCGAGGTGTGTCTCGACGACGCGCGGCAGGCGGTGCTCAACCCGCTGGGGGTCAACTGCCTGCGCGCCCTGCCCGGCCGCGGCCTGCGCGTCTGGGGCGCCCGCACCCTCTCCCGCGAGCCGCTCTGGCGCTACGTCAACGTGCGCCGGGTCGCCCTGGCGATCGTCAAGCAGATCCTGGTCCGCCTGCGCTGGACCGTCTTCGAGCCCAACGATCCGCTGCTGTGGAGCGCCGTCACCGCCACCCTGACGCTCTTCCTGCTGCAGCTCCTCGACAGCGGCGCTCTCGCCGGCGCGACGCCGGAGGAGGCATTTTTCGTCCAGTGCGACGAGGAGACGAACCCGCCCGAGCTGATCGACCGGGGGCAGATGGTGGCGCGCGTCGGCTTCGCGCCGGCGCGGCCGGCGGAGTTCGTGGTGGTCACCATCCGGCGCACCGCCGAGTCGCTGGCGGTGGCGGAGCTGGGGAGCTAGGAGGAGGCCATGCCCCGGCGCGCCACCGATCCGTATCTGGGCTTCCGCTTCCTCGTCCACTTCGGCAAGGACGAGCTGGGGAGCTTCAGCGAGTGCACGGGGCTGCAGGCCGAGACCAAGGTCGTCGAGTACGTCGAGGGCGGGCGCAACGGCACGACCCTCAAGTTCCCCGAGGCCACGACCTACGCCAACGTCACGCTCAAGCGCGGGCTCAGCGCCTCGCAAGAGCTGCACGACTGGCTGCGCGACGTGGCCGCCGGCGCCTTCCGTATCAGGAAGCGCCCCGGCCCCACCGCGCTCGACGAGGCGCTCGAGAGCATCGTCCGGACGCGTACGCTGTCGATCTTCCTCCTCCCGGAGAGTGGCGGCAAGCACGTCAAGCACTGGGCCCTGGTCCGCGCCTTCCCCGTCAAGTGGATCGGGCCCGACCTCAAGGCCGGCGCGAGCGAGGTGGCGATCGAGACCCTGGAGCTGGCCCACGAGGGGATCGTGCCGCTATGAGCGCCTCCTCGGCCATCGGCGACGTCACCCGCACCCTGGAGGAGCTGCTCACCAACGAGCAGCGGCCGCCGGAGCTGTTCGAGGTCTCGCTGCGCTCGCCCGCCGTCGAGACGGTCGAGCCGTCGATGAAGCCCAAGGTCAACCTCTATCTCTTCCGCGTCGAGGAGGACGCGCACGGCAAGAACCGCCCGTGGCTGGTCGAGGGGAGCGAGTCGCGGCGCTACCCGCCGCTCGCCCTCAATCTCTTCTACGTGCTCACCCCCTACGCCGAGTCGCTGACCGACGAGCAGATCGTTCTCGGCGAGGCGATGCGCATCCTCTACGAGCACGCCGTCCTCGCGCCCGAGGAGCTGCGCGGCGCCCTCCGTCACTCCGGCGAGGAGCTGAAGATCGACCTCGGACGCTGCGGCGTCGAGGACCTCACCCGCATCTGGAACGCCTTCAATCAGCCCTATCGCCTGTCGGTCTGCTACGCGGTGCGGATCGTGCTCATCGACGCCGCGAGGGCGGACCGCACCAGCCGCGTCACCGCGGCCGGGGAGCAGTATGCAAGCCGTTGACGCCGTCGCGGCGGCGCCGCCCGCGGCGGGCTATGCCGGCGGGCGCGAGCACCTGCTCGCGGCGCTCGACCGCGTCGACCTGCTGCTGCGCTTGGCGGCGGCGCGCCGGCGGGGCGATCCCGCCGCCGTCGAGTTCAACGCCTTCCGCGGCCTCTACGTCTCCGAGGAGGAGATCCGCCGCCTGTGCGAGCCGGCAGCCGGGACGGCCGAGGCCGGCGCGCCCGACGCCGAGGGGCCGCTGCGCGCGGCGCTGGCCGCGGCCGAGGAGGACCTGGCGCGCCACGCCGCCGCCGCCCGCGGCGCCGGCATCCGCCTGCCGCTCGCCGAGCTGGCCCGGCGCTTCGCCCTCACCCCCTTCGACGTCGACGCCCTGCTGTTCTGCCTGGCGCCGGAGATCGACGGCCGCTACGAGACGCTCTACGCCTACCTGCAGGACGACGTCACCCGCCGCCGCCCGACCGCCGGTCTGATCCTCGCCCTGCTCGCCCCCGCGCGGGAGGAGCGGCTCGCGCTGCGCGCCCGCCTGAGCGCCGCCGCGCCGCTGCTCCGCCACGGCCTCCTCGTCTGGGCGGCCGGCGAGGAGGAGGCGCCGTTCCCGTCGCGGCCGCTGCGCGCCGACGACCGCATCGTCGCCTTCCTGCTCGAGCACGACGGCCTCGACGAGCGCCTCGCCCCGTTCGCGCGCCGCGCCGCGCCGCGGGCCGCGCTGGGCGAGCTGACGCTGCCCGCCGGTCTCGGCGCCGCGCTGCGCCGCCTGGTCCGTGCCCGACCGGCCGGCGGGACGCCTCTGCGCCTCGTCTTCCAGGGCGAGCCCGGCGCCGGCCGGCGGCTCACCGCCGAGGCCCTGGCCGCCGAGGCGGGGCTCGGGCTCCTGGCGGCGGACGTCCCTGCCCTCCTCGCCCAGGGGAGCGGCCTGCGGTCGCTCGCCGGCCGCCTGAGGCGCGAGGCGACGCTGCTCGGCTGCGCCCTCTACCTCGACGGCGCGGAGTCGCTGCTCGACGAGCCGGCGGCAGGGAGCGCCCGCGAGCTGCTCGAGGCCCTCGCGGGCTGCGCCGTCCCCGTCGTCCTCGGCAGCACCCGCCCGTGGCCGGCGGCGCTCGGCGGCGAGGCCGCGCCACTGCGCATCGACTTCCCGGCGCCCGACGCCGCCACCCGCCGCGCCCTCTGGCAGACGGCGCTGCGTCGCCACGGCGTGCGCCCCGGCCCGGAGGCCGACCTCGACCTGCTGGCCGACCGCTTCGCCTTCACTCCCGGCCGCATCGACCGCGCCGTCGCCGAGGCCCGCCAGCGCGCCGCTCTCGGCACGGACGGGCCCGGCGCCGTCGCCGCCGCCGACCTCGACCGCGCCTGCCGCGCCCAGGCCGGCGGCGGCCTGGCCGCCCTGGCGCGGCGGATCGAGCCGCTCTACGTTTGGGACGACCTCGTGCTGCCGGCCGACCGCCTGGCTCAGCTCCGCGAGGTCTGCGCCCACGTCCGCCACCGCCGGCAGGTCTTCGAGCGCTGGGGGTTCGAGCGCAAGCTCGCCCGCGGCAAGGGGATCTCCGCCCTCTTCGTCGGCCCCTCGGGCGCCGGCAAGACGATGGCCGCCGAGATCCTCGCCGCCGAGCTCGGCCTCGACCTCTACCGCATCGACCTCTCCGCCGTCGTCAGCAAGTACATCGGCGAGACCGAGAAGAACCTCGCCCGCATCTTCCAGGAGGCCGAGGCGAGCCACGCGATGCTGTTCTTCGACGAGGCCGACGCCATCTTCGGCAAGCGCTCGCAGGTCAAGGACGCCCACGACCGCTACGCCAACATCGAGATCAACTACCTGCTGCAGCGCATGGAGGAGCACCCGGGCGTGGTGATCCTCGCCAGCAACTTCCGCAAGAACATCGACGAGGCCTTCACCCGCCGCCTGCGCTTCGTGATCGAGCTGCCGCTGCCCGACGAAGGGCTGCGCCGCCGCCTCTGGCGCCAGCTCTTCCCCGCCGAGACGCCGCTCGCCGCCGGCGTCGACCTCGACTTCCTGGCGCGGCGCTTCAAGCTGACCGGCGGCAGCATCCGCAACATCACCCTCCACGCCGCCTTCCTCGCCGCCGCGGCGAGCGGCGAGGTGCGCATGGAGCACGTCCTGCGCGCCACCCGCCGCGAGCTGGCCAAGAGCGGCCAGCTCTGCCTGCCGGCCGACTTCGAGCCCTACGCCGACCTGCTCGGGGAGGAGCGGCCGTGAGGCCGGGCGAATTGTCCCGCCGCGCGGTGCGGCGCCCGAGCGCGCTCGCCTTCGCCCGCGCGGTGCTGCGGCGACACCGACCGCTCGCCGGGCTGCGGCCCGCGACGAGCCTTGGCGGCCCGCTCGCGCGGGTGCACCGCCTGCCGGGCGTCTGGCGACGATGGCGGGGGGCGATGAGCACTCGAGTCCACCTGGCGTTTCACCTGCCGCCTTCGTTGGTCCCGCATCGCGCCGGGCCCGGCGAACGGATCGAGACGCGGCTCGTCCGCGAGCGCACGCGGCGGGAGATCGTGCGGGAGATCGCGCCGCGGCGCGATGGGCCGGCCGTGGCAGATGAGGTTCTGCGCATGGCTCGGGCGCACGGGCAAGGGCAAGCGCGTGCCGAGAGGCCGGAGGCGCTTCGCCTCTTCGTGGAGCGGGCACCCGGGACAGGGCGGCTGCCCGGGACGGAGCGCGGGGCGCAGTCGCCGCGGTCGCTCCAGGCGGAGCAGAGGATTCACCCGCGCCCCGAGGTTGCCCGCCGCGGGCTGTCACGCGCGGAGCGCGCGGTCCAGGTCGTCGTGGTCGCCGCAGCGGAGCGCGCCGCGGCGGCGGTCGCCTCCCTCGCGCCGCCGCATTCCAGGTGGCGAACAACGCCCGGGTGGAGAGGGACGGTGGCCCGCAAAGGATTGCCAGGTGGTGCGGCACACACTGCGCAGCAGGCTCCCGTGCCGGCCGGCCCGGCCACCAGGCGAGCGCTCTCTTCGCTCGCCTCCGATCTGCTGCACCGGCTCGACGCAAGGATCTGGCGAGCCGCTCTGCGGGGGCCGGCGGCGGACCTCTCGCCCGCCGTGACTCTCGGCGGCGGCGCGCCGGCGGCGATGGCCGGCCGTCAGGCCCCGCGTGAAGCGGCTGTCCTCGCTGCCGCGTCGCCGAGGCCGGGGGTAGGCACGGCGTCGGTCCAGCGAGGGACGGCGCCGCCACGGGATATGCCTGCACCGCCCGCGATCGGTCCCGTCGCTGGAACGTTCGCTGCCTTGCGTCGCCCGCTCGCGGCGCGGAAGCGCGCCGGCGCACCACGAGTCCGGGAGAGCAGCGCCGGCGCCGCGCGGCCGGCGGCCAGACTGCCCGGCGCCGCGCCGGCGCCGCCGCCCGCAGCGCTCCTCCCGCCGCGGCGAACGGGCACCGCCTCTCGCGCCGCCGGCCCGATCGATCGCTCAGGAGGTCCGCTCGCCGCCCGACCTCACGCGGCCCTGATCACGAGCTTCGCGCCGCGACGCGCGGCGCCAACCGTGCTGCTTCGCGGCGCGGCGCCGGCGGCATCCGCGCCGGCCGGACGCACCTCGCCCCAACGCACCCCGCCCGCCGCCGCGCTCACACCCGTCCGGCAGGCGCCGGACCGCGAGGCCGCGGCGCGGACCTGGCCGCCTCTCGCCGCCCCGGTCGTGGCGCCCCCGGCGCCGCCCCGCCCTTCGCCGGCGCCGCCGCCGGTCGCCGCGCCAGCCCCCGCCACCGCGCCGGTCGAGGAGCAGCGCGTCGTCGAGCTGGTCCGCAAGGAGGTGCGGAGCGCGCTCGCGGCGCGGCCGCCGGCCGGCCGCCCGGGCCGCGAGGAGCTGGGGCGGCTTGCCGACCGGGTGGTGGCGGGTCTCGAGCGCCGGCTGCTCGTCGAGCGGGAGCGCCGCGGGCTGTAGGGGACTGAGAGGGAGCGCGACGATGCCACTCGAGAAGCTCACCATCACGCCGCTCGACGGCAACAGGAACCGGCTGGAAGCGGATCAGGTCGTGGTGCAGTTCAACCCGACCGAGTACACGCTCGAGGACGGCAACACCTGGAAGGACCAGGAGCACGTGCAGCGCAAGGCCGGGCTGCAGTTCATCGGCCGCACGCTGCGCAAGCTGGCGCTGGAGCTCCTGGTCGACACCTACGAGGACGGCCGTGACGTGCGCACCCTCACCAACAGGCTGGCCAAGCTGCTGATCCCGACCGTCAAGGACAAGGAAGGCATGCGGCCGCCCATCTGCCATCTCGATTGGGGGAAAACCAAGGAGCCGTCCCCCATCGACTGGGTGCTCGAGAGCCTGAAGCAGCAGTTCGTGCTCTTCCGCGCCGACGGCACTCCGGTGCGCGCCCGGCTGAGCGTCAGCTTCAAGGAGTGGATGGAGCCGCCCAAGGAGACGAAGCAGAACCCTCCCGGACAGTCCTTCCCCGCCCAGAGCCGCACCATCCGCCAGGGCGAGACCCTGAGCGGCATCGCCGGCGCGCTCTGGGGCCGGCCGGACGAATGGCGCCACCTCGCCGCCGCCAACGCCATCGACAACCCACGCCTGCTCGCGCCGGGCCGCGTCCTCGCGGTGCCGGTGGTCCCCTGATGGCCGACCCGGCGTTCGCCCAGGTCCAGGACAACCCCCACTTCAAGGTGCGGGTCGGCGGCGGCGATCTGCCCGCGGCGGCCGCCGCCGACATTCTCGAGGTGACCGTCGGCCACCACGTCGAGGGGGCCGACGTCTTCTCCGTCACCTTCAGCAACTGGGACTTCGAGCGGCAGCGGCTCACGTGGACCGAGGACGAGCTGCTGCGCGAAGGCGCCGAGGTCGACGTCCAGGCCGGCTACGCCGAGTCCCTGCACAGCCTGATCGTCGGCGAGGTGACCGCCCTCGAGCCCGAGTTCCCGCCGGACGAGACGCCGCTGCTGACGATCCGCGGCTACGACCGGCTGCACCGGCTGCGGCGCGGCCGGAAGACCCGCTCCTTCACCAAGATGAAGGACAGCGAGGCCGCCGCGAAAATCGCGCGCGAGCTGGGGCTCAAGATCGAGGCCGACGACTCGCAGGTGGTGCACGAGTACCTGCTGCAGAACAACCAGAGCGACATCGACTTCCTGCTCGAGCGGGCGCGGCGCATCCGCTACGAGGTCAAGGTCCAGGGCACCACGCTCTCCTTCCGCAAGGCCGCCGACGACCGCACCAAGGTGGTGTCGCTGAAGTACGGCGTCACCCTGCAGAGCTTCGCGCCGCGCCTCAACACGCTGCAGCAGGTCAGCGAGGTCGCCGTCCAGGGATGGAGCCCGAAGCGGCGCGAGCCGATCGCCGGCAAGGCGCAGAAGGGCGACGCCAAGGCCGCCGGCGACACCCTCGGCGCCGCCCTCGCCGAGCGCGCCTTCTTCGCCGCCAAGGCCGCCGTCGTCGACCACCCGGTCGGCTCCGCCCAGGAGGCGGCGCAAATCGCCAAGGCGCGCTTCAACGACCTCGCCATGGAGTTCGTCACCGGCGAGGGCGTGGCGGTCGGCGAGCCGGCGCTGCGCGCCGGCCGCGTCGTGGAGCTGCTCGGGCTCGGCAAACGCTTCAGCGGCGCGTACTACCTGACCTCGACCCTCCACCGCGTCGGCCCCGCCGGCTACAACACCGCCTTCACCGTGGCGAGGAACGCGGTATGACGCTGTTCGACCTGCTCACCGACCAGACCGGCCTCGAGTCGCGGCGCGGCCGCGTCTGGGGCGCCGTCGTCGGCCTGGTCACCAACAACAAGGACCCCGAGAAGCTCGGGCGGGTGAAGGTCAAGTTCCCCTGGCTCACCGACGCCGACGAGAGCCACTGGGCGCGGGTCGCCACGTTCATGGCCGGCAAGGGGCGCGGCGGCTACTTCCTGCCCGAGGTGGACGACGAGGTGGTGGTGGTCTTCGAGCACGGCGACGTGCGCTTCCCCTTCGTCGTCGGCGTCCTCTGGAACGGCGTCGACGCCGCGCGCTACGACAACGGCGACGGCAAGAACAACGTCCGCGCCATCACCTCGCGCAGCGGCCACGAGCTGGTCTTCGACGACAACGCCGCGCAGAAGAAGGAGCGCCTCGAGATCCACACCAAGGCCGGCCACCGCATCGTGCTCGACGACGCCGGCGGCGCCGAAAAGATCCTGATCGAGGACAAGTCGAAGAAGAACCGCGTCGAGTTCGACTCGGTCAAGGGAGCGATCGCCGTCCAGGCGCAGTTGAAGCTCAGCCTGAAGGCGGCGCAGATCGAGATCGACGCCGGCACCACGCTCAAGCTCAAGGCCGGCGCCACCCTGGAGATCCAGGGCGCGCTGGTCAAGATCAACTGAGAGGAGGCGCACGATGCCGCCCGCTGCCCGCGTCGGAGATCCCACCGCCCACCCCGGCGTCGTCACCGGGCCGGGAGTGCCCACGGTCCTCGTCGCCGGCGCGCCGGCCGCGACCGTCGGCGACCTCCACACCTGCTCCTTCCCGCCGCCGGCCTCGCACCCGCCGACGCCGCTCGCCAAGGGCAGCGCCACGGTCCTCGTCGGCGGCAAGCCGGCGGCGCGGGTGGGCGACACCGCCGGCTGCGGCGCGCCGATCGTCGCCGGCGCCTTCACGGTGCTGATCGGGGGCTAGGGGGAGCCGATGGCCAGGGAGTTCCTCGGCAGGGGCTGGAAGTTCCCGGTGCAGGTCGACGCCGCCGGCGCGATCGCCCTCTCCGAGCACGAGGAGGACATCCGCGAGGCGATCCGCCTGGTGCTGCTCACCAGCCGGGGCGAGCGGTTGATGCGGCCCGAGTTCGGCGGCGGGCTCCACGACTTCGTCTTCGCGACGATGAGCGCCACCAACCTGGGGGCGGTGCAGGCGGCGATCCGGCAGGCGCTGCTCGACTGGGAGCCCCGCGCCGAGCTGCTCGGCGTCGAGGTGCAGCCGGACCCCGGCGACCTCGGCCGGCTGCTGGTCGACATCGACTACCGCGTGCGCGCCACCAACACGCAGTTCAACCTGGTGTTCCCGTTCTACGTCGGAGACCGCTAGGTGCTGCCGCGGACCCCCACCCTCGACGGCCGCGACCTCGCCGCCCTGCTGCGCGAGGCGCTGGCGCTGCGGCCGTTCTACACCCCGGAGTGGCGGGCGGCGCCGGGAGACGCGGGCACGGCGCTGCTCGAGATCGCCGCCGGCCTGCTCGAAGGCACGGTCCAGCGCCTCGATCAGGCGCCGTACAAGCACTTCCTCGCCTTCCTCGACCTGATCGGCGTCCAGCGCACGGCGGCCCAGTCGGCGCGTGCGCCGCTGACCTTCG
Source organism: Thermoanaerobaculia bacterium (assembly GCA_044866775.1). Taxonomy (GTDB): domain Bacteria; phylum Acidobacteriota; class Thermoanaerobaculia; order Multivoradales; family UBA5704; genus DASUNQ01. The sequence goes on along the minus strand of JBIOUG010000083.1, from coordinate 17,174 downwards.
TGCTCAGCGAGGGTGCCGCCGAGCCGGTGGTCGTCCCGGCCCGCTCCCAGGCCGCCGCCCCGCCGGCCGACGGCGGCGAGCCGGTGGTCTTCGAGACCGAGGCCGCCTTCGTCGCCACCCCGGCCCGGCTGGTGAGCGTGGTGAGCGCGGCGCCCGCCGCCGACCAGCTCTTCGACCACCTCCCGGCTCTCGCGGCCGGCGGCACCGCCGTCCTCTTCGCCGGCGAGGCGGGGCTGGACCTGCAGGGGCACGCGCTCTACCTCGGGCATCCGACCCTCTTCGCGGTCAAGGAGCGGGTGCAGATCACGCTGCACGTCGATCCCTTCGACCCCCGACTCCTGCCGCCCTTCCCGGTGGTCTGGGAGTACTTCGCCGGTGAGACGGAGGAGATCCGCGGCGGCGAGACCGTCAAGGTCCCCGACTGGCGCCCGCTCGGCGCGGCCCGCTCCCCCCAGAACAAGCTGGTCCTGAGCAAGGGCCAGCCCGGCGCGATCGCCGAGCTCGAGATCGGCGGGGTCACGAGCCGCTGGATCCGCTGCCGGGTGAGGGCGGGCGGCATCGCCGCGCTGAGCGGCGTCGCGATCACGTCGCTCGCGGCGGCCGTGAAGCCGCTGGCGGCCGACGGCGTGCCGCCCGACCTCGCCTTCGCCAATGACGTCGAGCTGCAGCTCTTGGCTCTCGGGGCGACGCCGGCGCCCCTCGCCTTCTACCCCTTCGGCCAGCGCCCGCGGCTCGCCGACACCTTCTACCTGGCGAGCGGCGAGGCGTTCTCGAAGCAGGGCGCCACGATCACCCTGCGCGTGTCGCTCAAGGTGGACCCGAACCTGCCGGAGTCACCGCTGAGCCCACCGCCGGCGATACCACCACCGCCGGCTGCCGCGAAGCCTTCCCCGGACCTCGTCCTCGCCTGGGAGTACTGGGACGGCAAGGGCTGGCGCGCCATCCCGGGCCTGGCGGACGCGACGAACAACTTCTCGCTCGCCGGGAACGACCGGCAGATCACGTTCCCCTGCCCGGCCGACCTCCAGCCGGTCGAGGTGCTCGGCCAGGAGAACCGCTGGATTCGCGTCCGCATCACCAGCGGCGATTACGGCCGGGAGACGTTCACGCTCGCGAGCGGCGTGGTGACCGTCGAGACGAAGCACATCCACCCGCCGGTCGTCACCTCCCTGCGCATCGCCTACGACCCCGCTGCGGTGCCGCTCGCGGCGGTGCTGACCGACAACAACCTCGACCTCCGGCCCTGGGACGGCACCGCCCTCCTGCGCCCCTTCGTGCCCCTCGACGCCGAGCCGCCGGCCCTCCACCTCGGCTTCGACCGCCCGCTCGCGAAGGGCCCCCTGAGCCTGTTCTTCGCCCTCGACGAGCAGGAGGTGAGCGAGCAGAGCCGGCCGCGCATCGCCTGGCAGTACCGGCGCCGGCGTCCGGGCGACGCCGGCGCCGAGTGGGCGCGACTGGAGGTCGTCGACGAGACGCGCGGGCTCACCGAGAGCGGCGCGGTGCAGTTCTTCGCGCCGCCGGACCTGGCGGCGGAGCGCCGCTTCGGCCTCGACGGCTGGTGGATCCGCGCCGTGGACGTCGACGACCGCTTCCGCCCGCGACCGCGGACGCCCTTCGGCGCGTTCCCGTTCCTCCCCTTTCTTCCGTTCCTCCCGTTCACCCCGTTCCCGGAGGCTCCGGCGCCGCCCGGGCGTCCCACACGCCCGACCGTTCCGACCTTCGACGTCGCCGCCGCCGGCGACATCGCCGCGGACGCCGTGGCGCGGCGCATCGTGGCGCCGGCACCCGCGCCGGCGCCGGCCGGCGGCTGCCCGCCCCGACCGGCCCCCTGCGCGCAGCGCGACCCGCGGATCGACGCCTTGCGCAACCTGCCGCATCCGTCGCTGGTCTCCACTGCCGTCCGCGGCGTGCCGCCGGCGCCGCGCCTGCGCGGTCTCTTCCCCAACACCGCCTGGGCGGTGCAGGGGGAGACGATCGCAGCGGAGGTCCTGGGCTCGGGCACCGGCCTCGCGCGCCAGCGCTTCGCCACCGCCAGGGCGCCGGTCGCCGCCGAGGAGCTGTGGATCGACGAGCTGGGCACCCTCGCCGACGGCGAGCGGGCGGCCCTCGCGGCGCGGCCCGACGCCCGCGTGCGCCAGCGGAGCGACGAGCGCGGGCGCGCGCTCGCCTTCGAGGTCCTCTGGCGGCCGGTCGAGGACCTGGCCCTGGCCGGGCCCGGCGACCGCGTCTACTCGATCGACCGCGCCGCCGGCGAGATCGAGCTGGGGGACGGCGACCGCGGCCGCGTCGCCCCGCTCGGGCGCGACAACGTGCGCCTCACCTACCGCGCCGGCGGCGGGGCGCGCGGCAACGTGGCCGCCGGCACGATCACCGCCCTGCGCACCACGATCCCGCTGGTCGATGCGACGATCAACACCCTGGCGGCCACGGGCGGCGCCGACACCGAGCCGCTGCCGCGCCTGCTCGAGCGGGCGCCGGAGGCGCTGCGCCACCGCGGCCGGGCGGTCTCTCGCGCCGACTTCGAGGCGCTCGCCCGCGAGGCATCTCCCGCCGTGGCCCGCGCCCGCTGTCTGCCGCGCTTCGACGAGGCCGGCCGCGAGACCTCGGGCTGGGTGACCGTGGTCATCGTGCCCGAGAGCCGGGAGCCCCGCCCCTTCCCGACGCCGGGGCTGCGCCAGCGGGTCGAGCGCTTCCTGCGCCAGCGCGCTCCCAACGTCGTTGCCTTCCCGCGGCGGGTGCGGGTGATCGGCCCCGCCTACGTCGAGGTGCGGGTCACCGCCGAGCTGGTCCCGGTGACGGCCGACCAGGCGCCGGCGGCGGAGATCGCGGCCTCCCGCGCCCTCGCCGAGTTCCTCCACCCACTCACCGGCGGCTACCAGGGCCGCGGCTGGGAGTTCGGGCGGCTGCCCTGCCTCTCGGACTTCTACGCCGAGCTGGAGGGCGTGCCGGGCGTCGACCACGTGGCGGCGCTGGCCGCGACGCTGCAGCCGGTGGGACCCGCCGGCCAGCCGCTCGGCGCGCCCATCGACATCACGCCCGACCGCCCGCTGGACGCCACCCTTCCCGACTACGCGCTGGCCTATAGCGGCGATCACCGGCTACAGAGCCGGCTGCCCGGCTAGGGGGAGACCGCGAGATGGCGCTGCCCAAGCCCGTGCTGGACGACCGGACCTTCGAGGAGATGGTCGCGGAGGCCCTGCGCCGGGCGCCGCAGAGCGCTCCGGCCTGGACCGACCACAACCGGCACGACCCCGGCGTCACCCTGGTCGAGCTCTTCGCCTGGCTCACCGAGATGCAGCGCTTCTATCTCGACCAGGTGCGGAGCGAGAGCCGACTCGCCTTCCTCGCCCTGCTCGGCGTGCCGCCGCGCCCGGCGCTGCCGGCGCGGGCGACGGTCGCCGCCGCTTTCCCCGACCGCGCCGCGGACGCGCCGCCGCCGGCCCCGGTGCGCCTGCCCCGCGGCAGCCGCCTGCGGCTCGGCGACGTCCGCTTCGAGACCGCCGAGTCCGTCACCGTGGCCCCGGTCAAGCTCGCCCAGATCGTCAGCTCCTCGCGCGCCGGTCTGCTGGACGAGACCGCCGCACACGCCGGCGCCGGCCTCTCCTTCTTCGCCTTCGGCGCGGAGGCCGAGGCGGGAAGCCGGCTCTACCTCGGGTTCGACGCCGCCCTCCCGGCCGCCGAGCTGAGCCTCGACTTCACCCTCTTCGAGGACTACCGCGACGCGGACGGCGACCCGGTCGCGCGCGGCGCCCACGGCGACGAGCCGCCCGAGATCGAGCCCTCGGCCAGCCTCGCCTGGGAGTTCTACGGCGCCGCGAGCGCCGGCGATCCCGCCGGGCAAGACGACTGGCGGCCGCTCGAGGTGCGCGAGGACGAGACCCGCATGCTCGCGCTCTCCGGCCGCCTGCGCTGCCGCGGCCCCGGCGATGCGCGGATGCGCGAGATCGCCGGCAGCGCGCTGCCGCGGCCCCGCGACCCGGCGGCCAAGCGCTTCTGGCTGCGGGCGACGGTCGTCGAGCCCGGCTACGAGCTGCCGCCGCGGTTGACGGCGGTGCGCCTGGGGGCGGTGCCGGCCGTCGAAGGCGAGACCCTCTGCGAGGTGCTGGAGCTCGACGCCACCGGGGAACCGAGCCTGCCGGTGCCCGACCCGAGCGCTCTCGCCCTCACTGGCAGGCATCAGGTGCAGGTGCGCCAGGCCGACGGCCTCTGGCGCGACCGCGGCAGGGTGACGGTCGCGAGCGACGGCGTCGAGATCCACTTCGCCGCCGCGCCGCCGCCGGCGGGCAAGGGCGGCGTCCGCCTGATCTCCTGCCTACCGGCCTTCGCGTCGCGCCGCCTCCTCGGCCGCGGCGACGCGCTGCCGCACCAGGTGCTGCGCCTGGACGAGACGCCGGTGGCCGAGCTGCGCCTGCAGGTGCGCGAGGGCCCGGACGGGAGCTGGCGCGACTGGGAGAGGGTGGACGACTTCGCCGCCTCGGGCCCCGGCTCGCCGCACTTCCAGCTCGACCCCGCGAGCGGCGAGATCCGCTTCGGCGACGGGCGTGAGGGGCTGCCGCTGCCCGCCGCGACGGGCGACAACCTCCGCATCCTCGCCCTACGCCTCGGCGGCGGGCGGCGCGGCAACGTCGCCGCCGGCGCCGCGGTCGAGCTGGTGGCGGACCCGTCTCCGCTCGGCAGCGAGACGTTGACGCTCACCCTGCCGGCGGCGGCGAGCGGCGGCGCCGACCCGGAGAGCCTCGAGGACGCGCAGGTCCGCCTGCGGCAGGAGCTACGCACGCCGTGGCGCGCGGTCACCGACCCCGACTTCGAGACCCTGGCCAAGGCCACCCCCGGCCTGCGCGTCGCCCGCGCCTGGTCGCTGCCGCTCTTCTCGCCGCCCCTCGCCGGCTATCCGCAGAGCCAGACGCCGGCGGCGGTCACGGTCGTCGTCGTCCCCTACAGCGAGTCGGCCAAGCCCACCCCGAACCGCGGCTTCCTGCACACCGTCTGCCGCCACCTCGATCGCCACCGCCTGCTCACCACCCGCCTCCACGTCGTCGGCCCCGACTACGTGCGGGTCGGCGTCGAGGCCGACCTCGCGCTCCTCCCCGGCGCCGGCCGGGAGGCGGTGCGCGGCCGCGCCCTGGCGGCGCTCGACCGCTTCCTCCATCCGCTGCGCGGCGGCCCCGCCGGCGACGGCTGGCCCTTCGGCCGGCCGGTCTACGTCTCGGAGATCCACGAGGTCCTCGAGCACGTCGAGGGGGTGGACTGCGTCGAGCGCGTCGCGCTGCGGGCCGAGGGCGAGGGCGTGACCCGCGACGCCCGCGGCAGCGTCCTCATCCCGCCGCGCAGCCTGGTCTGCGCCGGCGACCATCGCCTCGGCTTCGTCGAGCGCCACGACCTGTGCCGGGTGCGGTGCGCCGCGCCGCGTGGTGCGCCATGACCGGCTGCGGGCCGGAGCGCCCTTCCTTCCTGGCGCTCAACCGCGCCGCCGACTGGCGCCGCGGCTTCGCCTGGCGCCTGCGCACCTCCGATGCCGGGCTCGAGCTCGAGCCGGCCGTCGAGCACGTCCGCGCCGATGCGCCGCCGGCGAGCGCCCCGCTCGGCTTCGTGGACCTGACGCCGGGGCGCTGCCCGGGCTCGGCCTTCCTCGCCGCCGCCGCCACCGGCGCCCTCTACGACTACGACGGCGGCGCCAACCGGCTGGAGCGCACCGCCGCGCCCGGCCTCACCCTCGAGCGTCCGCGCGCCGTCGCCTACCTCCCGGGAACCCTCTTCGTCGCCGACCCCGAGGCGGCGGCGCAGCGCATCGTGGCGCTGGAGGAGGGCGCCTGGCGCGTCCTCTGGTCCGCGACCGCGGACCACGACGGCCAGGGTTACCCCCTCGGCCTCGGCGTGCCGTTCCTGCCCATCGACCTCGCGACGAACCGCCGCCGCGGGCGCCTCTACGCCCTGATCCCTCTCGACCTCCCCGCCCCATCCTCCAGCCAGCCCGCCGTCGTGCCGGCGGGCGCCCGGCTGGCGATCGCGGTCTTCGGCCCTCTCGGCCGCCTCCTGCGCCGCATCGAATCCGCCGAGCTGACCCTCGCCGAGGCCACGCCGGTGGCGGACATCCACCTCCGCTTCGCCCTCGCCGTGGCGCCGGACGACTCGCTCTTCGTCCTCGACCGCCCGCGCCGGCGCATCCTCCACCTCACCCTGGCGGGTGCGGTGGCGGGGAGCTTCCCCGCCGATCGGCGGCCGGCGCCGGGCGACGACGACGGCGAGCGCTTCCGCATCCTCCCCGCCGGCCTGGCGATCGACGGCGACGGCACCCTCTACGTCGGCGACGGGCGCCGCACGCTCCCGGCCGGCGCCGAGGACGACCGCTTCGTCCATCGCTTCGCCGCCGACGGCCGCTACCTGGGCGCCGTCACCGGCTACCGCGGCGCGGTGGTGGCGCTGGGGGTGGACGCCGGCAAGCGCCTCCTGCTGGTCGACCCCGGCACCCGGCGGGAGGCCGGGACACACCACCTCGTCGTCCTCCTGCCGCGCGAGACCCTGAGCACCCCGGAGGGCCCGGCGCGCGGCGTCTTCTACTCGCCGCCGCTCGACAGCCGGGAGGCGGGCACGCGCTGGCACAAACTGCGGCTACCGGGCGTCGAGCTCCCCGGCCACGCCCAGGTGAGGGTCTCGTATCTGGTGCTGGACACCGAGGCCAGGCGGCGGCAGTACGAGGAGCGGCTGGCCGAGCCGACCGGCGACCCGCAGGAGAAGGCGCGGCTCCTCGACAACGCCGGGTGGTCCGAGGCTCTGATCAACCCGCGGGACGCGCTGATCCTGAGTCGCCCCGGGCGCTATCTCGCCCTGCGCATCGAGCTGGTGGCGGCGGGGGGCGACGCGCCGCGGGTGCGCAGCGCCGAGGCCTGGTTCCCGCGCATCTCGTACCTGCGCTACCTGCCCGCCGTCTACCAGGAGGACGAGGCCGGCCGCGACTTCCTCGAGCGCTTCCTCGCCCTCTTCGAGACGCTCTTCGACGACATCGAGCGGACGATCGACCGGCTGCCGCGCCTCTTCGATCCCGCCGCCACGCCGTCCGGCTTCGTGCGCTGGCTCGCCGCGTGGCTGGCGCTGGCGCCCGACGAGGCCTGGCCCGAGGAGCGGCTGCGCGCCCTGCTGCGCCGGGCGCCGGAGCTCTACCGCCGGCGCGGCACCCGCACCGGCCTCCAGGACCTGATCGAGCTCTTCACCGGCCGCCGGCCGCTGATCGTCGAGCAGTTCCAGCTCGCGTGCGCCGAGCACCCCGAGCTGCGCTCCGTCCTGGCGCGCCTCTACGGCACCGATCCCTACTGCTTCTGCGTCCTCCTCCCACCGCCCCGGGTGCGGAGCGAGGAGGAGCGGCGCGCCGTCCAGCGCCTGGTGGACGCCGAGCGCCCCGCCCACACCTGCGCCGGAGTGCGGCTCCTCGAGCCGCTGGCGCAGCTCGACGGCCATACCTACCTCGAGGTCAACACCTACCTCAACCGGCCCGCGCCGCGGCTCGACAGCGGCGCCGTCCTGACGCGCGACAGCTACCTCGACGCCGCCGCGCAGCGGCTCTCCCCGGCAGAGCAGGAAACCGAACAAGGAGACGAGCGATGGCCACTGTGACCCCGACCGCCGCCGGCTGCGCGCTCAAGGCGCCGGAGAAGAACCACTACTTCGCGGGCAAGCTGCTCACCAGCCGCGACTGCATAGACGAGCAGGACTTCCACAACGAGAAGCGCCGGCTGATGAACCGCCTGGCTCTGGGAGCGGGAGTGCTGTGCGGCCTCCGCACCAGCAAGACCGGCGCGCTGGGCGTCCGCGTGACCTCCGGCGTCGCGCTCGACTGCTGCGGGCGGGAGATCGTCGTCGACGAGGACGCGACCGTCGAGCTGAGCAGCCTGCAGGCCAACCTCGACCCGGCCAAGAGCTACCGCCTCTGCCTCGCCTACGACGAGTGCACCCGCGAGGCGGTCCCGGTGCCGGCGGCCGACTCGAGCTGCGAGGAGACCTGCAAGTACAACCGCGTCCGCGAGACCTACAAGCTCGAGCTGACCGCCGTCGACCCCGCCGCGCCGCCGCCGCCGCGGCGAGACGCCTGCGCCCTCGCACGGAGCACGGCCACCCTGGTCGAGACGGACGCCTGGGTGCTGACCCGCGAGACGCCGCGATGGGTCAACGGGGGCGAGCTGTTCGAGGTGCGCCTGAGCCTCAAGCGGAAGATCCAGATCCCCTTCGTGATGGGGGCGGTCACCGTGACCGTGACCGAGACCTTGAGCGGGCTGAAGCCCGTCCCCGCATCGGCTCCCTCCGTGCCCGGGTCGGGCACTGGCGCCGGGACCCAAACCGGGACCGGAACCGGGACCGAGACCGCGATCGAGACCGGGATCGAGGTCGCGAGCGAGCTGCGGCGCGTCTCCGGGTCGGGCGCCGGCACGGTGAGCGTGAGCCTCAGCCTCGCGGCCGGTTTCCCGGGCCCCGCCGTCACCACCTACCTGCTGCAGGCGGAGAGCGCGCAGGGCACGATCACCGCCCAGGTCGCGGTCGCCGGCGAGGCTGCCCCACCCCTCAAGGAGCCGGCCAGTACCGTCGAGGTCGTCGCCGGCCCGGTGGCCGAGCGGATCGTCGAGGCATTCTTCACCTCCGACGAGGCGCGCTGCCGCGAGTGCGCCGGCGACGATCACTGCGTCCCCCTGGCCCTCGTCACGCTCCAGGGCACGGGCGCGGCGCTCGAGATCAAGACGCTCGATCCCTTCCCGCAGCGGTCGTTCGTCTACGGCAACGACCTCCTCTTCGACCTCCTGACCTGCGCCGAGCGGCGGATCGGGCCGCAGGGGCCGGAGGGGCCGCAGGGAAGCCAGGGGCTGCAGGGAATCCAAGGAGTCCAGGGAATCCAGGGGCTGCAGGGACCGCAGGGGACGCAAGGGCCGCGGGGACTCCAGGGCCTGCAGGGACCACAGGGACCGCAGGGGCCGCAGGGACCGGCCGGGGCAGACGGCAAGGACGGAACCGCGGGCGGCGGCGTCAACGTCGGCATCGTCAACATCCCGCTGACCGTCCCGCTCACGACGCACCGTAACGTGCAATCGGGCTTCGCGCCGCGCACCCCTTTCTGCGTCTACCTGGGCGCCGAGCGGCAGCCGCGGGCCATCGGCGTCACGGACGGGCCGTTCTTCGCCTTCGGCTCGAGCTTCGACATCGACCAGCCGCCCATCTACCTGCGGGCGTTGGTTCCCGACAGCTCCACCGTGAGTTCCACCGAGTTCCACATCCAGATCTACGTGCCGGAGTCCGCGCGGCAGACGGCTCCGCGAGCGATCCGCGTCTGCTGGTTCGCCATCGCCGGCAAGGACATCGGCGGCGGCGGCACGCTGGGGCCGCGGGACGAGACGACACAGAGCGAGTTCATTCCGCCGAGCGGCGAGACGGCGCGGGAGCGGCCCCCGGTCCCTGAGCCGCAGCGGAGCAGCGTCCCGCTCACCGAGGTCGCGGGCATCGGCCCCGCCCGCGCCGGCAAGCTCGAGGCGGCGGGGATCGAGGATGCGGCGGCGCTGGCCGCGGCGAGCCCCAAGAAGGTGGCCGAAGCGCTCGGTCTCGAGGACCCCGCGCGCGCCAAGGCCCTCGTCGCGGCGGCCCGGAAGACCGCCCGCAAGTGAGCGCCGGCGCCGCCGCTGCGGGCGTCTGAGGGCGGCGGGGCGACGGCTCGGAGGAGCCATGCCGCGGGAAGCGCCAGCCAAGGCCGGACCGGCGAAGCCGGGCCGCACGCTGCCCGGACCGCGCCCGGCCCCGGCCCATCGCGGCCCGCTCCATCCGCTCCTCGCCCTGCAGCGCACTGCCGGCAACCGCGCCGTCGGCCGCCTGATCGCGGCGCGCGAGGAGGCGCGCAATGCCCCGGCGCCCGGCGCGCCAACCGCAGCTCCCGCCGCGACCCCTGCTCCGGCCCCACCGGCCGGCGAGCAGGCGAGCCTCGCCATCCACGAGGCGACGCCGGCGGCCGGGCAGCGCCTGCCGGCCGCGCCTCCGCCCGCCGGCGAGATGGCCCCGGAAGCGACTCCAACGACGGCGTCGCGCGCCTTCGAAGCCGCCCCGCAGCCGCTCGTCGCGCCCACCTCCGCCGGGGCACCGCCCGTCGCCTCCCTGGTCGCCGTCGCCGCCGCACCGGCGCGGGCGGTGGCGCTGGCAGGGCCGGCGCTCGAAGAGCCCGAGGGTGCGGGGGGCACCGAGCCCGAGAAGCCGGCCCCGGCGCCGCTGGCTCCACCCGCGATGGAAGGCGAGGCCGTTTCCCGGCCCGTTCCAGCCGCTGCTGCTGCCTCTGCTTCTGCTCTGACAGCCCCAGCTCCGACAGCTCTCGCTCCAGCAGCTCCATCGAGTCTCGCGGAAGCCCCCGCGCCATCCGAGGCGGTGGAACCCCCAGTTGTAGCCCCGGCGGCGGAGCCTCCGGTTGCCGCAGTCCCGGCGGCCGCGCCGGCCGAGCCGGCCGAGAGGGCCCCCACCTCGCCCGCTGAGGACCCCGCGTTTCAAGCGGTCGTGGCGCGGGCCGCCGGCGTGGCCCGCGAGAAGAAGAGCCATGGCCCCGCCCGAGGTGCCGCGGCGGCGGCCCAGGCCGCCGCCGCCGGCCCGCCGAACGAGGTCGCCGCTCAGGCCGCCGGCGCCCAGGTCGCGAAGATGGACGCGCAAGAGCCGGGGGCCTTCGACCGCGAGGCCTTCAAGGCCGCCTTGCGGACGAAAATCACCGCCGTCACGGCGAGCAACCTCAAGGAGGCAGAGGAGCTCCAGCAGAGCGGCAAGGCCGGTGAGGTCAAGAGCGCCGTCACCGCCAAGGTGGCCGAAGGCAAGGAGAAGGCTCAGGGCTCCATCCAACGAGCCGCGCAGGAATCGCCCAGCCCGAGTGGTTTCCGGCCCAAGCCGGTCACGCCGCTCGCGCCCACCGACCCGGGACCGCCGCCACCCGACCTCGGCGCCGCCGCAGCCGCCCCCAAGCCCAAGACCGCCGCCGAGGTCGAGGCTCCCATGGCCGCAGCCAGCCAGGGCCTCGACCAGACAATGGCCGAGGGCGGCGTCACGGAAGCGCAGCTCGAGCGCTCGAACGAGCCCGACTTCCAGGCTGCCGCCGGCTCGAAGCGGGAGGCTCAGGCCAACGCGCAAGCGGCCCCTGCCGCCTACCGGGCCGACGAACAGGTCACCCTCGCCGGCGCCCAGGGCCAGGCGCAGTCCGCCGCCGGCAGGCAGACGCAGGCCATGCACGGCGCCCGCGCCGCGCTCCTTGCCCAGGTGGGCAGCCGGCAGCGCGGCGCGAAGGCCGCCGACGAGCAAAAGCGCGCCGAGATCGCCCGCCGCATCGAGGGGATCTATCAAGAGACCAAGCGCCAGGTGGAAGCTCGCCTCGCCCGGCTCGACACGGACGTCAGCGGCATCTTCGACCGCGGCGCCGAGGCCGCGCGTCGGGCGTTCGAAGATCACGTCAAAGACCGGATGGAGGACTACAAGGAGCGGCGCTACAGCGGCCTTCGCGGTAAGTGGCGGTGGGTCGAGGACCTGTTCAAGGGCCTGCCCGCCGAAGTCAATCAGTTCTATGTCGAGGGCCGCGCGCTCTACGTCCGCCAGATGGATGGCGTGATCGATCAAATCGCCGGCACCGTCGAAGTGGCGCTGACCGGGGCCAAGAGTCTCATTGCCGGCGGCCGCCGGCAGGTCCAGGACTACGTCTCCGCTCTCCCGCTCTCCCTCCAGCAGGTCGGGCAAGAGGCCGCCGAAGGGATCCAGGACAAGTTCGACGCCCTCGAGCAGAGCGTCGAGGACAAGCAGGGCCAGCTCGTCGAGTCGCTGGCCCAGAAGTACGTCGAGAACCTGCAGGCGGTCGACGCCCGCGTCGAGGAGCTGAAGGCCGCCAACCGCGGCCTCGTCGACAAAGCACGGGAGGCCGTTGCCGGCGTCATCCAGACCATCCTCGAGCTCAAGAACATGCTGCTCGGCGTGCTCGCCCGGGCGGCGGCCGTGGTCGGCACCATTCTCGAAGATCCCATCGGGTTCCTCGGCAACCTCGTCGGCGGCGTCAAGCTGGGGCTGTCGAACTTCATGTCCAACCTCGGCGCGCACCTCAAACAGGGGCTGCTCGCCTGGCTCTTCGGCGCCCTCGCCGAGGCGGGCATCCAGGTGCCCGAGACCTTCGATCTCAAAGGCATCCTCGGCCTCATCCTCCAGGTCCTCGGCCTCACCTACGCCAACATTAGGGCGCGCGCCGTAGCGATCGTCGGCGAGACCGTCGTCGCGCGGCTCGAGCAGGTGGCCGAGGTGTTCAAGATCCTCGTCACCGAGGGGCCGGCCGGCCTCTGGCGTTTCATCCAGGACAAGCTCACCGAGCTCAAGGAGACCGTGATGGAGGGCATCAAGTCCTTCGTCATGGAGCGCGTCATCATGGCCGGCATCACCTGGCTCATCGGGCTGCTCAACCCGGTGGCGGCGTTCATCAAGGCGTGCAAGGCGATCTACGACGTCGTGATGTTCTTCGTCACGCGGGGGTCGCAGGTCCTGGCCCTGGTCAACGCCATCATCGACTCGCTGGCCGCCATCGCCGCGGGAACCCTCACCGCGGCGGCTGCGGCAATAGAGAACGCGCTCGCCAAGACGATCCCGGTCGTCATCGGCTTCCTCGCGAGCTTGCTCGGCCTTGGCGGGCTCTCGGAGAAGATCCGCGAGATCCTGCAGAAGATCCGGGCACCCATCAACAAGGCCATCGATTGGGTCATCCATAAGGCGGTGAAGCTGGTCAAGGCGGCCGGCGCATTCGTGGCCAAGCTCGGCAAGAAGAAGGACGAGCCGCCCACTCCCGCGACCGGCGATCCGGAGCACGACGCCAAGGTGGACGCGGGCCTGGCGGCGATCGATCAAGAGGAGCAGAAGTATCTCGAGGGTGGCGGGTTGTCGCGCAAGGAGGCCGAGCAGGTGGCGACTAAGGTCCGACAGCAGCATCCGATCTTCAAATCGATCGCCGTAGTCGACGGCGGCGGTACTTGGGACTACGACTACGTGGCGAGCCCGGGCAAGAAGAAGAAAGGGGAAACGAAGGAAGGAAAGGGACTCTCACGAGACCTCGGAACCGAGCAGAATCCGCTCCTGCTGGATTGGCCGAAGCGGGGGAGCGAAGGCTATCGCACGCTTTACCTCGGACCCCCCTCCAAGAAGCCCATCGAGCAGACAGTGCTCGAGAAGGCGAAGGTCGACAGCAGAACCAAGGCCGAGATCTGGATCTCCCTCGAGAGAGACGAGCAGGAGCGCTGGGGCAAAGCCACGAAGATCGAAGAGTACCGTCCGCACCAGCCCAAGGCGACACCCGGAGGCGACGGAGAAATCGGCATCGCAGAGGGGTGGCGGATCCACATTGGCAAGAGGTTCTGGCTCAAGAAAGGCTCGACCCAGGGAGGAGGGCTCCTCAACGGGCTGCTGCGCCGCTACGGATTCTCACCCAAGGGTGAGGACAGAGACGCCGATCACGTTCTGGAGATGCAGGTCGGAGGCGAAAACAGGCTCGAGAACCTCTGGCCACTCAAGGCGTCCGAGAACCGGTCCTCCGGTTCCAGGATCAAGAACAGCAAACTCACCAGCCGTGACGGGAAGGAGGAATTTCCGATGTCCGAGGTCAAAGAAGAAGCCGAGAAGCGGCCGGAGGGAGTGAGGGTGGAAATCAAAACAACACTGTCGACCACGGATTAACGCCGAGCGGCTGCGGGCACTCGGAGAAGGTGCGGTGGCAGTTCACCGACCAATGCCGGCCGAGGCCGCTCGCGCTCCTCGACGGCGTCGGCGCGCTGTACTACACTGTCCCGTAAGCGGCGTACCCCCCAGGCATCAAGGTATCCGCCGCCCGCCGGGAGTCACAGTGATGACGGAAGTCGAGAAGATCCAGGAATCCATCAGAGCTCTAGGTCCAAACGACTTCGCGCGCCTCCGGCAATGGTTCCTGGAAGAGGACTGGAAGCAGTGGGACGCCGAGATCGAGCGGGACTCGGCCGCCGGCAACCTCGATTTTCTGCTCGACGAGGTTCGGCAGGCGAAGGCCAAGGGAGAGCTGAAAGACCTCTAAGAGCATGCACCGCACGCATCCGCGCTTCTGGCGCTGCTACGAGAACCTGCCGAAGCCGATACGAGAGCTGGCCAGCCGAAACTTCGATCTCCTCAAGCGAGACCCTCGCCACCCGTCACTTCATTTCAAGAGAGTCGGGGAGTTCTGGTCGGTGCGGGTTGGACTCAGCCATCGGGCGCTTGCGACCGAGGATGGCGAAGACTACGTCTGGATCTGGATCGGCGCGCACGATGACTACGCGAAGCTCATCCGGCGCGGTAGTTGATCCGCGGAAGGATTCTCCTACCCCGCCCCCGCAGCGATCGCCTTGAGCAGCGCGATGTTGTCGCGGTGCCCCGTCAGCCGCGCCGTGACCTTGCCGCGGATCGGGTAGCCGAGCAGGTAGAGGTCGCCGATGATGTCGAGGATCTTGTGGCGGGCGAACTCGTCGGGGAAGCGGAGGTCGGTGTTGAGGACCTCGTCCTCGCCGACCAGGATGAAGTTGTCGAGGCGGCCGCCGGAGCCCAGGCCGAGCTCGTTCATCATCTTGAGGTCTTTGAGAAAGCCGAAGGTGCGGGCGGGGGCGATCTCGGCGCAGTAGCTCGCGAAGTCGGTCAGCGTGAAGTCGTAGCTCTGCTCGCCGACCGGCGGCGGATAGCGCAGGAGATAGGACACCGCGAAGCCGTCGCAGGGCTCGATCGCCAGGCGCTTCTCGCCCGCCCCGCCGACCTCGTAGCGCCGATCGATGACCAGCTCCTGCGCCGGCTCGGGCTGGTCGACGACGCCGATCTCCTCCAACCGGGCGCAGAACTCGCGCGCCGAGCCGTCGAGGACCGGGATCTCGCCGTGCACCTTGATCAGCAGGTTGCCGACGCCGGCGGCGTGAAGGGCCGAGAGGAAGTGCTCGACGGTGCGCACGCTCTCGCCGTCGCGCGAGAGCGTCGTCGCGTAGTCGGTGTCGGCGACCGCGCGGACGTGCGCCGGGATCTCGGCGCCGGCCGGCAGGGTCACGAAATGGATGCCGGTGTTGGGCGGCAGCGGCTGGATGACCATGCCGGTGCGGCCGCCGGAGTGGAGGCCGAGGCCGTAGATGACGCTGCTGTGGCGGATGGTGCGCTGCGGCCGGCGGGTGGTGCGGAGCTGCGGCAGCGGCGGCGGCGGCTCGAGCTGGCGCTCCTCGGCGCGCGCCGGCGCGTGCGCGAGCGGCGCGACCATGCCCTGCTCGCCGCCCAGGCTCCGCTTCATCGCCAGCGCGCCCGCCACCGCGTCGACGGCGCGGCGGTAGGAGAGGGGCTTCTCGAGGTAGTCGAAGGCCCCCATCTTGATCGCCTTGACGGCGGTCGCCGCGGTACCGTGCCCGGACATCATGATGACCGCCGCGCCCGGATCGCTCTCGCGCAGCGCCTGCAGCGTCTCGAGCCCGTCGCGGTCGGCCAGCCAGACGTCGAGGAAGACGACGTCGGGGCGCGACTCCTGATAGAGCCGCAGCGCCTCGGCGCCGCTCTGGGTGGCGAGGGTGCGGTAGCCCTCGTCGCTCAGGATCCCGGCGAGGGTCGAGAGGATCCCGGGCTCGTCGTCGACGATGAGGACGAGATCGCTCACTGCCGTACCCTCGTGGTCTTAGGCGCTGTAGATCGCGAGCAGCGAGCTACAGCGCCCCCTCTCCCGTGCCTCTGCGAGGAAGGCCAAGTTCGCTTGCTGCTCGACAGCCCACATGAGACCCGCCCCCTCGCAGAGACCGGGAGGTCCCGACCGGCCACAGGGTGTCGCGCCACGGGGCGTAAGGCGTTCGAGACGCAGCCCCCGGAGCGCCGACCAGTGAGCGACCGGCAAGACCTCCCGGCACCGGAGACCATAGCCGACGAAGGAGGTTGCCGATGGGTTACTCCGTGGGCTTGGACTGGGCAAGCGCGGCGCACGCCGCCTGCGTGATCGACGACCGCGGGGCGATCGTCGCCCAGTTCGAGGTTCAGCACACCGCCGAGGGGCTCCGCAAACTGCTCGCGCAACTCGCAGGCATCGCCCCACCACAACAGCTTCCCGTGGCCATCGAACGGCCCAGCGGCCTCGTCGTGGACACCCTCGTCGACGTCGGCCACCCGGTCGTGCCCATCCACCCCAACCAGCTCAAGGCCTGCCGACCCCGCTACCGGGCCGCCGGCGGCAAAAGCGACCCCGGCGACGCCTACATCCTCGCCGATGTCCTGCGCACCGACGGCCATCGCTTCCGACCTCTGAAGCCCCTCTCCGATGAGGTTCGAGCCCTGCGCGCGCTGGTGCGCAGCCGCGATGACCTCGTCGCCGAGCGCGTCGCGCTCGCCAACCAGCTCCGAGCCTTGCTCGAAAGCTTCTGGCCCGGCGCCGCAGTCCTCTTTGCCGATATCGACTCGCCCATCGCCCTGGCTTTCCTCGAGCGCTACCCCACGCCGGGGCGCGGCCGTAGCCTCGGCCCCAAGCGTCTCGCGGCCTTCCTGGCCACAAACGCCTACTCCGGACGGCGTGACCCGGCCGAGCTGCTCGAACGCCTCCGCTCCGCCCCCCACGGACTGGCCGGACCCCTGGAGGAGGAAGCCAAGGGCCAAGCCGTGCTCGACCTCGTCGGCGTCCTCTCCACGCTCGTGCAACGCATCCGGCGGCTGACTTCCGCGGTCGAACACACCGTGGCCCAGCTGCCCACCGGCCGACTCGTCATGTCCTTCCCGCGTGCTGGCAAGGTCAATGCCGCCCAGATCGTGGCCGAGCTTGGCGACGACCCCAAGCGCTTCCCCACTGAAGATCAACTCGCCGCCGAGACCGGCGTCGCACCCGTCACCCACGCCTCCGGCAAGAGCCGCGGAGTGACCTTCCGCTGGGCCTGCAACAAACGCCTGCGCAGTGCCCTCACCACCTGGGCCGACAACTCCAGACATGCCAGCCCATGGGCCCAACAGGTCTACTCCCGCGCTCGCGACCGCGGCTGCGATCACCCCCACGCCACCCGCATCCTCGCCCGAGCATGGATCCGCGTGCTCTGGCGCTGCTGGCGCGACCAACAACCCTACGACCCCGCACGGCATGGCGCGGCCAAACACCTTCTCCAACAACCTCAACAGGCCGGCTGACCCAAAGGGGGTTGACACAGGGTGTCTCATGG